>JAJDWE010000050.1 GCA_022825725.1 Gemmatimonadota bacterium
GCCGCGCCGCGAGCGCCCGCGCGATGTCCGGGCGGGCGCGCCGAAGCAGGGGCGCAGCCGCGAGCGCGACGCCGGCCGCCGCTCCCGTAAGACGCGCCCCGGTGCTCAAGACGGCGTCCCGGAGCTTTTCGCCCGCATCCCGTCTCCATATTCTCCCGCGTGCGCTATCTCGGGAACAAAACGAAGCTCGTCCCCTTCCTGCTGGAGACCGTGGACCGGTTCCAGGAGACGCCCGGCGTCGCCTGCGACCCGTTCGCCGGCACCGCCAGCGTGTCGGCGGCGCTCAAGGAGAAGGGCTGGCAGGTCCATGCGGGCGATCTGATGGCGTCTTCCTACGCCCTCCAGGTCGCGCGAGTCCAGCTCGACGCGCACCCGCGGTATCCCGCCTCGCTCCTCCCGGCGGCGGCCCGGAACGGAAAGCGGGAGATCGGCTACCGCGCCCTGCTCGAAGGGCTCGCCGAACTCGATGACCCCCGCCACGGGTTCATCTCCGAACACTACACGAGCGACGGAGCCGCCGGCCGGGAGCACGGGCGCATGTACTTCTCCCCCGAGAACGGACGGAAGATCGATCGGGTCCGGACGCGGATCGAGCGCTGGACCCGCGGGTCCTCCCACAGCGAAGCCGCGGCCCAACTCCTGATCGCGACGCTCATCGAGGCCGCCGACCGGGTGGCGAACACGACCGGCGTGTACGCCTCGTTCGTGAAAACCATGCAGCCGAACGCGCTCCGCCCGCTCGAACTCCGTCCGATCGAGCCGACCCGGCGCCGGAAAGACGCCGCCGCCTGCAGCGCGTTCCGCGGACCCGCCGCCCGTCTCCTGCAATCCATCGGTCCCGTCGATCTCGTCTATCTCGACCCCCCATACAACGGTCGGCAATATCCCGCGTATTATCACATCCCCGAACTCCTCGCGCTCGGCTGGGCCACGCCGCCGGAGATCCGGGGAAAAACAGGGCTGATACCGGACGAGGCGCAGCGCTCGGACTGGTGCCGGAAGCACCGGGCTCCGGACGCCCTGCGGGAGGTGCTCGAAGCCGCGGACGGACGTCACATCCTGTTCAGCTACAACGACGAGGGGCATCTGGACCGCGCGGCCATCGAGGGGGCGTTGCGCGAACGCGGCCTGCCGGACACCTACGAGTTCCACGCCCGGCCCTACCGCCGCTACCGGAGCGACGCCAACGGCCCGCAACGGAGCTACCTGCGCGACGACGTGCGGGAACACCTGCACTACGTGAGGTGCGCGTGAGCACGGTGCGCCGGGTGAGCGCCCGCCTCTCCGTCCCCCGCGCCTCCCGCGCGCGCGCCGGGCTCCTGCTGCTCCTGCTGGGCGCGGGCGGCTGCTCACCGGCGTACGTCCTGCGCGCCGGCTGGGAGGAGGCCCGCATTCTCTCGGCGCGCCGCCCCATCCGGGCCGTGATCCACGACACGACCGTGGCCCGCGAGACCCGCGACAAGTTGCGGCTCGTCCTCGACGCGAGAGATTTCGCGGAACGCGACCTGGGGCTGCGCGCGGGGGCGAGCTACGAGTCGTTCTCGCAACTTCACCGCGACACGCTGGTCCTGAACGTGCTCGCCGCCCCGGAGTTCGGGCTGCGCTGGAAGACGTGGTGGTTCCCCATCGTCGGCCACCTCCCGTACAAGGGATACTTCGACTTCGACGATGCCCGCGCGGAGGCCGCCAGCCTCGCCGAGGAAGGCTACGACGTCTCGCTCCGGCCGGTCGCCGCGTTCTCGACGCTGGGCTGGTTCCCCGACCCCATCATGTCGACGACGTTGCGGCTCGACAGCCTGGGGCTCGTCGAGACCGTGATCCACGAGATCACGCACAGCACGTACTTCCCCACCGGCCAGGCGGACTTCAACGAGAGCTTCGCGAACTTCGTCGGGCACCGCGGCGCGATCGAGTTCTTCTGCGAGGCGGTGGCCGACGAGAGTGCCTGCGTGCGGGCGCAGTGGAGATGGGAGGACGCGCGCGTATTCGGCCACTTCTTCCATTCGATCCTCGCGCCGCTGGAGGAGGTGTACGCCTCCACCCTGCCCGATGACGCGAAGCGGAGGGCCAAACGCGAGGTGTTCGAGGCCGCGGCCCGGCGCTTCGAGACGGAGTACAAGCCGCGGCTCCACGCTCGGTACGGCTCGATCGATCCGGACGGCCTCGACAACGCGTGGATGATCTCGCGCCTGCTCTACTACACGAGGCTGGATGACTTCGAGCGCGTGTACGAGTCGCACGGCGCCCTGGTGCCCTCCCTCGAAGCGCTTATGCGCGAGACCGCGGCCGGCGATCCGTGGGAAGGCCTGACCCGCCTGGTGGGTCCCGCGGACACGGGCCCCGGCCAGGGGGACAGCTCCGGGACCACGGAAGGTTCGAGATGACGGAACCGTTCGTCTGTGTGCGCTGCGATCGCGACGACCCGGGTCGGATCGAGCGTGTCCCGTTCCCGAACGAACTCGGCGAGCGGATCGTGGCCGAGATCTGCGCGCCGTGCTGGGAGGAGTGGAAGGAGCGGCAGATGCTGCTCATCAACCACTACGGGCTCAAGCTCCACGAATCCGCGGCGCGCGAGTTTCTCTACAAGAACCTGCGGATCTACCTCTTCGGCGAGGAGGGCACCGCCGCCTCGATCGACGCGAGCGAAGAAGGGTCCGTCGAGTGGTAAAGCACCCGCGCCAGCCGACGACCGCCCTGGCGGGTGCTAGGAGACCACGAGGTTGAGCATGCGGTCCGGGACGTGGATCACCTTGCGGATCGCGACCCCGTCGAGGCGCCGGATCACGTTCGCCTCGGCCAGCGCCGCCTCGCGCACGACCTCTTCGGGGGCTCCCCGCACGACCCGGATCGTCGCCCGCAGCCGGCCGTTCACCTGCACCGGGAGTTCGACCTCGTCCACCACGAGCTTGCTCTCGTCCCAGGCCGGCCACTCCGCGTGATCGAAGATGCTCGGCTCGCCGCCCAGGCGGGCCCACAGCTCCTCGGCGATGTGGGGCGCCAGCGGCGCGATCATGATCACGAGCGGCCGCACCTCGTCGACCGAAGCCGTGCGCCCGCCTGAGCGCACCGTGTTCAGGTAGTCCATCGCGGCGGCGATCGCCGTGTTGTAACTCAGCGCCTCGAGGTCCTCCGAGATCTGCCTGATCGTGGCGTGCAGCGCCCGCTCCACGCCGGGATCGTCGAATCCCGCGCGCCGCGCCCCGGCCGCCGCCGTCACGCTGTCCCACACCTTCTTCAGGAAGCGCTCGGGCCCGGCCAGACCGCTGTCGCGGAAGTCCCCACCCCGCTGGAAGGGGCCGAGGAACATCAGGTACATGCGGAACGCGTCCGCGCCGAAGCGCGCCAGGTACTCGTCCGGAAGGATCACGTTGCCGCGGGACTTCGAGATCTTGGCGCCGTCCTTGATGAGCAGGCCGTGTTTGCGGAAGCGGTCGTACGGCTCCTCGAACTCGACGTGCCCGAGGTCGTGCAGCACCATCGTGAGGAAGCGGGAGTAGAGGAGGTGGAGGACGGAGTGCTCCTCGCCTCCGATGTAGCTGCTGACGGGCAGCCAATTCCGCGTCCGGTCGGGGTCGAACGGCCGGTCGTCGAACTCGGTCGAGGGATAGCGCAGGAAGTACCAGCCCGAGTCGAGGAAGGTGTCGGAGACGTCGGTCTCGCGCCGGCCCTCGGCGCCGCACTCCGGACACGTCGCCGTGTGGAACTCCGGGTCGCGCGCGAGCGGACTCACGCCCGTGTCCGTGGGACGGAAATCCTCCACGTACGGGAGGACGACGGGGAGATCCTCCTCCGGCACGGGCTGCGGATCGCAGATGTCGCAGTAGATGATGGGGATGGGCGGCCCCCAGTACCGCTGCCGGGAGATGCACCAGTCGTGCAGCCGGTAGTTGACCGCCGCCTCCGCCAGCCCGCGCTCCGCCAGCCACTCGGTGATCGCGCGCCCGCCGGCGTCGGCCTCCATCCCGCTGAAGCGCCCGGAGTTCACGAGGATCTCATCGGCGGTGTGCTCGACGAAGGCGGCCTCCGCCTCGCCTCCCCCGAAGTCCGCGGGATCCACGCCCTCCGGGAGCGCCGCCCGGGAGCACACGACCTGGACGACGGACAATCCGAACCGGCGCGCGAAATCGAAGTCCCGCTGATCGTGGCCGGGCACGGCCATGATCGCGCCGGTGCCGTAGTCCATGAGGACGTAGTCGGCGACCCAGACGGGGATGTCCTCCCCGGTGGCCGGATTCCGCGCGTACCCGCCCGTGAAGACGCCGGTCTTCTCGCGATCGTCCGTCTTCTGTCGTTCCACGAGGTCGACGGCCGCGGCGGCGCGCGCGTAGGCCTCCACCTCGGCGCGCCGCTCGGCGGTGGTGAGCCGCTCGACGAGGGGATGCTCCGGCGCCAGGACCATGAAGCTCGCGCCGAAGAGCGTGTCGGGCCGCGTCGTGAACACCTCGATGGCGTCCGCGGCGTCTTCGGCGTCCGAGAGCGGGAAGTGCAGCCGAGCGCCCTCGGAGCGGCCGATCCAGTTGCGCTGTGCCGTCTTCGTGGTCTCGGACCAGTCGATCCAGTCCAGGTTTTCGAGCAATCGCTGCGCGTAGTCCGTGATCCGGAAGAACCACTGGCTCAGCATCCGCTGTTCGACCGCGGCGTCGCACCGTTCGCACAGCCCGCCGATCACCTGTTCGTTCGCAAGGACCGTCTTGCACGGCGGGCACCAGTTGACCGCGGCCTCCTTCTTCTCCGCGAGGCCCGCCTTGAAGAGCTGGATGAAGATCCACTGCGTCCACTTGTAGTAGCGCGGATCCGTCGTATCGACGGTGCGGGACCAGTCCGTCATGAGTCCCGCCGCCCTCAGCATCCGCTCGAAGTTGCGGACGTTCGAGGGGATCAACTCCATCGGGTGCGTGTCGACCTTGAGCGCGTGGTTCTCCGAGTGGATGCCGAAAGCGTCGTATCCGATGGGCTCGAAGACGTCATCACCCTGCAGGCGGCGGAAACGTCCGTAGATGTCGGCGCCCGTGAAGGCGTACAGGTTCCCGACGTGGAGCCCCTCGGCCGACGGATAGGGGTACATCATGAGGTTGAAGAACGGACGCTCGGCGGCGTCGAGGTCGGGCTCGTTCGTCCCGTTCTCCTCCCACCAGGTCTGCCACCGGGATTCGATGGCGCTCGGGTCGTACATGGGCCGAGGGTCCGCTCCGTCTACGGGATCACGCCGGGGAGATGCACGAGACGGCGGCACCCTGCGGAGGCCGCCGTCCGGCCGCACAAGATGGGGCCGGAACGGCGGCCGAACAACTTGGGGTCAGTTCTCCCGGCCGGGACCGGGGACCATGTGGTCCAGGCTGAACTTCCCGTTGCCCGTCGTCCACAGGAAGAGGAAGATGGCGCAGTACAGGACGGCGAGTTCTCCGCCGTTCACGATCGGCCAGAACTCCATCTCGCGGCCGAAGAAGTGGCGCCACCAGTAGACCACCGCGAAATGCCCCGTGAGGATGAAGGCGACCCAGCGCGTCCGGATCCCGAGGATGATGAGGATCGGCAGGAAGAACTCGATGAGGCCCGCGATGCCTACGGGCCATGAGAACCAGTTGCCGACCGCCTCCCTTCCAAACATGCCGAGGAGCTTCTGGGCTCCGTGCTGCCATAGCATGAGGCCGGCGGTGACCCGGAGCACGGCGTGGGTGGTTTCCTTCGAGACGGGTGCATTCATGACGCCTCCCATTTTGGGGGGGGCTCAGCGTCCGCGCCGCTTGCAGGCCCGGAAGTGCCGCCGTAGCCTTGCGACCCATGATGCCGGTTGATTCTCCGCGCGCACAAGACGGGGAGTTCGAGGGCGAAGTCCCCGTTCGCATTCCGCTGGTCCTCCTGCTGACCCTCAGGGACCTCGACACGCCCGAAGATCCGCGGGAACTCGAGGAGGTGGATTTCTCCCTGAACCTGCGGCGCCGGCTTGGGCTTTCGAGCGTCGTGCTCAAGCAGATTCGCCGCTACGAGGAGGACGGCGGGGATGTGCCCGCCGCCGAAGTGGCGAGCCTGTTCGAACTCGTCGCGAAGCGGATCGATGCTCCGGAGATCTTCGCCGCCGCGGGACGCCGCGTCACGTATGAGGCATTTGGCCCCGGTGGGCGCCTGACCCTGCGCCTGGGATGGCGGTTGATCCCCCTCCGCCTCCGCCGGATCCTCGCCTGGCGGCGAGTGAAGAAGATCGCCCGCAGCCTGACGCCCTCCTCGAAGATCTGGCTCGCGAAGGACGTGAACGGGCTTGCGATCAAACGGGGCCTCCCTGTCCTGGCCACGGCCGACAGGGGCGGAAGCGGTCGCGAGATCGTGTCGGGGATCATCGACGAGACGTTCCGAACGTATCGGGCCGGGGAGGGCGCCGTTTTGCACCCGCAGTCCGAGGCCTCCGGGGCGGAGTATTGTCTCTGGGTGATCGAGCCGACCCCGAGCGCAGACCCTTAGTTCATGTGCGGTTCGACGTGGACGGTCACGTCGGTGAATCCGATCTGGGCGGCGACCCGCCGCTCCACTTCATCGGCGATTTCGTGGGCGCTGACCACCGTTTCGGCGGGTTCGACCCGGATCGTGAGTTCCGCGAAGCGCCCGACCGATTTGCCGCGCGAACGGACCCCGGTCACGGCACGCACGCCGGGTACTCCGCTCGCTACGCCTTCGATCTCCCGCGGATCGACGGCCCGCTCGTCGACGAGGACGGGGATGGTCTCGCGGAAGATCTTGTATCCCGAGCGGGCCACCACGAGCGCCACGGCGAGGGCGAGCCACGCATCGGCCGGGGCCCAGCCGGTCCAGTCGGTGATCGCAAGCCCGACCAGGACTGCCGCCGTAACCAGGACGTCGGACGCGGTGTGCCGCGCGTCCGCCGCGAGGATTTCGCTCGACAGCCTCCGGCTCGCCCTCGCTTCGCCCAGCGCGACCGCCGCGTTCACGACGAGCGCCGCGGCGAGCACGCCCATCATCACAGGCTCGATATCCGGCGGAGCGCCACCCCGAATCAGGCGGTCGAGCGCGCTCTGTACGAGTTCGAAGAAGGTGACGGAGAGGAAGGCCGCGACGGCGAGCGCCGCGAGCGTTTCGAATTTGCCGTGTCCGTAGGGGTGCTCGGCGTCCGGCGGGGCGGCCGCGAGGCGCATCGCGGCGAGGCCCACGACGTTGTTGATCGCATCGACGCCCGAGTGGGCCGCGTCGCCCAGCACGGCGATCGATCCCGTGCGCAGTCCCACGATCAACTTCGCCGCGATCACCGCCACGTTCGCGAGCAGCACCCACAGGAGTATGCGGCGCACCCGTCGGTGGCGGTCCGCCGTCGAGTTCACCGCCGCGGACTCATCGCCTGAAGCGACGCCCCCGGCTGAAGTCCGGCTTGGTTGAGTACGGCTCGGGCTCTTCCCCGTCGTCTTCTTCGTCTTCAACGTCCGCATCCCGCATCACGGCGTCGAAGCGGCTCGAACGGGCGCGCTGCCGGCCTCCCAGCAGCCAGCGCCAGGGCGACTCGCGCGGCGCCCTTCCCGTCGGCGCGTACTTGTCGTAGAGCCCGGGAGAGCCAAGCCCCACCCAGATGCCAAGGGCGAGGGCGCAGAGCGCGCCCAGGGAGCCGGCGATGATCAGGATCCAGGCCAGCGTGTCTTCGGTCATGAAACTCCGTGCTTCGTCGCGCCGGGGCGCCGGGTTCTTGCCTGCGCCGCCGGGCGTCGTCTACTGTCACGCCGGGCCGCCCCCCGGCCGGCCCACTAGATGGTGCCCCCGGCGGCTCCGTGACAAGCGCAACCGTCCGTTCTCTCCCTTCCGATTCGAGCGATTCCATGTCTGAACAGCACCGGGAAATCGATGTCCTGCTGGACGAACAGCGGACTTTCGAACCGTCGGCGGACTTCGTCGCGGCCGCCCACGTGGGCGATCGCGGCCCGTACGACGAGGCCGCGCGGGACCGCGAGGCGTACTGGGAGGCGTGGGCGCGCCGGCTCGACTGGTTCACGCCCTGGGACACGGTGCTGGAGTGGGATCCTCCCTTCTCGAAGTGGTTCGTCGGCGGCACGCTCAACGCCGCGCACAACTGCCTCGACCGCCACCTCGAGACGCGCGGTTCGAAGACGGCGCTCATCTGGGAGGGCGAGCCGGGAGACGTGCGGCGCTACACCTACCGCGAGCTGCACGAGGAGGTGGGTCGTTTCGCGAACGCGCTCAAGGGGCTGGGCATCGGGAAGGGAGACCGGGTGGCGATCTATCTCCCCATGGTCCCGGAGGCCGCCGTCGCCATGCTCGCCTGCGCGCGCATCGGGGCCCCGCATTCCGTCGTCTTCGGAGGCTTCTCGCCGCAGTCCCTCCGCGACCGGATCGAGGACGCCCATGCCACGTGCGTGATCACGGCGGACGGGGGATATCGGCGCGGCGGGATCATCCCGCTCAAGGCGAGCACGGACGCGGCCATCGAGGGTCTCGACTACGTGAAGAGCGTCGTCGTCGTCCAGCGCTCCGCCGCGACCGACCCCGGGGCGGCGCCCCACGGAGACCGTGTGGACACGCCGTCCTGCGAGATGACCGAAGGCCGGGACCACTGGTACCACGAGTTGATCGCCGCGGCGGACGCCGATTGCCCCGCCGAGCCGATGGATTCGGAGGATCTGCTCTACATCCTCTACACCTCCGGGACGACGGGGAAGCCGAAGGGCGTGATGCACACGACCGGCGGCTACATGACGCACGTGACCGCGACTGCGAAGTGGGTGTTCGACCTCAGGGAGGACGACATCTACTGGTGTACGGCGGACGTGGGCTGGGTGACGGGCCACTCCTACATCGTCTACGGCCCGCTCGCGAACGGGGCGACGGTGGTGATGTACGAGGGATCGCCCGACTGGCCCGACCGGGGCCGCTTCTGGGACCTGTGCGAGCGCTACGCGGTGACGGTGTTCTACACGGCGCCGACGGCGATCCGCGCCTTCATGCGGTGGGGGGACGACTGGCCGGCGGGCTACGACCTCTCGAAGCTGCGGCTGCTCGGGACGGTGGGCGAACCCATCAACCCGGAGGCGTGGGTGTGGTACGACCGCCACATCGGCGGCGGCCGCTGTCCGATCGTCGACACGTGGTGGCAGACGGAGACGGGCGGGATCATGATCACGCCGCTTCCCGGGGCGATCACCACGAAACCGGGGACGGCGACGGTCCCCTTCCCCGGCATCGAGGCGGCGATTCTCGACGAGGAGGGGAAGGCGGCGGAGTCCGGCTATCTGGCGATCACCTCGCCGTGGCCGGGGATGCTGCGGGGGGTGTGGGGAGACGAGGAACGCTACCGCGAGACGTACTGGTCGAAGTGGCCCGACATCTACTTCCCCGGCGACGGGGCGCGGGTGGATGAGGACGGCTATTACTGGATCATGGGCCGCGTGGACGACGTGCTGAACGTGGCCGGCCACCGGATCGGGACCATGGAGGTGGAGTCCGCGCTCGTCGACCACGAGGCCGTCGCGGAGGCCGCGGTCGTGGGGCGTTCGGACGAGATCAAGGGACAGGCGGTGGCCGCGTTCGTGAGCGTGGTGGAGGGGACGGAGACCTCCGAGGCGCTGCGCCAGGAACTGCGGGGGCACGTAGCGGCGCAGATCGGCGCGATCGCGCGGCCGGCCGACCTCATCTTCGCCGCCGAACTGCCGAAGACGCGGAGCGGAAAAATTATGCGGCGCCTCTTGCGCGACGTGGCGGAGGGACGGGCGCTGGGCGACACGACGACGCTCGCCGATCCCGCCGTGGTGAGAAGCCTGCAGCAACAGTTCGCCGATAGCGAGGGCTGACCGGAAAGAACCAGCCACGCCACCGCCCGCCCGCCGCCGCCGACGCCCATGACCCCGCCCTCCTCGGACACCGGTTCGCGGAGGGCGGCTCAACTTGCGCTCCTCGCGCTGGTCGATCTGCTCGCGATGAGCCTGTGGTTCTCGGCCAGCGCGGTCGTGCCGGAGCTGCGCGACGCGTGGGGGCTCGACGACGCCGGGGCGGCCTGGCTCACGACCTCCGTCCAACTCGGCTTCGCGACGGGCGCGGTCGTCTCGGCGCTGCTCACGCTCTCCGACGTGTGGGATCCGCGCCGGCTCATCGCCGGGTCCGCCCTGCTCGGCGCGGCGGCCACCGCCGCGATCGCCCTTTTCGCGGACGGACTCGCCCTTACTGTCGTGCTCCGGTTCGTGACGGGGGTCGCGCTGGCGGGGGTTTATCCGCCCGGGATGAAGATGGTCGCGGGCTGGTTCCGCGCCGGACGCGGGATGGCGATCGGGGTCCTCATCGGCGCCCTCGCGGTCGGGAGCGCGCTGCCCCATCTGCTGCGGCCGCTCGGAGGGATCGGCGCCTGGCAGCCCGTGCTCCTGCTCGCCTCGGGCTTCGCCGTCATGGCGGCCGTTATCGCCGCGACCGGGCTCCGCGCGGGCCCCCACCAGGCGCCGGCCGCGCCCTTCGATCCCCGCGCCGCACGGCGCATCTTCGCCGACCGAGCGACGATGCTCGCCAACGGCGGCTACTTCGGGCACATGTGGGAACTCTTCGCGGTGTGGACGTGGATCCCCGCCTTCCTGGCGGCGAGCTTCGCCGCGGACGCGAGCGCGGGCACGACCGCTCCCCTAGCGTCGTACCTGGCCTTCGGGACGATCGCGGCCGGAGGGCTGGGCGCCGCCGCGGCGGGCGTCCTCGCCGACCGTTTCGGACGGACGGCCGTGACGAGTTGGAGCATGGTGGTGAGCGGCGCCTGCTGTCTCGCCATCGGACCGCTGTTTGGAGGCCCGGTCTGGCCGATCGCGGCGGTCTGTCTCGTGTGGGGGTTCGCGATCGTCGCCGACTCCGCGCAGTTCTCCGCCTGCGTGAGCGAACTCGCCGAACCCGAGTACGTCGGCACCGCGCTCACGCTGCAGACCGCAATCGGCTTCCTGCTCACGATCGCCACGATCCGCCTCATCCCCGTGTGGGAGTCGTGGATCGGCTGGGAGTGGGCCTTCGCGCCCCTCGCCATCGGCCCGGCCCTCGGCACCTGGAGCATGCTCGCCCTGCGCCGCCGCCCCGAAGCCACCCGCATCGCCGGCGGCCGCCGCTAGCGGCCATTGCGTGTACCGTCTACCGTGAGACCCAGCGCCTCGATCCTCGCTCGAAACCCGGAGTTTAGCCGTGAGACGACATAGCAATTATCTCGGGACGTGGTCACCCGGCGCGTGGGTACTCCTGGCCTTCTCCGCGGTTGCCGCGTCGGGGTGCGGGCAGGCGGAGGCTGGGTCGCAGACGGAGGGAGCACCTGCGGAGGACGGCGCGGCCGAGATGCAGGCGGCCGCGAACCGGCTCTCGGCCGAGGAGGCTGCGGAAGGGTTCGAGCTCCTGTTCGACGGGGAGTCGGTCGACGCGTGGCGCGGGTTTCAGATGGAGGATGTCCCGGCCGGCTGGAGCGCGAAGGATGGCGGGCTCGCCTTCACGCCGGGCGTCGGGGGCGGCACGCTGATCACGCGCGACACCTACACGGACTTCGATCTGCGTCTCGAGTGGAGGGTCGACGAGGGCGGCAACAGCGGGATCTTCTTCGGCATCGTGGAGAGCACGGAGAGCGCTTTTCAGTCGGGCCCGGAGATGCAGGTACTCGACAACGCGGGGCACTACGACGGGGGCGATCCGCTCACCTCGGCCGGGTCGAACTACGGTCTCCACGCGCCGCCGGAGGATGTGACGCGTCCGGTCGGCGAATGGAACGCGGTGCGGATCGTGCGCCACGGCAACCAGGTCGTACACTGGCTCAACGGCGTGCAGATCGTCGAGTACGAGATCGCTTCGCCCGAGTGGGAGGCGCTGGTGGCGGGAAGCAAGTTCATCCAGTGGCCCGACTACGGCCGGCACCACGAGGGCCACCTCGGCCTGCAGGACCACGGAGACCCCGTCTGGTACCGCAACATCCGCGTCCGGCGGATTCCGTCCTAGTGCGTGCCCGCAGTTTTGCGGCATGGGCCGCCGCGGGGTTCGTCGTCCTGCTGCTGATCGATCAGATCGTAGACCTGGGCTCGATCTGGAGGATCGGGTTCATGGCTGTCGGTGGCGGGGCGGGTGCCGCATGGGCCAGCTCCCGGGGCTCCCGGGGCTCCCGGGGCTCCCGGGCTAGCAGTCGAGCGGGCGGTGGGTGAAAGCCCGCTTGCCGGGGCCGTAGTCCGCGGCCCCCTGCCCCTCGCCGCGTAGCAGCCAGCGCGTGGTGAGGAGGCCTTCGACGCCGACGGGTCCGCGCGCGTGGATGCGGGCGGTGCTGATTCCCACCTCAGCCCCGAGACCGTAGCGGAACCCGTCCGCGAAGCGGGTGCTCGCGTTGTGGAACACGCTCGCCGCGTCGACCGCCTTCAGGAACCGCGCCGCGACTTCCCCGTCTTCGGCCACGACCGCGTCCGTGTGGCTGCTCCCGTACGTGTGAATGAAGTCGATGGCTTCTTCCGGACCGGCCACGGTCCGCACAGCCAGCGTGAGGTCGCCGAACTCGACTCCCCAGTCCTCCTCGGAGGCGGCCTCGGCCCACGGCAGGACCCGGCGGGAGGGTTCGTCGCAGCGGAGTTCGACGCCGCGCTCGCGGAGCGCCTCGCCGATAGGTCCCAGCTTCGGCAGGAACGACTCGTGCACGAGCAGGGTCTCGGTCGCGTTGCACGCCGCCGGGTAGTCGCACTTACCGTCCACGGCGAGCCGCACGGCCATCTCCGGATCCGCCGAGGCGTCGACGTAGAGGTGGCACACGCCCTCCGCGTGGCCCAGCACCGGAATCCGGCTCCGCTCCTGGATCGAACGCACGAGCGCACCCGAGCCCCGCGGGATCACGAGGTCGATGAGATCGTCGAGCGCGAGCAGTTCATCGACATCGCGGCGGTCCGGGACGCCGAGGACGGCGCGGCGATCGAGGCCGGCCTCTTCCAGCGCCCGCTGCAGGCAGCCGACGAGCACCTCGTTCGAGCGCGCCGCCTCGCGCCCGCCCTTCATGATGACCCCGTTCCCGGAGCGGATGGCGAGCGACCCGATCTGGATCACCGCGTCGGGCCGGCTCTCGAAGATGATGAGGAGCACGCCGAGCGGGCTGCGCACGCGCTCGAGGACGAGACCGTCATCCAGTTCCGTGCGGGTGAGGACGCGATCGATCGGATCCTCGCCCTCGGCCAGCGCGTCGATCCCCTCGAGCAGGCTCTCGAACTTGGCGTCCGGGAGACCCAGCCGATGGAGGAGCGATCCCGAAAGCCCTTCCTCCGCCGCGCGCGCTAGGTCCTCGTCGTTCGCCCGGGCAATCTCGGCCCGAGACCGGACCAATACGTCCTTCAGCGCGCGCAGCACCGCCGTCCGGCGCTCCGCCGGGGCGCTCCCGATGGTGCGTTGCGCCGCCCGTACGCCCGCCGCCCGCTCCCTCAGCGTCTCAGACATCGTTCGTTTCCTTGAGGATGAGATGCTCCCTCCCCACGAGTTCGACGTTCGCCCCCGCATGGTGCGAAGCCGCCTCGAGAGCGAGTCGGGAATCGAGCGCGACGACGCCCCGTCCGACCAGCGATCCGTCGAGCGCCCGAACCTCGACCACGTCGCCCCGCCGGAACGCGCCGTCCGCCCGCGCGACGTCTGCGGCCCGCAGCGGCTCGCCGCCGCGGAGACGTTCCTCCCCACCCTCCGCAAGGACCAGCGTCCCCCGCGGGTGTGAACAGTAGGCGATCCAGCGGCTGCGCGAGGAGAGGGCGGCGCGCGGCGG
Organism: Gemmatimonadota bacterium; assembly: GCA_022825725.1. GTDB lineage: Bacteria > Gemmatimonadota > Gemmatimonadetes > Palauibacterales > Palauibacteraceae > Palauibacter. Next base: position 13,730 of record JAJDWE010000050.1, read on the forward strand.
AATCCACGTTCCCTCCTCCTCGCCGGCCAGCACGCGGTCGAGCGCGCCCGGATCGACGCCCGAAGCGATGACCGTGTGGCAGCCGCCGCGCGACGCGACCCGCGCCGCCTCCAGCTTGCTCGCCATCCCGCCCCGGCCGAGCCCGGAGCGCCCGTCCACGTCGAGCCCGTGCTCATCGGGCCGGTCGATCCGGCCGACCAGCCTCGCGTCCGGGTCGCGTCTGGGGTCGGCCGTCATGACCCCCGGCACGTCCGTGAGGAGCACGATGAGATCCGCCGCCAGTTCGCTCGCGACGAGCGCTCCCAGCCGGTCGTTGTCGTCGAAGATCGGCCGCTTCCCCGTCCCGCGGTACACGCGATCGTTCAGCGAGATCGCGTCGTTCTCGTTGACGACGGGGACGACGCCGAGCCGGAAGAGACTCTGCAGCGTCTCGTGGAGGTTGAGGTAGCGCACCCGGTCGTCGAAGTCCGTCCACGTGATCAGGATCTGCGCGCAGGTGACGCCGAGCCGGGCGAACCCCTGCTGGTAGAGTTCCATGAGCCGGCTCTGGCCGATCGCGGCGCACGTCTGCTTCAGCGAGGCCGTCTCGGGCGGCTCCGGGAGATGGAGGGCGACGCGTCCCAGGCCCACCGCTCCCGAGGTCACGATGAGGACCTCCCGGCCCTCCCGCCGCAGGCGGCTCGCGCTCTCCACGACCCGGAAGAGGCGGGAGAGGGCGATCGTCCCATCGTCGTGCGTGACGACGCCCGTCCCCACCTTGAGGACGACGCGGTCGGCCGCCGCGATCGCCTCGCGCGTCACGGCCGGCGCGGCGGCGCCATCGGGGGTCGAGACTGGTTGGAGCTGGCTCACGTCGAACGCCTCACAGCGGGACCGGGACCCACAGCCGGCCGCGGGGCCGGCGGAAGGCCACCAAAGGTACACCGGCGCCACCCCCGCACCAGTCCCCGGAGCGGGCCGTTGCACACCACGCTCCGACGCACGACGCTTCGGAGGCGGGAGCGGGACGGGTGGAGAGTCGGGGCGGGGCGTCAGCGGAAGGCGGAGTTCGCGTGCAGGTCCACCTCATCGACGGCACCTACGAGTTGTTCCGGCACTTCTACGGTGCGCCCTCGGCGAAGAACGCCGGAGGCCACGAGGTGGGGGCGACACGCGGGGTCGTGAATTCGATGCTCGGCCTCCTCGAGGGCGGCGCCACGCACGTCGCGATCGCCACCGACCGCGTCATCGAGTCCTTCCGCAACGAACTGTGGCCCGGCTACAAGGACGGCTCCGGCATCGATCCGGCGCTCTACTCGCAGTTCCCGCTCGTCGATGAGGCGCTCGCCTCGGCGGGGTTCGTCGTGTGGCCGATGGTGGAGCACGAGGCCGACGACGCGATGGCTTCGGGCGCCGCGATGACCGCCGCGGACCCGCGCGTGGAGCGCGTCTTCCTCTGCACGCCGGACAAGGACCTCGCCCAGTGCGTCGAGGGCGACCGCATCGTGCAGTTCGACCGTCGGCAGCGGCTCCTGCGCGACGAGGCCGGCGTCATCGAGAAGTTCGGGGTCCCTCCCGCCGCGATCCCCGACTGGCTGGCCCTGGTGGGAGACTCCGCGGATGGATTCCCCGGCATTCGGGGCTTCGGCGCGAAGACGGCGGCCGCGGTGCTCGCACGCTACGACCGCATAGAGGACATCCCCTCGGACGGACGAGACTGGGATGTGCCCGTGCGCGGCCCCGAGCGTCTCGCCCAAACGCTGCGCAACGGGCTGGACGACGCACTCCTCTTCCGCCGCCTCGCCACCCTCGTCCGGGACGCCCCGGTGTCAGGGACCGTGGACGAACTCGAATGGACGGGACCACGCGACGATTTCGACCTTGTCGCAACGATCCTCGACGCTCCTGACCTTCCTTCTCGTGCGGGCCGCCTCGCTGCCGCGCGCCGGGAACCGTCCGGCTAGTCGCCGATCAGCGGCACGGCCTCCATCAGCAGGGCGATCGCGGCATCCAGGTTCTCCCGGCCCGGACCGGCGCCGGTGTACTTGCCGAGGCGGGTGATGACGAGGCCGCGCGCGGGGACGAACACGGTGTACTGTCCGCCGGCGCCCGCGAACCCGCCGTAGTCGTCCTCGATCGGGAAGCCGAGGTCCTTCCACACGAAGCCGCCGCCGTACGTGGGACGACCGTCGGCGATCCAGGCCGGGGCGATCTCCATCGCGTAGTCGACGTAGCCCTCCGGGAGGATGCGCTCGCCCTCCCACACGCCGTCCTGCAGGTAGAGGTTGCCGAGCCGCGCCCAGTCGCGCGCGGAGGCGAACTCGTAGCCCTGGGTGAGGAAGTTCCCGTTCGGGTCCGTCTCCATGATGAAGTTCCGGATCCCGAGCTTGTCGAACAGATGCCGCTGCGGGAAGGCGTGGTAGTCGTCGCCGCGCCCCTCCACGCCGAGGCGGACCAGGTAGTTCGTGAGCGCCGGGTCGGTGTTCCGGTACCGTCCCACCGTGTTCGGCTCCCACTGCTGCGGGCGGGTGGCCGCCCACTCGAAGGCGTTCTCGCCCGTGTAGAGGTAGAGGTGGTCGGGATACCCCATCTCTTCCGTGTACCCGGGGTCCTGCGGCGCGACGATCCGGATTCCGCTCGACATCCGCATGATGTCGGCGATGCGGATGTTCTTCCTGTCATCGCTCTGCCACTCCGGGATCGGGGCACGCTGCCACAGGCCGTAGACGCCCTGCTGGATGAGGACGGCCATCAGCGTCCCGGTGAGCGACTTCCCCTTCGACCAGCTCTCGAACGGGGTGTGCATGCCGACGCCGGGGCCGTAGTCCTCGCCGATGATCCGCCCGTTGTAGGTGACGACGAAGCCGAGCGTCATCCCCTCCTGGTCCATCGCGATCTCGACCGCCTGCCCGACCTTGTCCATGTCGATCTCGGGCGGGTACGGCTCGTCCGGGAGCACGTCCCCCATGGGCCACGGCGTGGTGGCCGGATCCGGGGTGTTCGGCTCGACGACGGTCGGCGCGAAGTAGATGGAATCCTGACCCAGCGGGTGCGTGATGCAGCCCTGGCTGCCGTAGAGCTTCGCGGTGCGGGTGATGCCCGAGGCGAGGGTGAGGCTCACCGTCTGCGCCTCCATGTCGACGACCGTGTCGACGACCGCCCCCCGGTGCTGGAAGGGCGCCGTGAAGCCGCCGACGTTCGCCGCCGCGTCGCGCCAGTCGAGTCCGGTGATGAAGGTCCCGGAGCAGAGCGTCTTCGCGAAGCCCGCCGTGTGGTGCACGATCGGCTCGCCCGGGGGCGGATCCCACTCCGTCGGAAGCTCGAGCGATTCCCCGCGCGCGATCACGCGTTCCATGAGGGTCTCGCCGGAAGCTTCGTCGCCGGAAGCTTCGTCGCCGCCGGCCTCGCCGCCGTCCTCCGGCGCGCAGGCCGCAAGGCCGAACAGGGAGAGCGAAAGCGCACAGCACAGGTGCGTCAGGGAAAGCCGGTCGCGGATGAAACGCATGGGTGATCCTCCGGTTCGTCCAGGTACGGTCGTGCTCATGTGCCCGGTCTCGCGGCGCGGCCCTCGAGTGCCGTGGCGGTTGTTGGAACGTGGTCCGCACGATTGCGCGTGACAAGCGGGCGACGGCGAGACCTTCATCCTCCGAGCAGCCAAGCGAGCAGCGCCGTGGGAACGGCGGACAACTCGGGATCGTCCAGGTCCAGCGCCCGTCTCGTCGCCACGAGGCCGCGCCAGGGAGATGCCCTCAGCGTGGGGGCGGCCCGCTTCCACCGATCCCCGTCCACATACTTCGACTCGATCGCGAGCCCCCCGAAGCCTGGCCCGGCGAAATCGATCTCCTTGCGGCTGCGGGATCGGTGGTGGAGGACGGCATCGAAGCTCGGGTAGTCGCCCGGGTCGTGGCGCATGAAGGTTCGCACCAGGGTCATGCCCAACTGCTGTTCGGAGAGGAGCGACAGGTCGACGGGCCGGCGGCGACGCTCGGACAGCATGCAGAAGATGGGATCGGTAAAGTAGGTCTTCTCCTGCGCCCGCAGCGCCGGAGCCAGGCGATGTTCGCGGTAGCAGGGCCAGACGACGAAGCTCTCTCGGAGGGCGTCGATCCGGCGGCGAACCGTCTTCGCCGCCGTGCCCGTGTCCGTGGCGATGTCGCTGCAGTTCGTCGGCGACCCGATGCCGGTGGCCAGACGCCTCACGAAGGCGTCGGTCTGCGCGCGGGACCAGGCGGACTGCCCGAACGCGTCGCCGCGGATGACGTCGAGCAAGCTCTGCTTCAGCACGCGGGCCGCATCCTCCTGGGGATGCGGATGCAGCGGGTCGAGCGCGGCGTTCGCCGCCACAGCTTGGGGGAACCCACCCACGACCAGGTAGGTTTCCCATTCGCGCACGAGATGCGTCAGCCACGGCGCAAGCCCCCGCACCGCCTCCGGCAAGACCCTCGGGGTCAGATCGGCCACGGAAAGTGGGTCCGCCTCCGGGGGCGGGGCCTGGCCGGGATGATGCCCCGCCTCGCGACGCGCGCGAACGAAGCCTCGGAAGGACATGGGCAGGAGTATCCGATCCGAGTCCACGGCCGCTCCCCGCCGGCCGGCGAGCGCCTTCACCGCCGCAGTGAGGTTGTCGGCGGAGGAACCCGTGAGGACGACCGTGTCCGCACCGAAGCGAAGGTCGTTGTCACGCAACCATTTGATCGCCGACGGCCAGCCGGCGGAGATCGTCGTGATCTCATCGAGGAACCAGGTGCGGCGTCCGGAAGGCGGAGTAAGCGAGGCGGCCGCATCCACAACCCTTCGCAGATCCGAGGCCTCGAGTTCGTCGGCGGCAACATGGACGATGCGGCGCGGATCCTCGCCGGCCTCGATGAGGCTCCTCACCTTCTTCTTGATGGCGACGGACTTGCCCGCCCGCCGGGGACCACGAAGCACGTACAGTCCGCCCGGCACGAGCCCGTCGAGCACTCCGGCCGTGTACTCGAACGGGGCTTCGCCGGCCCGGCGCAGGTCCGGATCGCTCCCCGCCCACCCGTGACGATCCGTCCACCAGCCGGTGCGGGCGAGCGCGTCGCGCAATTCTCGAGTGCTGTGCAAGGACGCCTCCGTCACTCACTTCATCGTGCATGGCCCGATTTTGTATACAATTTCGGGAGCGCATGACAGAAAATGTATACCAAATTCGCCACGGCGTGCAACCGAGGCCGACTTGGTCACATGGTCACTGACCAAGGCGACGCGAGCCCAGCCCTCCGGGGCGTAGCGCGGGCGGTGACGCGCTACGGCTGGACGATCCGGTAGTCGACCGGCGGCTGGGCGCCCATGAGGTGCTCGATGAAGTAGTCCCACGTGCGCCGGATCAGGTACGGCTCGCGCGCGTAGCCGTGGTTCCGGTTCGGGAAGACGAGCATGTCGAACGTCTTGTTCGCCTCGATGAGGGCGTCGGCCACGAGCAGCGTCATGTTCGGGTGCACATTGTCGTCCAGCGACCCGTAGTGGAGGAGCAGCTTCCCCTTGAGGTTCGAGGCGATGTTCTGGTTCGCCTGCGAGTCGAAGCTGTCCGTCCCGTCCGGGTTCCGTTCGAGCAGCCCGTGGTATTTTTCCCCCCACGGGAAGTGGTAGCCGCGCTGGTCGTGATTCCCCGCTCCCGACACCGCGACCTTGAAGAAGTCGGGGAAGGTGAGGATCGCGTCGGTCGAGGAGAAGCCGCCCCCGGAGTGGCCGAAGATTCCCACCCGCTCGATGTCGATGGGATAGCGAAGGGCGAGCGCCTTGAGCGCCGAGACGTGATCGGGGATTCCGTTGTCCCGCATGTTCCCGTAGTAGCTCTCGTGGAAGGCCTTGGAGCGGTACGGCGTGCCCATGGCGTCGACCGCGAAAGTGATGAAGCCGAGCTGGGCGAGCGCGTGGCCCTGGCCCCGCGGCCCGGAGGTGAAGCCGGGCGTGCGGATGGGGCCGATCTGGGGGCCGGGGTAGACGTAGTCGATGACGGGATAGACGGCTCCCTCCTCCAGGTTCGGGGGGAGCCAGAGATAGCCGTACACGTCCGTCACTCCGTCGCGCGCCTTCGCGGAGAAGCGCACCGGGGGCTCCCAGCCGGCCTCGAGGAGCGGGGAGATGTCCCCCTGCTCGACCGTCATCACGGGGCGTCCGGCATCGTCTCTGAGGACGGTGACCGGGGCCGTCGAGCGCGTGGAATACGTGTCCACGAAGTAGCGGCCGTCGGGTGAGGCGGAGACCGCGTGGTGCGCGTCCTCCGGCGAGAGGAGCGTCACCCCGCCGCCATCGAGCGACGCGCGATAGAGGTGCTGCCGGTACGGATCGCGCCCGGGCTCGCGCCCCACGCCGGTGAAGTAGACCTGCCGTGCGGCCTCATCGATTGAGAGCATCTGGACGACGAGCCAGGACCCCTGCGTGATCCGGTTCTTCATCTCTCCGGTGGCGAGGTCGTGCAGGTAGAGGTGGCCCCAGCCCTCGCGCTCGGAGAACCAGATGAACTCGCTCCCGTTGTCGAGCACGCGCCAGTTGTAGGGCGTGCGGAGCTGGTTCAGCTCCACCCAGGTGTCGCCGCTCTCGACGATGACCTTGCGCGACGCGCCCGTGGCGGCGTCGACCTCGACGAGCGTCTGGTTCCTGAAATCCCGCGAATGGTGCGAGAAGTAGACGCGCGCGCCGTCCGGGGTCCACTGGGCCGCGTGCCAGGTCGTGTCCGCACCCCCGAAGTAGCCGACGACGGGGTCGTAGTCCGCCGGCACGTGGGCGCCGGTCCCGGCGTCGAAGATGTGGAGTTGCCAGGTGGGGACGATGGAGTCGCCGGGGAGCGCGTAGCGGTAGCTGTGGAGGATCGGGCGCCCGGTCGCGGCCTCGAGCAGGTGCAGGTCTTCAACGTCGCGCTCGTCGTAGCGGTGGGTCGCGATCCGGCGGCCGTCGGGGGACCACTCGGCCACCGGAGGCGGCTTGAAGTCGCGGCGGCGGTTGCTGATCTCCTGACAGCAGCCCTCCGGCGCGACGCCGTAGCCCCAGTGGAGTTCGCCGTCCGTCGAGAGTTGACGCTCCTCGTCGGAGCCGGTGTCGCGGACCCACAGATTCTCGTCGCGCGAGAAGACGGCGAGCGCACCATTGGGCGAATCGATTTCATGCGTCGCCCGCGCGACCGAGTCCGGACCCGTGCAGCGGTAGGCGCCGATGTCGCAGTCCCAGCGCTCGTGGGTGTCCGTCCAGAAACGGATCCCGCCGGACGCGTTGAACTCGAACTCGTCGAAGGGGAGGTCCGTCGCCTCGTGGCTCTCGTCGGAGGCTTCGGAGAGCGCGGCGGCGAGCCGGTCGTGGTCGAAGGCGGGCCGGCGGGTGCGGGCCGCGGCGTCGATCATGATGAACTCGTGGCCGCCGAACACCTGGTTGCGGTACCAGAATCGATTCGCGTCGACCCAGCGGGGGTTCACCGTGACGCCCGACGTGAGCTTCTCCGCGTGCCAGGGCAGGAACTGCTCGGCGCGCGCGTACTCGCTCGCGCTCACGGATTCCGGCTGGTAGGGCCGCGACTGGGCGGCGGCGGGCGGTGCGGCGGCGAGGGCGAGCACCGCGAAGAGGGCGACCGGAACGAGGGATGCCAACTTCGTTGGCGTACCGAAGATGGACGGACGTTTCACGGGATCCTCCCGGGTCTGGAGCGGCCTTGGCGTCGTCTGAACATAGACCGTCGCATCCGCCGTCCGGTAGCGCCGCCGCGGCGTTGCGGATTCGGACGGGCCGGCGCTAGCGTGCCGACCGGCCCCGGCCGGCCCCATCCGCCCCATCCGAGGAGCGATCCGCGTGAATACGACGTCTTCCGCCTTCCGCCCCAGGCGGCTCTTCCTGGGCAGTTGCGTGTCGCTCATCGCGACCTCCGTCACCTTCGCGGTGGTCGGCATCGTCATGTTCGCGCTCAAGAGCGAGTTCACCCTCACGAACTACGAGGTCGGCCTCATCGGCGGGGCGGCGATCTGGGGGTTCGCCGTGTCGCAGGTGCTGTTCGCTCCCTTCTGCGACGTGCTGGGGATGCGGTTTCTGCTTCGGCTCGCCTTCGGGTGTCACCTGGTGGGGGCGCTGATCCTCATCACGGCGGGCGGCTTGTGGCAGGCCTTCGCCGGGGCGCTGACGCTGGCGCTCGGTAACGGACTCGTCGAGGCCGCCTGCAACCCGCTGGTGGCGGCGCTGTATCCCGACCGGAAGACGGTCAAGCTGAACCAGTTCCACGTGTGGTTCCCGGGCGGAATCGTGATCGGCTCCGTGCTCGCTTTCGGGCTCGACTCGGCGGGGCTCACGGCGTGGCAACTGAAGATCGCTCTCATCCTCATCCCTACCCTCATCTACGGGCATCTGATGTGGCGGGAGGAGTTCCCGCCGACGGAGGGCGTGCGGGCCGGGGTGGGCATGGGCGCGATGTTCCAGGCCACCTTCACGACGCCCCTGATGATCCTGATGCTGTTCTGCATGGCGATCACGGCGTCAACGGAACTGGGGCCGAACCGCTGGGTGCCGGCGGTGCTCGAAGCGGGCGGGATTCCGGGGATCCTCGTGCTGGCGTGGATCAACGGCCTTATGGCGATCCTGCGCTACAAGGCCGGGCCCGTGGTCGAGACGCTTTCGCCGACGGGGGTGCTATCGACGAGCGCCGCGGTCTCCGTCCTGGGGCTGCTCTGGCTCAGCTACGCGGAGACGACGGCGATGGCTCTCGCTTCCGCCACCGTGTTCGCGGTCGGCGTGTGCTACTTCTGGCCGACGATGCTCGGCTTCGTGTCGGAGCGGGTGCCGCGATCCGGCGCGCTCGGACTGGGGATGATGGGGGCGACGGGGATGGCGGTGGTGGGACTGTGGACGACGCCGTGGATGGGAAAGATCGCCGACGAGGTGGGGCACGAGCGGATCCCCGTGGCTGAGACGACGGCGCTCCTCGAGGACGCGTCGATGGCGTTCGCGGGGGCCGACGAGATCGCCGCCCCGGATCTGGCGGCGGCGGGCGAGGCGGTGGGGGAGGCGCTCGCCGGCTTGGGGCCGGATGGCGCGCTGCCGGCGTCGGTCACGGCGAACGCGCTGCGGGCGATCATCGACTCCGGAGGCGATGAGGCGCTGGTGGAGCGGGCGAGCGCGATCCTCGGGCCGGCGGACAACTACGGGGGCCGGGTCTCGTTCCGGCGTCTCGTTCCGATCACGGCCGTACTCATCCTCATCTTCGGACTCATCCGCATGCGCGACCGGCGGGCGGGAGGATACCGGGCGGTCCGGATCGAAACGGGGTCGGGCGACGGATGACGGGCCGCCTCAGCTACGGGATGGTCGGGGGCGGACCCGGGGCCTTCATCGGGGACGTGCACCGGATGGCGGCGGAACTCGACGGCCTCGCGCGCATCGCGGCCGGCGCCTTCTCCTCGGATCCGGAGCGTTCCGCGGCGAAGGGGGCCGAGATCGGACTCGACCCCGGCCGCGTCTACGCGAGCTACGCGGAGATGGCGGCGTCGGAGGCTTCCCTGCCGCGTGATCGACGCCTGGACTTCGTCATCATCGTCACCCCGAACCATCTCCACTTCGATGTGGCGCGGACCTTCCTCGAGGCGGGGTTTCACGTGGTGTGCGACAAGCCGCTCACGACGACGGTCGAGGACGCCGAAGCGCTGTGCCGGCTCGTGGCGGGCGGGGATCGGGTGTTCGCGCTCACGCACAACTACGGCGGCTACCCGATGATCAAGGACGCGCGCGCCATCGTGCGTGAGGGACGCGTCGGGGCCATCCGGCGCATCCAGCTGGAGTACTTCCAGGGGTGGCTGGCGACGCCGCTCGAGTTGACCGGGCACCCGCAGGCCGTGTGGCGCACGGATCCGGCGCAGGCGGGGGCCGCCGGGGCGCTGGGAGACATCGGGACGCATGCGCATCATCTCGCGCGCTACGTGACGGGGCTGGAGGTCGAGGCGCTGTGCGGCGAGCTGACGACGTTTGTGCCGGGGCGGCGTCTCGAAGACGACGCGAGCCTGCTCATGCGGTGGGACGGCGGCGTGCGGGGAACGCTCACGGTGTCACAGGTGGCGGCGGGCGAGGAGAACGGGCTCGCGATCCGCGTGTACGGGAGCGAGGGCTCGATCGCCTGGCGGCACGACGATGCGGAGACGCTGTGGCACCGGACGCCGGACGGACGGGCCAGGCCGCGGCGACGGGGACACGGCTGGATCTCGCCTGAGGCGGCCCGGGCCTCGCGGGTCCCGCCGGGTCATCCGGAGGGGTTCATCGAAGGGTTCGGGAATCTGTACCGGAACGTGATCTCGACCATCGGAGCGCTCGACGAAGGGCGGACGCCGGACGGGGCGGACCTCGATTTTCCCACCGTGTGGGATGGGGCGCGCGGGGTTCATTTCCTCGAACGCGCGGTGGAGAGCGGGCGGCGCAGAGCGTGGGTGGACGCGCGGTACGAACCGCCGGGAGAGCCGCCTGCGGAGCCCGGAGAGCCGGCGCGATGAGCGCGCGACCGATCACGCTGTTCACCGGCCAGTGGGCGGACATGCCGCTGGCGAGGCTCGCGGCCAAGGCGGCCGAGTGGGGCTACGACGGGCTCGAGCTCGCCTGCTGGGGCGACCACTTCGACATCGTGCGGGCGACGGAGGAGGACAGCTACGCGGCCGGGCAGCGCGATCTGCTGGCGGCCCACGGCCTCGAGGTGCACGCGATCGCCAACCACCTCGTCGGCCAGGCCGTGTGCGACCCGATCGACGCCCGCCACCAACTCATTCTGCCGGAGCCCGTGTGGGGCGACGGCGACCCCGAGGCCGTGCGGCGGCGGGCCGCGGCGGAAATGAGCCGGACGGCCGCCGCGGCGGCTGCGCTCGGCGTCCCGGTCGTGAACGGCTTCACCGGCAGCTCGATCTGGGCCGCCGCCTACGCCTTCCCGCCGCACCCGCCCGGCTTCGTGGAGGCCGGCTTCGCCGACTTCGCCGACCGCTGGAACCCGATCCTCGACGCCTTCGCCGCGGCGGGCGTGAAGTTCGCCCTCGAAGTGCACCCCACGGAGATCGCCTTCGACTCCGCGAGTGCGGCGCGGGCCGTGGAGGCCGTGGCGGGGCACGCCGCTTTCGGCTTCAACTACGACCCCAGCCATCTCGCCTACCAGGGCGTCGATTACGTCGGCTTCATCCTCGAGTTCGCCGACCGCATCCATCACGCGCACATGAAGGACGTGTGGTGGTCGGACACCCCGCGCCGCTCCGGCGCCTTCGGAGGCCACCTCGACTTCGGGCATGCGGAGCGCGGGTGGGACTTCCGTTCCATCGGCCGCGGTCACGTGAACTTCGAGGAGATCCTCCGCGCGCTGGACCGCGTGGGCTACGCGGGGCCTCTCTCCATCGAGTGGGAGGACAGCGGCATGGACCGCGAACACGGCGCCCAGGAAGCGTATGAACGGCTCCGGGCCATGACCTTCCCCCCCTCCGCCACCGCCTTCGACGCCGCCTTCTCGTAGAAATCGGCCGCTTCGAGATCCTGATCCCCGACTCGCTGGGCCAGTTCCGGAGCGCAACGCGGATCTACCGCGCGTGTCAGCGGGCGGGATGTACGATTCGGTCCACGGCAGACTGCCTGGTCGCCGCTGCGGCCCTGGATGCGCGTCGCCCCCTGCTGGCCCGGAATCGCAACTTCGACATCATCGCCCGCCACACGGAACTCGAACTCGTCGTTCCGACAGCGCCGGAATCGCACGCCTGAGCTGGCAGCGGAGCTTTGTCGCGGGCTGCTACGGCGGGGCGGGGCCCCAGAGGGCCGTCACGCCCATCTCGTAGGGGACCACGAGGCCGGCGCTCGCACTGTCCGGGAGCACGAAGAGGGGCGTCCGACCGGGGGATGCCTCGATGAGGCGCGCGTTCGCTTCCGGACCGAGATCCCGCGTCCAAAGCACACCCGAGCCACCGAGTCCGGGCAGGTCGCCACGCCATACGTAGCTCGTGAGGCCCATCAGGCCGAGCCGGTCGGCCGCCGCCTCGCGCCGACACCGGTCGACGACCTCTTCCGGTCGCTGCGCTCCGACGAGGGCACCTTCGAGGCGGCAGGGCGAATACTGATTGATGAGCGCCCGAACGCTGTCGAGCCTCATGGGCCGCGCGGCGAGCCGGGCGCCGATCCGGTCCTGCCAGGACTCGTGCACGAACACGAGCGACGGGCCGGACTCCGCGATCTCGGGAACGAGCTCGGGGCGGCCTCCCAAGCGTACGACGCGCTCAGCGCCCCCCACGGCCAAGCCGTAACCGATGGAGACGAGGACGAGGACGGCGATCCCGTCCGACAGCCACGGGCGGCGGCCTGCTCGCGCGAGACCGACCGCAGCGAGGACGAGGAGCGCGCACCACGCAGGCACGGCCTCGCCGAGCATGCGCGGCCCGAACACGAGGTCGTGATGCCAGTAGAGCGCGCTCGCCAGGATCGGCAGGAGCGCCCATGCGGCGAGGAGGCGTTCGCCGCGCCGCAGGCGGCGGGCGAAGAGAAGGTAGAGTCCGATGAGGGCGGCAACCGGCAGCACGGTGCCGAAGAGTTCGCGCCCGACCGAGAGCAATTCGGTCGACGTGTAGCCCAGCGCCTGCGTGAAGCCATACATGCGGCCCCATGGGTCGATGTGGAAGCCGAGGCCGTGGCTCGGGCCGGCGGCGGCCGTGTAGCCGAGGGTGAGCGGGCTGCCGAAGAAGCGGGCGTTGAACCAGCCGAAACCGACCGCGAACGGGAGACCGCCCAGCACCCACCAGGCGAAGCGGCGCAGGAGCCACGGCCGATGCAGGCCCGGTTCCCGTGGTGGCGCGGTGAGCCACACGCCGGCCGTCACGGCGGCGCCGATGAGCAGGCCGGAGACGGGGCGCGTCGTGACCATGAAGCCCATCGCGCCGCCCGCCGCCAGCGCCCACACGGCCCGGCCCGTCTCGGCCCGGAGCGAGAGCCAGAGGGCGAGCGCGGCGAAGGCCGCCACGGTCGCGTGGTTCATGTAGGCTCCGGCAAGGCCCAGCAGCATGGGACTGGTGACGGCGAGCAGGGCGCCGAGTCGAGCGGCCGCGATCCGGCCGGGGAGCAGACGTTCGAAGGACAGGACCGAGAAGACACCCAGGATTCCCATGGCCACCGCCATGGCGACCCACGCACCCCCCACCTTGAATCCCGCAGCGAGCCACAGGGCGTGCCCGGGCGGGTACTGGGACACCCATCCCGCGGCGGTGGGGACCATGAACTGCATGACCCAGAACTCGGGCATCGAGAGCGGAGGCCCGGCCAATTCCCCGGCAGCGAAGTAGCGGGCCTGCAGGAGCTGCACGCTCGCATCGTTGAGGACCGGTCGTCCCTGCAACACGGCCAGCGCGACCGCGACCGTAAGGCCCGCTCCCACGAGCCCCATGAACGTGGCCGCGGACCACGCGGGCGGCCGCTCGATCGCCCGGCCGATCCGGGTGAGAATGGCGGACAGCCTCCCTCCCCCAAACGCCCCTGCCAGGGCGGCGACCCCCACTACGAGGAGGGTCCAGACGCCGGTCGTCACGCCCCAACTGTACGTCCAGTGCTCGAACCCCGACCGGCGCATGAGGTCGTCGAGCGCGCCCGGAGGTGCGGACGGATCGAGGACGACGAACACAGGGACGGCGACGAGCACGACCAGACAGAGTCCCAGGACCCGCCGGCCGGCATCGAGGAATACGTTCATGCCGGGGAAGCTACACTCGCGCCAGCGGCCTGTCTGCGATCACCCGCGACGGCCAGCGGCGGCCACCGCCGACATGCCCGCCGGTGCTTGACTCGCACCGCGCCCCATCTACCTTTCCCGCCCCGTCGGGAGACGGCCCGAACATGGCCGCTGCGCGGGCAACAATTCGACCCCGCTCGGCTGTCCATCAGCGGGTTCGCCCGGCGACGTTCCGTCGACTGCGGGCGGTTCGCACACTCCAACCCGGATCCGACGTCACTCGCATGTCACTCGTATCGCTTACGGATGTTGTGAAGACGTTCGGCGAGACGGTCGCGGTCGACTCCGCGACGTTCTCGATCGATCGCGGCGAAGTCGTCGGCTTCCTCGGGCCCAACGGCGCGGGCAAGACGACGACCATGCGGCTCCTCACGCAGTATCTCGAACCCGATGGGGGCACGATCTCCATCGATGGCCTGTCCATCGAGGACCACCCCGTCGAACTGAGGCGCCGCATCGGCTACCTGCCCGAGACGAACCCGCTGTACCGGGACATGCTCGCCGGCGAATACATCACGTTCATGGGCCGGCTGCGCGGGATGAGCGGCGGCGAGATCCGCGCGCGGACCGACGATGTCGTCGCGCAGACCGGCATCGAAGCCGTCTACTACCGCCCGATCAACCAGCTCTCGAAGGGATATCGGCAGCGCGTCGGCCTCGCGCAGGCCATCCTCTCGCAGCCGGAGATCCTCATCCTCGACGAACCGACCGAGGGACTCGATCCGAACCAGCGCGTCGAGATCCGCAGCCTCATCCGCGACGTGGGGACCGACCGCACCGTCCTCCTGAGCACGCACGTGATGCAGGAGGTGCGGAAGACGTGCTCGCGCGTCGTCATCATCAACGAAGGGCGCATCGTCGCCGACGGTTCCGTCGATGAACTCGTCGCCGGACAGGGCGGCGCCCGGGTGATGGTCGAACTCGAGGCTCCGGCGGACGCCGCGGGGGCGGCAATGGACGATCTCCCCTCCGTTGCCCGGGCCGACGCCGTCGAAGCGGACGGGGGCGGGCGCGCCCGGTTCGCGGTCGAGGGCACTTCCGGCCAGGATCCGCGGCCGGACATCTCGCGACTCGCCGCGGCGCGCGACTGGCCGCTGTGGGAACTGCACCTCGCGCAGGCGAGCCTGGAGGATCTCTTCCACCGGCTCACCGCCGAGAGCACGGGGCCGGCGGATGAGGCGATCGACGAGACCGGCGACGAGCCCCCCGGTGGGCCGTCCGACGAGGCGCTGGAAGCCGGCGAGGAGGTGGACGCATGATCGGCCGCATCCTGACGGTCGCCAGGCGGGAGTTCGCGGGCTACTTCGACCACGCGACCGCCTACATCCTCCTCGTCATCTTCCTCGGGATCAACTTCTACTTCTACTTCCAAGAGGCCTACCTCCTCGGCGAGGCTTCGCTGCGGCCGATGCTGTCCCTCCTCCCCTGGCTGCTGCTCTTCTTCATTCCGGCCGTCTGCATGCGGTCGTTCGCGGAGGAGCGGAACGCGGGGACGCTCGAACTCGTGCTCGCGCAGCCGATCCAGGTCGTGGAGTTCCTGCTCGGCAAGTTCCTCGGCGTCCTCTTCTTCCTGCTGATCGCGATGGCGGGGACGCTGGGCATCCCGCTCGGCCTCACCTTCGGCGCCGACCTTCAGTGGGGGGTCGTGTTCTCCCAGTACCTGGGATCGATGTTCCTCATATCGGCGCTCATCGCGGTCGGCCTGTGGGCCTCTTCGCTCACGAGGAACCAGGTGACCGCGTTCATCATCGGCGTGACGGTCAGCTTCGCCCTCTACCTCATCGGACTTCCCACGGTCACCCTCTCCCTCCCCGCCCCGCTCGCGGCGGTGGCGACGCGGCTGGGCGTGCTCGGGCACTTCTCGAACGTGGCGCGAGGCGTGATCGACCTGCGGGACGTCCTGTACTTCGCGGCGCTCGGGACGGCGTTCTTCTCGCTCACGTATTTCTCCGTCATGCGCGAACGCCTGAGCCGCAACAGGCCGGCTTACGGGCGGCTGCGCGTGGGCGTGCTCGGCCTGGTCGGGATCGCCATCTTCGCCGCGCTGGCGGGCGCGCAGCTGCGCGGCCGGCTCGACCTCACGCCCGGCAAGGTCTATACGCTGTCCCCGCCGACGGCCGACCTGCTGCGCGATCTCGACGACCTCGTCACGATCAAGCTCTTCCAATCCGCGGAACTGCCGGTGCAACTCGAGCCGGTGAGCCGGGACGTGGATGATCTCCTCCGGGATCTCGATGCAACCGGCGGCGCCAACGTGAACCTCGTCCGCGCGAACCCCGACGAGGACCCCGACGCCCAGGAGGAGGCGGGACTGCTCGGCATCCGCCCCGTGCCGTTCCAGATTCGCGCCGATGACGAGGTGTCGTATCAGGAGCGCTACTTCGCGCTCGCGATCCAGTACGCCGGCGAGAGCCAGATCATCCCGCTCATCCGGCAGACGGCGGACCTCGAATACCGTCTCGCCTCGATGATCCGCGCCCTCACGCGCCCGGAACGTCCCACCATCGGAATCCTGACCGGACACGGCGAACTGAGTCTGGACGCGGGGCTTCGGCTCGCCCGCGGCCGCCTCGCCCTGGAGTACGATGTGAGGGAGTTCCGCGTCGACTCGACGACCGCGGCGGTGCCGGATTCGATCGACATACTCGTGCTCGCCGGCGGCCGGACGCCGCTCGAGCCCGCGGCCGGCGAGATCGTGAGCCGCTTCGTCGACGAGGGCGGGAGCCTCTTCATCCTGAAGTCGGGCGTGACGGCGGACATGCAGGCGCTCTACGCGGGCCCGACCTTCGATCCGGCGCTCGATTCGCTGCTGCAGGCGCGAGGACTCGGCATCGTCCCGTCGATGGCCTTCGACCTGGCGCTGCACGAACAGGTGCAGGTGCCGTCTCAAGGCGGCGCCCTCATCGTGCCGTATCCTCTATGGGCGCTTGCCCAGCCGGCCTCCGAGCACGTGATCGTGGACGGCGTGGCGAACGTGCCGATCCGATTCGGAAGCCCGCTCCTCGTCGAGGTGGAGGACAGCACCCTGGTGACACCGCTTCTCACGACTTCGGAGGTAGGCGGACGACTGCAGACCCCGCTCTCGATCGACGCGATGCAGGAGTGGGAGGCGTTGATCGCGCCGGGTGGACAGATCTCGGAGGAAGACGTGGCGATGGAGACGCTCGCCCTGGCCTACACGCAGCCGGGCGGTGGCCGCATCGTCCTCGCGGGCTCCTCGTCGCTGGTCCACGACGAGACGCTTTCGCAATCGATGTCCGGGCTGGCCGGGATGATCTTCTTCCAGAACGCGATCGACTGGCTCGCCCAGGACGAGGCGCTGATCTCGATCCGGTCCAAGGACCGCGCGCCGCCGCTCCTCGTCTTCCCCAACGAATGGCTTCCGGACCTGACCCGGTACGGGAACCTCGCCGGCGTCCCGCTG
Source organism: Gemmatimonadota bacterium (assembly GCA_022825725.1). GTDB lineage: Bacteria > Gemmatimonadota > Gemmatimonadetes > Palauibacterales > Palauibacteraceae > Palauibacter. The sequence continues at coordinate 30,859 of JAJDWE010000050.1, forward strand.
CTCTTCGTCCTCGTCGGCGTGCTGCGGCTCGCGCGGCGGCGGCAGGTGCAGCAGCGCTCCTTCACGGCGGGAGGAGCGCTCCTGTGAACGCAAAGCAGTTGAAGGTCATCGCGGTCGTGCTCGGCTTGGCGGTCCTCCTCTACCTGCCCCGGCTGTTCAGGGACAGCGGCGAGGCAGGGACGCTGGATGTCGGGGACGGCTTCTCGTTCGTGGTGACGGACTCCATCGCGGGCGTGGACATCGTGCTCGCGGAGAATGCCGGCACCGTGCGTCTGGAGCGGACGGACGCGGGGTGGATGGTCGACGGATACGTGGCGGATGAACCGAAGATCCGCGACCTCCTGGACGTGATCGGGCAGCTCTCTTCGTCCGAGCTCGTCGCGCGCAACCCGTCGAACCACGCGAACCTGGGCGTCGCGGAGGGCGGTCGGCACGTCGAAGTGCGAACGGCCGGCGGCGACGTGCGGCGGTTCCAACTCGGCGGCCGCGACACGCGCTCCGGAGGCTACTTCGTGCGTCTCCCCGGCGACGATGTCGTCTATCGGCTCGACGGTCCGGCCGGAGGCTACCTGAACCGCGACCGCGACGGGTGGCGACCGCGCCTGATCGCCTCCGTGGACACCGCGGGCGTACGCGAGATTCTCATGCGCCGCGGGGACCGGGAGGCCGTGCTGCGCCGGAGCGAGGAGGGGTGGCTCGCGGGGGACGCGCCGGCGGATTCGGCGCTCGTGCAGAGGCTCCTCGCCATCCTGCCCTCCGTCTCCGCCTCCGGCTTCCCCACGGAGGAGGAAGAGGCGGCCGCCGACTTCGCGCTCGCGGATGGATCGTTCGAAGTGTTCTCGGAGGCGTCTGCGGATGTGACCGGCCGGCGACTTGAACTCGCGATCCTCCTGCTGGAGGATGAGGAACGCGGAGACTGGGTCGCCCGCGTCGCGGACGGAACGGAAGCCTTCCGGCTCTCCAGCCTCACGGTGAATCGATTGCTTCCGGAGGCGCTGGTCCCCATCCCCTAGCGCGCCGGGACGACGGGCGCACCGGGGCGACGGCCGGGTCGTGTCAGCCGGGCTCGGTCATCGCGCGGAAATCGAGGATCCGATCGAGTTCCGCCGGGGCGACGAGCCCCTGCTCCAGGACGAGTTCCTTCAGCGTGCGGTCTTCCGCGAGGCTGAGCTTGGCGAGTTCGGCCGCCTTGTCGTACCCGATGACGGGCGCGAGCGCGGTGGCGAGCGCCGCGGTGGATTCCGCGTTCCGGAGGCAGCGCTCCTCGTTCGCCGTGATCCCGCGGACGCAGCGTTCGGCGAACTCGACGCTCGCGGTGGAGAGAATCCGGACGCTCTCGAGCAGGTTGTGGGCCATCACGGGGATCATGACGTTGAGTTCGAGGTTCCCCGACTGCCCGCCCACGACGATCGCGGCGTCGTTGCCGATGACCTGCGCGCAGACCTGAAGCACCGATTCCGCCATCACCGGGTTGACCTTGCCCGGCATGATCGACGAGCCCGGCTGCACCGCGGGAAGGTTGATCTCGCCGAGGCCCGTGCGCGGGCCGGACGACAGCCAGCGCAGATCGTTCGCGATCTTGGTCAGGCTCACGGCGACGGTTCGCAGCGCCCCGCTCGCCTCGACCACCGCGTCGCGTGCCGACTGCGCCTCGAAGTGGTTCGACGCCTCCACGAACCCGACCCCGAGGATCTCGCTCAGCGCCGCCGACATCCGCGCGCCGAAGTCCGCCGGCGTGTTGATGCCGGTTCCCACCGCCGTCCCTCCGATGGCGAGTTCCGCCAGCGCCGGGCGGACGGCCTCGACGCGCCGGATCCCGTGCCCCACCTGGCTCGCATAGCCGCCGAACTCCTGCCCCAGGCGGACGGGCGTCGCATCCTGCAGGTGCGTGCGCCCCGCCTTGGCGACGTGATCGAACTCCTCCGCCTTCTCCGCGAGCGCCGCGCGCAGCCGTTCGAGCGCGGGCAGAAGCTCATGTTCGACCGCAACGAGTCCGGAGACGTGGGTGGCGGTGGGAATCACATCGTTCGACGACTGCCCCAGGTTGACGTGATCGTTCGGGTGGACGGGGCTGCGCGAACCCACGACGCCGCCCAGCAGCTGAATGGCGCGGTTCGCGATGACTTCGTTCGCGTTCATGTTCGTCGACGTGCCGGACCCGGTCTGGAAGATGTCCAGCACGAAATGGGAATCCAGTTCCCCGGTCATGGCCTCGCCGGCCGCCCGCTCGATCGCTTCGCCGAGTCGGGGGTCGAGGAGCCCCAGTTCCCGGTTCACGCGGGACGCGGCCAGCTTGATCGCGCCGAGCGCCTCGATGAAGCGGCGTCCGAAGCGGAGGTCGGAGATGGGGAAGTTCTGGCGGGCCCTCTCCGTCTGCGCTCCGTAGAGCCGATCGGCGGGGATCGCCATCTCCCCCATGGAGTCCTTCTCTATGCGATGATCCATGCGTGGGTTTGTCCGTGCGTGGGTCGTAGGGTTGTCCGGATTGCGCCTAGAATTCGATGAGGTCGCCGATTCGGATCCCGTTGGCCTCGAACCACCCCTGGTTCATCTCCAGCGCGTACATGGCGGGCGCGGCCGAGTCATGGGTTTCCGTGGTCTGCGGCTCCATCTGCTGGATGTCGACGATCCGGCCGTCGCGATCGATGTACGCGATGTCGAGGGGGATGAGCGTGTTCCTCATCCAGAACCCAAGGATCCGCTGCTCGGGGTAGACGAACAGCATCCCCTGATTCTCCTCGAGCGACTCCCGGTACATCAGCCCGCGCTGACGCTCGTCGGCGTCGTCGGCGATCTCGACCTGGATCTCGATCCCGCCCACCCGGAGCGGGACGAGTTCCATGGCCTGGGCGACGGCACCCGTTCCCGTCTCGGCGGCCTGCTCGCCATTCGCCCCAACGTCGGAGCCGCGAACGTCCGCGTCCGCCGAGCCGCACGCCGCCAAGACGGCCGCAAGCGCCGCCAGCAGCACAAATCCGCGCGCTCTCAATCGTTTTCTCAGCATGTCAGATCGTCGCCATCCGAGTCGACTCCGTTGCGGCCACTCCTCCCGGAAAGAAAACTAGCAGGCGAGGTTGGGGTATGGAACGAGGTGGCGGGGCCGAGGGGAGGGGACCACGGGAAGGGGGAGCGGCATGATTCTTCCGGATGTCAGAGCTTCCTTCGGACGGGACGACGCAGCCCGACTCGTCTACATGCTCGCCCGCGGGGGCGAGGACCGGACCCGCCTCGAGACGCTCGTCGCGGAGCGCGGGATCGACGCGCTGCTCGATCACCCGAAGGCACCCGGCGTGCTCACGGCCGAACCGGGGCTCTCGGCGCTCCCGCTGGCCCTCTTCTCCTACGTGGCGCTACGTCACAGCCTGCTCGAGGGCGGCGTCGAATCCCGCCTCATGGCCGACTACGTGACCTCGATCTTCCTCCACTTCGCGAGGGAGGCGCGGGCCCACCGGATCGCCGAGTACGACGACTGCGAGTACCGCTATCTCGTCGACCTGGTGGCCGAGATCGCCGAATCGGACGGTCGCCGCGGCTTTCTGCTCAGCGCGCATCTCGGCAACTTCGCGCTCTGGCTGGCGGGCCTCTTCCCGGATTCGATTTCCACCCGGGAGCGGCGGAGGGCGGGACCCGACCTCGGTTACTACGAGGCGATGGGTCAAACCGGCTTCTCGCTGGCCGCCGACGCCCCTTTCGCCCGCCGACAGCAACTCGATGGCTGCTATCGCGACGCCGCAAAGACGTTCACAGCTCTCCGCGTGGCCCTGAACCGCTTTTCGGACCGATTCCTCACGCCCCGGCCGGCCTCCCCCGTCGACCGCCTGTTGCGGCAGGTCGTGGACGACTTCGAGGCGCGCTGGTTGCAGGCGTGACGAGGGCGCTTATCTTCTCATCGCGTTGAGAACACCATGACCACGAACACCCTTACCCCCCGACCGCCTCTCGGCTGCGCCGCCGTGATGCTCGGCCTCTTCCGGGCCGCGCTGCAGGAGCATCATCTGCCCGTCACCCATCAGCGGGAAGCGATCTCCCGCGTACTGTTCGAATCCGGGCAGCGCTTGTCGGCGGACGAGGTCGTGGAACGCCTGCGCGACGACGGCGAACGCGCGGGGAAGGCGACGGTCTACCGGACGCTGAGCCTCCTGGTTCGCGTCGGCCTCGCCACCGAGCACGACTTCGACGAGGGTTTCAAGCGATACGAGGCGAAGGTGGGTCGGGCGCAGCAGGACCACCTGATCTGCACGGCGTGTGGAGACGTCGTCCGGTTCCAGCGGGACGAACTCAACCGGCTGCAGACGGAGGTCGCCCGGCAATTCGGTTTCCATATACTCACACGTCAACTCAAGCTGTACGGGCTCTGTGCCCGCTGCGACGCCGAGTCCGGTCAGGCGATTCGCCAGGTCAGCTAGGAGGCTCCGCTGAGTTCCGCCCATTCGAGACTTCTGAACCTGCTCGCCGAGCGCTCGTTCCGGCTTGGGGACTTCGTGCTCGCCTCCGGCGCCCGGAGCGACTACTACATCGACTGCCGGACCTCGACCATGCACGCGCACGGGCAGGTGCTGATGGGCGAGGTCGGACTCGCGGCCATTCGGGACGCCGGACTTCGGCCGGATGCGGTCGGCGGGCTCACGATGGGCGCGGATCCGCTGGCCTACGCGATCGCCGCCGCCAGTTGGCGCGCGGGGGACCCGATTCACGCGTTCTCGGTGCGCAAGCAGGCCAAGCGACACGGCAAGGGGCAGTTGATCGAGGGCTGCTTCGAGCCCGGCGCCCGGGTCGTCGTCGTCGAGGACGTCATCACGACCGGCGGCTCCGCCTTTCAGGCCGTCGAGGCGGTGAATCGCGCCCGCGGCGAGGTGCTCGGCGTGCTCGGCCTCGTCGACCGCGAGGAGGGGGGAAGAGCCACGCTCGAGGGGGCGGGGCTGCGAACAACGGTACTCTATACGGCGAGCGATCTCAGGGCGGCGGTGGCCGCCAACGGTCCGGCGTCCTGACGAACACCTGACCGCACGCCGGCTTCATCGGGAATCATCGGGAGAGAACAACGTGTCCGACAAGGATCTTTTGACATTCACCGACGCCGCCAGCGAGCGGATCCGATCGTTCATCAGCGAGGACCCGGCGGAAGGTCTCGCGGTACGCGTCAGCGTTCAGAACGCAAGCCCCATCGCGCCGGAATACGAGATGGCGCTCATCGAGCCCTTCGAGCGGGAAGCGGAGGACCAGTCGTTCGATGCCCCCGGCTTCGAGGTCGTCGTCGATTCGAAGAGCGCGGACATCCTTTCCGGAACCCGCATCGACTGGGTGGAGTCGCTCCAGGGCTCGGGCTTCCACTTCAGCAACCCCAACATCCAGCCGCTCGGAGCCAAGCCATTGGACGGACCTCTCGTCGACCGCGTGCGCCGCGTCATCGACGAGCAGATCAACCCGGGGGTGGCATCGCACGGCGGGACCGTGCGCCTCGTCGACATCCGCGAAAACGTCGTCTACGTGACGATGGGCGGCGGCTGCCAGGGCTGCGGCATGGCCTCGGTGACGCTCACGCAGGGGATCAAGCAGATGATCCGGGACGCGGCGCCGGAGATCGTCGACGTGCAGGACGTCACCGACCACGCCGCCGGCAGCAATCCCTACTACGCCTAGCGCACGCCGGCGCCTCCCGACGACTTCAACGCCGCCGTCTTCGGCTACTTCTTCCTGCGCGGCTTGAGGAAGACGTGTAGCACCGTCGCGACGATCGACATGACGAGCGCGCCACCGACCGCAGCCACGAGGCCGTCGAGTTCGAATCCCGGGATCAGCGAGGCGGCGAGTTGGAACATGAGGCCGTTGAGGACGAAGTAGAACAGCCCCAGCGTCAGGACCGTGATCGGGAAGGTCACGACGCGCAGGATCGGCCGGACGACCGCGTTGACGAGACCGATCGCGAGCGCCCCTCCGATGAGCGCTTCCGGACTGTCGACCCGGACCCCGGCCAGCAGCCGCGCCGTCGCGTACAGCGCCGCCGCGTTGATCAGCCAACTCCGGATCAAGCTCATGCACCGGCCTCCGCGGCGATCGCCGCCACCGCCGTCAGAAGCCGGGCGTCAGATTGAACTGCCAGAGCCAGCCCTTGTCGGGACGATCGAATGGCCGCACGAAGCTGAGTTCGCCGATCATGAGGCCGAAGAGGTTGACCCGTGCAAGAAGGCCGGCGCTCGACACCCAGTTCCGGTCCTCGAACGAGCAGTTTCCATCCGGGCAGTTCAGGGGCGTTTCCCCCGACCACGCCTTGCCCATGTCATAGAAGAGGCCGACTTCGACCGGCGGTACGCCGGGGGCCCGGATCACGCCGATCCCGCCCAGGAGAGGAAGCCGCAGTTCCACGTTGCCTACCGCCACGCGGTTGCCGATGAGATTCGCGATGAGAGGACAGTTGAAGAACGCGGCCTGACCCGAGCTCGTGCATTCGACGACATCGATGGACCGGTTGTCGTATCCGCGAACGAGGGATGGCACCCCGAGGTAGAGTCGGCCCAGGCGCGGGTCGTCAGCTCCGCCGCCCCAACGGCCGAAGTGGAGGGCGCGCCCGGCGACCGTGAAGGGCCCGGCACGAACATATTGCCGAACGTCGCCGGTGACCGTGAGGAAGTTGAGGGTCCCCACCGCCGGCTCCACTTCCAGACGGTAGCGCTGCCCGGCGATCGGACTCGTGCCGCCAAAAATCGAACTGTCGTATACGAGGGCCGCGCTTCCGCTCGCCGTGTACAGCGACTCGAAGGCGCAGGGCTGAGCCCCGAACGACACGATCTCTCCCACGCAATCCGGCAGATCCGTTTCCTCCTGCGCCAGCAGTTGACCCGTGAAGGCGTCGAAGCCGAACTCCTCGATCTCGCCGGAGAAGTCGATCTGGCGTGCCGAGGCGGAGAACTCGATCCGCGAGTTCCGGTTGAAGGGATAGGCGACGATCCCGGTCAGCTCCCGGTTGACCTCGAACCAGCGGAAGTCCCGGAAGACATTTATGTACCTTCCCCCGGCCTGAATCGACTGGAACCCGATCTGGCGCGTGACCAGCGGCACCTGGCCTCCGATCATCGCCCAGTTCCAGCGGCTGGACCGGTTCTCGTAGCCGGCGAGGAGCGCCGTCCCCTCAATCAGATTCCCGAAGGTCGTATTGACCTGCAGGATCGTCTGCAGCGTGCGGTTTCCGAGCAGGTCCGAGAAGAAGAGGCTCGCGCCGCCCGCGAAGAAGACCCCGAAGTCACTCGCACCGAAGGCGATCGTAGGCTGCGAGATGAAGTCGAGGGACAGCCGCGACTGGAACTCGCCTTCCTCGAAGGTGATCGGATCGGCCAGGCCGAGGCGGGCGTTGGAGAGCAGTTCCGCGTGCGTGGTCGACATCCGTTCCCGCGGCGGGATGATCGAGGCGTCTACGCCCACGAGCATCTCGGGCGCCGGCTCCCCCGCCAGAACCTCCGGGTCGTCGATCACGTAGATCTCGTAGCTGAACGGACCGCCCTTGTTCACGCTGAACGCGACATCGCCGGTGGCGCGGGCGACGGACACGGCCGGGCTGATGGCCGTGAGTCCGCTGACGCCGGTCCACAGGTCGGTGACCAGGTACCGCTCCCGCGTCTCGAGGTCGAGCCGGTAGAGATTGGCGATCCCGTCGTGGTCCGACACGAAGTACAGGCTCCGGCCGTCCGGGGACCACTGCGGATTGTAGTTCCTGAACTGGTCGTCGAAGCCCGGCAGCGGCTCGATCTCCCCGCTCTCCAGATCCACCAGCGCGACCTGGTAGGTTCCCGGGACGAGCAACTCCAGGTCGGTCGTGAAACGGTCCGTCGCGAACGCCACCGACCGGCCATCGGGCGACCACGCGGGCTGGAGGTCGGCAAACGGATCCTCCGTGAGCCGCCTCAGCTGCCCGGTCTCGACGTTGATCACATACAGGTCGGTGAATCCGGCGGAGTGGCCGCTGAAGGCGATGTGCGACCCGTCCGGCGACCAGCTCGGCGTGAAGATCGCGCCCAGCCGAAACCCCTCGACCGGGATCTCCCTGACGATGTTTCCGCTCTCCGCCTCCATGATCGTGAGCAGCGGATTGCCCGTCTTGATGCCGGCGACCGCGAAGAGCCGGCCGTTCGGGTGCCAGTCGCCCGCCGAGTGGATGAACTGCAGGCTCTCGAAGTGCGGGTCGACCGCGTTGTTCGTGAGGCGCCGCTTCACTTCTCCGGTGCGGGCGTCGGCCCCGAACATCTCGATGGAGAAGAGGTCGCTCTGCGAGACGTAGACCATGTCCAGGCCGTTGGGACTCAGCGCCGGGCCAAGGTGGAGCTTCCCCTCATCGGGAGGCTCGTAGACGACGCGGCGCCCGTAATCGTCGGGGGGGCGGGTCTCCTGACGCGCGTCCGCGAAATACGTCTCAAGTTCGTTCTTCCAGCGGTCCGATAGCTCTCCGATCGGCACCTCGAGGACGGCTTCGATCGCCGCCAGCGCGTTCCCGGTGCGGGCGGCGAGGTTGAGAATCCGACCGATGCGGTCGTCCCCGAACGCGCCGCCGATGTAGGACCAGAACGCGTGGCCGTACCGATACGGGAAGTACCGCCTGTCAGAGAGTTCCGGAATCGTCGGAAACCCGTCTTCCAGATCCAGGGCGTCCCGCATCCACATCGTCGTGAACGGGTCGATGGGGCCGATCGAGAGGTATTCGGCCATGCCTTCGATGAACCACAGCGGGAGCCGGATCGCGCCGGGCACGTCCAGCCCCGGGCCTCCCGTCCCCTGCCCGGTCATGTCGAACTGGAAGGCGTGCACGAGTTCGTGGCCGAGCAGGTGATCGGTCTCGTGGAGCGACACCATCATCGGCATGACGAGCCGCCGCTTCAGGATCTCCGTGAAGCCCTGGGTGCCTTCGTCGATGAACTGGCCGGAGGTGTTCGTCTGCTCGAAATCCGGATGGTCGGCGTAGAGGATGATCGGCTGGCGCTGGCGGAACTCGTGATTGAGTACCCGGGAGAGGCGGGCATACCAGCGCTCCGCGAGGCGCCCCACCATCTGCGCGCCGACCGCGCTGTCCTCGTAGTAGTAGATGTCGAAGTGCTGCGTCTTGAGCACCTCGAAGTCGAAAGACTCGTAGACCACCTTGTTCCGGCCGAAATACCGGCCGGCCTGCCCCTCCAGCGCGGCGGCGGCGGGACCCGAGAAGACCGCGAGAGCGGCGAGCGCGACGAGCGCATGAGTTCTCCGATGCATACAACCTCCACCAGGAAACCACTGCTCTCGACCTTCCCGGGTTCCTGGACCCCGGGGGGCCGTGCCGCATCGCGGACGGCACACAGTCAAGGGGTGCCGAAAGCTACCCGAGGCACCCGACCTCCGCTATTGCGATCTGTGTCGACACTAGCACGACTGAAGCGCGGGAAAGGTCACCTCCTCGCCGACCGTCAGTCTCCCCCGCGACCGTCAGCAGCGGCGCATGAACCCGCCGAGCGACTCGCGTGCGCGGCCGGCTGCGGGCTCGTCCGCGAAGGGGCCGGCCACGACGCGGTACATATCTTCGTACGGCTCGATCGAGGCTTCGAACCCCGCCCGCACGACCGCCTGTCGTTTCGCCTCGGCGCTCTGACGCTCCCGAAAGGCCGCGACCTGGACGAGGACGCAGCCGCCGCGCGCGGAGACCGCGTTCGCCGCCTCGATGATCGTAATCCGCACGCGCGCCGTGCCGGGGCCGATCATGCCGAGCGCCCTCGCGGCGGCCCGGGACACGTCCAGGATGCGCCCGCGCACGAAGGGGCCGCGATCGTTCACGTCCAGTTCGATGGAGCTCCCGTTGTCGAGGTTGTCCACGCGGATCCACGTGCCGAACGGGATCGTTTGGTGGGCGGCCGATATTTCATCCATGTCGTAGGTGCCCCCGGCCGCCGTCGTCCGACCGTGGAACGGCTCTCCGTACCACGAGGCGATACCGGTCTGCGTCCAGCCGACGGCGTAGAGCGAAGGGTCGCTGGGCGGCGCGGTCGGCGCGGTCGCGAGCGGCACGGACCACACACAGGCCTGCCCGGAGAGCGCGATGGCGAGCGCCCCGCCGAACGCGACCCTTCGCCGGCTCAGAGCGGCCCCCGCTCCCAGGGTCCCCAGATCGCGAACGTCTGGCCGAGGTTCCCCGCCCCCATCGAGATCGTGTCTCCCTGGAGGTTGATGAAGAGCGTCCGGCCGTCGGGCGTGAAGCAGGCGCCGGCGAACTCGCGTTCGTTGAGGAGATTCCGGGCGAAGGGGAAGATCTCCCCCTCGGGCGACAATCCCCGGAGGTGCGTTTCCCCGGAGTTGTCCTCGCAGATGAGGATTCCGCCCCGGGGACTCACGGTGAGGTTGTCCGGACCGGAGAGCACGTCCTCCGACGGCGACTCGAAGACGAGCGCGAGCGCCTCCTCGTCCGGTACGTACCGCCAGACCTGGCCGAGTTGCGCGTCGCCCCCGTTGGTCGCATGGAAATAGATGCTCCGGTCCCCGTACCAGCAGCCCTCGAGCCGGGAGAACCGGGCCCCACCCGCCTCGAACCCCTCCCTCCACACGGTGGTCGGGCTGCGCTCGGCCTCGGGGGGGTCGGGGTTCTCGATGGGCACCCATTCGACTTCACGCCACGCCCCCGGCTGCTGGCCGGTGCGGAGATCCACCTGCGGCGCCCCCCGCACGGCGAGCATCTCCAGAACGCCCCCGTCCCGGAGAACGCCGGGCGTATGGGGGCGGAAGCGATAGAACCCGGAGCGACGATTGAAGTCTTCCGTCTCGTAGACGAACCCCGTCGCGGGGTCCACCGCGATCGCCTCGTGCGTGAACCGTCCCATGTCCCGTAACGGCTCCGCCCGGACCGGTCCGTCCGCATCGGCGGGGACCTCGAACACATACCCGTGCGGCATCGTCCAGTCGCGCCCCGGTCCGAAGGTCGTCTCCTCGCACGTCAGCCAGCTGCGCCAGGGCGTCGTCCCCCCCGCGCAGTTGATCATCGTGCCCCCCGCGCTCACGAAATCCCGCAGGAGGACCGGACTCCCGTCCGCCTCGATCCGGACTTCCAGCGTCGTCGTGCCCCCGCCCGCCAGGGGATCGTACGCCAGTTCGGGGGGGACCAGCGGAACCGCGACGCCGGGGGGATCCTGATCCTCATGGTTTCGCACCAGGCGGACGACATCGTCGGTTACCGGGAAGAGTCCCATTCCGTCGTGCGCGCGGGGCGTGGGCCGACCGTCCGACATCGGACGGCCTTCCACCCCGAGGACGGCGTAGGAAAACCCCTCGGGAAGGGCGAGTTCCGGGCCTGCGGGGCGCAGGGGTCCGTATCCGGCGGGTCCGCGAGCCGTCCGGCGCGGGGACGCGGCTGCGGGGCCGGCACATGCGGCGAGACCCGAGAGCGAAGGCGCGAGCGCCGCGGCCCCCGCCCAGCGTCCGGCGCGGCGCACGAAATCTCGTCTGTCGATCTTGCTCAGCGGCTCCTCCGTAACTGCCTCGGGACGGCACCCGCGGCATGTTGCCGAGTATAAGCAGTGACCGGGGTCGTCGACTTCCCGACCGGGCCCCGGACTAAACGCAAATCGGACGGGGAGTATCCTAAAAGGTCGGTGGGTCGCTCGCACCGCGACATCCGTCGGAACTGTGCCCGGACGCGCGTGCCACAGCCGACAGAACCTTTGCAGACGAGAGGGATCGACATGCGGCACTCGCTCCTGCGCCTTCCGGGGCCGGTCCTGTTTCTGGCCATCGCGAACACCGCCGCCGCCCAGTCGTTCGTCGATTTCTGTCCCGGCGGCGACGAGGCGACGGAGGCGGCGGTCGTGGGCTACGTGACGGATCCCGAAGCGGAGACGATCGTCCCCGGCGCGACCGTGGCCGCGAGCTGGGTGCAGGACGACGCCCGTCAGCGAATCGAGGTACAGACGGACATCCAGGGTCTCTATGCGCTCTGCGGGCTGCCGCAGGGCACGGAGATCACGCTGCGGGCCCTCCTCGGAGACCGGCGCGGAGAGGCCGTTCCCTACGCGACGTCCGCTCCGCTGGCCCAGGCGGATCTCTTCATTTCGCTTACGGGGGAACCCGAGACGAGGGAGGAAGTCGGATCGCTGGCGGCCGGCGGCGGCAGGGGCCAGGCGTTCAGCTCGGAAGTGATCCGCGCGGAGGACCTCCTTCATCTGCCCGAGATGAGCGTGTACGAACTGCTGCGCCGGCACCAACTCCTCAGATTCGACCGGATGAGCACGCTGGGCGAGGTCATCCTCCTCACGTCCGCGACCTCGAGTCTCCGCGCCGGTCGCCTGCAGTCCGTCCAGGTGAGGATCAACGAGCGGCGGGAGGTGGACGGCGTCGCGGCGATCCGCGACCTGTCGATCGATGAGGTCAGCCGGATCGAGATCCTGACGCGTACCGAAGCTTCCGCGCGCTACGGCGGAGACGGTTTCGTGGGAGCGATCGCGATTACAACGCGAGGCCGCTAGCCGGCTTCGGAGGGAGAGCAGTCGACATGCCGTACTCGTTCGTGCGCCTTTCGGCGCCCGTCTTGATGCTCGTGGTCGCAAACTCCGCGGCCGCCCAGTCCTTCGCCGATTTCTGCCCCGGCGGGGATCCGGAGACGGAAGCGGCCGTCGTGGGCTACGTGACGGATCCCGAAGCGGAGACGATCGTGCCCGGCGCGACCGTGGCGGCGAGCTGGGTGCAGTTCGACGCCCGCCAGCGCGTCGAAGCCGAGGTCGGCATGGACGGCCTCTACGCCATCTGCGGGTTGCCTCAGGACATGGATGTCTCGTTGCGGGCCCTCTTCGGAGACCGGCGCGGTGAAGCCGTCCCGTACGCCACGGCCGTCACGCTGGCCCAGCAGGATCTCTTCCTTTCCCTGACCGGGGCACCCGAACGGAGGGAAGAGGTCGGCTCCCTGGCCGGGGGGGGCAGCCGGAGCCGGATCCTGGGCTCCGAAGTCATCCGCGCCGAGGATCTGGTGGATCTCCCGGAGATGAGCGTGTACGAGCTGCTGCGCCAACACTCGCTCCTGAAATTCGACCGCATGAGCACCCTCGGCGAGGTCATCCTCCTCACGTCGGTGACGTTGAGTTCGTGGGGGTCGTTCCGGGAGCAGGCGATGGAAGTACGCATCAACGAGAGGCGCGAAGGCGATGGCGTGAACGCGATTCGCGAGCTGTCCATCGACGAGGTGAGCCGGATCGAGATCCTGACGCGCACGGAAGCTTCGGCGCGCTACGGGGGCGACGGCTACATCGGGGCTCTCGTGATCACGACGCGCGATCGCTGACGGACGGGCCCCGTTCAGGGGATCAGGCGCACGAGTTCGGCGTAGGTCGTGCGCTCGATTTCGTTCACCGCCGCGGCCCGCTCCTCGATTCCGAGCCCCAGCCGGGCCAACAGATCGATCTGTCCCTGCGTGGGCGGGCCGTCTCCCATCGAGGCGAACCCCATGAGCCGGGCCAGCTTGCTGTCGATGCCCGTCGGGTTCGCGATCAGGTCCTGACCGGCGCGAGCCCGGTACTGCACGAGCCGCTCCTCGATCGGGTAGAGTTCGCGATTGAGGTCGGCGAGCGCCGCCTCCAGCCGGTCTCCTCCGCCGCCACGCTCGACGGCCTCCCCGGCCAGGGCGCGCATGTCCCGGATCTTCGCCACGAGTTCCATCGTCTCGGTGAGGCGGTCCCGCGCCTCGAGGAGGAACTCGAACTGTGCCCGCAGTTCCTCGTCCGTCACATCGACCCTCGGATCGCGTACGACCGTGAAGGGCTGCGAGAGGGTCCGCTCGCCGAGGTCCAGCTCGACGGTGTAGTCGCCGGGCGGCACGCGAGGACCCTGGGCGCTTCCCTGGAAGACGGCGCCGTCGAGCACATCGGCCGACTCCACGCGCAGGTCCCACACGAAGGTGTGCGCGCCGGCGTCGGCGGAGAGCGTCGCGCCGCTTCCGCCCAGGCCGAAGAAGCCCGCCCCGGCCGGTTCCGGGGCCGTCTCGCTGGAGAACTCGCGGATCAGCGCCTCGCCCTCGCGGATCCGAAGCGTGATCCCGCCCGGCACGGCCTCCGGCAGGTAGTACGGGATCACGACGCCATCCGGCGGATTCGCACCGGCCGGATCCCCCGCGCCCGGCCGGCCCATGGTCGAGAACAGTGCGGCGGGTGAGGCGCCCGGGTTGAAGCGGGTCGTGGTCGGCGGACGGAAGAGCCTCGGCTCGCTCGCCGCTTCCCCGGCCGCGAGCTGATGGAGCAGGTCCACGTTGTCCAGGACCCAGAACGAGCGCCCGTGCGTGGCCGCCGCGAGGTCCCCATCCCGGAGCACGAGGTCGTGGATGGGGACGACCGGGAGGTTGAGGCTCAGCGGCTGCCAGGAGTCCCCGGCGTCGAACGAAACATGGACCGTGCGTTCGGTGCCGGCGTACAGGAGCCCGGCCCGGCCCGGATCTTCGCGGATGACACGCGTGAAGTCGTTGTCCGGGATCCCCGCCGTGATCCGTGTCCACGTCTCCCCGTAGTCCGTCGTCCGGTAGAGGTAGGGCGCGTGGTCGGAGAGCTTGTACCGCGTCGCGGCGACGTACGCCGTCGCGGGATCGTGAAGCGACGGCTCGAGGATGGAGATCAACGCGAACTCGGGCAGATCGGGAATCGTCACGTTCTCCCAGTTCGCGCCGCTGTCGCGCGACACGTGGATGTATCCGTCATCCGATCCCGCCCACAGGAGCCCCGGCTCGAGCGGCGATTCGGCGAACGCGAAGATCGTCGCGTACCATTCCGGACCGTACGCCTCCCGCGTGATCGGCCCCCAGTATTCTCCCGTTTCCTCGTCTTCGTATGCCGGCGTCGGCTCCAGCGTCCTCGGGTCGGCGCGCGTGAGGTCGGGGCTGATGATCTCCCAGCTGTGACCCTCGTCCGTCGTCCGGTGGACGTGCTGCGACGTGACGTAGAGGACGTCCGGATCGTGAGGCGACGTCATGACCGGATACGTCCACCAGAACCGGTAGTTGATGTCCGCCGAACCCCAGCCGTAGTGCGTCTCGGGGTTCGGGGAGATGTCCCGCACCTGCCGGTTGCGGTGGTCGTACCGGTACACCCAGTGGTGATCCCCCGCGTAGACGATGTTCGGATCCTCGGTGTTCACCGCGATGTAGCCGTCTTCGCCTCCGCCCACGGTGTACCAGTCCTCGATGCTGATGCGGCCGAAGTCCGAGCGGACGGGGATGGAGATCGACGTGTTGTCCTGCTGGGAAGCGTAGAGCCGATACGGCGTCTGGTGGTCGGCGGTCACATGGTACATCTGCGCCGTCGCCTGGTTGAGAAGACTCGACCACGAGAGGCCGCCGTCGAAGCTCACTGCGGCACCGCCGTCGCCCCCGTTGACCATCCGCCGGGGATTCGCGGGATCGATCCACAGGTCGTGGTGGTCCGGGTGCGGCGTGAAGACGCGCTCGAAGGTCTCGCCGCCGTCCGTCGACTTCCAGAGGAAGACGTTGAGGACGAAGACCGTATTCTCGTCGCCGGGGTCCGCGACGATGTGGTGGTAGTACCACGGGCGCTGGAGGAGGTTGGCGTCCTCGTTCACGCGGGTCCACGTCTCTCCCGCGTCGTCGGAGCGGAAGATCCCCTTCGCGCCGCGCGCCGCGTCGACGATCGCCCACAGACGACTTGAGTTCCGCGGCGAGACGGTGATGCCGATCTTTCCCTTGAGACCCGATGGGAGGCCGGGGTTATCGGTCAGCTCGGTCCAGGTGTCGCCGCCGTCCGTGCTCTTGAAGAGTCCGGTGCCGGGGCCGGCGCTGCGGAAGCCCCAGGGGAAGCGCCTCAATTCCAGGAACGACGCGTACAGGATGTCCGGGTTCGCGGGATCGAGGACGAGATCGATCGCGCCGGTGTCCTCGTCCCGGTAAAGGACCTTCTCCCAGTTCGCACCGCCGTCGCGCGTCCGGTAGACGCCGCGCGCCTCGCTCGCGCCCCAGGCGTCGCCGAGCGCCGCCACCCAGGCGATGTCGGGGTTCTCCGGATGTATGCGCACGCGGGCGATCTGAAGCGTCTCCGCGAGCCCGAGGTGCCGCCAGCTCGCGCCCCCGTCGTCGGAGCGGTAGACGCCGTCACCGTGCGAGGCGTTGCCGCGGAAGCACGTCTCGCCCATGCCGACGTAGACGATTTCGGGGTGGGAAGTGCTGACCTCGACGGCCCCGACGGAGCCGGTGCCGAAGTAGCCGTCGGAGACGTTCCGCCAGTTCGCCCCGCCGTCCCCGGTCTTCCAGACGCCGCCGCCGGCGGTGCCCTGGTAGAAGACGAGATCGTCCGTGGGGTGGCCGGCGACTCCGAGCACGCGGCCGCCGCGGGTGGGTCCGATCGAGCGCCATTCGAGGAGATCGAGCCATCCGTCGTCGACGGGGCTGGGCGTGTGCGCCCGCGGGAGCGGAAGTGCCGAGCAGCGCCAGCGCGAGCAGGGTCCGTGCGATTCGGGTCGTCGGTCGGGCGATGCGGGATTCTGCCACGGTTGCCGTATCCTTCGGAAGTCGTCAGTGCGGCCGAGCCCCGAATCTTGCGCTCCGTCCGCGCGCCGTACAGCGCGGGAGGATGGATGGCGGGGATGGTCGGGGTTCGGCGGCGACGGCCGGGGTCCGGCGCCGCACGTTGGCGCTCGGCGCGAGCGCGTGTGAACATGCGGGATGACCGACCCGCGGATCTCACCCGCGCCGTTCGTGCTGGGGACGCTGCTGCTCGCCGGGGCCGCGACGTACTCCGCCGCCTCGCCCCGGGCCGCCGAGGCGCAGGCCCGCCCGCCGGGTCGCGCCTCCTCGGACACGCTGGCAGCCCACGAGCGGACGGACGCGGCCATCGAGGTTCTTGCGCGGGCGGAGATTCTCGAGACCGGACAGGCGGAATTCGCTTCCGTCCTCAGCGAACTCCTGCCATCGGCCTACTTCCCGCGACGGCAGGTTGCGGATCTCACGTCGGGGGTTCGACCCTTCCAGCTGCGCGGGCTTTCGCCGGACCACACGCTCGTCCTCCTGAACGGGAAACGCCGCCATGCCACGGCGGTCGTTCACACGCTGGGCGGCGGCGCGTTTCCAGGCGCGAGCGGCGTGGACATCAACGCCTTCCCGCTTCAGGCGATCGACCGCGTGGAGGTCGTGCGCGACGGAGGCACGGCGCGGCACGGCTCCGACGCGATCGCCGGCGTCATCGACGTGCGTCTCCGGAACACCGTCTCGGCGCCCGAATTCATCGCCTCCGTCGGCCACCACTTTCCGGACGAATGGGATGACGACGGACTTCGCTACGACCTCTCCGGGAACTGGGGACTGGGCATCGGCCGCGGCGGTGTCCTGAACCTCACGGGCGCATTCAGCCAGCGGGAACCCGTGAACCGCGCGGGCGCCGATGGCCGCGACCAGATCCTCCCGGGGGACGCGGACTTCGTCGATCGGGGTCTCGTCATCCGCAAGCACAACGAGGTGGCGCAGCCGAACCACCTGTGGGGAGACGGCGAGTCCTCGAACTTCATGTTGTACGCCAACCTCGAACTCCCCCTCACGGCCGTGCGCGGCGACTCCGGGGGCGCCGAACTCTACGCGTTCGGCGGCTACGGTCGGCGCCGGGAATTGCACTCGGACTTCTTCGTGCGCTCGATGGACGACCGCAACTGGCCCGGGATCCATCCGCTGGGCTTTCTGCCGAACTTCGACACCGACACGAGGGACGTTTCTCTCGTCACAGGCTTCCGGCGCTCCGGGGCCGGCTCCCGGCATCGCGCCGAGGCCGGCTTCACGGGTTGGAGCTGGGACCTTAGCGCGCAGTACGGCGCCAATCGGATCGACAACGAGTTGTTCGATACGCTCAACCCGTCGCTCGGACCCTGCCTCGAATCCGCGTGCGCGCCCGGTGCCGACGGGATTCCCGGCACCGCGGACGACCCCGGGATTCCGAACGGGACCCGGTTCTCCACGGGCGCGCTCGAAAACCACCAGTTCCTTGCGAACGCGGATGTGGGGCGTCGGATCGAGACGGGATTCGGCGCGGGGCCGTTGAGCCTCGGACTCGGGGCGACGTTCCGCGTCGACGGCTACCGGATTCTGGCGGGAGAACCCGCGTCGAGGATCGACGGCTTTCACCCCACCCAGAGCGGCGGCGTCGCGGCGGCGGGCGCTCAACGCTTCACCGGTTTCCGGCCGGAGGAGTCCGGGAGCTGGTACCGGTCGAGTGTCAGCCTCCACGGTGACGTCGACGCGCCGCTTGCACGGTGGCTCCTGGTCTCCGCGACGGGACGCTACGAACGCTTCAGCGACGTCGGCGGCACGCTGAACGGGAAGCTCGCGCTGCGCCTCGCGCTCTCCGGGACCGCCGTCTTCCGCGCGAGCGCGTCCACGGGATTCCGGCCGCCCGCGTTGAGCCAGTCTCACTACGGACACGTGACGGCGGGGCGTCGCGCAGACCCGGACGAGCCGGGCTCGATCCTGGGGTTCGAGGCGGGCACGTTTCCGGTGGACGCTCCGGAAGCCCGGGCCGTCGGCGCGTCGCCCCTCCGGGGGGAGGGGTCGCGCTCCGTCGGCGCGGGGCTTGCGCTCACGCCGGCCGACGAACTGCACATTACGATCGACGGGTATGCGACGGAGGTCGACGACGCCGTCCTCCTCTCCAACCCGCTGGAGACGGGCGCCAGCGGCCTCCTCGAGCTTCTGCTGGCGGACTTCACCGCGGAATCGATCCGCTTCTTCTCCAACGCGGTCGACCTGCGGTCGTACGGCATCGACGCGGGGGTCACGTGGGGGCGGCGGCTTGGGGACGCGTCACGCCTTGAGTTCGGCGCCTCCGCGAACTGGGGGCAGGTGCGCGGGCGGTGCCCCGACGGCGACATCGCGGCCTGCGCGAAGGAGAACGAGGCGCTGCGGGACGAATCGTTCAGGATCTACGACGGGTTCGACGTCTTCTTCCTCGAGGAGGGACGCCCGGACTGGCGCGGCCGGTTCAAGACGAGGTTCACGAGCGGAGCGTTCGAGTTCGGCGTGGGAGCGAACATCTACGGATCGCAGGAGGAGCTGCGCTCGCTCGGCGTCGGAGAGCACCCCCACAGGATCCGGCTCCTCGAACCGAAGGTCACCTTCGATGCGGGAGTCCACATCGACGTGGCGGAAAGGTGGCGCCTCACGGTCGGCGGCGAGAACCTCTTCGATGCCTTCCCCACGCGGGTGGACGCGTTCGGAGGAATCTTCCCCTACCGCTCGTTCTCTGCGATGGGATTCAACGGCCGCTACCTGTACGCGCGCCTGCAGGTCTCCTAGCGGCTCCGGGTTTCCCGGCGGCCGGGGCTTCCTACCGGCCTGGCCAGAGGGGACCCTGTTCGGCCGGTACGCGGCCCATGCCCATGTACACGAACTTCTGGAGCCGCTTCCCGTCGTACGTCTCGGTCGTGTAGACGTTGCCCTGCGAGTCCGTCGCGATGCTGTGCACGCCGATGAACTGCCCCGGCTGCCGGCCGCCATCGCCGAACATCGTCAGCACCTCGAGCGAGGCGCGGTCCACGACGTAAACCCTGTGGTTCGATCCATCGGCGACGTACATGTACTTCTGGTCCGCATCGCGCGAGAAGGCGATGTCCCACGTCGAGCCCGCGCCCAGCGTGCGCGGCGCGATCATCATCTCATCCACGTACGTCCCATCCCGCTGGAAGACCTGGATCCGGTCGCCGGCGCGGTCGCAGACGTAGACCAGTCCGTCCAGCGAGGGGTCGGCGCAGTGGACGGGCGTGCGGAACTGCTGGAAGGGCGGCGCATCCGGATCGTAGGGCGGCGGCGGCGTGTCGTCCGGCGCGTTTCCGTAGGCGCCCCAGTAGCGCTTGAACTCGCCCGTCGACGCGTCGAGCACCGCCACTCGGCGGCCGCCGTAGCCATCTGCGACGTAGGCTTCGTTGGCATCCGCGTCGAAGGCGACCTTCGCCGGGCGGTTGTAGCGGGTCTCGCTGTGGCTGTCCGGCTCCTGCCCCAGGGCCGGCTGCCCGTACGATGCGAGAAACTCGCCGTCGCGCGAGAACTTGAGGACGTGCGAGTCGCTCGCCCCGTTGCCGCCGATCCACACGTTGTCCATGTGGTCGACCGTGATCCCGTGGTTCGACTCGGGCCACACGTACTCGTCGGACGGGCCTCCCCACGAGTTCACGAGATTCCCCTCGGGATCGAACTCGAGCACCTCCGGGGCCGCGCGGCAGCACTCGCTGGTCGGCGGATCCGCATCGAGCCCCAGTTCCGTTCCGGGGTTGATCGAGGCGCGGCGATGGATGATGAACACGTGGTCGCGGGAGTCCACGCCGACCCCGACGGTGGAGCCGAGCAGCCAGTGCTCCGGCAGGGGTTTGGGCCAGAAGGGGTCCACCTCGAACATCGGCGCCTCAACGCCCTGTCCCGCCGCGACGGCGGAGCCCGCGTCTTCCATCGCGGCCTGCCCGCAGGCGAGCGCGATGACCACGCCGGCCGTCATCCCGCCGATGAGGGTTCGCCGTTTGCCGTTCATGGCCGTACCTCCTCGCCGGTCCGACGGTTACTGGTCGCCGCGCGGCCAGGGCGGACCCTGGTGCTCGGCCGGTACCGGGCCCAGGCCCATGTACACGAACTTCTGGACGCGCTTCCCCTCGTAGGTTTCCGTCGTGTAGATGTTGCCGTTCGAGTCCGTCGCGATGCTGTGGACGGCGAAGAACTGACCCGGCTGACGGCCCCCGTCCCCGAAGCTGGTCAGGATCTCGAGCGAGGCGCGGTCCATGATGTAGACGCGCATGTTCTTCCCATCGGCGACGTACATGTACTTCTGGTCCGCGTCGCGCGAGAAGGCGACGTCCCACGTCGACCCGTCGCCGAGCGTGCGCGGCGCGATCTGCACCTCGTCCACGTACGTGCCGTCCGTCTGGAAGACCTGGATGCGGTCGTTGGGCCGGTCGCACACGTACACGAGGCCGTCGAGCGAAGGCTCGGCGCAGTGCACCGGCGTCCGGAACTGCTGGATGAGCGGCGCGTCGGGATCGTAGGGCGGCGTCCGCGTGTCGTCGGGCGCGTTCCCGTAGGCGCCCCAGTAGCGCTTGAAGGCCCCGGTCGATGCGTCGAGCACGGCGACCCTGCGGCCCCCGTAGCCGTCCGCGAGGTAGGCTTCGTTGGCCGAGGCGTCGAAGGCGAGCTTCGCCACGCGGTTGAAGCGCGTCTCGCTGTGGCTGTCGGGTTCCGGGCCCGCCTCCGGCTCGCCGTAGGAGGCGAGGAACTCGCCGTCGCGGGAGAACTTCAGGATGTGCGTGTCGTTCGGGCCGTTGCCGCCGATCCACAGGTTGTCCATGTGGTCGACGGTGATCCCGTGGTTCGAGCCGGGCCATACGTAATCCTCGGAGGGGCCTCCCCACGCGTTCACGAGGTTCCCGTCCGGATCGAACTCGAGCACGGGCGGCGCGGCCCGGCAGCATTCGCCGATGGGCGGATCGGCGTCGGCCCCGCCCTCGGTGCGCTCGGTGAGGTTGCCGCGGTGCACGATGAAGACGTGGTCGCGCGAGTCCACGCCCACGCCGATGGCCGAGCCGAGCACCCAGTGGTCCGGCAGCGGTTTCGGCCAGAACGGATCCACCTCGAACATCGGCGCCTCGACGCCCTGCCCCTCGCTGGCCTGAGCCCCGTCGTCCATGGCCGCCTGGCCGCACGCCAGCGCGAGAGCGATCCCCGCGACCACACCGAAGATGAGCGTTCGCCGCTTTCCGTTCATGGCTGTCTCTCCTTGCGGATCCTGAGTCGCTCCCGAGTCGCCCGATTCCGACTTTGGCCGATCGATTCACGCTACAGATGCCATCCGCGTTCGTCCAGAGACCGGCCGGGGTCGACGGCGCGGGCCGCCCGCGCCATCGTTGCAGGATGAAGCGAAGCAACACACGGCGTCCCACCCGGCGCACGGCGCCCTTGATAGGGTGCGTTCTCGCGCTCTACGGCCTGACGAGTCTGGCCGGCGCGGCGCGGGCGGCGCCCGAGCGGGAGGCGCATGAGCGGGCGACGCCGGATCGCGCGGCCGGGGCACCCCCTCCCGCGCCGCACGAGATTCCCGCGGACGTCACCGTACAGGCCTTCGTCACGCCGGAGGGGTCCCGGCTTCGCTTCCTCGTCCGGGCGCCGCTCGAGGCCATGCGGGACATCGAGTTTCCCCGGTACGGACTCGGGTATCTGGATCTGGAGGCGGCGGATCCGTTCCTCCGCGATGCGGCGCAACTCTGGCTCGCCGACTATGTGACGTTCTACGAGGAAGATCGACGCCTGGAGGCGCCCCGCATCGTGGCGACCCGCGTCTCGCTTCCCTCGGACCGGTCCTTCGCCAGCTACGAGACGGCGCTGGCGCACTTCGACGCCCCGCCGCTCGACCCCGGGCTGCAGCTCCCGTGGCGTCAGGCTCTGCTCGATGTATTGCTGGAGTACGATATCGCGTCGGACGAATCCCGCTTCTCGATCGATCCGGGTTTCGCGCACCTGGGCCTCCGCACGGTCACGGTGCTCCGCCTGCGGCCGCCGGACCGGCCGGAGCGCGTCTTCCAGTACGTCGGCGACCCGGGGCTCGTGCGGCTCGACCCCCGCTGGCACCAGGCCGCGCTGCGCTTCGTGTCGCTCGGCTTCACGCACATCCTCGACGGGATCGACCACCTCCTCTTCCTCCTCTGTCTCGTCATCCCGCTGCGGACGCTTTGGGGTCTGGTCCCGGTCATCACGTCCTTCACGATCGCGCACTCGATCACGCTCATCGCCTCCGCCTTCGGCATCGCGCCCCGCGCGCTCTGGTTCCCGCCGCTCATCGAGACCCTCATCGCGCTCTCGATCGTCTACATGGCGCTCGAGAACATCGTCGGGGCGAAGCCTCGAAAACGCTGGCTGCTCGCGTTCGGATTCGGGCTCGTGCACGGGTTCGGCTTTTCGTTCGCGCTCAGTGAGTCTCTGCAGTTCGCGGGCGGACACCTGCTCACGTCCCTGCTCGCGTTCAACGTCGGCGTGGAACTGGGACAGCTCGTCGTGGTCGCAGTCGCCGTTCCGGTGGTTGAGGTGCTGTTCCGCAAGGTCGTGGCGGAGCGGATGGGGACGATCATCGGCTCGGCGCTGCTGGCGCACACGGGCTGGCACTGGATGACGGACCGGGGCTCCGACCTGCTGGCCTACCGCTTTGCGTGGCCCGCCTTCGACGGAGCGCTGGCCGCCGCGCTCATGCGCTGGGGGGCGCTGGCGCTGATCGTCGTGGGCGCGGCGTGGGCGGTCAGTGGACCCTTCGGCCGGCTGGCGGCGAGGGCGAAGGGGGGGACATGATGTGGATGGCACGGACCGGAAAGACAGGAGGACGGATGCTCGGCACAAGGCGAATCGGACTCGTCGCGGGACTCGCGCTAGCGGCGGTTATTTCGGGTGTCGGCGGGCTCGATGCACAGTTGACGGCGCCGAACCCGTACATGGCGATGGACGGATGGGGACAGCTCCCCGACGGACGCGCGTGGGGCGCGACCAGCGCCGTCTACCCGGCCCCGGACGGCGAACACATCTGGGTGGGTGAGCGGTGCGGCGCAAACCTGTGCGTCGAAAGCGATGTCGACCCGATCCTGCTCTTCGATACCGAGGGGAACGTCGTGCGGAGCTTCGGTTCGGGCTTGATCGCCTGGCCGCACGGGATGTTCGTGGAGCCGGACGGCAGCGTGTGGGTCGCCGACGCCGTGGGATACGCGCCGGTGCCGGAGGGCTGGGGACACGTGGTCTACAAGTTCAGCCCCGAGGGTGAGGTCCTGATGACGCTGGGCGAGAAAGGCGTCGCCGGCGACGGCCCGAACCATTTCAACAAGCCGTCGGACATCCTCATCGCGCCCGACGGCAGCATCTTCGTCGCGGACGGGCACGACGCGGGTGGCAACAATCGCATCGTGAAGTTCGCGCCCGATGGCACCTTCCTCATGGAGTGGGGGCGCGCGGGCACGGCGAACGGCGAGTTCCGCGACCCGCACGCGCTCGCGATGGACTCGCAGGGACGGCTCTTCGTCGGCGATCGCGGGAACAGCCGCGTGCAGATCTTCGACCAGGAGGGGAACCACCTCGAAACCTGGCACCAGTTCGGGCGTCCGAGCGGGCTGTTCATCGATGAGGGCGATGTCCTCTACTCGACGGACTCGGAGTCGAACGCGCGCCGCAACAAGGGGTGGCTCCGCGGCATCTACATCGGCGACGCGGCGACCGGCTGGGTGACGGCCTTCATCCCGGATCCGGAGCCCAATCAGGACGCGTCCGGCACGAGCGGCGCAGAGGGGATCGCGATCGATGCGCACGGCAACCTCTACGGGGCCGAGGTCGGACCCCGCCAGATGAGAAAATACATCCGGCGTTAGCAGATTTCGTACAACCAGCACGGGAGTCGGAGATGAGACGCGCGATTGGCTTCATGGCGATCCTGTTCGCGTTCGGCGCGAGCGGGGCGGCGGCGCAGGACGGGAACATCAGCTTCTTCATCACCAGTTCGAATCCGGGGGACGGTGCGGATCTCGGCGGTCTCGAGGGCGCGGACGCGTACTGCGAGGCACTGGCCGAGGCGGCGGGGCTGCCCGACCGCACGTGGCGGGCCTACCTGAGCACGACGGGCGCGGGCAGTGTGAACGCGCGGGACCGGATCGGAGAGGGGCCGTGGTACAACCACGCGGGGACGATGATCGCCCGGGATGTCGAGCACCTGCACAGCAACGGCCCGAACCTCACGAAGGCCACGATCCTCACGGAGAACGGCGATGAGGTGAACGGACGGGGCGACCAGCCGAACCAGCACGACATCCTCACGGGGTCGCTGATGAGCGGAACGGCGTCGGACGCGGACGGGGACACGACGTGCGGCAATTGGACGTCGAGCGGCGAGGGCAGCGCGCTCGTCGGGCACCACGACCGCACGGGGGGCGGACAGAACCCGACCTCGTGGAACGAGGCGCACGGTTCGCGGGGCTGCAGCCTCGAGAATCTGCGCGGGACGGGCGGTGACGGGCGCTTCTACTGCTTCGCGACGGATGGGCCGAGCGGCGGCGACGTGCTGCTTCGGTTCGCGCGGCGGGAGCGGTAAGCCGACCTGACAGGAACGCCATACGACGTTCTGATCGTCGGTGGGGGGCCGGCCGGGTGCGCCGCCGCGGCGTCGCTGGCGCGGCGCGGGCATGATGTCGCGCTGATCACGCGGCCGGCCCCGCCGGCGAAATGGCTCGCCGAATCGATCCCCGGCTCGGCGCGGAAGCTCCTCGAACGCGTGGGAGCGCTGGACGCCCTGGACGCGGCGGGCCTCGTGCCGAACGAAGGCAACACCGTGTGGTGGGCCGGGATGCCCCGCCGTGAAGAACGGTTCGGGGAGCCCGAGCATGGTTTCCATGCGGAGCGCGCGGCGCTCGAAGCCGTCTTCCACGGAGTCGCCCGCGAGGCGGGCGTGAGCCTCGTGACGGACGGACCGGTCATCGAGACGGCCGAGAAGCCCGACGGCTGGCGCGTGGCCACTTCGGCCGCGCGCTACCGGGGCCGCTGGGTGCTCGACGCCTCCGGCCGAGCCGGGGTCCTCGCCCGTCGCGGGCTGCGGGCGCGCGAACGCGGCATCGCCACGCTCGCGCTCGTCGGCCGCTGGACCGCAGACCGCGGGCACGCTCCGCCGGACCCCGGCTGCACGCTCATCGAGAGCTACCCGGACGGGTGGGCCTGGTCGGTGCCCACATCTCCGGGTACCCGCTGCGTCACGGCGATGGTCGACCCGCGCCGCACGCATCTGGCGCGCGAGAAGGGCCTCGGCGGCATGTGGCGCGCCGAACTCGCCAAGGCGGCGCGGCTCGGCCGGCGCCTCGAAGGAGGCCGGCTGGACGGACCCGTGCGGGCATGTCCCGCGTCGCTCTACGGCGCGACCTCGCACGGCCGGCCGGGCCTGCTCCTCGTCGGCGACGCCGGCTCCTTCATCGACCCCCTCTCCTCGTACGGCGTCAAGAAGGCGCTCGCCTCCGCGTGGCTCGCCGCGATCGTGACGCATACGGGGCTCGAGGACGACGCCATGGCCGGGGCTGCCTGCGAGTTGTACGACGACCGGGAACGAGAGGTGTACCGCACATACCGGGCGTTGTCCGTCCCCTTCTTCGAGCAGGCCGCCGCCGCGAGCGACCACGCGTTCTGGGAGGTTCGCCTGGCCGCGGCGCGGGAAGCGGGCGCGGACATCCCGGGGGCCGCCCCGGCGCCCGGAGTGCCCGCGGTGTCGGAACCCGGAGACCGCTCGCTCGCCGAACGCCGGGTCGACGCCTTCCTCGCGCGCCCCGAGGTGCGGACCGCGTGGGAGACGATCCGCTCGCTGCCGGCCGTGCGTCTCCGCCCGGCGTCGGGACTCTCGAGCGTGCGCCGCGCCGCCGTCGTCGACGACCGGATCGCCCTCGAGGCCCACCTCATCTCCGACCGACTCCCGGACGGCGCGCGCTACGTACGCAATGTCGACCTCCGCCGGCTCGTAGAGGTCGCGCCGGAGTCCGACCAGGTCCCCGACCTGTTCGAGACGTACAACCGGCGGGGAACCGCGGCGCCGCTCCCGGACTTCCTGACCGCCCTCTCCTTCGCGGTGGGCGCGGGCTTCCTCGAGCTGGCCAGCCCGTGATGGCGGGGCCGGCGGGCGGCCGCAGCGCGCGGAGAAGACCGCGTTCGGGGTGGCGCGGCCGCACCGATTGGCGCACAATTCACCGGTTCGAAACGGAGGATGGATGAGACGCGAAGCGACTACGCGACGGGCACTTGACCGACTGCCGGCGGCCGCAATGGCCGTCGGTGCGCTGGTTTTTCTCGGCGCCCGCGCGCTTCCTCCGGTCCCGGGCATGCCCTCGACCTCGCCCGTCGACCTCACTTCGGCTCGGTTCGCCGGCATCGCGGGAGCCCCGGCGCAGGCCGACGACGAGGGCTATCCGATCGACAGCCAGGTCATCATCGTCCGCTGTCAGCGCTGTCACGAGCGCGATGACGAAGGGCGGATGACGCGGATCTCCTACGAGCGGAAGACGCCGGAAGGGTGGCAGACGTCGGTCCGCCGCATGATGGCGCTCAACGATGTCTCCCTCGGTCCCGACGAGGCACGCGAGGTCGTGCGCTATCTCTCCAACCGGCAGGGCCTCGCTCCGGAGGAACTCGAGCCCGGCCGCTTCGAGGTCGAGAGACGCCTCATCGAACACGTCTACGAGGCGGACCGCGACGTCGAGAACACCTGCATCCAGTGTCACAGCATGGGCCGCGTCATCACCCAGCGGCGCACGCGCGAGGAGTGGGAACTCCTCATGGCGACGCACCGCGGCCTCTACCCGCTCGTCGACTTCCAGGGCTTCCAGGACGGCGGCGACGGACCTCAGCCGGTGGACGAGGCGATCGATCACCTCGCGGAGGCCTTTCCCCTCGAGACGCCCGAATGGTCCGCCTGGTCGGCCTCCATGCGCACGCCGCGCCTCGCGGGCACGTGGGCGCTGGCGGGCTTCGAGCCCGGAAAGGGTCAGATCTTCGGCACGGTGGAGATCTCCGCCGGCGACGGGCCCGATGAGTTCCGCTCCCGCGCGACGTACACGTACGCGGAGTCGGGGCAGGAGGTGAGTCGCAGCGGACAGGCGATCGTCTATACCGGCTATCAGTGGCGGGGACGGTCGAACCCCGGGGGAGCGGACGAGTTGCGGGAAGTCATGACGGTCGACCGCGGATGGCAGGAGATGACGGGCCGCTGGTTCACGGGCGCGTACGACGAGTTCGGCCCCGACGTGAAGCTCACCCGCGCGAGCGGCGGCCCCGTCATATCGGGCGTACACCCCCGGGCGATCCGCACCGGCGCCTCGTCCGCCGAACTCCGGGTCCACGGCGCCAGCCTCCCGGCGAATCCCGACGCGATGGACTTCGATTTCGGGCCGGGCGTCCGGGTCGAGTCCGCGACGGGCGGCGACGGGAGCCAGGTCACGCTTCGCCTCTCGGTCGATGACGATGCGGCGGTCGGCGGACGCGACCTCTTCGTGGGCGGCGTGAGCCTGGCGGGCGCGATCCAGGTCCACGACGGCGTGGACCGCCTCGAGGTGACGCCGCGCGCCGGCATGGCGCGGATCGGCGGCGCGGCCTTCCCGAAGGGCCATCAGGCGTACGACGCGATCGGGTGGGACGACGGCCCGGACGGCGAACCGAATACGGAAGACGACCTCCGGCTCGGGCGGGTGCCCGTGAGCTGGAGCATGGAGGAGTACACGGCCACCTTCGACGACGACGACATTCAGTACGTCGGCGCGCTGGGGCCGGACGGGATCTTCACCCCCGCCATCGACGGTCCCAACTCCAGCCGGGACGGCAACCGAAACAACATCGGCGACGTGTGGGTCGTCGCGACGTATGCGGGTTCCGACGCGGCTCCCGCCGGCGCCGGCGACCTCCGCGCCCGCGCCCACCTCATCGTCACCGTGCCGCTGTATCTCAAGTTCGATCCGTGGCAGGGCGTTCCAACGGGGAGGCTGGTGCCGTGATCAAGCCCGTCGGCCAACTGGCGCTGCGCGAATTCCACGCCTTCGAGGCGTCGGGCGAGCGGTTCCTCTACCTCGTCCCCTCGGCCGGCATCTTCCGGATCGATGCGGCGTCCTCCGCGATCCTCGATCTGCTCAGCTACGGTCCCCGCGCACCGGGCGAAGTCGTGAACTCCCTCTCGGACCGGTACTCCGTCGATCGCGTGCACGACGGGTTGCTGGAACTCCAGCAGATCCGCGCCATCGGGGAGGCGGGGGCTCCGGCCGAACAGGTCGTGAACGAGCTGCCGCCCGACGGTTTTCCGCTCACGACGATGGTCCTCAACGTCACGAACAAGTGCAATCTCGCGTGCACGTACTGCTACGAGTACGGCGAAGACAAGATCGTCGACACGACCTGCACGGACGACCCGAAGTTCATGGGGGACGAGACCGCGCGGGAGAGCGTGGAGTTCCTCCTCAAGGAGTCGGGACCGATCGAGGTCGCGCACCTCACCTTCTTCGGGGGAGAGACGCTGCTCAACTTCCCCGTGCTCCAGGACACCGTGGCCTACGCCCGCCGCCGCGCCGAGGAGGAGGAGAAGCGGATCGAGTTCAGTCTCACGACGAACGCGACGCTCCTCCGCCCCGACATCATCGAGTGGCTGGCGGACAACGAGATCGGGGTGACCGTCTCCATCGACGGACCGAAGGAGATGCAGGACCGCATGCGGGTCTTCCACAGCGGCAAGGGGTCCTACGAGACCGTCAAACCCCGGATCAAGGAACTCCTCAAGCGTCACAAGTCCCGCCCGATCGGGGCGCGCGTCACGCTCACCCGCGAAAACCTCGACATCCACCGGATCTACCAGCACCTGACGGAGGAAATGGGGTTCTGGGAGGTGGGCTTCGCCCCGGTCACGACCTCCTCCGGGCGCGACTACGAGATCGAAGACGAGGGATACGACCGCATGCTGCGCCAGTTCGGCGAGTTGGCGCGCGACTGGCTGGATCACGCGGTGCAGAACCGGCACCACGGTTTCTCGAACGTGAAGGACACGCTGGAGGAGATCCACAAGGGCGTGAGCAAGGCGTATCCGTGCGGGGCCGGACTCGGCCTGATGGGTGTGACGACGGGGGGCGACGTTTCTCTCTGCCACCGCTTCGCCTACTCGAACGACCACAGCTTCGGAAGCGTCGCCGAGGGGATCGACCGGGAGCGGCAGAAGGATTTCCTCGAGGATCACCACATCAAGAACAAGACGGACTGCCATACGTGCTGGGCCCGTCCCATCTGCTCGGGCGGCTGCTATCACGAAGCGCACACGAGACACGGCGAGACGACCGCGCCCAACCTGCACTTCTGCAACTGGGTCCGGACGTGGACGCACACGTGTCTGGAGATCTACGGAGAGTTGTCGGAGCGGAACCCGGAGTACCTGGCCCGCTTCGACCATTGACGCGGCCGGGCGCGGGCCCGGCCGACCTTCGCATGCGAGGGGGGAAGCCGTGAAACACTTGAAGCCGATCAACCAGAAGGCCGGTCGCATCGAGGCCCAGGTGGCCCGCGAGGAGCTGGACGTCGTGGGGCTCGAGAGCCGGCCGGAGGGGCCGCACATCCCGCTGGGCTGCTCGCTCGTGTTCTCGCCCGGCTGGGAGGTGGATTCGACCGGCGGCACCGCCGGGCTGTGCCAGCCGGTGGAACGGGATCTGTTCGACTGCCACCTCGCCTGCTTCTGGCCGGCGCACGTGCCCGACCAGCTCAACCACTCGCCGGACTGGACATCGCAGTGCGCGTCGGCGCAGAAGGACTGGCGGAAGCTGGACCTCGTCTTCCCGTGATCCGACGAATGCGGTGCGTCGTCGCGGTAGTCGCGTTCGCCTGCGCCCTGGGCGGGGTGCGGACGCTCGAGGCGCAGGGGAATGGCCGCAACGCCCATTGGTACATGGGCAACTACAGCAACGAGGTCCTCGTCTGGGATGAGGCCACCGAGGAGATCGTGGACCGAATCCCGGTCAAGCGTCCGATCTCCCTTCGTCTCGACGTCTCCGAGGATCGATCGCGGCTCTACGTGATGGATCCGTTCTTCGAGACGATCGAGATCATTGCGCTCCCCTCCAAGGAGTCCATCGGAGAGTTCACGCTGAGCGAAGGCGCGACACGCACGTGGATCCGCTCCTTCCAGGTCCACCCCGACCAGGAATGGATGGCGATGTTCGTGCAGAGCCGCACGAAGCTCGCGGACCGGTACGAGATCGGCGAGCCGACGATCCTTCGTTTCGACCTCGACACGTACGAGGTGACCGATACCATCCCGTGGCCCGACGAGGAGCCGGGCCGGTTCGCCAACTTCCGTTTCTCCCCGGACGGCGACCTCCTGTACATGTTCTCGGAAGACCTCGTCGCGCTCGACTCGGAGACCTTCGAGGAGGTGGACCGCTGGGATATCTCGGAACCGCTGGAGCCGGGACTCGGCGAGATGAGGCTCCCCTTCGGCCAGAGTCCCTACCAGGAGGAGGACGGCGTCTACACGGGCCTCTTCCGCATGACGGATCCGCTGCAGAACCGCCGTCTCATGGGCATCGCGACCGTGGACCTGGCCGGGCAGAACGTGGAGTTCCACCCCATCGGCCCCTCTGAAGGGGTTTCGTTCGTGCTCTCCCCCGACGGGACGAAGGGCTACGGGCTCAAGTCCGAGATCGGGCACTACGAGATGTGGAAGTTCGATCTTCAGGGCCGGCGGGTTGCCGGACGCGTCCCCTTCGCGGGGCGGCCGCGGATGGCGCTGATGCCGAGCGCCGACGGCACGAAGCTCTACATCTACAACGCCGGCAGCACGATCGACATCTACGACGAGGAGACGTTCGAGTTCCTGCGCACGGTCACGCTGGACGCGGACATGACGAGCGTCGTCGTGGTACCCGATCCGGGCTGATCCCGGCCCGCGGTCCGGTTTCGATCCGGCGTTCGACCTCGTGAGGTCCGGGTGATCCGGGACCCCCACCTTCGCCGAGCCCTCGCCTACGTTCGACCGTACGCGGGGGCTTTGCTTCCCGTGGTCATCCTTTCCACGGCCGGGACGGCTCTCGGGCTCGCGCTCCCCTATCTGTCGAAGTCGATGATCGACGATGCGATCCTGGGGGGAGACTTTCCTCTCCTGCTCAGGATCGTCGGCCTCTTCATCGGGATCACCATCCTCGGTTTCGGGGCGAACGTCGCGAGCGGGATGCGGTACACGCGGGTGTCGGCCGGCATCCTCTTCGACATGCGTCTGGCGCTCTATCGCCACCTCCAGAGGCTCTCGCCGCGGTTCTACGCGCGGACGCCCTTCGG
The DNA here is from genome assembly GCA_022825725.1 of Gemmatimonadota bacterium. Classification (GTDB taxonomy): domain Bacteria; phylum Gemmatimonadota; class Gemmatimonadetes; order Palauibacterales; family Palauibacteraceae; genus Palauibacter. Next base: position 62,651 of record JAJDWE010000050.1, read on the forward strand.
GGACATCGTCTCGCGCATCAACGCCGACATCGGCGAGATCCAGCGGGTGACGGCGGACGCGGCGCTCGGGCTGTTCGGGAACGTGCTCTTCCTCATCGGGACCGTGGGGATGCTCATCTATCTCGATGCGCGGCTCTTCCTGGCGGGTCTCATCGCGCTGCCGCCGAGCCTCTGGGCGCTGGTGAGGTACCGGAACCGGCTCGAGGGGCGAGTGACGCAGCTGCGGGAGCGGAGCGCGGACATCGGGAGCTTCCTCATCGAGACGCTGCAGGGGGTGCGGACGGTGGTGGCGTCCAACGCGCAGGAGCGGGAGGCGGAGCGGTTCGGGCGCCACAACGACCGGTTCGTGCGGGCGCTGATGTCGATGCGCTGGTTCACGTACCTGGCGGGAGGTCTGCCCGGGGTTCTCCTGCAGACGGGAACGGCCGCCGTCTTCCTGTACGGGGGCTACCGGGTCATCACGGAGGCCACGACGCTGGGGACGTTCGTCGCGTTCATGGCCTACCAGATGCGGCTCCTCTTCCCCGTGCAGGCGCTGATGGGGCTGTACGCGAACCTCGCGAGCGCGCGGGCGTCGCTCGTCCGGGTCCATGAACTCTTCGACACGCCGCTGGAGGTCGTGGAGGCGGAGGGGGCGGAGCGGCTGGCGCGGGCGACGGGGACCCTGGTTCTCGAGGACGTGAGGCTCGGCTTCGGGCGCGGAGGCGAGGTGCTGGAAGGCGTGTCGCTGGAGGTGCCCGCCGGGCAGGTCGTCGCGCTCGTCGGCGCGAGCGGGAGCGGGAAGTCGACGATCGCGGACCTGCTCTCGCGGCAGCTCGACCCCGATGGCGGGAGGGTGCTGCTCGATGGACGGGACCTGCGTGCGCTCGCGCTGGCCGACGTGCGCCGGAACGTCGCCGTAGTGGAGCAGGATCCGTTCATCTTCCACGCATCGATCGCCGAGAACGTGCGGTACGCCAAGCCCGACGCGGCGGATCTGGAGGTCGCCGGGGCACTCGCGGCCGCCGCGCTCGATGGGCTGCTCGCGTCGCTTCCGGAGGGGGCCGGCACGGTCGTCGGGGAGCGGGGCCGGCAGCTCTCCGCCGGCGAGCGGCAGCGCGTGGCCGTGGCGCGCGCCTTCCTGGCCGATCCGGCCGTGCTCGTGTTCGACGAGGCCACGGGGGCGCTGGACCCGGCCTCGGAGGCGCAGGTGCTCGAGGGCTATGCAGCGCTGATGCGGGGGCGGACCACGGTGCTCATCACGCATCGCCCGGAACTCGCGCGGCGGGCGGAGCGCGTCGTGGTGCTCCGGGACGGGCGGGTCGCGCAGGATGGCCGGCCGGCCGAGCTCGACAGCCGGCCGGGTGCGTTCCGCGCCCTGTTCGCCCGGTGACGGCGCCGGCGGCGGGACCGCCCGTGGCGCCCTCCGTGCAGATGCGCGAGGAACCGCTTTGGAGCCGGACCGGCCGGGGCGTCTCGATCGCGGTCATCGACAGCGGGGCGCATCCGGGCCATCCGCACCTGGGGCTCCTGGCGAGCGGCATCGCGTTCACTCCCGACGGGCGCAAGCACGACGACCTGACGGACCGGCTGGGCCACGGGACCGCCGTCACCGCGGCCATCCAGGAGAAGGCGCCGGGCGCGCGGGTCCACGTCGCCCGCGTCTTTCACGAGGAACTTGCGACGAGCGCCCGGACGCTGGCGAAGGCGATCGACTGGGCCGGGGAGCGCGGCTGCCGGCTGGCCAATCTGAGCCTCGGGACGCCGCGGCAGAGCCGCATCGAACAGTTGCAGCCCGCGGTCGAGCGCGCCGCGCGAGCCGGAACGCTCGTCATCGCGGCCTACTCGCACGAGGGAGAGCGCTGGCTGCCGGGCAGCCTCCCCGGCGCACTCGGCGTCTGCCTCGACTGGGACCTGCCGCGGCACCGCGTCCGCATCGGCCGCCGCGATGGGCGGCGCGTCCTGTATGCGTCGGGCTACCCGCGGCCGATCCCGGGCGTCCCGCCGACGCGCAACCTCAACGGCATCAGCTTCGCCGTGGCGAACGCGACCGGCGTGGTCGCGCCCGCGCTCGAACTCTTCCCGGAAGCGCGCGGGCGGGCCGACGCCCTCGCCGCACTGGAGGCGCTGGCCGCGGTCTGACGGTCCCGCGGGAACGCGGCGCTGCGTCGTTGCCGGGGCGATCCGCAGAAGTAGCTTCAGGGATGTGGGAAGCGAGCGGATACAGGAGGATGACGCGATGAAGCCTTTCACACGTGTGGTCGCGGTCGCAGTTCTGGCACTCGTCGCGTGCAGTCCGGGGCTGGACGTCCGGGAGGAATCCGCAGCCGCCGAGGAAGGCGTCTTCACCACGATCGCTCCGTTCCGGAGTCACGGCGCCGTCCACGACGCCGACAACGTCGAGGCGATGCGGCCGCGGATCATGGGCACACACGGGGTGATCTCCTCCGGGCACTATCTCGCCACACAGGCCGGTTACGACGTGCTGAGGGCGGGAGGCAACGCCTTCGATGCCGGGGTGACCGCGGGGATGGCGCTCAAGGCGCTCAAGATGGACTACGCGGGATGGACCGGGGTCGCGCCGCTCATCATCTACAGCGCGGCCGAGGACCGCGTGATCACCCGAGTCGGCGCGGGAACCTCACCCGCGCTCGCCACCCTCGACCATTTCCTCGAACACGGCAAGTCGCCCATCAACAACGCGCTGATTCCCGCCGACGTGGACGTCTGGCTCGCCGCTCTCGACCGCTTCGGCACGCTCAGCTTCGGCGAGGCCGCGCAGCCGACGCTGCGTATCGCCGAGGAGGGCTATCACCTCTACAAGATGCAGAAATGGATGACCGAGGATCAGACGGAGGGGATCCTCGTCTTTCCCTACAATCGCGACTTCTGGTTCCCCAACGGGGTCGGCGAGCAGCGTCTGGGCGATCTCATGGTGAACGCCGACCTGGGACGGCTCATCCGCTACATGATGGAGGCCGAGCGGCAGGCGCTGGCGGCGGGGGGAAGCCGTTCCGACGGGATCCGCGCCGCTCGGGACGCCTTCTACCGGGGCGACCCCGCGCGCGCCGTGGACCGCTTCTTCCGGGAGCACGACGGCATCGTCCGCTACGAGGACATGGCGGAATACGAGAGTCGGTGGGAGGAGCCGCTGGGGACCCGCTTCAACGGCTACGACGTCCACACGGGCGACGGCTGGAGCCAGGGGCCGCGCATCATCCTGATGCTCAACATGCTGGAGAGCTACGACCTGCGCGCCCTCGGCTACAACACGCCGGAGTACATCCACCTCATCTCACAGGTGATCGACCTCGCGATGGCGGACGCCCACAGGTACGTCGGGGATCCGGATTTCGCGCCCGCTCCGGAGGGATTGTACGGGAAGGCGTACGCGCGCGAGCGCATCGGGCTCATCGACGAGAATCGCGCGTTCCAGGACATGCCTCCGTGGGGCGATCCGGTGCGGATGGCGGCGGTGGCGGAGGGCGCGCCTGCCAGCTTCGTGGCGGCGGGAGGTCGGCCCACGGGTGCCGTGCAGGACCTCCCGGGGGCCGACGCGGCGGATTCGGGAGCCCCTTCCTTCGACACGTCCTCCCTGAATGTGATGGACGACGAGGGCAACCTGTTTTCTCTCACCGAGAGCGACGGCCACACCTTCACCCCCATGATTCCGGGATGGGGATTCGGGCTGGGCAACCGCATGGGCCAGTTCAACCTGGACCCGGACCTTGCCAATGTGATGGCGCCCGGCAAGCGGATGGCGTTTGGCTGATATCTGCTTATGTGCATTGAGCTTATGAGATTGGATCGTCGGATTCCAGCCAATTGATTCCCGCCGAATTGCGGATCTAGCCGCAAGCTCTCCGGCGTGCGTCCAGTGCCTTCCGAAGCTGTCCTTCGTCCGCTCGCTGGTAACACTGAAGCACGGTCTTGGCCGTCCTCCACCCGCCCAGTTCGCAAAGCACCTTCAGCGGCTGGTCCATGAGGTCGCTGGCAAACTTCCGCCTCAGCGAGTGCCAGCCGCGACCGCGCTTGCGCTCCAGCCCTGCAAGCCTCTCGGCCTTGCGCCACCACACTTGTGCTAACGTGGCTCCCATGCAAGTCGACGAGTTCCGGAGCGAGGGCAGCACCGGAGCT
>JAJDWE010000028.1 GCA_022825725.1 Gemmatimonadota bacterium
TGAGCCAGCGCGGGGCGAGGGGCTGCGGTGAGGGCGAGCACCGCGAGTAGAGACACTGCGACCGGGAGCCCTGAGCGCGTACGCATCTTGCTTACCTCGTTTCGGCAGGAGTTCCGCGGGGAGGGGGCGGTACGGGCAAGGAAACCGGCACCGGCCACCCCACCCGACCCTACAGCCCGTATACAATAGATGAACCCACCGGAATCTGAAACGGGGTCCCGCCGATCCGGCGCTCCCACCATGCGCTCCCACCATGCCTCCCTCTCGTCCGAGGGTCTTCGCTTGACCTATACGACACCACGTCGTACGATTACGACATGTCGTCGTGAAATGGACGTGTCGAATCGAGCGGGAGACGGATGACGGACGTGATTCTCCAGATCGGGGCCAGCAAGCTGGTGATCTCGATCGGTCTTGCCGGAGTGGCGTGGATCGCAACGCGGCGCCCCGGAAGCCCCTGCATGGCGCACGGGCTGTGGTTGCTGCCGCTCGCGGTCCTGCTCGTGCCGCCGTTCGTCTCTGTTCCCGTCTGGTCGGCGGGCGTCGATCCGGTCGTGCCTCTGGCCCCGGTCGCCATCAGCGTTCCGCAGGCGGAGCCGACGCCATCGGCCTGGGCCATCCTGCTCAGCTGGCTCGGAAGCCATGGGAAGAAAACGCTTGTCTGGCTCTGGCTCCTGGGCACGGCGTCCGTCCTCGCCTGGACGCTCGTGCGCACACTGCGCTTCCACCGCTCGCTCGCGAGAGCATCGGAGACCGCGCGACTCGAGGTCCAGCGCCTCGCCGGGGAGATCGCCCGCGGGCTCGGACTCGCTGCGGTCCCGACCGTTTACGCGACGCGCGCCCAGCTGTCTCCCATGGTGTGGTGGGCCGGCGGGGAGGTCCGGGTTCTCCTCCCCTCGGAACTGCTGGCCGACATGGACGTGTCCGAACTGCGCTGCATCCTCGCGCACGAACTCGCCCATGTCCGGCGTCGCGACCACGTCGTGCGCTGGCTCGAGTGGCTCGCGTGCGCGGCCTTCTGGTGGAACCCCGTCGCCTGGTGGGCGCGCCGGAGGCTGCGGGCGTCCGAGGAGGTGTGCTGCGATGCGATGGCCGTCGCGACGATCAACGCCGAACCCCGCACCTACGCCGGGGCGCTGCTTCGGGTGATCGACTTGATGTCGACCGCGCGGACCCCGGGCGCCCTGACCTTCGCGAGTACGATCGACCGCTGCGGCCGACCGTCGCGGCTTGAGAGGAGATTCCGCGTGATCATGACGAACCGAACCCCGACCCACACCCCGCGCTGGCTCCGCGCCGCCCTGCGGTGCGGCGCCGTCTGCCTGCTCGCGGGCGGCCTCATCTACTGCACCGACCAGTCCGACCTCACCTCCGTCGACCCGGCGCGGGCGCCCGCAGTAAGCGAGTCCACGCCTCTGAACGATGATGCCCCGCAGGCAAGGCGAGTGCTCGGCGCCGGGATCGAGGCGATCGCGGCGGAACATGCGCTCCCGGCTGAACTCACCGAGGCCCTGCGTACCGCCGGTGAGTCGGCTCTCTCCGACCGAACCCCGGCCGACCTGTTCCTGGCCGTGACGCCGGACGACGGAACCGGAACCTTCAGGACGGTCATGCTGGATCTTGCCGGGCTCCGTTCCGAGCTTTCGGACGACCCGCGCGCGCCGGAAGTGCTCCATGTCGAACTCGCCCGGCACCTCCGGGTGGTCCAGAACTCGAACAACGTTTCGTTACTCCAAGGGATGCATTTCGAATGTGCCGTCGATGAAGGTGCGGATCCGTCTGCGGAGACACTCGTCTCCGGCAGGATGACATGCGAAACGACGAAGGCCAAGAGCTTCAGGCTCAGGGTGAAATGAGCCTTGCCTGACGGGCCTCACGGAATGGCGCAGCGGCGGCCGGGCGTTGGCGCCCCGCGTCGACAATGATCAAGAAAGAGCTTCACATGACGACACCACGCCTGGCCAACGCCGAGTTCGCTGTCATGGAGCGACTCTGGAAGGAGGGCCGCCTCACCGCGCGCCGGCTCCGCGAACAGCTCTACCCGGACACGACGAAGTCGGCGCACGGCACGATCCAGCGCCTCCTGCAGCGGCTTGAGGACAAGGGTTTCGTTCACCGTGACGCCAGCCTCGGAACCCAGCTCTTCTCCGCCCGGATCAGCCGCGAGGAGTACGCCTCCGCGCGGCTCGAGGCGCTGGCCGACCGCATTACGGGTGGCTCGCTCGTCCCCATGATCACGCAGTTGTTGGAAGAGCGGAAGCTCGAGCCCGAGGAGATCGACCGCCTGCGGAGGATCCTGGAGGAAGGATGACGGACCTGATCCAACTCAGGGTGGCGTAGACCTCAGGCTCGCCGGATCTTCGGCGCGGTATTGGACGCGAACGGAGACTCTCCCTCCTTCAGCGAGCCGGAGCGCCATCCATGTCGGCGGAAATCAGAATGGAACGGATGACCTCGCCCGAGATCGGGGCGGCGATTGAGGCCGGGGTCACGACCGTCGTCGTCGCGGCGGGGGCGGTGGAGCAGCACGGGCCGCACCTGCCGCTCTTCGTGGACGCCGAGCACGGGGACCGGCTCGCGGTCGAGATCGCCCGGCGGCTCGGGGGCGCGCTCGTCGCTCCCACGATCCGGGTGGGCTGGTCGGCGCACCACATGGCGTTCCCCGGCACCGTCTCCCTCGAGGAGGAGACCTTTCTCGCCGTCTGCCGCGACTACTGCGCGAGCCTCGCGCACCACGGCTTCCGGCGCGTCTGCTTCGTCCCCACCCACGGCGGCAACTTCGCCCCGCTCGCCGAGGCGTGTGACGCGTTCAACGAAGCGGCGGGCCCCGACTGTTCCGTGGACGTGTACGCGGACCTGGCCGAGGTCATCGGGGTCTGGCGCGGGGTCGCGGAGGCGGAGGCGGGCCTCGGGGCACGAGTGGGCGGCCACGCGGACATCGCCGAAACGTCGATCATGATGGCCCTGCACGACGGCATCGTCCGCGAGGAACTGGCCGAATGCGGGCGCCTGACGACGCCGGAGGAGGAGCCGGAACTCATCCGGCGCGTGCTCGGCGAGGGGTTCGCGAGCGTGACGCCGAACGGCATCCTCGGCGACGCGCGCGGGGCGAGCGCCGAACTCGGCGACAAGATGATCGCCGCGCTGGCGGACCGCGTGGCCGCGCATTTCGCGAGGTAGCGACGCATCGGATTCGGACTCGGGCCCGGAGATGGAGATGCAGGGATGAGGGATGGACGAACAACCGCGCTGATCGCGGTTTTGTTGAGCGGGGTCTGGCCGGTCGTGACCCCGGCCGAGGCCGAAGCGCAGGCGCGGCGGGGCCCGCCCGTGCCGCCGGACACGTCCCCGCCGATGACGGTCGAGGCGTACGACCCCCGGTCGACGCTCGTCGTGCCCGAGAACCCCGTCTCGCGCGCCGCCTTCCCCTTCGTGGACGTCCACCTGCACCTCAACGGGACGATGCCGCGGGCACAGCTGGACCAGCTCGTTCGCGACATGGACGCGCTCAACCTCGCCGTCGGCGTCAACCTCAGCGGCGGCAGCGGACCCCGGCTCGCGCAGCAGATCGAGGCCTTCGAGGCGGCGTATCCTGGGCGTTTCGTCGTGTTCGCGAACGTCGACTTCAACGACATCGACAACCCCGAGTTCGGGGCGCTCGCCGCGGCCCGCCTCGAGGCCGACGTCCGGGCCGGTGCCCGCGGCCTCAAGATCTTCAAGAGCCTGGGGCTGTGGATCACCGACGCGGCCGACCGGCGCGTGCCGGTGGACGACCCCCGGCTCGATCCGGTCTGGGCCAAGGCGGGAGAACTCGGGATCCCCGTCCTCATCCACTCGGGGGACCCGGCGGAGTTCTGGCAGGAGGTGGACGCGCGAAACGAGCGCTGGCTCGAGCTTCGCCTGCGGCCCGGACGCCAACAGAGCGGACCGCCCTCCTTCGAGCAGGTCCTGGGCGAGCAACTGAACATGTTCCGGCGGCACCCGGAGACGACGTTCATCGCCGCCCACCTCGCGTGGCTCGGCCACGACCTGGGCCGCCTCGGACGAACGCTGGACGAGATCCCCAACATGAACGTCGGGCTCGGCGCCGTGATCTACGAGCCGGGCCGGCAGCCCCGCTTCGCCCGCGAGTTCTTCATCAGATACCAGGACCGCATCCTGATGGGGAAGGACTCCTGGGCGCCGGGCGAGTACCCCACGTACTTCCGGGTGCTGGAGACCGCGGACGAGTACTTCCCCTACTATCGCAGGTACCACGCCTTCTGGCGCATGTACGGCCTCGACCTCCCGGACGAGGTCCTGCGGAAGGTCTACTTCGAGAACGCGCTCCGGCTCATCCCCGACATCGATCGAAGCCGCTTTCCGAAGGGGGACGCAAGATGAAGGATCCGGCGAAGAGAGCCCTCGACGCCTACAGGAAGGCGATGTCGAGGGAAGAAGCGTACGACGCGGCGTACCGCGCGCTGGCCAACGCCACTCTCGTGGCGAAGCGGGCGGAGGAACGACTGGAAACGGCCCGGGAGGCGAAGGCCGACGCCGCGACTCTGGTGCACCAGGAGGCCGGAGCCTTCGTCGAGGCCCTCAGGAACGCCGAGGAGGCGTACGCCGCGGCGGAGGCGGCGGGGACCGTTTCCGGCCGGGGTCCCACCGAACTGAACGACGTGAACCGCGAATCGATCAGCCGCCAGGCCGACAAGGCGAGCGAGCTGCGGAGCTGGCTCAAGCTCCTGGACTGACCGCGCCGCCTCCCTTTCCCGTCACATATCCGGATGGTCCGCCGTGGGCCCGAACATCTGAGGCACCGGCACGTCGAGAAGCCGCAGGTAGACGCCCAGCTGCGCCCGGTGATGGATCAGGTGGTCGAGGATGAAGCTCCGCAGCACGACCGCCTTCGGCATTGAGAAACGATCTTCACCCGCCACCTTCAGCGTCCACGAATCGGCGAAGGCCTCCTCCGGGGTGGCCTCGATCGCCTCCCGGGCCGTGGCCGCACTTTGGTCGAGCGCCGCGACGAGTTCGGCCGACGACTTGAGTTCGGGATTCTGCGGCGGCTCGCCACCCTCCGGAGCAACGTCGAACTCGGACATGGTCAACGTTGCCACGGTCCAGTTGGGGAGCATCGCTACGTGGGTCGCCAGCTCGCCGAGCGTCCACGATTTCTCGTGCGGGCGCCAGTCGAGGCGGTCGTCCGGCACGGCTTCAAGAGTGGTGCGGCAGCCCGTCACGATGTGGTCGAACTGCATGAGGGTCTGTTGAGCAATCATCGGAGACTCCGTTGTGGGGTGCGCGATCATCACCTTCGCGGGCGGTGACGATCCAGCGGGCGCGGTAACCTGCAATGTCCGCCCGATGGAGGGAACCGCGCGCCCGACCGCGGTGCCGACGCATCGCCCGGTTCTTCCGGAACGCTGGGCATCTTGATCGTCATCGCGACCCGACTAGATTGTTAGCTAGATTGCGAGTTCCGGAGGAGAGATGTCACACGTCGTGAACGTTCATGAAGCCAAGACACAGCTTTCCCGTCTCCTCGCGCAGGTGGAGGCCGGAGAGGACGTCGTCATCGCCCGCCGCGGCGAGCCGGTGGCGCGGCTGGTCGCCTGCCGGCCGGTGGGCAACCGCGAGCCGGATGTTCTCAAGGGCCGGATCGTGATCCCCGACAGCTTCTTCGACCCGTTGCCGGAAGAGGAACTGGCCGCCTGGGAAGGCAGTTAGCGTTGCGCATCTTGCTGGACACGCATGCGTTTCTCTGGTGGATCGCGGACAGCGGACGGCTTTCCCGCAAGGCCCGCCGCTTTATCGCGGACGAGACGAACGACATCGCCGTCAGCGCGGCATCCGCCTGGGAAATCGCGACGAAGCACCGCATCGGCAGACTACCGGGGGGTGAGGCCGTGGCCCTGGACGTGGGCGGCTGCATCGCCGGCCAGGGGTTCAGCGAACTTCCGATCAGCGTCACCGACGCGGAACGCGCGGGGCGCCTCCCGGGACCACATCGGGATCCGTTCGACCGCATGCTGGCAGCGCAGACCCTGGCGCGCGGCCTTCCGATCATCTCGATCGACGGAGTGTTCGACCGGTACGGTCTCGACCGTCTCTGGTAGCTACTCGCGCTTGCCGGTGTCGCCCTGTCGGATCTCGAAATCGCGCCGGTCGCGGTAGAAGCGCGCGCGGTTGAGGACGTAGTCGCCGTTCTCCACATCCATCTCCGCGCACTCCGTCATCGTCCAGTACTTGTGGTCGCCGAGAAACAGATACTCGCGCGTCTGATGGAAGAACCGGCAGGTGACGCCCTCCCCGCGCCCGATCCGTTCACAGAAGGCGGCGAGGAGCTCCTGCTGCCCGTCCTTCCCGCTCACGACGTACTCGTGGGGCCAGGTCTCGCGGTAGGTCACCGCCTCGCGCCACGGGGCACGGGCGATGAGCGCCATGATGTCCAAGTTCAGATCCTTTCCGGGCACTGCGAATCGCCGCGACGCGCGATGCCTCGAAGCATGCCGCGGAAGATCAGCCAGTGGATGGGGTACAGGCCGTACCAGTACAGCAGTCCGCCCAGACCCAAGGGGTCGAAGACGGCCGTCTGGGTGATGCGGCTTCCCTCCTCCGCAGGTTCCACCTCGAACTGTAACCAGGCCCGGCCGGGCACCTTCATTTCGGCCTGCAGATGCAGGAGGCGGTTGGGCTCGAAGGCCTCGACGCGCCAGAAATCGAGCGGATCCCCCGGCCGAACGTCGACCGGATGCCGCCGGCCGCGGCGCATGCCGACGCCGCCCGCGAGCAGATCCACAGCTCCACGCCACGCCCACAGCCAGTTCGCGAAGTACCAGCCCCGGGATCCGCCGATACGCTGGATCGGAGCGAAGGCGCCGGCGGCGTCGGCCCGGACCACGGCCTGCTGGCGGTCGACGATGCGCGAACCAAACCGTTTTCCGCCCCAGAGCGGCTGTCGGCCGCTCGAGGACACGGCATCGCTCCAACGCGTCCCGGCCATCTCCCGGTCCTCCTCGCGCAGCGCGCGGGCGATCGCCTCGCCCACATCAAGAGGACGAACCGGGAAGCGCTCCAGCGCGGCCGTGTCGCGGACGACGGTTTCGTTGCGCAGGCTCGTGACGAGTTTCCGGCCCACGCGCGCGTACACGGGCGTCACAAGGCCGAGCCACAGACTCGAAAGACGGGGACTGAGCAAGGGGACCGGAATCATGACCCGGCGGACACCGGCCTGACGGGCGTATTCGCGCATCAATTCGCCGTAGGTGACCCGTCGAGGTCCGCCGATTTCGAACACGGCGCTGCCCTCGTGCTCAATATCGAGTCCGTGAATCAGGTACGCGATGACATCATCGATCGCGATGGGCTGGGCCGCGGTCCCCACCCAGCGTGGCGTGACCATCACCGGCAGCTTGTTGACAAGACTCCGCAGCAGTTCGAAGGAGAGCGACCCCGATCCGATGATGATGGAGGCGCGGAACTCCAGCGTCGGCACCCCTTCCGACGCGAGGATGCGACCGACCTCCAGGCGGCTGGCGAGGTGGGGCGACAACGGGCCGTCACCGGCGAGACCGCCGAGATAGATGGCCCGGCGCACCCCCTGCTCACGCGCGGCGCGGGCGAAGTTGCGGGCCCCGACCCGGTCCTGCTCGCCGAAATCCTCCTTCGATCCCATCGAGTGTACGAGGTAGTAGGCGGCATCTACTCCCTGGAGGGCCTTGCGGAGGGAATCGGGATCGAGCACGTCGCCCGCGACGACGTCGGTCCGGCTCGAGAACCGGCCGGCGAGGTACTGGGGCTTGCGGGCGAGGCAGCGGACCCGGGCTCCACCTTCTTCGAGCGCCGGGACAAGGCGGCCGCCGACATAACCGCTCGCCCCGGTGACGAGAATCACTCGTCGGCACCCCCGGCGATCCGTCTGAGTTCCAGAACGGCGATGGACTGTACGGTCGTCCCACGTACAAGGAAGCCCTCGATGCGATCGTCGGCTCTGAAGCGCCCCTCATAGGCCTCGGAATACGATCCGTAGTCGAGAATCAACCTGACCTCCGAGGAGGCATGGACACCTTCCACAGTCCCGGGGGATATCGTTTCGCTCGGCCCCGGGATCCGGGAGAAATCCGTTCGGCTGACGGTGCCGGAGACGTTCCCCAGCCCGTCTTCCTGCAGCCGAAACTGCCAAGACAGCCCGCCATCGAGGCGAAGAACGCGGCCGAGCCAGTCCCCCGTGAGGGGCATCTCCGCCGGATCCGTCGTGTAACGGCAGGCAGCGAGCGCTCCCAAAAAAACGATCGGGACGGCGATCCGCGCGCAGCCGCGTGCCTTCATTCGTCAGCGGGACCAGGGGGGGACGATGCCGTTCATGCGGGCGTAGGAGACGGACTGGCCCACGTGTTCGTTCATGTGCGAGACGAGCTGCAGGAGCACGGCCCAGCCCTGCACCGTGCGGCCGTAGAGTTCCGTCTGCCCAGCGAGCTGCACCGCGGTGAGGGCGCCCACCTGCTCCATGACATGGCGGACGGACATCTCATGGATCTCGCGCACCTTCTCCTTGTCCCGGATCGACTCGATGTCCGCGTAGTCGAACCCGTCCGGGGGCGCGATCCCCAGGTTCTCGTCCAGGTACATGAAGTTGTAGCGGGCGATGTGCATGTAGACCTCGCCCACCTGCATCACGCCCTCGCCCGGCGCCCACGACAACTTCTCCGCGGGCATCACGCGCGCGAGTTCGGAGATCTTGTAGCTCGAGCGCTGGAAGTGGTCGAGAATCTCATCCCGAATGGTGATCGGATCCGTGGTCGGGCGGGCCAGCGTGATTTCACCGACGACGGGAGGGTTATCGATGGGGATCTGAGCGAACAGAGTCGCGGGGGCCAGAACCCCGGCGACGACGAGAGCGGCGATGAACCTCGGCTTCATGTGACGATCCTCCTCCGGTTGGCGGCGGGCGCCGCGCGCATTCCCGCGACCTTTGCAGGTGATATGATATAGCCCGCTCGCTCGTTGTGTCTCATGTACGACTGTACGACGGAGCGAGTCGATCCCGAACCCCCGCGAGGCGCATGCCCCACACTCATCAGGACGCCCGGCCCCTCGTCCGCGTCACGCTGCTGGCGATGGCCGCGCTCTGCGGCGGGTGCGGATCGGGCGCGCCGGACTGGGTGGAGGAGGATGGGTACCGGTGGGCCGAGCTTCGGGTGTCGGGCGAGGACGAGCCGGGTTTCGAGCGACTCGACCCGTCGGAGACCGGGATCTCGTTCGAGAACGTGGTGACGGAAGCGCAGTACATCGAGAACAGTCACTACCTGAACGGATCCGGCGTCGCGGCGGGGGACGTGGACGGCGATGGTCGCGTCGACCTCTACTTCGCGGGGATGGATGGGCCGAATCGGCTCTACCGGAACCTGGGCGGCTGGCGCTTCGAGGAGATCGCCGAGGAGGCGGGTGTGGCGGCGGCGGACCGCTTCTCGACGGGCGCGGCGTTCGCGGATGTGGACGGGGACGGCGACCTCGACCTGCTCGTCCACGCGCTGGGAGGACCGAACGCGCTCTACCTGAACAACGGGACGGGCCGCTTCACGGACGGGACGGAGGCAGCGGGGCTCTCCTCGACGCTGGGGAGCATGTCGATGACGCTCGCCGACATCGAGGGGGACGGGGACCTCGACCTGTACGTGGTGAACAACAAGGTCGCGACGGTGCAGGACCTCTTTCCGCCCGAAGACATGCAGCCGAGCACCATCTACCGGCAGACGGAGGAGGGGTTCGAGATCCTCCCCGAGTGGCGGGAACACTTCACGCTCGGCGAGGTCTCGGAAGGGATGGTCCCCCGGCTCGAACTCGCGGAGCCCGACCGGCTCTACCTGAACGACGGAACGGGGCGGTTCACGGCGGTGCCGTGGACGGAGGGCGCGTTCCTCGACGAGGCGGGGCGGCCGCTGGAGGCCGAGCCGGTGGAGTGGGGGCTCGCGGCACGCTTCCAGGACATGGACGGGGACGGGGATCCCGACCTGTACGTCTGCAACGACTTCCACAGCCCGGACCACATCTGGATCAACGACGGGACGGGGCGTTTCCGGATGCTCGATCCGCTCGCCATGCGGAGCACGAGCTTCGCCTCCATGGCCGTGGATTTTTCGGATGTGGACCGGGACGGAGTCACGGACTTCTTCGTCGCGGAGATGCTGAGCCGCGACCAGCGGCTGCGCATGAAGCAGATCGTCGGCGGCGTACCCGATCCGCAGTTCGCCGGGCGGATCGGGAACCGGCCGCAGAAGCCGCGCAACACGCTCTACCTGAGCCGGGGGGACGGAACCTGGACGGAGGCGGCGCAGTTCGCGGGCCTCGACGCGTCCGGCTGGTCGTGGGGCAGCACGTTCGTGGACGTGGATCTCGACGGGTTCGAGGATCTGCTCATCGGGACGGGCCACTTCTACGACGCGATGGACAAGGACGCGGCGCAGAGGGTGGGGTCGATGGACTGGCGGCAGCGGATTCTCGGCTTCCCGCCGCTGCGCCTCTCCAACGTGGCTTTCCGCAATCGCGGCGACCTGACCTTCCAGGAGGTGGGAGAGGCGTGGGGGTTCGCGGGGGACGAAGACATCACGCACGGGATGGCGGCCGCGGATCTCGACGGGGACGGGGACCTGGACATCGTCACGAACCGGCTGCTGGCGCCCGCGGGGGTGTACCGGAACGTGGGCCGGGCGCCGCGCGTGGCGGTGCGGCTCGTCGGCCGGGGACTCAACACGGCCGGCGTCGGGGCGCGGGTTCGCCTCTCGGGGAGCGAGTTGCCGGCGCAGACGAAGGAGATCGTCGCGGGAGGCCTGTACCTCTCCGGTTCGGAGGCGATGGCGAGCTTCGCCGCCGGCGAGGGAGAGATGACGCTCGAGGTCGCGTGGCGGGACGGGACGACGAGCCGGGTGGAGGGTATACGCGCGAACCGCATCTACGAGATCCGACAACCGGCGGCGGGCGGCGCGGCGGCCCCGGCGGCTTCGGGGGCGACGGAATCGGAGGCAGCCCTGTTCGACGACGTGTCCGCGCTTCTCGGGCACCGTCACCGGGAGAACTCGTTCGGCGACTTCGCGCAGCAGCCGCTCATCACCTGGCGCATGGGACAGGGCGGTCCCGGCGTCGCGTGGAGCGATATCGACGGTGACGGAGACACGGACGCCCTGATCGGCGGCGGGGGCGGCGCCGGCCTCTCGGTCTTCCGCAGCGACGGCGAGGGCGGGTTCTCGCCGGACCGGGGAGCGCGCGGCGGCGGAGCGACCGGGCCGGCGCCATCACCGGGCGACCAGACGGGCCTCGTCGTCGTCCCCGGCCGGGCCGGCGCCACGGTGGTCGTCGGAACCGCGACGTACGACGGCACCGACCGGGCGGCCCCGTCGGCCACGGCGCTGCGCGTCTCCGGGCCGACGCTCCGCGAGTCGCAGACGCTCCCTTCCGCCGAGTCGAGCACCGGCCCTCTCGCCGCGGCCGACTACGATGGGGACGGCGACGTCGATCT
Source organism: Gemmatimonadota bacterium (assembly GCA_022825725.1). Lineage (GTDB taxonomy): Bacteria > Gemmatimonadota > Gemmatimonadetes > Palauibacterales > Palauibacteraceae > Palauibacter. The sequence continues at coordinate 11,498 of JAJDWE010000028.1, forward strand.
CTTCGCGGGCGGCCGCGTGATCCCCGGTCAGTATCCGGTCGCGGCGACCTCTCGCCTCTTCCTCAACGAGGGGGACCGCTACGTCCTCGACGAGTCGAACGCGGCAGCCCTGACCGACGTGGGTCTCGTGTCCGGCGCCGTCTTCAGCGATGTGGACGCGGACGGAGACCCGGATCTCCTGCTCGCCATCGAGTGGGGACCCGTGCGGCTCTTGGTCAATCGCGACGGACGATTCGAGGACGCGACGGCCGCCTTCGGGCTCGAGTCCCGGACCGGGTGGTGGAACGGGGTGACGGCGGGAGATCTGAACGAAGACGGGCTGCCCGACCTCATCGCCTCCAACCGGGGACTCAACTCGCAGTTCACCGCGAGCCTCGAACACCCGGCGGCCGCCTATCACGCCGATCTCGACAACGATGGCTTCCGCGATGTGATCGAGGCGCGTTACGACGAGTTCACGCGCTCGATGGTGCCGGTGCGGGGACTCCTCACGCTGGCGGGCGGCCTCCCCTTCCTTCGCGGCCGCATCCAGGGGTTCGAGCACTACGGGCAGCTGGGCGTGAACGAGATCCTGGAGCAGCCCGCGGACCTCCTGCCGACGGTCGAGGCGACGACGCTCGCGCACACCGTGTTCATCAACCGCGGGGGATCGTTCGAGGCGTTCGAGCTGCCGCGCGAAGCGCAGTTGGCACCCGCGTTTCACGCGGGCGTGGCCGACATGGACGGCGACGGACACGAGGATGTCTTCCTGAGCCAGAACCTGTTCGCGCTGCGCGGCGAGGCGGACCGGAACGACGGGGGACGCGGCCTGTGGCTGCGGGGCGACGGAACGGGAGCGCTGACGCCGGTCCCGGGACAGCGGTCGGGCATCGCGGTGTACGGCGAGCAGCGCGGGGCGGCGTTCGCGGACTACGACGGCGATGGGCGCGTGGACGTCCTCATCAGCCAGAACGCGGCCGGTACGAAGCTGTACCGCAACACCGGCGCGAAGCCCGGGCTGCGTGTCCGGCTGCGCGGCGGCCCCGGCAACCCGGCGGCCATCGGCGCCGCCATCCGCCTCGAGTACGCCGGTGGGACCCTCGGTCCGCTGCGAGAGGTGCGGGCCGGCGGAGGCTACTGGTCGCAGGACGATCCGGTGCAGGTGATGGGATTGGCGGCCACGCCGACCGCCGTCCGCGTCCGCTGGCCCGATGGCTCCGAGACGGTCACGCCGCTGGACGGGCCGACTCCGCTGGAGGTCACGATCGACGCGACGGGGGCGCTCGCCGCCGGACGCTGAGAGCCCCGCTCCGGGGATGTTGACGCTGCGCGTGCCGGTTTGCGAGGTTCGGGCCCCGATACGAGACACCGAGGAGATGCGCCCCTGAAGATCATCGCCAAGAGCACCCTTTCCCTCGTGCTGTCCGTCGGCTTTGCCGCGTGCGGAGCCGGCGTGTCCGACGATCCGGGAACCGTCGAAGGGGACGCGGTTGAGACGCCCTTCGCGGAAACCTTCAGCGTCGTGGAACGGGATGGTTATCGCATCGTCAACGTCGAAGCGTCCATCGTTACCTGGGGCGGATCGGCGGGCGGACCGCCCCAACGTGTCCGCCTCGTGTTGGTCCCAAGGGGCCTGGAGCCGCCGGCGCTGACGGGGGATCTGGCGGGTGCCTCGCTGATCCGAACGCCCGTTCAGCGGATCGCCGTCAACGATCAACCTCATGAGGCGATGCTGCGCGCGCTCGGGGTCGAGGACCGGATCGTCGCGGTGGGCGGGCACAACAGCTACGACGATGACCTGCGCCGCATGGCCCGGTCGGGTGAGATCCAGCAGATCGGTTACGGCTGGCACATGCCGCCGACGCTCGATGCCCTGGTGGCGTCGCGGCCGGACGTGCTGATCGCCCGCATGGCCGACCTCACGCACACCCAGCATATGGAGCGCGTCGAGTCACTCGGCATTCCGGTGGTGCCGACCTTCATCGATGCGGAGCCGCACTATATGGGCCGCGTCGCCTGGGTCCGTCTGATGGGTTTGCTGACCGGGAAAGAGGCGGAAGCCGACGCATTCGTCGAGATGGTCGCGGGGGAGATCGACCGCCTGAAGTCCCTGGCGGATACGCAGCCGCGCCGGTCGATCCTCTGGGCCTGGTACCGGAGCGCGGGCAATCGCTGGGCCGTCACCCGGCGGAACGCCGACGCGGCCCTCATTCGCGACGCTAACGCGGAACTTGTGCTCGGTGCCGAGGACGATCCGGAACTCGACACCTTTTCCGACCTTTCGACGGAACGGCTCCTGCGGGACGCGACGGACGCCGATTGCTGGATGATCCGCGATCCGCTGTCCCCAAGGTTCGACGACCGGAACGTGCTTGCCAGCTTCAAGGCGTACCGGGAGGGCTGCGTGTTCTGGGAACCGGGCAGGCGCCACACCGCCGCCGACACGTGGGAGGTATGGGAGATGGGAACCATCCGGCCGGACTGGCACCTGGCCGACATCGTGAAGATGCTGCATCCGGAGTTGCGTGACGGTGAGTGGCGTTACCTCGCACCGGAAACGTGGGAGGAGGGCCATGTCGGCGCGGGTCAGCACTAGTGTAGCCGTCCTCGTCGGCGCGCTCGCCGCGCTCGCCCTGCTCACGCTCACCTACGGGCAGATCGCGCTGCCGCTGGCCGAAACGATCGGCGCGCTGACCGGGGGGCAATCGACCGATCTGGCCCGGCAGATCGTCCTCGATATTCGCCTCCCGCGGGTCGCCGCCGCGGTCGTCGCCGGCGCTGCGCTCGGCATGGCGGGAGTGTTGATGCAGACGCTCTTCCGAAACCCGGTCGCCGACGCCTGGTCCCTCGGCCTTCTCGCGGGCGGCCAGTTCGGGGTCGCACTCACCGTGACCGCGGCGGCCTTTGCGGGTCCCGCGGCCGTTTCCTTCCTCACCGTCTTCGAGGGCCCCAGCATCACGCTCGCGGCCGCCGCGGGCGTCGCAATCGCGGCGTTCGCCATGCTTGCGCTCGGTCGCCGCGTCGGAGCCATCACGCTACTCGTCATCGGCCTCATGCTCGGCTTCACCTCTCAGGGCCTCACGAGCGTTCTTCTTCACTTCGCGGCGCGCGCGGGTGGCCGGATCTATGGCGGATGGACGGATGCGAGCTTTGCCGGCGTCGCCCCTGGGGCGCTGCCGTGGCTCTCGCTACCGATCCTCATCGGCACCTGCGTCGCGGTCGCGACGGCCAAGCCGCTCAGTTCGCTGCTGCTCGGCGAGACCTACGCGCGCAGCCTCGGCGTCAAGGTGACGACCCTGAGATATGCCGTGCTCGCGGCCACGGTTCTTCTGGTGGCGCCCGTCGTGGCCTTTTGCGGCCCGGTGAGCTTCGTCGGCCTCATCGCACCCCACTTCGCCCGGGCGCTGGCCGGAACGGCGCGGATCCTCCCGCTCCTTCCGCTCGCCGCGCTCGGCGGCGCCCTCCTCGCCCTTGCCGGAGACGCCATCATTCATGCGCCGTGGGAGCAGCACTTCCTGCACCTGAACGCGATCCTCGCCATCGTCGGCGCTCCGGTCGTGATCCTCATCCTGATCTTCTCACCGGCCGTGAGGCAGTGGCGCTGATGCTGAAGCTGCGATCCCTCGCCGTGGGCTATCGCAACGCGCGGGGAGTGGTCCTGTCCGATATCGACCTGTCGGCCGCCCCCGGCGACTTCATCTGCATCCTCGGCCGCAACGGGGCGGGGAAATCGACCCTCATGCGCACGATCGCGGGGCTGCAGGCGTCGCTCGGCGGAGGAGCATCGCTCGACGGCGACGACGTCGCGTCCATGCGGCCGGCGGCGCGGGCACGCCGGATCGCCGTGGTGCTGACGGAACAGCAGTTCAATCCGGGCCTGCGCGTCGACGACGTCATCGCCCTCGCCCGCCAGCCCTTCACCGGCTGGCAGGGTCGACTGGCGGACATCGACAGGGCCGCTATCGCCGACGCGGTCGGGATCACCGGCATCGAGCCGTTCCTGCGCCGCTTCTTCAGCGATCTCAGCGACGGCGAGCGACAGCGGGTGATGATCGCGCGCTCGCTGGCGCAGACTCCGCACCTCATGGTCCTGGATGAGATGACGGCCTTCCTCGATCTTCCGAGCCGGGTCGAGATCATGGCCCTCCTGCGTTCCCAGGCCAGGGAGAAGGGGCGGATCGTTCTGCTCTCGAGCCACGACCTCGACCTGTCGCTTCAGCTTTCCGACAGCGTCTGGCTGCTCGACGGCGAGGGGGGCTTTTCGGTCGACACGCCGGACGCGCTGAGCCGGAGCGGCGCGATCGGACGCGCCTTCGACACGGACGCGATCCGGTTCTCGCCCGCGGATGGACGCTTCAAGATCGGAACGTCCGGACCCGCCTAGCCCTTAAGGGTGCGAATGCGCTCGGCAACCTCGCGGGCCATCTCGTTGGGAATCGGGATCGTGAGGTTGTACTGCGCGATCTTCCAACCCCCGCCTTCCATCACGAGCACGCCGCTGCCGCGCGTTTCGCCGAGGTTGGCGTTCTCCAGACGCTCGTCGAACCAGGCGGTGCCGCCCCCGGGCGCGATGGCGATGTGGCGCTCGAGCATGTGGTAGGTCCAGCCCGTGCCCGTGTCGAAACGGGCCTTCGTGTAGTCCATGAACTCTTCGCGCGTCCAGCGCTCGGTCGCGTCGGTGCCTAGGAAGACGGCCTCGTCCGCGTAGAGGCTGAAGTAGCGGTCGAAGTCGGCCTCCGAGGCCGCCTCGTGGAGCGCATCGAGGGTCGCGGAGACGCCGGCCCCGGCATCGTCCTGCGCGGCGAGGGGCGAGGCCGGGAGCGCCGGCGCGACGACGAAGGCAAGAACGGCAAAGCGAGCCAGGGGACGACGCAACCGGCGGCCGTAGTGGTTCATCACGTTCATCACAGCTCCTCTGGATCTGGCAGCCCCTGGCAGCGAGAGCCCTGCCGGGGCTGCGGGTGTCGCGTGATCCTACCTGAGTCGCCCGCGAGCAACTAGTCTTGATGCCATGCTCCCACACGCCGCTGATTCGACGCGAAGCCACAGGGTCCCGATGGCCCTGGCGGCCGCCGTCTCCGTCGTCGCGATCCCGATCGTAAGCGGGTGCGCAACGGACGCCGGACGGGACGCGTCGGGCCTGCACGCCGCCGATCCGGGCGCCGCGGTCGTGATCCGGGCGGACCGGATCCTCGACGGGCGCGGCGCCGTGCTCACGGGCCGGGAACTCGTGGTCCGCGGCGGGCGGATCGAAGCCATCCCCGCGGAGGGGACCACGGAAGGCGCCGTGGTATACGAACTTCCGGGGGCGACCGCGCTTCCGGGGCTCATCGACACGCACGTTCATCTCGGCTGGCACTTCGACGCGGCGACGGGACGACTGGGCAGTGCGGGGTCGACGAACACGGCAGAGGACCGGGTGCTCTATGCGGCCGAGAACGCGTGGAACATGCTCGCGAGCGGCGTTACGACGGTGCAGAGCCTGGGCGGACCGGAGGATGTGCCGGTCCGGGACGCGATTGCGCGCGGATCGCTCCCGGGTCCGCGGATCCTGACGTCGATCCTGCCGATCACGGCCGGGAGCGGCGGACCGGAGGAGATCCGGGCGCGCGTGGACACGCTGGCCGAGGCGGGCGCGGACGTGATCAAGATCTTCGCCTCCGCCAGCATCAGGGTCGGCGGCGGGCCCACGCTGAGCCAGGAACAGCTCGACGCTGCCTGTGGCCAGGCGCGCGAGCACGGCCTGCGCGCCGTGGTCCACGCCCACGGTCCCGAGAGCGCGAGGCGCTCGGCCCTCGCCGGCTGCCGCCAGATCGAGCACGGCGCCCTCCTCGACCGCGAGACGCTCGAACTCCTGGCCGAACGCGGACTCTACTACGATCCGCACACGCACCTGATCTTCGAGAACTATTTCGTGAACCGGGACCGCTACCTCGGCATCGGGAACTACACGGAAGAGGGGTTCCGCCAGATGCGCGAGGCCGTGCCGATTGCGCTCGGCGCCTTCCGCGAGGCGCTGGACGTCGAAGGACTCGACATCGTGTTCGGGACCGACGCGGTGGCTGGCGCGCACGGGCTCAACTGGACGGAACTGGTGTACAGGGTGCGTGAAGGCGGACAGGGTCCGATGGAGGCCATCGTCTCGGCCACGAGCCTGGCGGCGGCTTCGCTCGAACTCGAGGAGACGGTGGGCTCCCTCGCGCCGGGGTTCGAGGCCGATGTGATCGCGGTGGCGGGCGACCCGACGGCCGATATCGGCGCCCTCGAGCACGTCGTACTCGTGATGCGGGCCGGAGTGGTCTACCGACACCGGCCGCTCGCGGGGACTCCGTGAAGCGGCGATCCTTCGCCGACGGCACGACGGTTCGCGGCCACGCCGACACCTGGAGAGCGGGACTCTCGTAAGGAGGCGCATGAAACGCTCGATCGAAGATGCACAGCAGCGGCTCGCCGAGAAGCTGCTTTCGCGCAGGGACGTGTCCGCCGTGGGCATCGGAGCCGACAACGGGGACCCGTGCCTGAAGGTCTACCTCTCCGGGTCCTCTCCCCGGAAGTCGATCCCCGACCGCTACGACGGACACCCGGTGCGGGTGGTCGGCGGAGGCCCGTTCCGGGCGCAGGAGAACGGGCCGGCGGGCTCGTCGACCGGCAGCGCGTGACGAGCGGAGAGGACAGGCGATGACGCCGCGCCGGAACCTCGTTCTTGCGATCACGATCGCGGTCGCCACATGCGTCGGGGTCGGCATCCACTGGACGCTGACGTCTTGGCCGACACGACCCCCGACGCTACCTCCGCCGCGGCTTCCCACGCGTCCGCCACTGCGTCCCCCGGGCCCCTCCGCCCAGGAGTTGCTCGCCGCCGCGATGCAGGTTCAGGGCGACAACGAATCGACGCTTTTCGCGGTTCCGGGCGTGGTCGGCGTGGGGATCGGGTTCACGGACGCCGGCGCGCCGACAGTCAAGGTCTTCATCGACCCTGCCGCGTCCCCCGCCCGTGGTCTCCAGGGCATCCCGGAGACCCTCGGGCTCTTCCCCGTCACCGTCGAGCCGGCGGGCCCGTTCCGCGTCCTGCCGCCCGAACCCGTCGCTCCGGTTTCGGCGGGCGAAGGGCCGGTACCCACGGGCCGCTTCGATCGGCCGGTGCCGATGGGCGTGTCCACCGGCCACACCCGCTCCACCGCGGGCACGATCGGCGCCGTCGTGACCGATGGCGAGCGCCGGTACGCGCTCAGCAACTGGCATGTGTTCGTGCCGGGCGGCGAGGGGCAGCCGGGCGACGTTCTCCTGCAGCCGGGACCCGTCGACGGCGGCTCGGACCCGGGGGACGCGATCGCCACCCTCGCGGCGTTCGAGCCCGTGGTCCTGTCGCCGTTCGCGTCGAACCGGATCGACGCGGCGATCGCGCGCACGGACGAGGTGCTGCCGGAGACGCCGGTGGGGGGCTATGGGTCGCCGCGCAGCACGACGATGGCGGCGAAGCCTGGGCTGCAGGTCCAGAAGTACGGGCGCACGACGCGTCTCACGGTCGGGGAGGTGGAGGCGGTCAACGCGTCGATCAATGTGACCTACGGGTCGGCCGGATCGCAGGTGGCCCGCTTCACCGGTCAGGTCATGGTGTGCTGCAACTTCAGCAAGGGCGGCGATTCCGGTTCCCTGATCGTGGCGCGCGACCTGGACCGCGACGGGAACGCGGGCCCGGACGACCGCAAGCCGGTCGCACTGCTCTTCGCCGGCGACGGCCGGCTCACGATCGCGAACCCGATCGACCTCGTGCTCGACCGCTTCGACGTGACGATCGTGGGCGAGGACGCCGGCCGCTAACCCCGACCCCTCCACGGCTGGCCGCTGGTGCCGGCCAGTCAATAGTTTGACGACCATGACACGCTTCCGGTCGCACTTCCTGCCACGAACGCCGACGGGCCGCCGGCTCACCGTCCTCTTCCTGGTGCTGTTCGCCTTCACGCAGTGGCCGTTCGTGTACGTGATCGGCAACCGGGTGGAGCCGTGGATCGGGGGCCTGCCCTTCCTCTACGTGTACCTGCTCGTCCTCTACTGCCTCCTCATCGGGGTTCTGATCCGGGTTCAGAGGCGGGGGCTCTGATGGAGGCCTGGGTCGTCGCGACCGGCCTCATCTTCGTCTATCTCCTCGCCACCATCGTGCTGGGGGCGGTCGCGAACCGGCGCATGTCCGTGGACCTGGAGGACTTCCTCCTCTACGGACGCAAGGCCGGGTTCATCGTCCTCTATCTCACCGTCGTCGCCACCTACCATTCGGCGTTCGCCTTCCTCGGTTCGGGCGGTTTCTTCTACACGCACGGGATCGGGTTCTGGGCGGCGGGCGCGTGGACCGTGCTCGTCGGGGCGATCACCTACGTGCTCGGGAGCCGGATCTGGGCCCTCGGGAAGACCTTCGGCTACATCACGCCGGCCGACCTGCTGGCGGACTTCTACGAGTCGGATGCGGTGCGGGTCGTGACCGCCATCGTGTCGGTGCTTTTCACGATCCTCTACATCCAGGTCCAGGCGGTGGGGCTGGGCTACATCCTCTCCGTCGCGTCCGGCGATCGGATCTCGTTCGAACTGGGGACGCTGATCCTGCTCGTGGTCGCCGCGGGCTATCTCATCGCGGGGGGTCTGCGTGCCGTCTACTGGACGGACGTGATCCAGGGCGTGTGGATGTACGTCGCCGTGTGGGCCGGCGCCCTCGTGCTCGCCTTCGAGCTGTTCGGCGGGCCGTTCGAGCTGTGGCGGCAGGTCGCGGCGCAGCGGCCCGATCTGCTGTCGCTCCCGGGGCCGGAGGGCTTCTTCACGCCGGGGATGTGGTTCGGGATGATCGTCGTGCTCTCGTTCGGCATCGTCTTCCAGCCGCACCTCTTCATCCGGTACTACACCGCCGTCTCGGCCCGCACGATCAAGCTGCTGGGCGCGACGACGCCCATCTACCTCATGACGCTCTACATCCCGGCGGCGCTCGTCGGGTTGGGGGGCGCGCTCGTGATGCCCGACATCGCGATCCCGGACCGGATCTTCCCGGAGATGCTCTTCGCGTATGCCCCGGCCTGGCTCACGGGGGCGATCCTGGCCGGCGCGACGGCGGCGGCGATGTCCACGCTCGACTCGATGCTGCACGCGAACATGACGGTGCTGACGCGCGATGTGTACCAGCGCTACATCCGCACCGGCGCGAGCCAGAACCACTACATCCTCATCGGCCGGCTGATCGTCGTGGCCCTCCTCGCCGTCGGGTACTTCCTCTCCGTGAGCACGTTCGATTTCCTCGTTCAGCTCGTGGCTCTGTCGGGTTCGGGGGCGCTGCAACTGATGCCGGCGGTCCTCGGAGTCTGCTTCCCGGGCCGGCGCCTGACCACGACGTGGGGGGTGATCTTCGGCATTGGGGCGGGTCTCGCGACGCTGTGCGTCACGCTCATCATCGTGCCTCATCCCCTGGGCCTTCACGGCGGGGTGTGGGGACTGCTCGTGAACTTCATCGTGACCCGGGTCGTGAGCCGGTTCACGCTTCCGCCGAGCGACGTCACTGTGTCGCGGATCCACGGCGCGGTCGAACGCTTCGTGTACGAGGGCGACCCCGCGTGAGCCCGGTCGGGGGCTAACGCGGTGGGCAGGCTCATCGGAGGCGTCGCCCTCCTGGCGCTCGCACTCTTCGTGGTCCTGGGGTTCTTTCGCTCGGGCGCGGATCCGTTCGCCCTGAGAACGCTCTTCGCGCTCCTCATCGCGGCCGGACTTCCCGCCGCGGGCGGCGGCCTGCTCCTTGCACGCCACTTCGGCGCGGGGCGCCGTATCGAGCACCGGCGGGAGGAACTCCGGCGCGACACGCTCGAGGCCGAGGTCCTGAAGATGGCCGGGCGCCACGGCGGGCGGCTGACGGCGGTCGAGGTCGCGGGGGAACTGGCGGTGCCGACGACGACGGCCGAGGAACTCCTGAACGAACTGATGGCGCGGGAAATGGCCGAGATCGAGATCACGGACTCGGGCCTGCTCGTGTACACCTTCCACGACGTGCGGCACCTGTCGGAGAAGGAAACCGCGCGCGGGCTCCTCGAGCCGTGAGGGGAGCGCCGTTGCCGTGAGCGAGACGCGCTGGCCGTGCCCCGTATGTCTCGGCACCAAGATGGAGAAGACGTCTCTCGGGACCCGGGCGCGAGACGCCTCGGGGCCGCTGACGCTCGACCACTGCGCCCGTTGCGGCGGTATGTGGTTCGAGTTGGGGGAGGTGCAGCGCCTCCGTTCCGAGCGGCCCCAGTCGCTGTGGGCGCGGATCCCGGCGCGGGACGAGCGGCACCGGGCCCAGTGCCATGCGTGCCGCGCGTTCGTGGACCGTGACGAGCCGGAATGCGCCGCGTGCGGGGCGAAGACCCGCCTGAATTGTCCCGCGTGCGACACGCGGATGCTGCAGGTCCGCCAGTCCTCCCTCACGCTCGATGTGTGCAAGCGGTGCAAGGGCGTGTGGTTCGACCACCACGAACTCGAGGCGATCTGGGAGATGGAGAGGGACCGGCTCGTCGCGCGGCGCGGAGGCGACGGCGCGGTCGGGCGCACGGCGGAGGCCGGCGCCGATGTCCTGTTCGAGACGCTCTTCTGGGCGCCGGACCTCGTCTTCGTGGGGGCGTACGCCGGCGGTCACGCCGTGGCGGCCGCGGCGGAGGCGGCGCCGGCTGCGCTCGACGCCGTCGGCGATGCGGCCGCCAGCGTGTTCGAGGCGATCCTCGAGATCGTGGGCGGCATCTTCGGCTGACGCCTGCGCGGATTCGCCGCGGCGCTCGACTCGCTACACTCCAGGTCCGACCCGAGGCTGTTTCTTCCCTACTGGAGAACCGACGAATGGAAATCGTGCTGGCCACACTGGCCGATGCCGCCAATACATCGAGCGACGGCAAGCTCAATCTCATGGGTCTCTTCGACACGCTCTACGCCGGAGCCATGCCGGTGACCCACCCGTCCATGCAACTCGTCCTGAGGATCCGGGCCGAGCCGTCCGAGACCGACCGGCAGCACGAACTCGAAATCCGGTGCATGGCCGAGGATGGAGAGGAACTGTTCAAGGTGACGGGCGGGTTCTCCGTCCAGGGCCCGCCGGGGAAGGCGGCCACCTTCAATCACGTCGTGGGCATCAACAACCTGACGTTTCAGAAGTTCGGCGGGTACACGTTTCCGATCTTCATCAACCGGGACCTGAAGCGGACGGTCGAACTCGACGTGGCGATGGCCGAGGGACCCGCCGAGCCGCCCCGGGACTGAAGAGGGAGGGTCAGCGGCCGTCCTGGACGGGATCGGCGGCCGACTCCGCCTCCCACAGGCGTCGCTGCTCGCTCGTGAGGTAGTGCCGGATCGCGGTGACGTCCTCCATCGAGAGAAGGTCGCCGAAGCCGGCCATGCCGTTCACGGCGAGCGCCCCGCCGAGCACCACGGCGTCGAAACTCTCCCACGCGCCGCCATCCATGCGGCGCAGGTCGGGATAGGCGGAGAGATGTTCGTCCGAAGCCCGGTGACAGATGCCGCAGTGGACCCCGAAGAGTTCCGCCCCGCGTCGGACCCTGGCCGCATCGAGCGTGAGATCCGGCGGTTCCGGGGTCGTCGGCACGATCTGCGCGGGGGGTAGCGGCACCTCTCCGCCATCGAGACGGAAGACGAGCAGCCGTCCCGCGCTGTCATAGTCGTACGCCGCTGAGCCGAGCGGATAGGCGGAGCCCCTCGGCCCGCCGTAGCCCGCCATGACCGCGATGTACTGCACGCCGTCGACCTCGTACGTCATGGGCCCCGCCATGACGCCGGTGCCGAGGTGGATGCTGTGGACGCGTTCACCGGTGTCGGCCTGGTGGAAGTCGAGCGTGCCCGCCGCCGTCCCCTGGATGACGAGGTTTCCGCCCGTCACGAGGGTGCCCCCGTTCCACATGCTGCCGCGCGGCACCCGCCACAACTCTCGCCCCGCGACGGGGTCCCACGCGAGGAGAAACTCGTTGGGGCCGACATCGGGGAGACCTTCGGCGAGGTGCGCGAACTCTTCAGGGAACGGAGGCCAGGAGGCCGTGAAGCCTTCGTACGCGACCTCGGGGCGATGGTCGAACTCATCCAGCGAACGCCACAGCATCGCCTGCTCGCGGGCGGGGATGAACGCGATGCCCGTCTCGGGATTGAAGGACATCGGCTGCCAGTTGTGTCCGCCCGCGGAGGAGGGAAAGACGACGCGCGGCTCGTCGCGATAGTCCGCGGCGGGGTTCGGGATCGGCCGGCCGGTCTCGAGATCGATCCCGTGCGCCCAGGTGACGGTCACGAAGTTCTCCGCCTGCAGCAGTTCGCCCGTGGCGCGGTCGAGCACATAGAAGAAGCCGTTCTTGGGGGCCTGGAGCAGGACATCGCGCGGACGGCCGTCGATCGTGACGGTGCTCAGGATGATGTTCTGCGTCGCCGTGTAGTCCCAGATCTCGCCCGGCACCGTCTGGTAGTGCCAGGCGAGGCGGCCCGTCTTCGGATCGATCGCGAGGATGGAGACGAGGTAGAGGTTGTCGCCCCCCGACGGGCTTCGGTGCCAGATCGGGTACGGATAGGAGTTCCCCGTCCCCACGTAGAGAAGGTCGAGGACGGGGTCGTAGGCCATCTCTCCCCATACGGTGCCCCCGAGCCCTCCCTCCCAGGCCGAGTCCGGGTCCCACGTGGCCGCGGCCACCTCCATCTCCGGGTGCTCGAAGCCGCGGGCCGGGTCGCCGGGGACCGTGAAGAAGCGCCACGCCTCCTCGCCGGTCTCGAGGTCGTACGCCGTGATGTACCCGCGCACACCGAAGTCGCCGCCCGCGTTTCCGAGGACGACGACGTCGCCGGCGATCTGCGGCGAGCCCGTGCTCGTGTAGGAGAGGGACCGGTCGATGAAGGTGTCGACGCGCCAGATCTCCTCGCCCGTCGCCGCGTCGAGCGCGATCAGCCAGCCGTCGAAGGTGCCGATGTAGACGCGGCCCTCCCACACTTCGAGTCCGCGGTTGACGGGACCGCAGCAGCCCTTGCGCGTGGTGCTCGGGTCGACCTGCGGGTCGTAGCGCCAGACGGGTTCTCCCGTCGCCGCGTCGAGCGCCGCGACGCTTCCCCAGGGGCCCGGCGAATACATCACGCCGTCGACCACGACGGGCGTGGCCTCGAGCCCCCAGTGCACGGAGCCCACGTGGGACCGCCACTCGTACTCCCAGGCGAGACCCACGGCGACCGCGTTCATGACGTGAATGCGCCCGAGCGGAGAGTACCGGGATTCCCCGAAGTCCCGGCCGGAGGTCAGCCACTCCGCGGGGACCGTATCGGTCGCCAGCAGACGGTCCCGGGTGACGGCGCCGGCCGCGTCGCCGGGCGGTGACGGTTCGCAGGCCGCCAGCGCGCAGGCCGCGAAGAGCCCGCCAGCCAGCGGGCGGGCGCCCGGATTGCCGCGAACCACAGGCGCCCTAGAAGCGGGGAGTGACGGTGAGGCGGAAGCTTCGGGTGGGTCCCGGACTCCGTTCCTGCACGTCCACGTAGGTCGTCTGGAACAGGTTTTCGATCTTCGCCTGTACGCGCGTCCCCAGAATCTCGGTGCGCGCGCGGAGATCGACGAGGGTGATCGCGTTGCGCTCGTCGAGCGGGAAGGCAAGCACCTGCTCCACGCGGCTCCGGTGGCGGAAGTCGACGGCGACGGCGCCCCTCCAGCCGGAGGCGGTCGCCGTGAAGTTGTGGCGCGAACGGTAGGGGAGCGCCCGTCCGGTCCGGTCGTCCCTGGTATCGAGGAAGGTGTAATTCGTGTTGAGGTCCAGACGATTCGGGATCACGCCGATCCGCAGGCCCGCGTCGACTCCCCGCACCATGGCTTCGGCGACGTTGCGGAACTGGAAGGTGAAGAACTCGTCCGGCGCCGGCGTGGGTTCGATGAGGTCGGTGTAGTCGCTCCAGAACAACCCCGTATCGAACCAGACGCGATCGCTGAGCGACACCGTCGCTCCGACCTCGCCGGCCCACGCGGACTCTCCCCGCATCTCGAGGTTGGGGACGACGCGGAAACCGAACTGGGTCGTCGACGTGAACTGTTCGGACACGCTCGGCGCACGGTATCCCCGGCTCAGGGATCCCCGCAGGCTCAGCCGCTCGCTCGCCTCGAAGACGACCCCGAGCTTCGGGTTGAGCACGACATCCGTCATCGCCGACGACGCCTCGTGGTAGTCGAGCCTGAGCCCCACGGAGCCGCGAACCCGGTCCGAGAAGGTGATTTCGTCCTGCGCGAACACCGCGAGATCCGTCACGTCGGGCGTCGGATCGAGGAAATTGGAGCTTACGCCCGTCCACGCGCCTTCCCCGCCGATCGTCAACGCGTGCGAGGCGTTCGGGAAGAGGGACCACTGGACGTCGGTGCCGACCCGCGTCGAGCGGTGGAAGTCCCGATTGTCGTGGAAATGGTTCTGGTTCCGCGCGTGGTAGATGTGCGGGCGCAGCTGCACGCGCTGCTTCGGGGTCACATACGGCGTGGCCGTCACCCCGAAGACGACGTCGTCCGCCTGGGTCCAGTCGCCCAGTTCGGCCGGATCGACCTCCAGCGGACGATCCGCCGACAACCAGGTGAAGAACTCCTCCTCGTCCCTCCGGGTCCAGTTGACGAAGATCTCCCACGGATTGGAGGACTCCGCGGGGAAGACGGTCTTGAGCCGCACCCGCCAGCGTTCCAGCGCCCCGTTCTGCCGGAACCCGTCCGATTCCTCGCGCGCAAGGTACAGGGTGGTGCCGACATCGCCGAGCCGGCGTGAATGCTGGAGCGCGATCCCTTCCCTGCTCAGGCTCTCGTCCGTGAACGAGTGTCGCGCCGGAGTGTCGAAGAGCCCCACGTAGCCGCGGACGATGGTCTCGGGCTCCGCCGGCGGGCGTTTCGTGATCACGTTCACGACGCCGCCCAGCGCGTTCGTCCCCCACAGCGTGGAATGGGGACCCTTCACGATCTCGATCTGGTCCACGTCCAGCACGGGGAGGCCGCTGAAATCGATCGACGCGCCCACGCCGGAGAGCACGCGGTGGCCATCGAGGAGCATGAGGACCCGGCTTCCGACGCCCCGCGCGATGCCGGTGGCGCCGCGGATGTCCATCTGGCCGGAGTTGAAGATCACGCCCTGTGCGAAGGGCAGCGCCTCGTCGAGCGTGACGGCGTCGCGGTTGCCGAGTTCGTCGGCACTCATAACGGCGACACTCACCGGGGCTTCGCCGGGACGGGCGGCGGAGCGGTTCGCCGTCACGGTCAACTCGGGAACGTCGAACAGCCGGCGTTCGAGAGCGATGCGAAGTTCGTCCGACGAACCGGTCTGAAGTTCGCGTTCAGCGGCGCGAAAGCCGTCCGCGACGACGACGAGGGTAAAGGTCCCGTTGGCGGGCGAGGCGATCCCGAAGCCGCCGTCGGCCCTCGTCGTCGCCGTCAAAGTGGTGTTTCGGATGAAGACGGCGGCCCCCGCGACCGGCGCACCCGTCTCCGCATCCAGCACGCGGCCCCGTACCGCATCCTGGGCCTGGGCGGCCAGGCGGTCGCTCGCCACGAACAGGGCGAGCGCCGCCCACGCCGCGAGACAACGGCGGACGCCGGCCGCTACTGCCGCTGCCAAAC
>JAJDWE010000013.1 GCA_022825725.1 Gemmatimonadota bacterium
CGAAGGCTCAGCCCGCGCCCGCCGCGCCCGTCGCCGTAGACTCCGGGCCGGTTGACCGTCCGCACGAACGCGGCGGAGAGGGTTCGCGGTCGCTTCATGGTGTCTCCGTCCTTGTAGTGTATCACTTATTGCAGCACTACAACGGGAAGAATACACCGGATGACGACGGACCGCAAGGGACGGTAGAGCGCCGTGGATGCCACAGAACACGTTGTCCAATAACGTGTTATGGCCTACTTAGTAGACCTTGGTGGATTACACTGGAAGATGTGTGCCGAGTTCGGGCGGGATCCGGCCGCGCAGGCTGTTGCGGATCAGGTTCAACTCCGTGAGTCGCCTGAGTCGACTCAGCTCGGCGGGTATCGGACCGACAAGGTTGTTGGCCTCGAGGTCCAGTTCCGTGACGCGTCCTTCATCGTCCACGCCGACGCCATGCCAGTCCGCGAGCGGGAGGTCCGTCAGCCAGTTATCGTCGTGGATCCAGCCCGCTCCGTCCGAGACCTCGTAGAGCGTGGCGAGGACGCGTCGGTCGGCATCCACGCCGGACAGCACCTCCACGCCCACATCAGCCGAAGCCGCGCCGGACGTTGCGCGGATTGTCGCCATCCCGATGCCGACGGCGATGACGAGCCCCGTAGCGTCCACGGTCGCGATTGATTCGTCGGTCGAACGCCAGACCAGCCCGAAGTCGGTTACCGGATGACCGTTGGCATCCGAAGCCTCCACCCGCAGGCGGAGTGAGTCATCGAGCGCCAGACCGACGGAGGACGGCGACACCTCCAGGGCGGCCACGACCTGGTCCACCGTTACCTCAGCGGTGCCCGAAGCCCCTTCCGCCGCGGCCGCGATGGAGGCGGTGCCGTTGCGGACCGCTGTCGCGAGGCCCGTGGCGTCCACGGTTGCCACGGATGGATCGCCACTCTCCCACGTCACCCTGGCGCTGCGCACGACTTCACCATTCCGGTCTCGCACCTCGGCGACGAGTCGCGCCGTATCGCCCAGCGCTTCGAACCGGAGGACGGACGGGCTGATCGAAATCGAGGTGGGCGGGCCGGGCTCCGCGGGTGGGGATGGGGGGGCGACGGCGTCGTCACCGCACGACAGGGCGCCGGTCACCGAAACGACGACGGCCAGCCCCCAGCCATGGCGACTCCGTTTCCGGGTGGCTGCCCCCCCGACGGTGCCCGGGCGATGAATCATACAAGCCCTCGCTGAACGGTCCGCTCTGAACCAGCCTACGGCGGAGTCGTCCGCCCTCGCAAACAGACGGCGTTCGTGGGGTGAGGTCCCCATGGAACCGCTCAGGGGGGCATGGATCTGCCCACCCTGAGCGCGAGATCGACGGCCGACTTTCTCCATCCCGTCAGGGTCGATCTGCGGTAGGCGTCGGCGGTACGCTTCACGCCCTCGCTCATCGTCGGATAGGGATGAACCAGCGACGCGAGAGTCCCCAGCTTCACTCCCGCCTTCATGGCGAGCGAGATCTCCGCGATCATCGTCCCGGCGCCCGGCGCGAGGACATGTCCGCCCAGGATCCGGCCCCCCTTCCCGACGACGATCTTGACGCGGCCCATGGCGGCGCGCTCAGCGATCGCCCGGTCCAGGTTCCCGATGTCGTAGACGTGCGCGGACACCGCGGATCCGTGGCGATCCACGGCCTCGGCTTCGGTGAGCCCGACGTGGGCGAGTTCGGGCTCCGTGTACGTGCACCACGGGATCACGCCGTAGTCGATGTTCGCGCGCACGGGAAAGAGCGCGTTCTGCACGACGGTGCGCGCTTCGTGGTCGGCGACGTGGGTGAACAGGAAGCCGCCGATGACGTCGCCGGCGGCGAAGATGTGTTTCCTGGAGGTGCGCAGCTTCGAATCGACGGTGACCCAGCCCTTCGCGGTCTCCACCCCTGCCGCGTCGAGTCCCATGTCCTCCGTATTCGGCGCGCGCCCTGCGGCGACCAGCACCTCATCGACCTCGAACGTCTCGGGCGCGACCGCCGGATGGTCGCGGCCTGCGTCCCCGGCGGCGGCGATCGTCAGGCGCCGCCGGTCTCCCGCTCGGTCGACCCGTGTCACGACGTGGCCGGTCCGGACCCCGATGCCTTCCTCGCGCAGCCTGTTCGTCAGGAGTTCTCCCAGCTCCGGCTCCTCGCGCACCATGAGCCGGTCGAGCAGCTCGACGACCGTGACGTCCGAGCCGAGGCGGCGGAAGGCCTGGGCGAGTTCGACGCCGATCGGCCCACCGCCGACCACGGCGAGCGAGGCGGGGATCGTGTCGCGGTCGAAGGCTTCGGCGTGCGTGAAGTAACCCGCCTCCTCGAGCCCCGGGATCGGCGGCACGGCCGCCCTGGAGCCGGTGGCGATGACGAAACGGCGCGCACGGATGCGGCGGCCGTCCACCTCCACTTCGTGGGGCGAAACGAAGCGAGCCGCCCCCTCGACCACATCGACGCCCATGGCGCGAAAACGCTCCGGATCATCGTGCGGCTCGATCTCGGCCCGAGCAGCCCGGACGCTGGCGAGAACGTCCGCTCCCTCGACCGTCGGGCGGACGGGCCGCAGCCCGTACGCGGCGGCGGCACGAAAATGATGCGCCACCCGGGCCGAGCTGATCAGGGCCTTCGAGGGCACGCACCCGGTCCAGAGGCAGTCGCCGCCCAGGCGGTCGCGCTCGATCAAGGCCACGCTCGCGCCCAGCCCCGCGCTCCCGGCGGCGGTCACGAGACCCGCCGTACCTCCGCCAATGGCGACGATGTCGAACATCCCGTCTCGGTCCACGTTGCTACTCCCCATGAACGGTCGATTTTCCTTGCCGGGCGTCCCGATTCCGGCTTAGCTTCGCTTCGTGCAGAATCCTACGCCCCAAGCTGCGGTGTCCCGGTCGGGCTCAATGAAAAGCCGCGTCCAGCCGCCTCCGATCCTCGACAAGTGTCGTGAACTAGCGACCGTGAACGACCTTCGCGAGGCCGGTCTCTATCCGTACTTCATGCCCATCGAGGCCTCGCACGACACCTGGGTCGTCATCGACGGCGCTCGCAAGATCATGGTGGGCTCCAACAATTACATGGGGCTCACGCACGATCCGCGCGTCCTCGAGGCGGCCCGCGACGCCCTCAACAAGTTCGGAAGCGGCAATACGGGCAGCCGCTTCCTCAACGGCAACCTCAACCTGCATGAGCAGCTCGAGGACGAGCTCGCCGACTTCACCGGCATGGAGGCGGCGCTCGTATTCTCGACCGGCTACCAGACGAATCTGGGCACGCTGGGCGCGTTGATCGGTCGCGCGGACACGGTCTACATCGACAAGCTCGACCACGCGAGCCTCCAGGACGGCGTACGTCTTGGCCTCGGCCGCACGCGACGCTTCAACCACAACGACTTCGCCACGCTGCGCCGCATGCTCGAGGCCGAGACGCCCTCGCGCGGCAAGCTCATCGCGGTGGACGGCGTGTACAGCATGGAAGGCGACATCGCCGATCTGCCCACGCTGGTCGAACTGAGGCGGGAGTACGGCGCGGCCATCCTGGTGGATGACGCGCACGCCGTGGGCGTACTGGGAGAGACCGGTGCCGGCACGGCCGAGCACTGGGGACTCACCGACGAGGTGGACCTGATCCTCGGCACCTTCTCCAAGTCCTTCGCCTCGATCGGTGGCTTCGTGGCGGGCCGCGCGGACGTCATCGACTACCTCCAGCACAACGCCCGCGCCCTCATGTTCAGCGCGAGCATGCCTCCCGCCTCCGCCGCCACCGTGCTGAAGGCGCTGGAGATCATCCGCGACGAGCCGGAACGCCGGGAGCAGCTCTGGAAGAACACGTACAGGATGATGGAAGGCTTCAAGTCGATCGGGTTCGACATCGGGCCGACCGAGACCCCGATCGTCCCCATTCTCATCGGGCCGATGGAGAAGACCTTCGTGTTCTGGCGCGCCCTGTTCGAGGCGGGCGTCTTCTCGAACCCGGTCGTTCCCCCCGCCGTTCCCGAGGGGAGTTGCCGCCTGCGCACGAGCTACATGGCCACGCACTCGGACGACGATCTCGATTTCGTGCTCGAACAGGTGGAGCGCGTGGGGAAGAAGCTCGGCGTCGTCTGAACCGCCGCCTCCCACCATGACGAATCTCGCTTCCTCCCTGCGCGTCGTCCCCGTCGAGAGCCGCGCCGATCTCAAGCGCTTCATCGACCTGCCGTGGTCGATCTATCGGGGCGACCCCGACTGGGTCCCCCCGCTGAAGAGAGACGTGCGGGCGGCCTTCGACCCGGAGAAACACCCGTTCCACCTGCACTCGGAAGTCCAGCCCTACCTCGCGTTGCGCGACGGCCGGGCCGTGGGCCGGATCTGCGCGATCCGGAACCGGAATCATGAGCGGCTCCACGACGAATCGGTGGGGTTCTTCGGCTGGTTCGAGTGCGTCGACGACCCCGAGGTGGCCGGGGCGCTGCTCGACGCGGTGCGGGCCTGGCTCCGCGAACGTGGCCTGACCGCGATGCGGGGTCCCACGAGCTTCTCGACCAACGAGACCTGTGGCCTCCTCATCGACGGAGATCCCGGACCGCCTGTCGTCCTCATGGCCTACAATCCGCCGTACTATCCCAGGCTGATGGAGGCTGCCGGGCTGCGGAAGGTCAAGGATCTCTTCGCCTGGCTCCTCACGAAGGGCGATTGGCCGCCGCACCTCTTCCGCGCCGAGAAGGTCGCGACACGCCGGTACGGCATCCGGATCAGGACGCTGAACATGTCGCGATTCGACAAGGAACTCGGCCGCATCCAGCGCCTGTACAACGCGGCCTGGGAGAAGAACTGGGGTTTCGTCCCCATGACCGAGGCCGAGATGGATCACATGGCGGCCGAGCTCAAGCCCATACTCGATCCCGAACTCGCGCTCTTCGCCGAGACGCCGGAGGGCGAGACCGCCGGCTTCGCTCTCGCGCTGCCGGACTTCAACCAGGTGTTGCGCCGGATGAACGGAAGACTCTTCCCCTTCGGGATTCTCAAGGCGCTCATCTACAGACGGAAAATCACGTGCATGCGCGTCATCATCCTGGGCCTGGCCGAGGAATGGCGCGGCAAGGCGGTGGACGTCCTGCTGTACCTCTGGCTGTTCAGGAAGGGGATCGCCGCCGGGATGACGTCCGCCGAGCAGTCGTGGATCCTCGAGGACAACCGGAAGATGAACCAGGCCATCGAGCGTCTCGGCGGCAGGATCTACCGGACCTACCGGCTGTACGAAGCGGCGCTTTAGTGGCATCGGTCTTTCTGACAGGGGGAAGCGGGTTCCTCGGCGGCCATCTCGCCGAGGCCCTCGTCGCGGCCGGACACCAGGTCACGGCGAGCGTGCGGCGAACGAGCGACACGCATCATCTCGACCCCCTGGAGTTGAAGAAGGTCGAACTCGATCTCGGGGCGGAGGACAGGCCGGAGGCGGCCGCGGCACTCGCGGGCTGCGCCGCCGTCGTCCATTGCGGCGCGCTCACGCGGGCGCGCAACGAGTCGGAGTTCATGGCCGTGAATGCGGTCGGCACGCGGAGGCTCGCGGAGGCGGCGGCGGGCGCGGGAGTCCGGCGGTTCGTCTTCATCAGCAGCCTCGCCGCCCGGGGTCCGGATGGCGCGGACGGCCCGGTGAGCCCGTACGGCCGGTCGAAAGCCGAGGCGGAGACCGCGCTCGCCGGCATCCGCGGGTCGATGGAGGTGACCGTGCTCAGGCCGGGAGGCGTCTACGGCCCGCGCGACTCCGACCTGCTGCCGCTCTTCCGGCTGGCGGCGCGAGGGTGGACCGCGATTCCGCGGAGCCGTGCGCCCCTGCAGCCGGTGTACGTTGCCGATGTCGTCTCGGCCGTCCTCGCCGCCCTCGAGGCGGCGCCGGCGCCCCGCCCGCTTCCCATCGCGGCGGCGGAGCGCCATACCTGGCGCGCGGTGTCGAGCGCGCTGATGGCCGCCGTCGACCGCCCGGGCCGCGTCCTGCGGCTGCCATCCGCCCTCTTTCTCGCCGTTGGGGCGCTGTCGGAACTCGCGGGCCGTCTGATGCGCAAGGCTCCCGCGTTCGACCGGAGACGCGCGCGCGATCTGTCCGCACACGCCTGGACCTGTGACATCGAGTCGAGCCGGAGACATCTCGACCCCTGGCGTCCGCGGGTCGGCATCGAGGAGGGGCTCGCGCGCACCGCCGAGTGGTATCGGCGCAAGGGCTGGCTGTGAGCGGCGGCGGGAACCGACAGCTCCTGCCCGTCGATCGCGTGACCATCGGCTACTTCGGTTGCACGGGCCTCGTCGCCCTGGCGTTCGGAGGCCTGTCCGGCGCGGGAATCGCAGCGGCCCACGCGATCGCGGTCTTCGGGATCACGCGACTTGCGTCCTGGCACCCCCGCGCCGGCCTCGCCGCGATCGCACGGGGGGCGTACGCCGTGCTCCTCACGCCCCTCCTGTATGCGGAACTGTCGGTCCTCAACCGCTTTTTCACGCAACGGTATTTCGACGCCACGGTGCAGGCGTGGGATGCCGCCCTGTTCGGCGGACAGCCCAGCATCGACCTCAGCGCGTGGCTCCCCTGGCTCTCCTTCTCCGAGGTGTTGCATCTGGGCTACTTCGGCTACTACGCCATCATCCCCGTTGCCATCCTGGGGGTGTTCGCGACCCGTGGGATCGAGGCCTTCCAGCGCACCGCCCTCGCCGTGGCGTCCGCCTTCTTCGCCTCCTACCTCATCTTCATGTTCTTCCCCGTCGCCGGCCCCCGATACGAGTTCGTCCAGATCGGCGGCTCGATCGGCGAGGGTACGCTGTTCGGGATCGTGCACGGGATCCTGGAGGCCGGATCGTCGAAGGGCACGGCTTTCCCCAGTTCCCACATCGCCGCCTCCCTGGCCGGGGTCGTGGCCGCCGGACGCGAGGATCGGCGCTGGTTCTGGCTCCTCCTCATCCCGGAACTCGCGTTGACTGCGGGGACGGTGTACGGTCGCTTTCACTATGCGACCGACGCCCTCGCGGGCATCCTGCTCGGGCTGCTGGTCTGCGCCGTACTCCGCAGGACCGGCGCCGGGGCCGAGGGCATCCGAGTAGTCGGAGGCGGGCAACCCGCGGCCTGAACCGCGCATCAAAGCGGTGGATCCGGAAGGTGACCTTCAGAGGGACGACGTGGACGAACGCGAACTGATCGCCTGCGCCAAAGCGGGAGAGCGATCCGCGATGGGGGAGCTGTACGAACTCCACGCGCGACGCGTCTACACCGTGATTCGCCGCCTCGTGGGCGACGATCACCTCGCTGAGGACCTCTCCCAGGAAGCGTGGATCCGCGCGTTCGAGAAGCTCCACCTCTTCCGGGGAGATGCGGCCTTCGGCACGTGGCTCTACCGGTTGGCGACGAACGTGGCGCTCAACCGGCTGCGCCGGTCGTCGAAGCGGCGCCCGGTGGAATCCGCCGCCGAGCTTCCCCGCGTGGCGCGGGCACACGACGACGTGATCGTGACGCGGCGGGTCCTGACCCAGGCGCTGGACCAGTTGCCGCCGGGGTACCGGAGGGTCCTCGTGCTGCACGACGTGGAGGGCTGGACGCACAACGACATCGCCGAGGCTCTGGGTTGTTCGCCCGGCACGTCGAAATCGCAGTTGCACAAGGCGCGGGCGCGCATGCGGAAGCTCATCGCTCCGGGAGATTCCGGGAACGGCGGTGCGCGGGGCGAAGCGCGCCTCTGAGAGGGATAGAAGAGATGCCGAACCACATGGATGCCGAGCGAATTTCGGCACTGCTCGACGAGCCGTGGGCCGACCGGGACTGTCGGGCCCACCTCGAGACGTGCAGGGACTGCCAGGCGGAGTTCGAGAGATTGAGCCGGCTGCGCATGGCGCTGTCCGCGCTGCCGGATGAGAAGGCGCCGGCCGGGCAGTGGGCCGCCATCGAAGCCGCCCTCGATGCCGGCGGGACCCGCCGCGGCGCCCGGTGGCTCGGACGCGGCTTTGGCGGCCGTCTCTTCGTCCCGGGACCGCTGCAGGCCGCGGCCGCCCTCGTGCTTTTTGCCGGCGGCGTGATCGCCGGCCTGCAGTTCACGGGCGGGAGCGTCGCGAATCCGCCGGGTGCGGCGGTGGATCTTCCCGCCGTCGTTTCAACCGCCGACGACCGCGCTCTCGTGGACGGGCTCAGCCGGATGGAATCGTTGCGCTCGCCGCTCAGGCAGGTGGGAGCGGGTGGGGCGGACGCTGCTGCTGAAGGCGGGTTGAGTGCGGGAGATCCGTTGGAGACGGCCCAGCGGCTGGCGAGGCTGGAGGGGTTGATCCGGGCGCTGCGCGACCGCCTCGCGACGAATCCCGACGATCCCCTCGCCAGCGCCTACCTGCTGGAACTCGTGGAAACCCGCGATCGGCTCGCGGAGGATCTGGGCCGCGCGAGCGGGACGCGAACCTGGTGAGCGCGCCCGTGTCACGGTCTCCGGGCCCGCTCGCCGCAGTTCTCGCCGCGGTTCTCGCTGCGGGCGTCCTTGCGCTCACGCCCCCACCCGCTGCGGCGCAGGAGACCCCGGCGGTCGACGCTCCGGGCTGGATCGGGGTTCGGGTCGACGAGCGCCATAACTGCGGCTGGGAGACTTCGGACGACTGGAAGAACTGCACGCTCGTCATTCAGGTGCGTGAAATGCAGGAAGACGGGCCGGCGGCGCGTGCGGGACTCCTCGTCGGCGATCGACTCGCCGCGATGAACGGTACGAGGATCACCCTCGTCAATCTGCCCGACCTGCTCGCATCGATCCGCCCGAGCGTCCCGGTACGGCTGCAGGTCACGCGAGACGGGACGGACCGCACGCTGGAGGTCATCCCCGACGCGCGGCCCCCGGATGCGGATGACATCCCGATGGTGGGCCGTCGGACGATCGTCGCGACGGCCGGGAACCCGCGGCGTGGCACGTTCGTCCTGTGGTTGACGGACTCCGACGGGCGTGACTCCACCGACCGCGACCGCGCCGGCTTCGCCCTCGCGTTCCGCGATACGGACGAGACCGGCGTGGCGGTGGAGCCCTCGGCGGTGCGGGTCGTGGACGGCCAACTCAACGTGCTGCCCGTGCGCGACCGTCCGGCGGCGGAGTTGCCGGCGGTTCGCGTTGAAATACTCCGCGACCTGCAGCGCGAGACGGAATCGGCGTATCGGGACTTCACGCTGGCGCTCCAGAACGTCGGGGCCGTGCGGGCACGCCTCTCGGCGATGGAGTTCCGGCGTCGCGTGGCGCGTGCCGCTCGGGTGGCACTCCCGGAGCCCGATCTCGCCGTGCGCCTCCATCGCACGTTCGCGGGAGCCGAGTTCGAGCCCGTACGCGACTTTTCCGACCGTGCCGGCCTCGACGGCCTCCTCGTTCTCAGGGTCGCGCGGGGAACGGTCACCGCCCGGCTCGGGCTCCGGGCGGGAGATCTTCTTCTGAGAGCGGCGGACCGTCCGACCCGGGAACTCGAGGACCTCGTCACCGCGCTCGAATCGGAGGCCGACCCGGGTCCCACCGTCGTGTGGGTCCGGGGAAGTCAGGAGATGAGCGGGATCTGGCCCAGCCGCCGATGATGGAGTTCTGGTCACCGGCGCACGGGCCCCCCTAGTTTCTTCACATGGCTCGCCCACGCCCTGGAAGGCCGACCTGGAGCATGCGGAGAGGACCGGTACGCTGCCGGCTCGACGCGCTGGCCGTCATCGCGGCCTTCCTCCTTGGAATCGGGCCGGGCGCGCCCCTTCAACCCTGTCCGAAGCACCAGGCGGTGCACGGCGATGAGTCGAGCCCCCACACCGCCACACTCCATGGCACGCATGCGGAGACCGCCCGCGCAGACAGCCACGCGGGGCACGCTCACGCCGATGGTGCCGGCGCCACCACGAACTCGCACCCGCATTCGGGCGGACCGTGCGACTGTCTCGCGACATGCCTGACCTGCTGCGGGCCGGCCATCGCGGGATCCGCCCTGCAGGCCACCCACCCGACTTTCGCAAGCCAGGCCCCGCGTGGGGTGCGGCCCCTCGTCCGCCCGACACCCGACCCGGCCGCCTACCTCCGACCGTTCGGACAACCGCCCCCCGCCTGACTCCTCGACAAGAATCCGTACGAAACGCCCGGTAACCCAACCCCGGCGGTCAGAAGGGGTCGGTGCGTCGGGCCCGTTGCCGGATCGACCCGGCCGCTCGCGAGGCGGCGTGCGTCGAACGGCGACGCATACCCTGTCGAACGAGGAGTCGAACCTTGAAGAAATGCACGATACCCGGCGCTTTCGCGCTGCTGGCCCTTGCCGCGCCCGTCGCCGCGCAGTGGAACGCCTCGCGCGCGGACAGCCACGCCCCCATCGGCGTCATGGCGGACCACCGCCACGAGGCGGGCGAGGTGATGCTCTCCTACCGCTACATGACGATGAACATGGAAGGGAGCCGCATCGGCACGGATCCCGTCGCCGACGCGGACATCGTTTCGCCGGGAGGGGGCTTCATGATCACGCCGACGCGCATGCCCATGACGATGCACATGTTCGGGGCCATGTTCGCGCCATCCGATCGCATCACGTTCATGGCGATGCTCCCCTTCACGTCCAGTTCGATGGACCACATCACGCGCCACGGCGGATCGTTCACGACCGAATCGAGCGGCATGGGCGACGTCAAGGTGGGCGCCATGGTCGGCCTCGCCGATTGGGCGAACCAGTCGCTCCACCTGAACGCGATGGTCGGCCTCCCGACCGGATCGATCGAACAGATGGACGTCCTCCCCATCAGCGAGGGGCGGGAGGTCCAGCTCCCCTATCCCATGCAGATCGGCTCCGGCACGTTCGATCTGCGCCCCGGCCTCACGTGGCTGGGCCAGGCCGGCGACTGGTCCTGGGGAGCGCAGGGAAACGCCGTGATGCGCATGGGGAAGAATGACCGCGACTGGTCACTCGGCAACCAGGTCCAGGGCACTGCGTGGTGGGCCCGGGTGCTGGGCCGCAACCTTGCGGCCGGCGTGCGCCTGGTCGCCACGCGGACGGGCAACATCGACGGCATGGACGCGGCGCCGAGCGTGAATCCGGGCATGGTCCCCACGGCGCGAACGGATCTTCGTGCCGGCACCGTGGTGGAGGGAGGACTGAGTCTCAACCTCTATATCCCTCAAGCCAGGGCTTTTCGGATTGCCGGCGAAGTGCTTCTGCCCCTCGTTCGCGACCTCGAGGGCCCCCAGCTCGAGACAGACCTGACCTTCGTGCTGGGTCTGCAGATCGTGCCCGTAAGCCACTAGCCGGCAGCGCGTTATCGTACGGGGGCCGCCGCGCCCGGCTCCCGTACGGCGCTGCGGTGAGATTCCACTTGAGGTTTAGGGTGAGGATGGCGTGTATACACGCCATGCGACTGTATACAATTCGCATGGTTTGTCATCGGTGAAGGCCGGGCGTACTCTCCCCTCCCGCCGCGCCGATCCCCGGTGAGCGTAAGGAAGATCCCGAAACCGTTCGAGAAACCCCCATGCCCGACGCGTCTCCCTCATACGACACTCTGCGCACACCCTCCGGCGGAGACACCATCCGCAAAGCGGACGACCGCCTCGACGTGCCCGACCGCCCCATCATTCCCTTCATCGAAGGCGACGGGATCGGTCCCGACATCTGGCGTGCCGCGAGCGCGGTCTTCGAAGCGGCCGTCGAGAAGGCCTACGGCGGCGCGCGGCGGATCGCGTGGTTCGAGGTGCTCGCCGGCCAGAAGGCGTTCGATCGCACCGGGGACTGGCTGCCCGACGATACGCTCAGGGCCATCCGGCACCACCGGGTCGCGATCAAGGGACCCCTCACGACGCCCGTCGGTGGGGGGATCCGGTCGCTCAACGTCGCGCTGCGCCAGCAACTCGACCTGTTCGCGTGCGTCCGCCCCGTGCGCTGGTTCGAGGGCGTTCCGTCGCCGGTTCGCCAGCCGGATCTCGTCGACATGACGATCTTCCGCGAGAACACCGAGGACATCTACGCCGGCATCGAGTGGGAAGCCGGCAGCGAGGAGGCCCGCCGTCTGCGCGCCTTCCTGAGCGACGAGATGGGCGTCTCGACGATCCGTTTCCCGGAGACCAGTTCCTTCGGGGTGAAGCCGATCTCGCGGGAAGGGACGCAGCGGCTTGTCCGCGCCGCGATTCGCTACGCCCGCGACCGGGGATACGGCAGCGTCACGCTGGTGCACAAGGGGAACATCATGAAGTTCACCGAGGGCGGTTTCCGCGACTGGGGCTACGAACTCGCGAAGGAGGAGTTCGGGGCTCAGGAGTTCGGAGGCGGCCCCTGGTGCAGGATCTCTGACGGGATCGTCGTCAAGGATGTGATCGCCGACGCGTTCCTTCAGCAGATCCTCACGCGGCCCGCGGAGTACGACGTGATCGCGACGATGAACCTGAACGGGGACTACATTTCTGACGCGCTTGCCGCACAGGTAGGCGGGATCGGCATCGCCCCCGGCGCGAATATCAACTACGAGACGGGCCACGCGATTTTCGAGGCGACGCACGGCACCGCGCCGAAGTACGCGGGACAGGACAAGGTGAACCCCGGATCCGTCATCCTTTCCGGGGAGATGATGCTGCGGCATATCGGATGGAACGAAGCCGCCGACCTTATTGTATCCTCCTTGAGCGCAACGATAAGTGAGAGGCGCGTGACGTACGACTTCGAGCGCCTGATGGAAGGAGCGACGCTCCTCGGTTGCAGCGAGTTCGGCCAGGCGATGATCGACAACATGTGATGGAGAACGAGATGAGAACGACACGCAGGTTTGCGGCGGTGGCGGGGTTCGTGTCCGTGCTGGCCGTACCGGGTGCGGCCGAGGCCCAGCTTCCAGCGGGCGTCACCGAGGTCGCAAGCGTCGAGGGGATCACGGAGTATCAGCTCGAGAACGGGTTGCGCTTTCTGCTCTTCCCCGACCAGAGCAACCAGCGCATCACGGTGAACATCACCTACCTCGTCGGCTCGAGACATGAAGGGTACGGCGAGACGGGCATGGCCCATCTCCTCGAACACCTCGTGTTCAAGGGGACCCCGAACCACCCGGACATCCCGAAGGAGCTGGACGAGCACGGCGCCTTCCCGAACGGTACGACGTGGTTCGACCGCACGAATTACTTCGAGACGTTCCCGGCCACCGACGAGAACCTCGAGTGGGCGCTCGACCTCGAGGCCGACCGCATGGTGAACTCGTTCATCGCCCAGGAGGACCTCGAGTCCGAGATGACGGTCGTCCGGAACGAGTGGGAAGCGGGGGAGAACAGCCCGCAGGGCGTGCTGCAGAAGCGGGTGCTGTCCGCCGCCTACGACTGGCACAACTACGGGAACTCCACGATCGGTGCGCGCGCGGACATCGAAAACGTGCCCATCGATCGGCTGCAGGCCTTCTACCGGAAGTACTACCAGCCGGACAATGCGATCCTCGTCGTCGCCGGGCGCTTCGACCCGGACCGGGCGCTCGAACTCGTGGCCGAGAAGTTCGGTGCCCTCCCGCGGCCGGATCGCACGGGGGCGAACCAGCTATTCCAGACGTACACCGCCGAGCCCGCCCAGGACGGCGAGCGTACCGTCACCCTGCGGCGCGTCGGCGACGTCCAGTTCGCGATGGCGGCCTACCACATGCCGCCCGGCTCGCACGAGCATTTCGCCGCCGTCGACGTGATGACGCACATCCTCACCGCGCGTCCCGCGGGGCGTCTCTACCAGGCGCTCGTCGAGCCGGGTCTGGCCGCCAACGCGTTCGCCGGCAACTTCCAGTTGCGCGAGCCGGGCATCCTGTTCGCCGGCACGGAGGTGCGCGAAGGCGACTCGCTCGACGAAGCCGCCGACGTCATGCTCGCCACGATTCAGGCGCTCGTCGACGAGCCTCCCACCGCAGAGGAGGTCGACCGGGCGAAGACGGACTTTCTCTCGGGCATCGAACTCTCGTTCAACAACCCCCAGGGGATCGCCCTTCAGCTCAGCGAATGGGCGTCGATGGGCGACTGGCGCCTCTTCTTCCTGCACCGGGATCGCCTGGAGCGGGTGACGCCCGAGGCGGTCCATCAGGTCGCACAGGCCTATCTCAAGCCTTCGAATCGGACGATCGGCTACTTCTACCCAACGGACGAAACGCCTGCCCGCGCTGAAATCCCCGGGCCGCCGGACGTCGGAGCGCTGGTCGCCTCGTACACGGGGCGCGAGGCGGTGGCCGAAGGGGAGGCGTTCGAGCCCACGATCGAGAACATCGAGGCCCGGACGGAGCGGTTCGAACTGCCCAACGGCCTCAAGGTCGCCTTTCTTGCCAAGGAGAACCGCGGCGACGCCGTGAACGTGCGCTTCACGCTACGGCATGGCACGGAGGGTGCCCTCATGGGGCAGGCGACCGCAGCTTCACTCGCCGGCGCCATGCTGATGCGGGGGACGGAGAACCGATCCCGCCAGGATATCTCCGATGAACTCGATCGCCTGAAGGCCCAGGGAGGCGTAGGCGGAAGCGCCACCACTGCGAGCGGATCGTTCACGACCGTGAGGGAGAATCTCCCGGCTGTCCTCCGGCTCGGTGCCGAGATCCTCCAGCAGCCGGCCTTCGCCCCGGACGAGTTCGAACTGCTGCGCGAGGAGCGACTGGCCGGAATCGAGTCGCAGATGTCGGAGCCGCAGGCCCTCGTGGTCCAGGCCTTCCAGCGCCATTTCAGCGAGTATCCGGCAGATCATCCCCGCTACTCGCCGACCTTCGAGGAACAGATCGAGCGCCTCGAGGCCGCGACGGTGGACGAGGCGCGCGCGTTCTGGGAGGGCTTCTACGGGGCGCAGGGCGGCACCATGTCCGTCGTCGGCGACTTCGACGCCACGGAGATCCGCGCCCTGGTCGAGGAACTATTCGGGGACTGGACGGCGAGCGAGCCCTACGCCCGCGTGCCGGTGCAGTACCGCGAGATCGAGCCGCTGACCCTCGACATCGAGACGCCGGACAAGGCGAACGCCATGATGTTCGCCGGCCTCACGATTCAGATGCGCGACGATCACCCCGACTACCCCGCCCTGCTCCTCGGCAACCACATCCTGGGCGGCGGCATGAACTCACGGATGTTCAGCAGGATTCGGGGAGAGGAAGGCCTGTCGTACGGAGTGGGCTCCAACTACGGTGCGCCCCCGATCGATGACAACGCGCAGTTCATCGCCTTTGCGATCTTCGCGCCGGAGAACGCGGACAAGGTCGTCGCGTCGTTCACGGACATCCTCGACGTCATGCTGGCGGACGGGTTCACGGAAGAGGAATTCGCGGGCGCGAAGCGCGGATATCTCGACCAGGCGCAGAACGCCCGCTCGAACGACGCCGTCATCGCGAACATGCTGTCGAACAGCCTGTTCCTGGACCGCCCGCTCGCATTCACGGCGGAGCAGGAGGCGGCGATCGAAGCGCTGACCGCTGCCGACGTCGTGGCCGCGATGCGGCGGCACATCGATCCGACGAGGCTGACGATCGTCCGGGGCGGCGACTTCGCGAACAAGCTCGTCCCGTAAACCCGCCGACGGGAGCGGCGGGCGGCCGGATCAGCGGCCGCCCGTCTGCTCCCGCTCCACGTTCAACTGCGTGATGTCCGGGCTCCACCGCGTATCGCCCAGCAGGTGCTTCACGAAGTACTCCGCGCGCAGCCAGAACCAGTAGTCGCTCATGTCCCCGTAGCCGTGCCGCTGGCCGGGGAAGACGAAGTAGTCGAACCGCTTGTTGGCCCGGATCAGCGCCTCCGCCATGCGGTGCGTGCCCGCGTGGTGGACGTTGTTGTCGATGTCGCCCGTCGTGAGCAGGAGGCGTCCCTTCAGGTTCGCGGCGAGGTCCGAGTTGCGCTCGATCTCGTACTCGAAGGTCACGTTCCCGCTGTCGTCGACGACTTCACGCACGCCGTGGTGTTTCTCGGACCAGTTCTGGTTGTACACGTCGTTGTTGTGGTTCCCGGACGAGGAGACCGCGACCTTGAAGAAGTCCGGGTAGACGAGCATCGCCGCCGTCGACATGAAGCCGCCGCCGGAGTGCCCGTAGATCCCCACGCGGTCGATGTCGATGAAGTCGTGCCGATCGGCGAGTTGCTCGATCGCGGTCTTCTTGTCCGCCAGCCCGTAGTCGCGGAGGTTCCCGTAGCCGTAGTTGTGGTACCACTTCGAGCGGGCCGGGTGGCCGCCGCGGTTCCCCACCGTGATCACGATCATCCCGAACTGGGCCAGCGCCGTCTCGTAGCGCGCCGTCGAGAACGACTTCGCGACGGCCTCCGTCTGCGGCCCGGGATAGACGTAGGCGACGAGCGGATACGTCTTCTCCGGATCGAAGTCGAACGGCTTGTAGATCACGCCGTAAAGGTCGGTCACGCCATCGTCCGCCTTCACGGTGTAGGGCTCGGGGAAGCCGTAGCCCGCCTCTTCCAGCTTCGAGAAATCCGCCGTCTCGAGGTCCATGATCCGGCGGCCGTTGGCCGCATGGAGCGCCGCCGCCGGCGTGGTGTTGACGCGCGAGTAGTTGCTGACGAAGAAGCGGTTCGACTCCCCCATCTCGACGCGGTGATCGAAGTCGCCGGGGTTCAGAATCGTCAGCCCGGAGCCGTCCAGATTCACGCGGTACACGTGCTGGTAGTAGGGATCCTCGCCCTCCTCGCGCGCGTTGGCCTGGAAGTAGACGACGCCGGCCGACTCGTCGATCCCCACCACCTGGCGCACCGACCACGGACCCTCGGTGAGGCGGTTGCGAAGCGTGCCGTCCGGCCCGAACCGGTACAGGTGCGCCCAGCCGTCGCGTTCCGACCACCACAGCATGTCGCCGGACTCGAGGAGTTCGAGCCGCTGGAACTCCACGTAGGTGTTGAGCCGCTCCTCGAACAGCACGCGCGCCTCGCCCGTCGCTGCGTCCGCCACCATCACGTCCACGCGGTGCTGGTCGCGGCTCTGCCTCACGAAGTGAAGTTCGTCGGAGCCGGGCGAGAGCCACAGCGAGCGGAACGGCTCCTCGCTGTCCGGATAGCGGAACTGGCGCGCGGAGGTCGTGAAGAGGCGGTGGTCCTTCCACTCCTCCGGCATCGCGACCTCGACCATGTTCCGGTCCTGGAGGTCGTAGATGAGAAGCTCGGGCTGGCTCACGGTCTCCTCGCCCGGCATGTCGTACTTGTAGGACTCGAGTTCGGGCCGCTTGTTGCCGACCATGTGAATGACCCAGAGGTTCCCCACCTCCCGCCGGTCGCGGCGGATGAGGGAGAAGCGGCGCGAGTCATGGGCCCACGAGATCGACACCCGCTTCCGCTCGTCCGCGTTCTCCTCCCGCTCGATGTCCGTGTCCCCGCGCTCGAATACGGCGTAGCTGTAGTGCTCTTCGCCGTCCGTCGTGAGCTGCGTCTCCTCGACCTCGATCCCGTCCTCCGCGTCGTCCGCCTCGTCCCCGCTCTTCCCGCGGCGCGCCTCGAGGAACTGCTGGTAGTCGTCCCCGCTCATCATGTGGAGGTTGTGGTCGCGGGCGAAGACGACCGTCTGGCCGTCGGGGGACACGCTGGCCCATGACGGGTGATTGTCGGGCGCCTCCCAGTCCTCGAGTTCCCGCAGCACCCGCGTGTTCACGTCGTACTCGAAGTGGAAGACCTTCTTGCGCGCGCGCCGGCGCTGCTGCTCGCCCTCTTCCTCCTCCTCGTCCAGCTCCTCCATCTCCGATTCCGTCTCGTCTTCCTCCTCATCCTGCGAGGACTCGACCTCGAACTGGAGCGTGTTCGCGTCGATGAACCTGATCGCGCGGATCGGGAGGTGCTGGCCGTCCCAGGGGTCGCGCGTGATGCGGGTGAGTTCGGCCGCGATGCGGTCGTTGTCGAAGATCTGCCGCTTCGTCCCGGCCACCGGATCCACGATGTGGTAGAAGGAGCCGTCGGAGGTCTCCCACTCGTACCAGAAGGACTCCGAACCCTCGATCCACTGCGGATCGACAGAGGTGGAGTAGACGAGATCCTGGATCTTGTACGGCGCGAAGCGCGCCGCGAGGCGGTAGTTCGCCGGGTCTTCGGCGGCCTCCTGCGCGGCGAGCGGCGCCGCGAGCAGGATCACGGCGGCGAACGGAAGAAAGCGGCGGAGATGGGCACGGTATGCGGAGTTCATGGCAAGACTCGCGGTTGTCGTTTGGAGAGCGGGCGACGAGAGCACGTCGGAGAACGTGGAGGAGGTGCCGTGGCCTGTCCAGATGGCGGCGCCGCGAGGGGCTTTTGCCACGGGCTGCCGGGGCGCACCCTGCCGGTGGGGACCGGTCGGGACGACCGGTCCCCCGGCAGGCAGAGGCTAGCAGGCCGTGAGCTAGTCGCCGCGTCCGAGCATCGTGCCGACGACGGCGCCGGCCGCGCCCCACAGAACGCCGGTGACGACGACATCGACGACCACCGAGGCGAGCGTCGAGGTGTTCATCGCCCCAAGCGTCACGAACCCGAAGGCGACGGCGATGAGCGCACCGAGCTTCGCGCCCGCCTGAGCGCCGCTCGCGACGTCCGTCGCGCCCTTCCAGCCCAGGGCGGTGGCGAGCACGCCCCCCGAGGCGAGTTGGCCTACGGCGATCCAGAGGAAGTCGGGAGACTCCTTGATGACGCCGGTGGCGGACCCCGCGTTGGCTGCGAAGAATCCGCCGAGCACAAGCTCATACAGTACGTAGCCCCCCACGAAAAGAACGACGGCACCGGCGACTGATGCGACGAGGCACTTCGTGTTCATGGCGTTACCTCCGCCTGAGGGTGGGTGGCCCCCCCTGACACGTCCCGTCCCCGATCCGGCGCAGGCCTGAGACCCGGGTGCCGTGACGCAGAATACCCCGGCTATTCGAACGCCGATGCATTCGTCCCTGCGGCGTTGCTCGCCTGGCAGGCACCGACGCCTCGGCACTCTCGGTAGCTCGCCGATTCCGCGTCACGACACCAGCCTGCCGGATTCAGCATAGGAATCGCTAAAGGCCGCCGGCAAGAGCAATTGGCCCGCAGAGCGCGCCGCATCGGCGCTCGAACGCAGCAGGACTCTTGCCACGAGCTGCTAGTACAGTCGCGGTACGATCCGCCAGGGGACCCGCTCACGATAGCGTTCCCACAGCTCTCCGTACTTCGCCGCGCAACGCCGGTCGTCGTCGCGTTCCCGCGGGCCGAGCAGCAACACGTAGTAGAGCGGATACAGCCAGGGCGCCGGCTCCGACGGCCGGCCCAGCGCGAGCGCGAGACCGATCGCCATGAGGATCTCTCCAAGATAGTTGACGTGCCGGGAGACGCCCCAGAAACCGCCGCAGAGGAGGTGCCGCCGGCCGTCGGAGATCGACGTCTGCCGAAACCGCCCCAGGAAGGGCCGGTCCGGGTCCCGCTTGAAGGCGTACTTCTGCACGTTCGCGCCCCGCGCGAGAATCCAGCCCGCGAAGAACGTCAGGGGCGCAAGGACAAGGAGCCACGCGGGGGCCCCGGGGTTCGGCAGCGCCGCCACGGCCCACAGTCCCACGCAGTAGAACCAGGGGTACCACGCCAGACATCCCCAGATGAGCTTGAAACCGACCCGCTCCGCGAAGAGGTCGTACGTGTAGAGGTGGACCCGTTCGAACACCAGGTAGTCGACTACGAACCAGGTCAGGAGGGCCGCATGCAGGATGACGCCGGGTGAGGGGTCGTCCGGGTACGCCAGCACGTGGTGGGCGACGAAGGAGAGCAGGTTGAGCTGGAGCAGGATGGCCCCGACGAGATAGAGGACCATCTTGGCATCCGCGCGCCCGCGGAAGAGGCGCGGGTTCTCGGCCCGACCCAGGAAGCACTGCACGATGAGCGGGCGGCCGGTCGACGGAGCCCACCGCATCGCCACGACCGAGAGCGATATACCCAGCGCACAGGCGCCCGCCGCGCCCCACCAGCGGTGCTGCCAGAGCCACTCCCACGGCATGGCGCCGCTGGATCCCGCCACGACCCAGATCGCGAGTCCGACCGCGAAGGTCGGGAGCCCGTTGATTCGATAGCGGAGACGTTCACCGCGCCCATCGGTCGCGTAGCCCTCGATGGTGCGGGCCGGGAGCACGACGTGAAGTCCGAGGATCCCGGCCGAGATGATCCAGGGTGCGAAGAAACCGAGGAGCGGGTTCGTCACGCCATCAGGGAGCGGCGGCTAGAACCGGTCCAGCCGGGGGTTGACCACGTTTGAGTAGATCGACCCGAAGGTGTAGGAGAAGCCCACCGACACGCCGTACTCGAAACCGCTCTGCAGGATGCGCTGCCGCAGGAGCACCTCCTCGGTGGTCGCGTCGCCGGCGGGCACGTTGAGCTGGTCGCGGATGCGCGAGTAGTTCGCGTTCAGCCGCAGCGACAGGCCGCGGAAGATTCGGAAATCGGCGCCCGCAAAGGCGGTGAAGCGGTTCTTGGACGGATCGTGGAGGTACTGGGAGAAGGTGAGGAACCCGTACGATTCGCCCCACGGCTGGCGGACGCTGAGACGGACTCTGAACCGGTGGTGGGGGAGCGTTTCCTCGTCCTTCAGGAAGACGGTCTGCTCAATGTAGTCGTGGTATCGGAGGCCGATCGTGTAGAGAAAATTGAACTGCCTGCGGGTCGACTCGGAGTAGGGGAAGATATTGTACTCCAGCGCCGGCCCCACCTGGAGCTGCAGGTTTTCGTTGGCGAAGCTGGAGTGTCCCACTTCGTACGAGGCGCCCGCGGACCAGTGATCCGACAGGCTCCACACGCTGAGCCCCTCCGCATCGTAGCTCTCGCGGATGCTCGTCACGGATGTCGTGTCCGACGTTTCGAAGAGTCTCCTGTTGTAGCTCCCGCCGATGGAGAACTCGAGCTTCAGGGCGTCGGTCACCCGATCGGCCGAGAACCCGCCCCCGAGTTCGTACTCCTCGGTGCGCTCATCCACGTCGAACTCGACGTTCGAGCGCAGCCGGAAGGTCCAGAAGTTCCAGGGGTCGTCCTCGGGTCTGGCCGCAGCCTCGCCGCCCTCCGCACCGTCGTAGAGGACGTCGATGTTGGCGGCCTGCTCCGTGCGGGCGATGTAGCGCAGCAGTCCCAGTTCGAGTACGCGTGCGACCTCGGTCAGCCGCTGCTCGACCGCGAGGTTGACGCGGGTCACGACCTCGAGCCGATCCGTGATCTCTGCGAACTCCTCCCGCCCGATGAAATCGAGCGTGAAGCGCTGGCCGCCGCTGCCCGTGCCCTCCGAGGTCATGAGGACGTGGACCTGCGCGTCCTCGCGGTCGCGCGTGTAGTTCACGTACGGGATCTCGCGCCGGTAGAAGTCGAAGTCGCACATGCCGCGGCCGCCGTCGCAGTCGAAGAAGACGCGGAGGGCGCCGTTGCCGTTCGCGATGGGCGTCACCTCCTGCGCGGGCAGCGGAAGGGCGATCAGGCAGGCCGCGGCGGCGAGACAGGCCGAGAGCTTCACGCGAGGATATCCTTTAGCGTGAGACTGATCGAGAAGGGGCTGACATCCAGGGGATCGCTCCGGGTTGAGGGCGTGTGGCAACGGTCGGCGGGAAACTGATGCTCCAAGGCCCCGCGGCCAACGGTGCGTGCCGAGACCACCCGGTTCTCCGCCTCCGAACATCCACTCAATGAGCGCGCTCCGTCTTTCTCTCCGCTCACCGCAACTGCGGCGCGTGGCCGCGGAGGGGATCCTCGATCCGTGCGCGGCGGCGACGGCGCGGGATGTGATCCGAGGCTGGCATGGGTACGACGCGACGCCGATGGTAACACTGCCGGGGCTCGCCGCGTTGCTGGGAGTGGAATCGGTCCGGGTAAAGGATGAATCGCCGCGCTTCGGACTCGGCTCGTTCAAGGCGCTCGGCGGGGCGTTCGCGGTCCTGCGCGCGCTGCAGGACGAGATCGAGCGCCGGAACGGCACCCGTCCGACGGCGGCGGAGCTGCGGGCCGGGCATCCGCTGGCGGCCGGGATCACCGTCACGACCGCCTCGGCGGGGAACCACGGCCGGTCCGTCGCGTGGGGAAGCGCCGAGTTCGGCTGTCGCTGCGTGATCTTTCTTCCGGAAGACGCGATCCCGGCTCGCGCCCGCGCGATCGAGGAACACGGAGCGAGGGTCGTCCGCGTACCCGGCGAGTACGACGGCGTCGTGGGGCACACGGACCGCGAGGCCGCGCGGAACGGCTGGATCGTCGTATCCGACACGGCGTACGAAGGGTACGAGGAGACGCCGCGCCGCATCATGGCGGGCTACACGCTCCTCGCCGCGGAGATGCTGGATGACCTCGCGGAGGCGGGCGCGGCGCCGCTGACGCACCTCTTTGTGCAGGCGGGCGTCGGCGGCCTCGCGACCGGCGTGTGCGGCCATTTCGCGCAGGTGTGCGGCGATGGCCGGCCGCGCTTCATCGCCGTCGAGCCGTGGCGGGCGGACTGCTTCGGCCGGAGCCTGCGACTCGGCCGGGCGAGCATGGTGGAACCGCCGTTCCACACCGCGATGGGCGGTCTCGCCGCCGGCGTCGCGTCGACGATCGCCTGGGAATACCTGGCGCCGCTGCTCGACGCGGCGGTCGCGCTCCCCGAGCCCGCATGGGCCGCCGGCGCCGAGGCGCTGGAGTCCGGTCGGCTGGGCGCCCGCATCATCGCGGGCCCGTCCGGCGCCGCCGGCGCAGGAGCACTCCTCGCCCTCGCCCGCCTCCCCGCGCTGCGCCGGCTCCTCGGCCTCGACGCGTCCTCGCGCGTCGGCGCGCTCGTCACGGAGCAGCGTTTCGACTGACCGCGGCCGCTTGCCGCAGGCCCCCTCGCCCGTATAGTCGATCACGCCGACCATCGAGTCGCACGCGCGAACCGCCACCGCACGCCGAGTCCCCTCGATCCGCCCGGGAGCCACATGTCCGATTTCGCCGCCCATATCGACCGCGAACTGCCTCGCTTTCACGACGAACTGAAGGCCTTTCTCCGCATTCCCAGCGTCAGCACCGATCCCGGGCATGCGGGCGACGTGCGCGCCTGCGCGGACTGGGTCGCGGAGCATCTCCTCGCGGCGGGGATGCAGGAGGCCGAGGTCATCGAAACCGGAGGGCATCCGATCGTCGTCGGCGAACGGATCCACTCCGACGAGGCCCCGACCGTGCTCGTATACGGGCACTACGACGTGCAGCCCTCGGAGCCCGACGAGTTGTGGACGAGCCCGCCGTTCGACCCGGAGGTCCGCGACGGCCGCCTGTACGCCCGCGGATCGATCGACGACAAGGGGCAGGTCCACATGCACATCAAGGCGCTCGAGACGCGCCTGGCGACCGGGGCGGGCGTGCCGGTCAACCTCAAGCTCGTGATCGAGGGCGAGGAAGAGGTGGGAAGCCGCCACCTCGCGGCGTTCCTCCATGAGCACGCGGAGCGGCTTGCCTGCGACGCGATCCTCGTCAGCGACACCGGGATGTTCTCCCCGGAGTTGCCGTGCATCACGACCGGACTGCGGGGCATCGTCTACACCGAGATCAACGTCCACGGCCCCCGGTCGGACCTTCACTCCGGCACCTACGGCGGCGCGGTCGTGAACCCCGCCAACGCGCTGGCCGCCATCCTCGCCGGGCTCCGCGACGAAGATGGCCGGGCCACGGTGCCGGGATACTACGACGCGGTGCGACCCATCAGCCCCCGCGAACGTGCCGACCTCGAACGCCTCCCCCTGGATGAGGAGACGCTCCGGATGGGCGTCGGGGCGCCGGCGCTCGGCGGGGAGGCCGGGTTCTCGGCGCTGGAGCGGCTGTGGTACCGCCCCACGCTCGACGTGAACGGGCTGCTCAGCGGCTTCACCGGCGAAGGCTCGAAGACCGTTCTCCCGTCGCATGCGATGGCGAAGGTGTCGATGCGGCTGGTTCCGGATCAGGACCCCGCGCAGGTGATCGAGGCCTTCGAGGCCCGCGTCCGGGAACTCGCGCCGGAGGGCGTGACCGTCGAGATCAAGCGCTCGCACGGCGGCGCGCCCTGGGTGGCCGACACCGAACATCCCGTCTTCGACGCCGCGTCCGCCGCGCTGGAGTCGGGGTTCGGCGCCCCGCCCGCGTACATCCGCGAGGGCGGCTCGATCCCCATCGTGCAGGAGTTCGAGGAGACGTTCGGCGCCCCGGCGCTCCTCATCGGCTTCGGGCTGCCGGGAAGCAACATGCACGCGCCGGACGAGTGGATCGACCTCGAGGTCTACCGAAAGGGGATCGCGGCCCTTGCCGACCTCTACGGCCGCCTCGCCGACCCACTCGCCTGAGCCGCCGCGAGTTCAGTCGACCGGGACGATGTCGAGTTCAGTCGACCGGGACGATGTCGAGTTCCGTCGTGATGTCGATGCAGCCGGAAAGCGTCCGGTAGACCGGACACTTCGGCGGATGGGCCTCGAACGCGCGCCGGATCGCATCGGCGTGCGCCTCATCCGCCTGCAGACGGTATCGGGCCCGGATCCGCCGGATCACGAGCACGCCGTCGTCCGTCTCGACCTCGCCCTCCACGTTCGCCACCAACCGTCCTTCATCCGCCTTGACGCCGCGCGCTTCCAGCGCGCCCCCGAAGGTTCCGGCCAGTCAGCCGCCGGTCGCGGCGATGACATAGTCGAGTGTGGTGGCGATGTCGCGGTTGTCGCGAACTCCGTAATACTCGGCGACCGCGGAGTGGACGCCGAAATCGACCGGCGCATCCGTGGCCGGGATCTCCGCCGTGCGGTATGGACCCTTCTGTCGCACGATCTTCACGTGCGAGCGGTAGACGACTTCACTCATTGGCCGGTTCTCTCCGTGATGATGTCGAGGAAGTTCATGACGACGCGGTGCGTGAGCCCCCAAATGGCGTCGCCCTCGTACAAGATGGAGGGCCACACATGTTCGTGGCCACCATCGGGATAGCGGACTTCCGAGCGCAGTGCCGGGTCGCGCAGCGCGCGGAGCGGAGCCCACACATGATACTGCACTTCGGCGTTCGTCGAGACCCGTGCGCCCTCCCCGTGCCACGCGACGAAGGGGGAGATGAGGATCGGCGGGATCCGGCGCGTCACCGGGTGCAGGTCGTCGAGCCGTCCGAGGAACCCGTTGCGCGGAAGATCGAGCCCCACCTCCTCGCGCAACTCGCGCCGCGCCGTCTCCAGGAGATCCGCGTCCGCCGCGTCCCGGTGTCCGCCGGGAAGCGCCATATGGCCGGACCACGGGTCGCCGGGGAGCTCCGCTCGACGGACGAAGAGCACTTCCAGGTCGCAACCGCGCGGACGGATCACGAGGGTCACGGCCGCGTGCCGCTCCGCCGCCCCGGGATCGACCTCGGTGTGACCCGCCGTGACCAGCCGATGAGCGACCCGTGCCGCGCTCCAACCCTTGCTCACCGACCCTTCTCCGCCTCGTCGAGGAGGCGCAGGTAGCTCTCCAGCCGCCTCCGCCCGATCGTCCCATCCTCCACGGCCGCTCGAACCGCGCAGTCCGGCTCCACCCGATGCCGGCAATCCGCGAACCGACAGGAGTCGCTCATCGCGGCGATCTCGACGAAGCCCCCCGAAAGCTCCGCCGGATCCAGCTCCCACAGCGCCAGGTACTGCAAGCCGGGCGTGTCCGCCACGTAGCCGCCCCCCGGATATCGATAGAGCGCCGACGCCACGGTCGTATGCCGCCCCCGCCCCCGCCGCTCGCTGATCTCGCCCACACGCAGATCGAGTTCCGGCACGAGCGCGTTCAACAGGCTCGACTTTCCCACGCCCGACTGCCCGCTGAGCACCGTGATCCGTCCCGCGAGGCGTTCCGAAAGCGCCCCTAGCCCCGCCCTCGACTCGACGCTCGTGCGCAGCGTCTCCACGCCGAGCGCGGCGTACTGTTCGAGGCCGTCCCCGGGTGCCGGTTTCCCGACCGCCGCGCCGGAACTCGCAGCGTTCGGCACAGGCTCCGCGAGGTCCGTCTTGTTCACGACGAGGAAGGCGTCGATGCCGCTCAGCGCCGCGAGCGCGAGCAGTCGGTCCACCATGAGGAAGTCGGGATCGGGCGCCGTCACCGAGACGACGACGGCGACCTGGTCCACGTTCGCCACGATCACCTGCTCGCGCCGCTTGGAGACGCCGTGCCGGGAAAGCGCGCCGCTTCGCGTGCGAAGCCGAACGATCCGCATCTCGTCGCCGACGCGTTCCATCTCGACGAGGTCGCCGACCGAAACGATGCGCGAGTCCGTCCGCTTCAGGCGCCCCCGCAGCGAGGCCCGGACCACCGTCCTGGAATCGTCGACGTGATAGACCCCACCCGCGATCCGCAGCACGCGGCCAACGGTAGCGGAGGGGCCGCCGGAGCTCACGCCGAGCTGCGGCTTCCGTCCGGAGTCGCGGAGTTCACCCGGAGCCGCCGTCGGCGTCCGTCCCGTCGCCCAGCTCCTCGAGACAGTTCCACGCCAGCAGCGCGCACTTGATGCGGACCGGAAACTTCGAGACCCCCGCCAGCGTGCGCAGATCGCCGAGGTCGTCGTCCGACAGCAGCGCTCCCTCTCCGTGCAGGAGGTGCGTGAACTTCCGGGAGAGTTCCAGCGCCTGCTCGAGCGATTTGCCCCGCACGCGTCCCGTGAGCATCGACGCCGACGCCAGGCTGATCGAGCACCCGCGGCCCAGGAAGCGCGCCTCGGCGATGCTCCCCCCTTCCACGCGCAACATGAGTTCGATCACGTCGCCGCAAAGGGGGTTGTTCATCGTGATCGCGTGCGTGGCTCCGTCCAGGTGCCCCTTGTTCCGGGGTTTCCGGTAGTGATCGAGGATGACTTCCTGGTACAGCTGATTGAGCGACGAAGGGATTTCCCGGTCGATCGTCCCGGGCGGCTCCGAACGGGGTTCGATCATGGATTCAGGCGATGCCGCCGAAGACTTCGGCTGCCAGGGCGAGCCCTTCGCACAGCACGTCGATCTCCCGCGGCGAATTGTAGAAGTAGAAGCTCGCCCGGGCCGTACTGCTGATCCCGTAGTGGTCCATCAGCGGCTGGTTGCAATGGTGCCCCGCCCGGATCGCGATTCCCCGCTGGTCGAGGATCGTGGAGAGGTCGTGCGGATGTATGTCACCGTAGGTGAAGGAGAAGACCGCGGTCCGCCCTTCGCGCGGGCCGTACAGGTGAAGCCCTTCGATCTCGTCGAGCCGCTCGAAAACGGCGCGCTTCAGGGCGTCTTCGTGCGACGCGATCGCCTCCGATCCGAGGTCCGCGAGGAAGCGGGCGGCTTCGCCGAAGCCCACGACGCCCGAGATGTTGGGCGTTCCGGCCTCGAACTTGTGGGGAACCTTCGCCCAGGAAGATCTCTCGAGCTTCACGTCGGAGATCATCTCGCCCCCGCCCTGATACGGGGGCATCTCCTCCAACAGTTCCCGCCTGGCCCACAACGCTCCGACGCCGGTCGGGCCACACATCTTGTGGCTGCTGAACGCGTAGAAGTCGCACCCGAGCTTCGCCACATCGGTGAGCATGTGGGGCGCGGCCTGCGCTCCGTCGATGAGCGTCAGCGCGCCGGCGGCGTGAGCGCGGTCCACGATCTCGCGGACCGGATTGACGGTCCCGAGGCTGTTGGAGACGTGCGTACAGGCGACCAGCCGGGGTCGCTTTCCGAGGAGCCGGTCGTAGTCGTCCAGATCGAGCGTGCCCTCGGACGTGACGTCGACGAAACCGAGTTTGCACCCCGTGCGGCCCGCGAGCAGCTGCCACGGCACGAGGTTCGAATGGTGCTCCATCTTCGTGAGCACGATCTCATCGCCCGCGCCGATGAACGCATCCCCCCAGCTCGACGCGACGAGGTTCACCGCCTCCGTCGTGCCGCGCGTGAAGACGATCTCCGCCGGATCTCTCGTCCCCGCATGCGCCGCCACCGAACGGCGGGCGCCCTCGTAGGCCTCCGTCGCTTCGGCGCTGAGCTGATGCACGCCGCGGTGCACATTGGCGTGCTCCTCGCGCAGATATCGCTCGACCCGGTTCAGCACACGGAGCGGCTGCTGCGAGCTCGCCGCGTTGTCGAGGTAGGCCAGGGGGTGGCCGTGGACTTCCCTCGAGAGAATGGGGAACTGGGCCCGGATCGCCGCGAGATCCCAGCCACCGCCCGCCGAAACGTCACCCGCATCGCCGCGCCCGGCCGCCTCAGGGGGACGCTCGGACGCCAAGGTGCCCGTTGCCTGCTTCGTATCCGTCATCTCCGCCATCGGGCCCCGGTCCTCGGCTGGGTCGGGCTCAGCCGAGGTCGACCTGAATGTCGTCCCCGTCGATCCGCACGTCGAAGCGCCGGACCGGCATGACCGCCGGGAGCGCCCTCGGCGCGCCGGTCGCCAGATCGAAGCGCGCCCCGTGGAGAAGACAGGTGATCTCGCCTGCCTCGACCTCGCCGTCCGAGAGCGGGAACTCCTCGTGGGAGCAGCAGTCCTCGAGCGCGTAGACCTCACCCCCGCTGCGGATCAGAGCGATCGCCAGGTCCTCGGCCATCACCCCGCACGTACCGTTCTCCGGCACATCGTCGACCCTGGCCACCGTGACGAATCGGCTCATAGCCCGATCTTCTCCTCGATCGCTTCGCGTACGCGCGCGCGCACCCCCTCCATCGGAAGGCGCCCGAGCACCTCATCGAAGAAGCCGAACACGAGCAGGCGCTCCGCCTGGCGCCTCGTGAGACCGCGGCTCATCAGATAGAAGAGTTGCCCGTCCTCGACCTGTCCGATCGTCGCCCCGTGCGAGCAGCGCACATCGTCGGCCTCGATCTCCAGGTTGGGAAGCGCGGAGGCATGAGAGCTCTCGCTGAGAAGCAGGTTGCGGTTCGTCTGATAGGCGTCCGTGAGCTGGGCTCCCTTGTCGACCCGGATCAACCCGCGGAAGACGCTCGACCCGGCATCCGTCAGCGCCCCCTTGAACAGCAGATCGCTGTGCGCGTGCGGCGCCGCGTGATGCTGCAGCGTGTGGTGGTCGAAGTGCTGGTTGGAGTCGCCGAACCAGAGTGCGAGCATCTCGCTGTCGCTCCCGGGCCCGTCGAGACGGCTTGTGACGTCCGCCCGCGAAAGGTCGCCGCCGAGCGCGACGTTGAAGGTCACGACGCTAGAGTCGCGGCCCGCGGTGACGTGCTGCGTCGAGAATCGCTTCACGCCCCGGCCGAAGCGCTGGAGCGCGACGTACTCGATACCCGCGCCCCCCTCCCCGGTGATCGTCGCCCCGTGAAGCGAGACCGTCTCGGCCTCGAGGTCGTCGGAGAGGAACTCGTCGATGACCGCGGCCCGGGCACCGGACTCCGCGTACACGAACGAAT
This sequence comes from Gemmatimonadota bacterium, assembly GCA_022825725.1. GTDB lineage: Bacteria > Gemmatimonadota > Gemmatimonadetes > Palauibacterales > Palauibacteraceae > Palauibacter. The sequence goes on from JAJDWE010000013.1 coordinate 29,141, forward strand.
GTGCGGAGGAGAGCGTGCCCGCCCGCTCGACGATGTGGAACGCGTGGATCGGCGCCGGCATCTCCACGCCGCGCGGAACGTAGAGGAAATAGCCTCCGCCCAGGAGAGCGAGGTGCAGCGACCAGAGCTTCTCCTCCGCGGGGCCCGGCTGCGCCTCGAGCAGCGCCCGCTTCAGCACCTCCGGATGCCGATCCGCCGCGTCCCGGATCGACGACAGGACCACGCCGCTCCGCGCCACTTCGGGTTCGAGTTCGAGGTGCGCGACCCGGCCCTCCCGCAGCACGACGACGCCCGCGCGCTCCCCGGAGCGTCCGAGCACCTCGCGCACGTCCGCCGACAGCGCTTCCGCCGTCGCGGGTGCCGGGACCACCGGAGTGAGCGCCTCGAAGCCGACCTTCGCGAGGTCCGTGTACCGCCATTCCTCCGACTTCTTCGTCGGCCAGGGAAGGGCGTTGAACCGTTCCCATGCGGCGGCCCGCGCCCCCGCGATCGTTTCCGGCTCCGTCACCTCGCCGGAAAGCGCATCGAAATCCGCCGCGGCCAGCGTCGACTCCGCCGGCCCGGCTGTCATCGTGCTCATCCGACCGATCCCTCCATCTCCAGCTCGATCAGCCGGTTCAGCTCGATCGCGTACTCGAGCGGCAACTCCTTCGCCACCGGCTCGATGAAGCCGCGGACGATCATCGCCATCGCCTCCGCCTCGTCGAGCCCGCGACTCATCAGATAGAAGAGCTGCTCGTCGCCGACCTTCGAGACCGTGGCCTCGTGCCCGATGGACGCCGTGTTCTCATCGATCTCGATGTAGGGGTAGGTGTCCGTCCGCGACGTCTCGTCGAGCAGCAGGGCGTCGCACTCGACGTTGGACTTCGCGCCCTCGGCGCCGTCGTACACCTTGCACAGTCCGCGGTACGAGGAGCGCCCGAGCCCCTTCGAGATCGACTTGGACGTGATCTGGGATGTCGTGTTCGGGGCGGCGTGGATCACCTTGCCGCCTGTGTCCTGGTGCTGACCGTCCCCGGCGTACGCGATGGAGAGGATCTCGCCGTGCGCCCGCTCTCCGACCAGATAGCACGACGGATATTTCATCGTGAGTTTCGAGCCCAGGTTCCCGTCGAGCCACTCCATCTTCGCCTCCTCGTGCACGAGCGCCCGCTGCGTGACGAGGTTGTACATGTTGTTCGACCAGTTCTGGATCGTGGTGTACCGGAAGCGCGCGCCCTTCTTGACCACGATCTCGATGACGCCGGAGTGGAACGAGTCCGTCGAGTAGACCGGCGCCGTACAGCCCTCGATGTAGTGGGCTTCGGCCCCCTCTTCGCAGATGATCAGGGTGCGCTCGAACTGGCCCATGCGCTCCGCGTTGACCCGGAAGTAGGCCTGGAGCGGGATCTCCACCTTCACCCCCTTCGGGATGTAGACGAACGATCCGCCCGACCATACGGCCGAGTTGAGCGCCGCGAACTTGTTGTCGTGCGTGGGCACGACGGTCGAGAAGTACTGTCGGAACAGCTCGGGGTGCTTCGCGAGCCCGTCCTCGATCGACTCGAAGATCACGCCCTGCTCCTCCCACTGCTCCTTCAGGGAGTGGTAGACCATCTCGGACTCGTACTGGGCCCCGACCCCGGCGAGCGCCTTACGCTCCGCCTCGGGGATCCCGAGCTTCTCGAACGTGTCCTTGATCTCCTGCGGGACGTCGTCCCAGGACCGCTCCATCTGGTCCTGCGGCTTCAGGTAGAAATAGATCTCGTCGAGCGTGTCCTCGAGCTTCGAGAGGTCGCCGCCCCACTTCGGCATCGGCTTGGAGTAGTAGACCTCGAGCGCCTTGAGTCGGAACTCGAGCATCCACTGCGGCTCTTCCTTGTGGTGCGAGATCTGTCGGACGATGTCCTCCGACAGGCCGGGGACGGCCTTGAAGACGGGCTTGTCCTCCGTGACAAATCCGTACTTGTACTCGTCGAGTCCGAGTTCGGTGATCGTCTCGTTCCGGGGCATGTCGATTCCTTCCTTTACGGCTTTAAGGCGTCAGACCGCCGCCACCGCCCGGTGGAGCCAGTCGTAACCCTCCGCCTCCAGCTTGTCGGCGAGCGAGGCGCCGCCGCTCTCCGCGATGCGGCCAGCCATCATGACGTGTACTCGATCCGGACGGATATAGTTCAGGATCCTCTTGTAGTGCGTGATGAGCAGAACCCCGAGCGCCTCGTCGGCTTCGGAGAGGCGGTTCACGCCGCTGGCCACGATCTTGAGCGCGTCGATATCGAGTCCGCTGTCGGTCTCGTCCAGGACCCCGAGCGCCGGCCGAAGCACGGCCATCTGCAGGATCTCGTTCCGCTTCTTCTCGCCGCCGGAGAAGCCATCGTTGACGTACCGGGCCGCGAAGCCCGGATCCATCTTCAGCATCTCCATCTTCTCCGTGAGGGTGCGCTGGAACCCGAACACATCCATCTCCTCGCCCTCGGCCAGCCGCGAGTTCACGGCCGTCCGCAGAAAATTGGCGATCGAGACGCCCGGGATCTCCGCGGGATACTGGAAGGCGAGAAAGATCCCCGCGCGGCTCCGCTCATCCGGCTCCAGCTCGAGGACGTCCTCTCCCTCGAACAGGATCTCGCCGGCCGTCACCTCGTAGGCGGGGTGGCCGGCGATGACCTTGGCGAGCGTGCTCTTGCCGGAGCCGTTGGGACCCATCAGGGCATGCACCTCGCCGCGCTGGACGTCCAGATCGACGCCGCGCAGGATCTCCCCGTCCTCGCCGTCGACCTTCGCCCGGAGTCCGCGTACCGACAGAAGCGGTTCTGACATTCGTGTCCTCATGCGTTGCAAAAGGCCGGTCACCCAGGGGCGCCGGCCTGGAAACACAACAATCAATTCGAAATGAACCGATAACGATTATCGACGGTACAAGGTACGCGGCGCACGGCCCCTTATCAACCCTCGTTGAGACCCGTTCTCAACTGTTACATGCCATGTCTCCGCCTCGTTTTCATGTGGTCGGCGGCTCCTGCACGGGCCGCGGCGCGACCGTAGGTTGGCGGCCATGAAAGCGGCCTACTTCGAACGACACGGAGGGCCCGACGTCATCCGCGTCGGCGACCTGCCCGAGCCGACGGCGGGACCCGGCGAGGCGGTGATCGGCGTGCGTGCGGCGGGCCTCAACCACCTCGACCTCTGGACGCGGCGCGGCCTGCCCGGGCTCACGCTGAAGATGCCGCACATCGGAGGCTCGGACGTGGCGGGCGAGATCACGGCGACGGGGGATGGAGTGGAGGGCTGGGCCCCCGGAGACAGGGTCGCGGTAAACCCGGGCCTCTGGTGCGTCGACGATGGCTGCGAGTGGTGCGCCCGCGACGAGCACCCCCTCTGTACCACCTACCGCATCCTCGGTGAGCATGTGCCCGGCGGTTTCGCGGAGCAGGTCGCGGTTCCGGTGCGCAATCTGGTCCGGCTCCCCGACGGTTTCCCGTTCGCGACCGCGGCCGTGGCGCCGCTCGTGTACCAGACGGCATGGCGCGGACTCCTCTCGCGGGGGCGCCTGGCGCCGGGAGAGACGGTCCTCATCACCGGGGCGTCCGGCGGCGTCTCCACCGCCGCGATCCAGATCGCGAAGCACCACGGGGCGCGCGTGTTCGCGGTCACGAGCGGGCCCGCGAACGTGCGGCGCGTGGAGGCGCTGGGGGCGGACCTCGTCATCGATCGTCTCGAGGAGGATTTCTCGCGGCGCGTCTGGGCGGAGACGGAGAAACGCGGCGTCGATCTCGTCCTCGACAGCGTGGGCGCGGCGACGTGGGAGGGTTGCGTTCGCACGCTGGCGCGTGCGGGCAGGATGGTCGTGTACGGCGCTACGACCGGGCCGCAGGGGACACTCAACATCGCGCGTCTGTTCTGGAGCCAGACATCGATCATGGGGACCACGATGGCGACGCGTGCCGAGTTCGAGGCCGTGATGGGGCTCGTGCTGGACGGCACTCTTACCCCGATCGTCGACGACGTGTGGCCGCTGGACCGGGCGCGCGAGGCCCACGAGCGGCTGGAGGCGGGCGGAGTTTTCGGGAAGCTCGTCCTCGAGCCGTGACCCCGGCCCCGTGACGGCTCCGGGGCGCGCCGAGCGGTTCCGGAACCTCGCGGAGACCGCCTTCGACATCCTCGTCATCGGCGGCGGCATTTCCGGCGCTGCCGTTGCGCGTGACGCGGCCCGCCGCGGCTTTCGCACCGCTCTCGTCGAAGCCGCGGATTTCGCGTCGGGCACGAGCAGTCGTTCTTCCCGCCTCGTCCACGGCGGCCTGCGCTACCTGGAGCACTTCGAGCTCGACCTCGTGTTCGAGGCGAGCCAGGAACGGCGGACCCTGCTCCGCATCGCGACCCACCTCGTCCGGCCGCTGGAGTTCCACTTTCCGATTTTCCGGGACGGCCGCATTGGCCGGAGGAAGCTGGACGCGGGGATGTGGCTCTACGACGCGCTCTCGCTGTTCCGCAACATCGAACGCCATCAGATGCTCGACACCGAGGCCATGCTCGCCCGTGAACCGGGGCTGCGCGCCGAGGGGCTTCTCGGCGGCGCGCGCTACTTCGACGCCCAGGTCGACGATGCGCGGCTCGTCGTTACGACCATCGTGGCGGCCGTCGAGGCCGGTGCGACCGTGGTCAACCGGGCCGAAGTCCTCCGCATCGACGCCTCGGACTGGCCGGGCCACCGGGCGCGGGTGAGAGACGCGGAGAGCGGACGGGAAGTGGAGGTCGACGCTCTCGCGATCGTGAACGCGACCGGCGCGTGGGCCGAACAGATGCTCGATCGCGTCACCGCGGACGCGCGGGGGTCCGGCTCGGGGGAGGGCGCGGCGGCCGCCGTGCGCATCCGTCCGTCGCGCGGGACGCACATCCACGTCGCGCGCGAACGAGTGGGGCACTCCGGCGCCCTGATCTTCGAGGCGCCCCGGGACGGCCGCGTGATGTTCATTCTTCCCTGGCGCGAGGACCTCACCCTCATCGGCACCACGGACGAGTTCTTCGACGGCCGTCCGCACGAGGTCGCGGCCACCCCCGGGGACATCGCGTACCTGGTCGAGGCTACCCGTCACCTGCTCCCCGCATCGAAGCTGGGCCCGGAAGATGTGATCAGCGCCTGGGCCGGCCTGCGGCCGCTCGTCGCGCCGGCCGCGGACGGGGACGACGAGGGCGCCGTGTCGAGGGAGTTCGAGGTCCATCAGCATCCCCCGGGCATCTTCACCTTGAGCGGGGGAAAGCTGACCTCTCACCGGCACATGGCCGAAGCGACGCTGGATCGCGTGCAGGCGTTCCTTGCGCCGGCCGGCGTGAAGGCGATTCGGAAGGTGGACACGGACAAGGTTCCGCTCCCCGGCGCGCGGTTCCGGGATCTGGACGCGCTCCGCAGCCGGATCCGGGCGCGTGCCGACACGCAGGGACTCGAGCGCGTTTCCGCCGACCGGCTCACGCGCGCGTACGGGACGAGAGCGAACCGGGTTCTCGACCTCGTCGAGCGAAATCCGCGGCTCGGCGAGAGGGTGGTCGCGGGGAGGCCGCACCTTCTGGCCGAAGCGGTGTATTCAGTGCGGAGCGAGATGGCCCTGCACGTCGAGGACATTCTCTTTCGGCGGATGCGGGTCGGCCTCGAGACGCGCTCCGGGACGCCGGAGGCGGCGCGGCGCGTCGCCGAAGTCGTGGCCCCGGAGCTGGACTGGACAACCGAACGACGGACGGAGGAAGTGAAACGGGCGCTGGACTTCAGGGCGGTGGACGACGGCGCGATCCGCGAGCTGGCGGCCCGCGCGAAGGAGGGCCGCTGAACGGGCGGCCATGCCGGTGGGGCCACGTTCTCTTCGGCCTTGCGTGGCTCGCGGCGGCGTGCGCCCCGGCCGACGACGCGTCCGATTCGTCCGGCGTCCCGCCCGATTCCACGCCGTCCGCCGACGCCGCGGCGGTCGCCCCGCTCCCGGGCGAGGGTCCGACCCGCGAATATCGGATTCTCCTCGTCAACCCGCTCGACGTCGACGCGTACGTCTTCGCCGCCGCGGGGGCGGGAAGCGTCGTGCTCGATACCGTGCCGCGTCGGGACTCGGTCCGGGTGAACATTCGGGTGCGCGCCCATCTCGTCCGCCTCGAGGCACGCGACTCGGGAGGGATGCTCCTGGCGGAGACCGACCTCGCGCTGGCCGGGGACACTCTCAACCGCTGGGCCATCGAGGTCGACGCCCCCACCGCACGTGTCACCATCGGGCCCCAGAGTTCGTTAAATGGCAGGAAGGTCTTATACTATGGGAGCGATCTGTGTCCGGATCCGGCGTTGGGTGCGGCGTTAGGTGCAGGGACGATGGAGGAGGGGGGACGCCATGAAGAAGCTGAGGATCGCGCTGGCGCTCGTCGCGAGTATCGCGATGATCGTCGTCGGGCAGCGTCAGGTCGGCCAGAAGGATGTGCGGACGCAGGAGGCCGACATCCAGGGAGTCGATTCCGAGAACGAGGCCTTGTTCATCTAGCTCGACGGCCGGCGGCCTCGCCGGTCCCACCGTCCGAAGCACCGGCGGGCACTCTCGCGTCCGACGGTGACGGAGCATGACAGGTGCGAGGCACCGGATGAATCCAGCCAGGAGTCATGTCGCCCGAGGGGTCGGCTTGCGCCGTCGTTTGCTCCGAATCGCCTTGGTGCCGTATGCGGTGGGGCTCGCCGCCTGCACCGGGGAGGGCTTTGGGCCGCCGGCCCCGTTCTCGGATTGCTCGCTTCCGCTCGTGAACTTCACGGACGCCGGCGCCGCGCGCTCGAACATTCCGGCGCTCACCAATCCCGAGGTCGCCACGCGGCTCATCGCGCCCCACGTCGGTTACGTCAATCGTGGCGACCTCGTGATCGGGCTCGAATTCAACGGCCAGCCTCTCGCGATACCCCTCAAGCTCCTCTGGTATCACGAGGTTCTGAATCTGCAGGCCGACGTCGACCCGACCGTCCCGAATGCGACGGGAGAACGGCTCACGATCACCTATTCGCCGCTCACGGGATCCGTCCGCGTCTTCGATCCCGCGGCGACCGACACGCCCGACTTTGCGGTGTCCAACTACGTCCTCGACAACAATCTCGTGATGGACGATGGTTCCGGGACGCTCTACCCCCAGTTGACGCGATCCGCCACCTGCGGCCCGCAGGACGGCGTCAACCTGAAGCGCGTGCCGTACGAACTGATGGTGTACGGGGCCTGGCTCCAGGTCTTTCAGGACACCTGGATCGCAACGCGCGTGACGGGGCACGACTTCCTCTACACCCTCTACCCGTACGGGAACTACCGGGACCCGGACAACGCATCGCTCTTCTATCCGACGTCCGCCCCGATCGACTTGCGCCGAAGGCCCAAGGAGCGCGTGGTCGGAGTCCCGTCGGGGACCGGCGGCTACGCGTTCGCCATCTCGGATCTGCGAGAGGTGGCCGCACAGGACCAGGAGGGGCAGAATTTCACCGTCTGGGCCGCGAGTGCCCGCGTCGGGGGCGAGCCCGTGGTCGCGTTCTGGAACTCCGTCGCGCAGAGTGCGCGGATCTACCACGCCCGTGCCAACGGACGGTTTCTCACGTTCGAGGTCGTCGAGGGTCGCCGGCAGGACGTGGAAACGGGGAGCGTGTGGAACTTCGGCGGCGAGGCCGTGGCGGGCCCGCTCGACGGAGAGAGACTCGAGCCTCACCCCGAGGCGTACCACGCCTTCTGGTTCGCCTGGGCCGCGTTCCAGCCGGACACAGAGCTGTGGGAGCCCCCGGTTCCCCTCACCGGCTCCGCAGACTTCGTGCCGACGGATGGCGCGACGCTGCTGCCGGACGATCCGGATCTGTCGAGACGGCGTCCGCGCTGATCCGCGCCGCCGCCCGTCGGCGTCAGCGCGTCCCGGGCACTGCGGGCATCGGGTACTTCTCGAGCCAGGCGAAGCCGAAATCGTCGCTTCGGACCAGGTAGGCGCTCTCCGCTCCGAAGGTGACGAGCCGTCGCTCCTCGGGCAGTTCCACCTGGGCGACTCGCTGCCCGTCCGCGTCGAACACATCGTACAGGTGCGCTTCCCCCGCCGGCACATGGCGCCGTACCCACGCCCGACCTTCCGCATCGACCGCGACCGCGCCGGCGGGAATGACCGGCTTCTCGTCGGGCCACTCGAAGTCGGAGGGATCCGCATTGCTGGAGCCTGAAGGTGCTCGGCTCATGGACATCCGCATCCCGCTCCCATCGTCCGTGGCCTCGACACGCAGCCCGCCCCCGAGCTGGTCCAGCCACTCGTTCTGGTCCGCCCGCCGCACCCGCACCGGCTCGTACGGGATCCCGGGCCCCCGCGTCACCCCGCCCGCGCGATCCAGCCACTCCAGGCGGTAGCCGTCCGCGCGCGCGACCGCCACCCGGCCGTCCCAGGCCACGTTCCACGCATCCTGGTTGGAGAACGGCACGGGCCGGATGTTCACGCTCCGGTTGTTGGCGTCCCCCGACTCAACGCGCGTCTGTTCCGCGAGCCGGACCCGTCCGACTTCGGAGGTCTCGCCGGTCGCCGGATCGAAGCGCGCCACGGCGGCGGAGTCCGATATGCCCGCCATCCCGTCGAGTCGTTGCTGGAAGTAGATCCCCCCTTCGCGGTCGGTCCCCACCGGAATCATCATCGTCATCCCGGCATTCGGGCCTCCGCGGGCGATCGGCCACGTCTCGCCGAAGCCGAGGTCCGCTTCGATGCGGGTGAGCCGCGCGTTGCCGAGGTCGACGAGGAGCGTCGCGCCGTCCGGAAGAGGAAAGAGACCGTCCGGCGTCCGATATTCCTCCGGCCCCTGTCCCGTGTTTGTCAGCGTGTCCGCGCCGCCCCCGGGCATCCACGCGATGACCGCCGCCCCGAAACCGTCGGCGATGAGTACGCGGCCGTCCTCGAGTTCGCGCACGCCACGCATGGAACCAAGGCCGTCCTCGAAGGCCGCGGTCGCCATCCCGAACGAAACCCGCGGCGCCTCCTGCGCCTCCGCTGTGCGAACCGCCGCTGGCGACAGCATCACTGCGGCCACCAGCCCGACGCGGATCACTCCGGAGTTCCGTGCCGTGTTCACCATCGAATTTCCGCCACTTCTCTTACCAGTTCTCTTCGGGCTCGTCCCAGGTCTGGGCCCAGAATTCGTCCTCCTCGGCCCTCGCCAGCTCGAGATCCACCGGTTCGACATCCTCCGCGTCCACGCGGCCCACCGTCTCGATGCGCTGCACGATCTCGTCCGTCACGCCGGGGCGGGTCCGGCGACGCAACTGGCTCCGGCGTCTCCAGCCGGCCACCGCCACCAGCACCGCAAGCGCCACGAAAATGTAACCGGTCACCGCTTCCCGCTGTTCTCGACGGCCGGCGGACCGTGGCGGGGGCCGCGCTGCCCCCGCCACGCCGAACTAGAGCCCCAGCCAGTGCTCGAACTTGATGAGGAAGATATTGGTGGAGGGAATCCGCGCGAGGTCCGTCAGATCGTCGCCGAGGCGGAACGAACCGTCGTTGCGGAACGACTGCTGGTCGCGGCTCCAGACGAGGAACACGGTCGATCCGGGCCGATACTGCCAGCGCAGGACCAGGTTGGAGCGGAACGACTTGACGTTGAAGTCGGGATCCGCGAAACCGAAGTCCGGCTTCCCGTCCCGGTCGGCGTCGACCTGGTAGAGTCCGAAACCGTTCGCCTCCAGCCGCCGGATCTCGTTCTCCCCGTACGTCCGGAAGCGGTCGGAGAAATCGGAAGCCCGCGGATCATCGACCTCCATGAAACGGTCGTAGCTCCCCGCGCTCACGAAGGGCTGGGCGTAGAACTGAAGGGAAAGATCCGGGCTGAACGTGTAGTTCAGGCGCGTCGTGATCGAGACCGTCTGCTGGCTCAGACGCGCGAACACGTAGTGCGTCCCGTCGGAGGCGTCGGGCCGCGAGACGAACTGCCACGCCTGATCGTTCCACTGCACGCTCGGGCCGAGGTTGAGCTGGAGACGGCTCGACGCCTGGAGCATCACGTTCGGCGACAGGCCCAGGCGGCGGGTCGCGGTGCGGTACTCTCCTCCGGCGTTGAACACGACTCCGAGCCTCACGGGCTTCCGCTGGTCCGTGAACACGCCGCCCCAGCTGCTCCACTGGCTCGGCTGGTAGAGCGCGGGCCCGCCGCGCAGCGCCGTGGTGGCGAGCCCCGCCCACTCCTGATTGAAGCCGGCGAAGCCGCGCCAGAAGTTCTTGAGCTGGAAATTCCCGTTCACGTTGCCCCCCGTGAACTGCCGTTCCCCGTTGAACGTCCAGCCGGACCACGTCGCCGCGTTCACACCCCAGTTCCGGAACGGCCCCTGCGGCCGGAACTGCTCGTAGTTCACCCAGGCCGCCCCGACCCGGTAATCCGCGTTCTGCTGGAATCCGAGGTCATTCGACTCGAAGCCGGGCGACCGGTTCTCGCCGAACAGTCCGTAGCGCCAGTTCCCGCCTCCCACCTTCGAGAAACTGATCGTCGACGTGCTGCCCGAGAGGCGCGTGCGGGAGGGGTCCAGTCCGTGCCGGGAGTCCGGGCTCTGGAAGTAGTGGACGGAGGAACGCTGGATGCGTGCGATCGCCTCCGGGGTTCCGCTCACCGTACTCCCGATCACGTGACCGTCGATCTGATAGTTCCCGTTCCCGAACCGATGGCGGAAGTCGAACCCTCCCGTGTACGCCTCGTCCGCCAGGAAGGCGAGCGTCCCTCCGGCGCCCAGACCTCGGTTCGTGGCGGTGGCGATGACGCCGACGGCGCTCTCGCCGTCGCGGAAGTCCTTGATGACCCGCGCCACGGCGTAATTGGTCATCGGCTCCACGAGTTGCGCGCCGGATGTGCCCCCCGGCGAAATGAAGCGTGCGTTCTCGTTCGAGGTGAGGGCATCGAGGAACCCGATCGACCAGCCGTCCGCCGTCTTCCCGGAAAGTTTCGCCGCTCCGAGAATGCTCGTCGCCTCCGGCACGTCGCGGTATTCCGCCGGGCCCGTGACGGACCCCTGAGGCGTCCGCCCGACCCGGCGGCTGTAGAAGAGCGACTCGTTGTTGTCATCGCCTCCGCCGAAGGAAAAACCGAAGATGTCCGATCCCTCCTGGAAGAACGGCCGCTTCTCGGGGAAGAACGTCTCGAACGCCGTGAGGTTCACGACGGACGGATCCGCTTCGACCTGTCCGAAGTCGGGGTTCACGGTGACGTCGAGCGTGAGATTCTCCGTGATCCCGTACTTCAGATCGCCTCCCACCGTCTGGCGCAGGTCCGTGGCCGCGTAGAAAGGGTTGTCGGCTGTGCCCGGGGCCCGCGTCGCCGACGAGAGGACGTAGGGCCGTACCTCCAGATTGCGGCGCGGCCGGAGGCCCTGAAGGTCGCGCAGCGTGCCGAAGGCGGACACGACCCGCGAGCGGTCCTCCGGGAGGGGCGACCACACGCTCAACTCCTCGAGGCGGGCGATCTCGCGCAGGAAGTTGATGCCCCACGTGCTTCCGGAACCGTCGTCCGACGAGCCGGCGAACCGGAGTTGCGAGAGCGGGATCCGCAGTTCGGCCGTCCAGCCCGTCTCGTCCGAGCGCGTCGCGCTCTCCCACACCGCGTCCCAATCACCGTCCTCCTGCGTGTCGGAGAACATCAGCGCGTCGCTCTGGACGCCCGCCACGCTGACGGAGAAGCGGAACGCCGTGCGGTGATCGAAGTAGCTGTCGAACGCGACGGAAAAGGCGTCCGTCGTCACCTGCTCATCGCGGCGCGCGAGTCGGCGGATGATCCCGTCGGGGTCACGGTCGTACATCCGCGCGCCGATGTAGACGGCGTCGTCCGTATAGAGGACCCGGACCTCGGTGCGCTCGCTCGCCGGTTCGCCCGGATCGGGCTGAAACTGGACGAAGTCGGCGGCAACCGGCGCGCCGTTCCACGCGGGTTCATCCAGCCGTCCGTCGATCTGCGGTGGTTCCGTCGTGCGGACGGCCCGGAGCGCCGGTGCCGCGGCGGCCCGCGCGCTCGACTCGCCGCCGATCGCGGAGTCCTGCGCCCCAAGCGGCGCGGCCAGGCCCATCAGCAACACGAACGCCGCCCACCGGCGCAACGGGGCGGCGGAATCTATCAAGAACGAGGAAAACCCCAAGGTGACCTTCCTTAAGCAGCCCGAACTCCAAACCTTGCGAAATAGGACGCGTCGAGCCGTCGAAAGGTTGCGGTCCGTATCTGGCCCGCAACCCGGCAGCCGCGTCAAAGGCGAGAACGAGCCCGGCGGGGAAAAAGTTGCAGCGGGTCAGCCGCCCGGGTCAGCCGCCCGGGGTCAGCCGCCCGGGGTCAGCCGCCCGCGTCGGCCTCCAGGCGGGCGATCTCCGCCTCGGAGGCAATGTAGCCGAACCCCGCCCAGCCGGAACCTTCGAGAATGCGGCGGTACATCTCCGCCGCCTGCGCCTCGCGGCCGTTGTAGAGATGCCAGGTCGCGACCCCGTAGGCGATCGCCACGCCCGCCGGGTCACCGCTCTCGGGATCCCACAGTTCGTCCGCGTCGAGCTCCCCCCTGTACATGAGGAGGAGCCGGTGGTAGCTGGTGTTCTCGATGACGTCGAGATCGGCCGTCACCGGTTCGAGGACGGCCGCCGCCTCGGCATCGCGGCCCAGACGGCGGAGCGCCATGTACCACCAGTGCGAGATGGCCACGAGCTGGTCGGGATTCGCCGTCACCGCCATGTAGGCCTCGTACGACGGCAGCGCTCCCTCGAAGTCCCCCTTCAGGTAGCGGGCCAGCGCCAGGTGGTAGTGGATGTTCGACTGCAGCGTGCTCGTCGGAATGCCGCGCGCGTTCGGCTGGCCGTCCGGTTCGACCTCGTCCTCCTCGCCTCGTACCAGCTCCGCCGCGTGAGACAGGTCCTCGATGGCGCGATCGAACTCCCGCACGCTGATCCAGCGATGTCCCCGATGACGGTACATCCTCGCGTCGTTCGGGTGCTTCTCGATCCCCTCGGAGAAGATTCCGATCGCCTCGCGGAACGTCCCCGTGTACCCGACGCGCCGGCCGAGCCAGATGATCGCATCCGCGTCATCCGGGTCGGCGTCGTAGTCCGCCCGCGCGACTTCGATGTCGCGCTGCTGTTCCGCCGAAGCGGGAGATGGATGGAGCGGTTCGCCCAGCAGAGAGATCGCCTCCGCCCCCGCCGGGAGCCCGTCCCCGTCGGAGGTTCCAGCCTCGTCCGCCGGCTCGTCGCAGGCGGCAAAGCCGAGTGCGAGCGCGAGAGCGCAGAGTTCCGTTCGATAGCGTTTCATCGTTATTCCTCGGGCGAGAGGTTTCTCCGGTTCGCAAAACCCGACCCGGATGACGAGCGTACGGCGGACTGCCAGGATTCAACATCAAGCTGGAATCGTGGGCGTGCCGCAAGGGAGGTGGACATGACCGAGGAACACAGGGTGCCGGGTGAGAACCTCGTCCGGAAGATCAAGGAGATCATCCGGGAGGGGAACGTCCGCCGCATCTCGATCCGAAACGAGGACGGAAAGGAGCTCATCGAGGTTCCGCTCTCCATCGGGGTCGTGGGGACGTTGCTGCTGCCCGCCTGGGCCGCGATCGGCGCCATCGCCGCGCTCGTCACGAACTGCTCGATCGTCGTGGAACGCGAAGAACACGAGGAAGAAACGGACCGTTACCCGGTGTCCACCGACAGCGAGGACGGCGGGTAGGGCGGAGCAACGGTCTCGGCAACGCCGAACCGGACGACTATCTTGAAAGAAGCGGCGTCATCATCAAGACGCCTGATCCGAAACTGACGGAGGTTTCATGAAGAAGCGTTTGCGAACGTTGTGCGTGCCGCTGGTCGTCGCGACCCTTGTCGTCGGCTGTGGCGGCGGAGACACGATGGACCCGGAGCCGCCTCCCGCCGCGGGGCCGCCGGACGTCTCGGGCACCTATAGTCTCGTATCCCTGACCGGTGTGATCACCCAGGGGGCGACGATCGGACCGCCGATTGCCGTAGGAACGGCGATGATTTCGCAGAACCCCGGGTCGGGTGACTCTGCGAGCGGCACGATGTCCATGCTCCTCACGGTCACGAACCCGCTGAACGGCGAGGTCACGGAGGTCGCGGACCAGGGGACGTTCACGCTGCGGACGGACGGGAGCTGGGAGTTTGCGGGGCAGTTGCAGCAGAACATCGGCACGTACACGCTGGCGGGGAACGTGCTCACCGTCAACGTGACGGAGCCCCCAGCGGCGGTCGCGACGACGGTTTGGCAGCGGCAGTAGCGGCCGGCGTCCGCCGTTGTCTCGCGGCGTGGGCGGCGCTCGCCCTGTTCGTGGCGAGCGACCGCCTGGCCGCCCAGGCCCAGGATGCGGTACGGGGCCGCGTGCTGGATGCGGAGACGGGTG
>JAJDWE010000030.1 GCA_022825725.1 Gemmatimonadota bacterium
AGGCCTTGCGAGCGAGCCCAGCCCGCCGATACTCAGACGGATCGTTCCACAGCCGCCAACTCCGGACCCGATGACAGACTCCGACATCCAGATCACGGTTGAGGGGACCCCGAACCCGCACGCGGCGAAGTTCGTCCTGGACCGCGACATCCCCGGCGAGGGGAGCCGAAGCTATTTCGATCCCGAGTCCGCCGCCGAAGACCCGCTGGCGGCGCGCCTGTTCGAGGTCGAAGGGGTCCGCGCCCTGCTCATCGTCGAGAATTTCATCACGGTGACGAAGACCGCCGCGCTCGATTGGCCGGAGCTGTTGGACGAGATTGAGGCGGCGATCCTGAAGGCGCTCGACACCCTCCAATAAGGTTCGTCCGACCCCCCCCAATTTTGGGGGGTTGAAAGAGTTCGCCGCATCGCCCCTATCTTCTTATGCCACAACGTGTTGATACCATGTAAATATCTCCCCAGTAAGTAGTTCTCGGGCGACAGAACCACTGCCGCCACGTCAATCTCTCAGGGGAGAAAGGAACATGCTTACGCTACGCTGCTTCGGCGAGGTCGCGACCTCGGACGCACGCGGGGCAAGGATCCCGCTGCGGTCACGGAAGCACACGGGTCTCCTGCTCTATCTCGTTGCACACCCCGGAACCGTCCACATGCGGGAGACGCTCGCCGATCTCCTGTGGGACAGTCGCGACAGGAAAGCGCGACACTCGCTCAGCCAGGCACTCTACGACATCCGGTCGTCCATGGGTCCGGTGATCACCGTGGACGCCAACACGGTCCGACTCGTGCCGAAGCGGATCACATACGAACTCGATGCATTCGAACGGGCGTTCCAGGCCAGGGACCACGAGACCGTCATCGATCTGTACCGGGGAGACTTCGCCCCCGGTCTGCTCAACCTGGGAGCGGACGAGTTCGAGCGCTGGCTGGACGGCGAACGGGAGCGTTGTCGCGTCCTGGTCGCCATGGCGCTCAAGAACGTGCAACAAGCCGCCGAGGAGAGCGGCGACTGGGACCGGACGTGTCTGGCCGCGCTCCGGCTCGTGAGGCAGAACGAGTTCGACGAACACGCGCACAGCACCCTCATGCGTGCCTTGTGCATGAAGGGCGACTACGCTTCCGCCCTTTCCTACTACCGAGCGCTGGAGAAATGCGGTTGGGTCGCCAACGCTACGGAGCTGACGGAGACGGCGGCGTGGGCTCGGAACCAGCTTGACGCCGCACCCCTGGTCGTCCGCGAGCGCCGGGAACCGCGGATGTCGGATCGAGGAGGAGAGTTCCGCCAGCTGAGCCTCGCTCTCCGTTCGTCCCGCGCGGTGCCCATACGGTTGGCCCTGGCCGGCGAGCGCGGTCTCGGACGGGAGTACGTCTTGCGGGACTTCGCCAGATTCGTATCCAGCCGTGGAGGGTCGGTGCAGTGGCTTCCGCCCGATCTTGCGGGGACGCGCGAGAATCTGGCCTCGGAGCTGGGCCGATACCCTCGAAAGACCCGGCTCATCGTCATCAGGGCCGACGTTCCGGATTGGACCGCCGTGGATGAAGTCATGCGGACCGCGGATTTCCCGGGCGCCATGGTGGTCGGCTTTTCGAACCCGGACGTGGCTCGGCGGGCGGAAGCCGCGCGTCTCGTGGACTTCGTGATCACCTTCGATCCACTCACCACCGACGCGTGTGCGGCGCTGCTTCAGGCAACCGAGAGGGGCTGCAGTCCGGTCCAGGCGGTCGAGAGCGCGCGGCTCTCCGGCGGCAATCCGGCTCTGGCCCGGGCCATCCTCAGGGCGTGGATGCGTCACAACTTCAGCCCAACGACCGCCGGCGACCGGGAATCGGGCGGGCGATTGGCCTACGAGCGGTCTGCCGAGGTTCGTTCGCTCGTCGGCGATCAACTGGAGACCCTCTCGCTCCGGGAAGGACGACTGGTGGCGACGCTGGTGCTGCTCACGCGCCCGGCACGGGCCCATGCCGAATCGATCGTGGGCGCAGATTCGAGTGGGGGTGCCGTTGAAGGGCTCCGCGCCAAGGGCTGGCTACACTCCGAAACGGATCGATGGACGTTGAGCCGCCCCCTGGCCGGTGCCGTGCTCGCGTGGAATCTGCCGCCGGACGAGAGGGCGCAGGTACACCGGGCGGCGGCCGCAGTCCTCGAGAACGCAGGTCTCGGTGCGCGGGCGGCGGCCGCCTCCGAGTTCGCCGCGGCCGGAGAGTCCTCCCGCGCCTTCAGTCTGGCCTGTGAGGTGGCAAAGGGGGCGTTGGCGGAGGGTCGGTCGCCGGTAGCGGGTGAGGCGGCGGCGTTGGCGTTCGAGCATGCCAGGGGCGGCGCCGACCGCCTGCGTTCCGGCCTCCTCTTCTCGGAAGCCGAATTGCAGCGGGGACGGTTTCGGCGGGCCATGAGCGTCCTGCACCAGATTGCCGCCGTGGCGGACACCGGGAACGACCTGAGCCGCGTCCACCTGGCGTTGGCGCGGGCGGCGTTGGCGGCGGGAGATCGACTCGCGACGGATCTCCACCGACAGAATCTCGCGGAGTCTCTCGGGCATGCGACCGACCCGGCGCTCATCCGCGCACTGACGATGCAGACCGCTGTCCTCGAGGCGACGGAAGCCACGCCCCGGCGCAACGGCAAGCCCGGTCTCGAGAGGTTCCGTACGCGCCTCCGCGGGATCGTCCCCGAGGACGCCGACTACGCAGGTGTCTGGTGCGATGCGTTTCGGCTCCTCTTCCATCGGGCTGGAGGCCAGAGCGGCCTTGCGGAGGCTCGCCGAGTTCTCGAGACCTGCCGTCACGGGCTTGTCCGGCTCGGCTACGAGGGTTTCCGCGCCGCCACCGCCGCGGAGTTCTGGGTGGCCATGCGGGGCGCGCGTCTTCATGACGCCCTCCAGTTGCTGGAAGACACCTCGGAGAGCTGCAACGAGAACCGACACGCATCCGCGAACCTCAACAACCTGGGTGCGGTTCTGCTCGAACTCGGCAACTTCGAACGGGCGCTCGATGAACTCGGCCGCAGCCGCGCGATGGACGAGGCGCTCGAGAGTCCACCCGAAGCCCGGGCCTACGCCCTGCTGAATCAGGCGCAGTGCGTCTTCTTCAAGGGGGACTACGCTCTCTGCCGGGAATACATGGAGCAGTTGCTCCGGGGTCCCGGGCACACGGGCCGGCATCCCTTCGGGGCGCAGGCATGGGCGCTCACCGGCCTCCTGGCGATGACCGACGACGATCAGCGGGAGGTCGAGGCATGCCTCGAGTCGCTGGAGGACTGTTCCGACGGAGTGGGGGAGAACGACCTCTACCTGGTGACCTGGTTTCGTGCAGCGGCGATGGGGAAACGCGATCGCCGAGAGACCATCGCCGGTCTCATCGAAGCAGCGGATCATACAGCCGAGATAGACCGGCTGAGTGCCGAGAAGCTGCGAGTGTTGGCCGGCACCTACGCTGCACCCAACCGGCCCGGCGATCAACGCGAGGCCTGCGGCTTCCTGCGGTCCGCCGGTGCCTCCTGGTTCGTGCGCTTCGCCCACAACTGGCTGCGCGTCTAGCAGCCCGCGGGGTATGCCCCGCCTCCCGCGCCCTGTCAGAGGCGGGGTCCCTCGGACGTTTCTACTACGTGTCTAGTTGACAGCGGCGTCCCGTCACGTTTACGCTCAATTGGGAACGATGCCCGCTCGGCCCGCCGGCGCTTCGGCGACGGGCGGCCGCCGCGGGCGGCGACGCTGATGGTTCGGGACGAAAGGATCTGTCTCGTGGAGATCAAGTTCACCACGCGCGAACTCGACCTCATGGCGGTGCTGTGGGAGAGAGGGGCCTCGACCGTCGCGGAGGTGCAGGACCGCCTCGGCGACGCGTTGGCCTACACCACCGTGCTCACGATCCTCCGGACGCTGGAGGAGAAGGGGTACGTGGGGCACACGCAGGAGGGGAAAGCCTACCGCTATCACACGCTCGTCGGGCGCGAATGCGCTGGGGCGAGCGCGGTGCGCCGGCTGGTTCAGAAGATGTTCCAGGGGTCGCCCGAACTGTTGCTCACGCACCTCGTCTCCGACCGGGCGCTCTCGAAGGAGGACCTCGAGAACCTGCGCGGCATGGTGGACGAACGCCTCAGCTCGAAGGAGTAGGGACATGGTCATCGCCTGGATCGGATACTGCCTGTTGATTTCGGGACTTCTCGCCTTGGCCGCCTTCGCCTCGGAGCGGGCGTTGAGTCACTTCCGGAAGCCCGTGCGGTGGGCGTGGCTCGCGGCGATCGTCGGGTCCGTGACCGTGCCCGTCATCGCCTTCTTCGCTCCCGGACTCCTTCCCGGCTTCGGGGTCTCCTCCGCCGAGCCGGCGGTCGGGTTGAGCGGTCTTGCGGTCGTCGCCGCGGCGGGGGAGCTGCCCGCAGCGGCCGGCGGCGGGTTCGATGCGGCGGCCGTGGGCGCGGTGCTGGCGTGGGGCTGGGTGCTGCTGATCGTCGCCATGGTCGGCTATGTGGGGCGGATCTACGGCCGGCTGCGGTCGGAGATGCGGACGTGGAGGCCGGGCCGCGTTTGCGGGATCGCGGGTCATGATTTCCGAGGAGCGGGGACCGGCCGTCGTCGGGTTCCGGCGCTCGGTCGTCGTGATGCCGAAGTGGATCCCCGAACTCGAGGACCGGCTGCTCCGCCTCGTCTTTCTCCACGAGCGCGAGCATCAGCGCGCCGGCGACCATCGGCTCTTCGCGGCGGCGGTCACCGCGCTCGTGCTGATGCCGTGGAACCTGTTCGTATGGTGGCAGGTGTCGCGGCTGCGGCTCGCGATCGAGTTCGACTGCGACCGTCGCGTGCTCCGGCGGGGGGAGTCGCCGCGCGACTACGCGGATGCCCTCATCACGGTGGGGAGCCGCGTCTCCGGGTCGCTGCTCTCCGCGGCCGCCTTCGCCGAGCGCAAGCCGGCCGTGGAGCGACGCCTGCGCCGCATGACCGAGCCGCTGGCCAGCATGCGTCTGCTCCGAACGCTCGGCGCTTCGGGCGTGGCCATGGTCGCCGTCCTCTTCGTGCTCGGCTGCCCCGGACCCGAGAGCGGCATGAACGCGCCGGAACCGCCCGCCGCGGCGGTGACACCGCCCTCCGAAGCCGTTGAATGGACACCTCCGCTGAGGCCCGCCGCGGACCCCCTCACACGCGGTGACCAGCCGTCCTTCATTGCGTTCGACCGCGCTCCGGTCCTTCAGAACGCCGGGGAGGTGTCGGAGGCGCTGAAGCAGTCCTACCCGGCGAACCTGAAGGACGCGGGAATCGGCGGGAGAGTCGAGATATGGCTGTACGTGGACACGTCCGGCATGGTGCGGAACACGGAACTCAAGACGAGCAGCGGCAACAGCGACCTGGACGCCGCCGCCGCGGATGTGGTCGCGACGATGCGCTTCGAGCCCGCGATGAACCGCGACCAGCCGACCGACGTCTGGATCGCCCAGTGGGTCACCTTCCAGATGGCGAGCGATGCGGACACCCCCCCCGCCCGGAGTTCTTCCTTAACCGGTGAGTACGCTCCGCTCGTCATCGTCGACGGCGTCATTCAATCCGAGGGCACGAGCATGGAAGACCTCCGGGCCCTCGATATCGACCACGTCGAGATCATCAAGGGGAGCGCGGCCATCGAGCTGTACGGCGAGCAGGCCAGCAACGGCGTGATCGAAATCACAACAAAGGGCGGCGCCGCGGACAGCGACCCCGCGGCGGAAGATCGCGAGGACTTCACGGTGAGCGAACTCGCCCCGCCTCGGGCCCGCGAGCTTACGGCCGATGGGCGGCGGGACATCATCATCAGCGGTTACGTCGGCGATGATGGTACGCGGAATCATGTGGTGAGTACGGACAACCCGCTCATCATCGTCGATGGCGTCATCCAGTCCGGCGATGTGACGCTCGATGACGTCAGCTTCGGCAAGCTCGATATCGCCGATGTCGAGATCATCAAGGGAGAACGGGCCATCGAACTGTACGGCGAACGGGCCCGGGGCGGAGTGATTCACCTCACGACGAAAGAGGGGGCGGGGGCTGGCGGCAGGTAGAACCCCGGCCCTGGAAGGGATGCACGAACGCCTCAGCTCGAAGGAGTAGGGACATGGTCATCGCCTGGATCGGATACTGCCTGTTGATTTCGGGGCTCCTCGCCCTGGCCGCTTTCGCGACCGAGCGGGCCTTGGGTCACTTCCGGAAGCCCGTGCGCTGGGGCTGGTTCGCGGCGGTCGTCGGCTCCGTGACGCTCCCGTTCGCGGCGTTTCTCGCCCCCGGCCTCCTCCCGGGCATCGGCGCGGCACCGTGGGCTCCCCTCGCGGAGTTGAGTGAGCCGGTGGTCGTGAGCTCGGCGCCTGCGGCTGCGGAACCCACGGCGTGGTTCGGTGTCGGCGCGATGAGTGCTCTCGCGGGTGGCGTCTGGCTGTTGCTTGCAGCGGGGATGCTCCTCTACCTCGGGCGGGCGTACCGGCGCCTGCGGTCGGAGATGCGGACGTGGACGCCGGGTCGCGTCCTCGGATCGCCGGTCATGATCGCCGACGACCGGGGCCCGGCGGTGGTCGGCATCCGGCGCTCGGTCGTCGTGATGCCGAGGTGGATCCCCGAACTCGAAGACCGGCTGTTGCGCCTGGTCTTCCTGCACGAGCGCGAACACCAGCGTGCGGGCGACCACCGCCTCTTCGCCACGGCGGTCGCGGCCCTCGTGCTGATGCCGTGGAACGTGTTCCTGTGGTGGCAGGTGTCGCGGCTGCGGCTTGCGATCGAGTTCGACTGCGACCGGCGCGTCCTCAAGCAGGGCGAGTCCCCGCGCGACTACGCGGACGCCCTCATCACGGTGGGGGGGCGTGTCTCCGCGCCGCTGCTGGCCGCGGCCGCCTTTGCCGAGCGCAAGCCGGCCGTGGAGCAGCGGCTGCGCCGCATGACCGAACCGCTGGCCCGGCTCCGCATTCCGAGAACCCTGGGAGCCTCGGGCCTCGCGGCGCTCGCCATTATTCTTGTCCTCGGCGTCCCGCAGCCCGAGGCGTCGATGGATGCGCCCGCGCCGAGAGATGCGCAGGCGGAGCAGCCAACCTTCGTCGCGTACGACACGCCCCCGGTTCTTGAGAACGGGGGCGAGATCCACCAGGTGCTCATGAGGGCCTATCCGAGCGAACTGAAGAATGCGGGCATCGGTGGCCGGGTCGAGATGTGGCTGTACGTCGACCTGTCCGGCGCCGTCGCCAACCACGAGCTGAAGACAAGCAGCGGCAACGAGGCACTGGACCGCGCCGCCGCGGAAGTCGTCCGGCAGATGCGCTTCCGGCCCGCGAGGAACCAGGGTGAGCCCACCGCCGTCTGGGTCTCGCAGTGGTTGACGTTCCAGGTGATCTAGCGTGAGGTCGCGGGGCCTGCGGGCCCCGCGGTGCAACCATCCTCGAGGCGACAGTTTCCCCGGAGCGGGAGACGACACAACCCGGGGAGGAATCCATGATCCGCCCGACCTCGATCCGCCCAGCCTCGCGCCCGTGTTTGTCCGGTGCCGTCCTCTGCCTCCTCGTTGCGTGCGGGGGTGACGGCGGCGGCGGGCTGCCCGCCGGCGGGTCCGCGGCCATGGACGGTCCCGACTTCACGATCGTTCCGGAGTACGAGTCCCGCTGGACCGCCGGCGCCCTGGATGGGGAAGACTGGGAGACCTTCGGGTCCATCGCCGACCTCGTCTTCAGTGAGGCGGGCGATCTCTTCGTGCTGGACGAACAGGCGGCGCACGTCGTCGTGCTCGACCGCGACGGCGCATACCTCCGAACCATCTCCCGGCAGGGCGAAGGCCCTGGTGAGCTCGCCCAGCCGGAGTCAATGTCGCTGCTCGCCGATGGCCGTCTCGCCGTGTTCGACCGCGCGCGGAGCGGGATTCAGTTCTTCACGCCGGAGGGCGAGTACCTGGAGTCGGCGCCCTTCGATCCGACACGGGGCGCGCCCGGGGGTGTGGACGCGTGGCTGTCGGACGGGAGCATCATCACGGACCGCGAGTTTGTGGTGAGCGGCACGGCGGACGCGATGTCCATACGGAGCGGCTCCGTCGACGGAACGGGCGACGAAGCCGGGCGTCCGATCGCCCGCTACCGCCCGGACGGTAATCGCGAACTGCTCTACACGGCCTGGGAGCCGCCACCGCCCACCGGAGATGAAATGGAAGCTGAAGGAGGCAGCTTTTCCTTCACCATGAGTCCGGTGAGAGCGTTCGACCCGGGGCTGCATTTCACCGCGCTCTCGGACGGGCGGCTCGCCGTCGTCGACTCCTCGGGATACCGGATCAAGCTGGTCGGCGAGGGCGGCACCGTGGAGGAGGTTCTGGAACGGCCGCTCTCCCCGACGCCGGTGACGAACGCAGTCCGGGATGCGGAACGGGAGCGCCGGCTCGCCGAAGTCGACCAGAGTGGGAACTCAACGACGCTGTCCGTTGCGGGACGCCAGGACATCCGCATGCCCGACGATTTCGCGAGGCAGATGCGCGAGGCGTACCGTGACGGCATCGAACGGATGACGTTCGCCGACGTCATCCCCGCGATCGAAGCGTTGGCCGTGGACGGCGATGATCGCCTGTGGGTAGCGCGAACCCCGCCGCCCGGCGGGGAGGGGCCGATCGACATCGTGACGGCCGATGCCCGCTACCTCGGCACGATCCCACCCGGAGGACTCCGCATCCCGGACGCCTTCGGTCCCGACGGCCTCATCGCCTACGCCGATGCGCACGGTCTTGGCTACCCGATCGTCCAGGTATTGCAAATGGCGCCGGACACGCAGCTGGAGACCGAACCGCGACGGTGACGTTCACGCCGCTTGCGGCGTCTACAGTCAGGCGGAGGCGTGGTGTATTCTCGAAGTTGAAGCTCCGGGCCATTCCAACCTCGCGGATTTCCACATGACAGGAACTCGGAAACGGCGCAGGCGTGGACTGAAGGCCACGCTCGTACGGCCGACGCTGCTCGCCGTCACGCTGGCGGCGATCGTCGGCACGGCGCCGGAGACGACGGCGGCTCAGGAGGCGGTGGAAGTCGCCGGAACCATCGTTGACGACGGGACGGGCGCGCCGATCGAAGGCGCGACGGTCCGGCTCTCCGACTCAGCGGGTTCGGCTCGGGAAACCATCACGGGACCGGACGGCACCTTCGCCTTCGCTCAAGTACTGCCCGGCGAATACACGCTCGCCGTGCGGCGTTTCGGCTACGAAGTTCTCAGTGCCCCGTTGGAGATCGGCTCCGAGGCCCCGCCCCGGCTGGATGTGCGCCTCCAGCCGCAAGCGATCCCGCTGGATCCGCTTGAAGTCGGCGTGGAGGGACGCCCGCCCCGCCTCGCGGAGTCCGGCTTCTACGAACGGATGGAGGAGGGCTGGGGGGTGTTCCTCGAGCCCGAGTGGATCGAGGCGAACAAGGTGGGCTTCGTCAGGCTCTCGGACTTCATGTCCACCCTCCAGATGCGCGCACCTCTGCCGCGGTGCGCGAAGATACCGGTATATCTCGACCGGAGGCCGATCGGAGCGGCGGACGGCTCGGGAACGAGCAGGCCGTACTCCCTGAATCCGGAGGGAACCTTCCGTTCTCCGGACGACCCGCCCCCGACACTGCTCGAAGAACTCTCCGTGTACGATGTCGGTGCCGCGGAGTTGTACCAACCTGGGTCGAAGGTCCCGTTCTTTGCCTGGGACGGGGCCTCCATGTTCTGCGGCGCGATCATCCTGTGGTCCAACTGGACCGCGGAGACGCCCGAGATACCGCAAATCGAGGTCGAACTGTGCGAACCGGCCGGTCGGCCCGGCGAAGTGGCGCTGGAAGGGTTTGTGAATGATGAGGTCACGGAGGTAAGGCTGCCGGCAGCGCACGTGATCGCCTCGTTCCCGACTTCCGGGAGCCTCGAGCGCGTAGAGACCGTCGTGCGGACGGACTCGCTTGGACGGTATCGGCTGTGCGACCTCCCGGTCGAAGCGGAGGTGGAACTCTCGGCCGCCTACGGCCCCCATTCAGGCCTTCCCTCGGTGGTTCCGGCCACGGCGGGCGCCGAGGTGAGGCTCGGCGTGCCGGTTACCCCTCCGGGATCGGTCACGGGTCTCGCCGTCAACGAGGTGACCCGCCAGCCGCTCGAGGCCGTACGTATAATCGTCGACGATACGGATTTCCGCACCGTAACGGACCGCACGGGAGCATTCTCGCTGAAAGGGCTTCCCCCCGGCTCATACAAGATCCGTGCCCTGTGTGGAGGCTTCGACAGTTCCGTACAGACCGTAGACATCACCGCGGGGCAGCAGGTGCGCGTCGTGATTGGTCTCCGATCGAAGGGAACTCCGCGCAGGACGCGCTGTTCCGCGTAACCCGCCTGGCTATACCTCCTTCTGCTTCCAGCGGCCGCGGCGGAAGAGGTAGAGTCCGACGACGGCCGACAGCGAATAGGCGACCGCGAACGACCAGAAGACGCCCGTCTCGCCCCACCCGGCGCCGAAGGCGAGCAGCGCCGCGACGGGAAGCTGGAAGAACCAGAAGACCCAGATGTTGATCCAGGTCGGCGTCGCCGTGTCGCCGGCTCCGTTGAAGGCCTGCATCGTCACCATGCCCCAGGCGTAGAAGATGTACCCGTAGCTGATGATCCGGAGCGCGCGCACGCCCACGTCGAGCGTTTCCGGGTCCGGAGCGAACGGTGCCAGAATCGGCTCCGGGAAAGCCACGAAGACCACCGTCACCACGGCCATGAACAGCATGTTCCAGAAGCCCGTGAGGTAGACGGCCCGCTCGGCGCGGTCCGGCTTGTCCGCGCCGAGGTTCTGGCCCACGAGCGTCGCCGCGGCGTTCGCGAGGCCCCAGGCGGGCAGGATGATGAAGATGACGACGCGGATCGCCATCGTGTAGCCCGCGAGGGCGATCGTCCCGAACTCGGACAGGATCCGGATCGAGAGGATGTAGCTGACCTGGGTCACGAGCATCTGGCCCACACCCCCGACCGACACGCGCGCAAGCCGCTTGATCACGGCGAGACGGATCCGGAGGTCGTCCCGCCGCACCCGGATGCGCTCGCCGCGGGACAGGTGCCACAACTGGTACGCGGCCCCGATCCCGCGTCCGGTCGTCGTGGCGACGGCGGCCCCCGGGAGGCCGAGTTCCGGGAAGATCCAGAGGCCGAACACGAGCACGGGGTCGAGCACGATGTTGATCCCGTTCGCCAGCCACACGGAACGCATGGCCATCGATGGGTCGCCCGCCCCCCGGTAGATCGCGTTGTTCACGAAGAGGAGGATGATGACGACCATCCCGCCGAGCTGAATGCGGGCGAAGGTCGTGCCTGCGGCGACGACTTCCGGGGATCCTCCCATGGCCCGGAGAAGCGACGGGGCCAGTATCGCCCCGGCGAGGCCGAGAACCACGGCGATGCCGACGCTCAGCACGATCGCCTGCACGGCGGCCCGCGCCGCGCCGCGCTCGTCCTTCTCTCCCGTCCGTCTCGCGACCATCGCCGTCGTGGCCATCGCGAGGCCCATCGCGATCGAGTAGATGACGGACAGCATCGCTTCGGTGAGGGCGATCGCGGCCAGGGCGCCGGCCCCGAGCCGGCTCACGACGGCCATGTCCACGAGGAAGAAGAGCGACTCCCCCGCCATCTCCAGCACCATCGGAATGGCGAGGAGCAGGACCCCGCGGTTCAGGCTTCCCGACGTGAAGTCCTCGTGCGTTCCCCACAGCAGCGCCCGAAGTGTTCCCCCCACTCCGGAACGGCGGGGGGCCGCAGTTTCCCCTTCGGGCCGGCCAGTGTCGCTCAAGGAATCGTCCTGTCAGGAGGAAGCGGTCTCGGGGGGTCAGTACGTCCAGATCGCGACGAGGTTGCAGTCGGTCAGGAGCATGGTGTTTGGCACCTGGTTCATGATCTCGGGCGGCGCCTCGCTGCACCTGTACGCCTCGACGCCCCGAACGGTGTCGAATTTCAGTTCGCCCAGATTTCTCCGGGTGAACCCGAGGCGGCTGGCCGGCCGGCCGTTGAGGAGGATGAGCTGGTTCCGGCGGTATCGGATGGAGAGCTCCCGCTTGAACTGGAACAGCTGCCCGAGGTGGATGAACTGGTCGATCTCCGGATAGGTCGCGAAGTAGCCCTCGTCGATGGACTGGCGGCGCTCGTAGAACCCCGACGTGAGCAGGAACGGATCGCGGCCCGTCACTCTCACCTCGATCGGCGCGAGCGCGATCGCCTGGGTGTTGAGTTCGACGCGGAATTCCGCGTTCTGGTCGGTGAGGATGTTGATCTCGGTCTCGAGGGGCGCGTAACCGATGTGCGCGACGCGCAGTCCGTAGGTGAGCGGCGGCATGGAGCGGAACGCCACGCGTCCGAGCGAATCCGTGACCCCGGAGACGGGCAGCGGGGAGAAGTCGATCTGCGCGCCCGCCACCGGGCGCCCGTCCGCGGCGTCCACGACGGAGAGGACGACGAAGGCCGCGTCCCCCATGTCCACCTCGAGGTCGACGAACTTCGACCGGTCGAGTTCGACCTTTCGCTCCTTCCCTCGCCGGGACCCATAGTTCGCGCGCACCCGGATCTCCCGGAACGCTTCGAGGCCGCACGCCTGGTATCGCCCTCGCCCATCCGCTTCGAGTCGCACGTCCTCGGGCGTCGGCAGCCCGCGTTCGGCCTCGTAGCGGATCACGACCGTCGCCCCCGCCAGCGGAACCTTGCTCTCGTCGTCCCGGATCGTGCCCTCGATCCCGACCTCGAGTTCCGCCTGTCCGAGCTGCCGGCAGATGCGGAGGACCCGCTCCTCCTCTTCCTGCCCCATGGCCGGGTGCGGCGCGAGAGCCACAGCCGTCAGAGCGGCCCCGCGCGCGAGGTGCGGCGCGATCCTCCTCAACTGCCGGCCTCGAGCAGCGCCTGGAGGAGCCCGTTCCCGGCCTCGCCGAGGTTGGTGGCGCCGCGATTGTAGTTGCGGCCGAGCGCGACGCCGTAGCCGCTTTCGGGTTCGAACACGAGGTACATGTTGTATCCGGCGACGGAACCGCCGTGGCCGACGAACCGCACGGCGCCGCCCTCGAGCGCGACAGGACGAATCGAGAAGCCGAGTCCGTACCCCGCGTCGGGATCCTCGGGCGTGTGGACCGTCATGACTTCCCGTCGCGTCGCCGGCTCCAGGAGTTCGTGTTCGGTCATGCCCATGACCGCGGCCGCGAACGTCGCGAGATCTCCGACCGTCGCGTAGACGCCGCCGTTCGGCACCTTGTATCCGCGCCCCTCGTGCTCGAGCGCCGGGAAGTCGGAGTTCACGACGCCGTCCGCTCCGTTCGCGAAGCCTACCGCGACCCGCCGCCACAGGTCGGGGCCGACGATGAAGGTCGAGGAGCGCATCCCCAGTGGTTCGAACAGTCGGTCCTCCACGAGGTCCATGAAGGAGGTCCCGGCCGCCCGCTGCAGCACGTAACCCAGCACGCCGTACCCGATGTTGGAGTACTGATACCGGGTGCCGGGCATCGTGTAGAACCGGGTGTGCGGGATCGAAGCGAGGATCTTGTATCCCCAGTCCTCGATCGGCCCCGCCGCCGCGCCTTCGAGTTCGGGCTCCCGAATGAGGCCGGCGGTGTGGCTCGCCAACTGCCGGAGCGTAATCGGCGCCATGTCGGCCGGCGGATCCCCGAAGCCGGCGGCCTCGGGCAGGTGGTCCACGACGGCGTCATCGAGGGCGACCGTCCCCTCCTCCACGAGGTCCGCCATCAGAATCGCCGTCACCGATTTCGAGATCGATCCGGTCCGGTAGATCGTCCGCACGCCCGCGGGCACGCGGTTCTCCGGATCGGCCCAGCCGAACCCCTGTGCCCACAGCACCTGGTCTCCCTTGAAGACCGCCGCCGTGATCCCGCCGACGCCGTCCGCTTCGACATCCGCCGCGATCTGCCGCGAGAACGCGTCGATGACGTCCGCGTCCTGACCGTCCGCGACTGACGGAAGGACGAGGACGAAGAGAGAACTGAGAAGGAAGACGATCGTCGCGGAGTACAGGCGGGGCATGATGTTCTCCTTGCGTGGCCGACGGGTCGTCGGAAACCTCCCGCCGGGCTCGAATCCAATGCATAGTCGCAGCTTCTTGCCCGCATCGGAAGCCTTCAGGCCGGCGGCAGGCTGGCGGGTCGAGCCCGACTCGCCTAGTGTCTCCGCGCCTAGCCACGCAAACGCACCAACCGCGCGCACACATGTCGCTTCTGAAGAAACTGATCTTCCGGATGGATGGGGCTGCGGACAGCGCCCGAACCCGGTTCACGAGCGAGTCGGGGGCCACCTGGGAGGCCGAGTTCTCGATCTTCTCGGGCACCACGCAACAGTCGCCCCGGCTGCTCGTCATGTTCCGGAACCAGGATGACATCACCATCCCGCAGCGCTACAACCAGGCGCCGCCGGGCATCTCCAAGGTGCCGAAGCAGGCCGTGTCCGAGATGAACGAGGCGGGACTCCGCGAACTGCTCGCGCGCTCGGTGAAGGTGTGAGCGGCACGAGGGTGGATCCGAAGAAGGCGCTCTCCCGCACCTTCCTCGACGGGGGAATGGTCCGCTGGGAAGCCTACGTTTCGGGTGGCCAGCCGAATACGCCGCACGCGGCCCGCATCTACTTCGTGTGCCTCGAGGACCCGTTCGCGCCGCCGCGCTGGCTGCCGCACGAGAGTCGCAGCGTGGCCGAGGCGACGCGCGCTCTGGCCGACATGAGTGACGCGGATCTGCTGGGACTCCATTCCCGCTCCACGCCTCTGGAATGACGCGGGCGCCGGAGTGACGCAGCGGGCGCGAGCCTCCGGCGGCTAGTTCACCGTGACGACGTCGTACAGCCGCTCGCCGGGTGTTCCGTCCACGCCTTCGTAGCGGTGCTCCACGAGAATCGACCAGGACCCGGGCTCGACGTTGTAGATGTTCGCCACGTAGGACAGCGTCGCGGGCGTCAGACTGTTGCAGCCCTGCCGGCCCGACACGATCGTGATGGCGAGTTCCAGCCCTCCGTCGACCTCCCGCAGATCGGGGGACAGGTAGTCGCACCGCAGCTTGCCCACGATCTGGCCCGAGACTCGCATGGATCCGGGCCCCCCGGCGGCGCGCGCGAACTCGGGCAGGGCGGATCCCTCGCTGACCACGGACGAGAGCATGTTCCCCACGGTCGGGGAGATTCCGATCCCCAGATCCAGGCAGCCGGACAATCCAACGAGGATGCAAGCGACGCCGATTGCGTAGCGCGCCTGTCGGTTTCGCACGATTTGCAAGATGAGACTCCGCGGCCGAGGAACCCTCGAAAGAGTGACAGCGTCCGGGAGTGTCTCGCAATACCGGCGCGCGTCGTGTGCGCGGTACGCGCCTGCATTACTTTCCGTGCGTGGCTTGTCGACGTCGTGGCGGAGACCGCAGGATGCGAACAAAGCGAGAGGATCGTTCGGAGGCGCAGGCGCGGAGAAGGACTGTCTGCCGGGTCGCGTCCTTCGCCTTGGCGGGAGCCGCCATCCTGACGTCGGCCGGATTTGATCTCGCCGCTCAGAGCCTGACCCTCAACCCGCCCCGAAGCATCGTGACGTGTCCGGCCGAGATGGATCCGTCCCTCACCGGCCTCGCCGGCGTCGTCCGCGATACGCTCCAGGGTATCCTCATTCCGGGCGCCACGGTCATGGCGAGCTGGACCGAGGGCGAAGGACGAGAGCGCACGGTCTCCGTGGACGCGGACAGCGAGGGCGTGTACGTCCTCTGCGGCCTTCCGCCCCAGGAGGATCTCACCGTGAGCGCAAGGTTCCCGTCCTTCCGCACGGAGCCGACTCTAGTGCGCATCGCACCCGGCCCGCCGGCCGGGTGGGATATCCTCGTGGGCGTGGAGGAAGGCGCGCTCGCCAGGCTGCTCACCGTGCCCGGCCGAATCGTGGGTCGGGTGGTGGATCGGCGTTCCGGCCGTCCGGTGGAAGCCGCAAACGTCGTTCTTTCGGACACGCTGCTGGCGGAGGACCGGCAGGGAATGACCGATGGCAGCGGCCGCTTCATGTTCACCGACCTCGATCCGGGGATGTACCGCGTGACCGTGGACCACCTCACCTTCGATCCCCTGGACCAGTTGGTGCGCCTCCCGAGCGACCGAACCGTGCAGGTGGATTTCGAACTCAGCGTGGACCCGATCGAACTCGCACCGATCGTCGTCACCGCGCTGCGCGAGAAGCGGCTGGAGCTGCAGGGGTTCTACGACCGGCGCGAACTGGGCGAGGCGATTGGCGCCGGGATCTTCCTCACGCGGGACGACATCCAGGACGCCGGCGCGATCCGCGTCACGCACTACCTGGGACGGATTCCGGGCGTGCGCACCGAGTGCACCGGAGGCGCGAACAACAACTGCGTCATCCGCATGACGCGGGGCGCGCCCAGCCTGAGCAGTCGCGCCGAGTACGGGTGCATGAACGCGAACGTCTACCTGGACGGCGTGCGCGTGATCCGCGACGGCGGCGCCGGCGAGTCGATCGACAACTTCGTCTCGCCGTCCGAGATCGCCGGGATCGAGGTCTATCGCGGTCCGAGCGAGTTGCCGGCCGAGTTCGGCGGCGCCGTCGGGCGCTGCGGAGCCATCGTCATCTGGACGGGTCCGGGGATCCGGCGGAATTCGGGCTAGCCACGGACTGCTGGGCACGGGCTTGACCGCTTTACGACTGGTTGCCGCTGTAGCGATCGCCGTTTGTGTCTCCTGCACACCGACGGACGATTGTGCGTACGGCGATCTGCCATGCGTGTTGGCCGGCTTGGAGAACGATGAGCACGGCGATCTGCATTCCGTCATCGTGATTCGGAACGGTGTTCCGGTCGCGGAACAGTAGTACAACGGCGGTGATCGACGGACTCTGATTGACGTTAGGTCGGCGGGGAAGAGCGTAACGTCACTGCTTTTCGGGATTGCGCTCGATCAGGGAGCGGTCGAGAGTCTCGACGATCCCGTCGAAAAATATTGGCCCGAAGCCGAGGGGAGCGCGATCGGCCCCGTTCGCCTAGCGGACCTGCTGACCATGCGTTCCGGGCTGGATGCGGACGGGAACGATCCGGAATCTCCCGGATACGAGGGCCGGATGGATGCGGCGGACGACCCGCTCGCCTTCGCCATGTCGGTGCCCGCTCTGGAGGAGCCGGGCACCCGGTATCGCTACAACTCCCTCGCGGCCTACGTGGCGGGGATAGTGATCGGGCGCGCCACCGGCGGCGGTCTGGAGGATTTCGCGCGCGACCGCCTCTTTGAACCGCTGAATATCGAACGTTGGGACTGGCAGGAGGATCGGGCGGGATACACGAAGGGCCAGGGCAACCTCTTCCTCACCGCTCCCGACTTTGCACGCATCGGCGAACTGGTTCTGAATAAGGGAGTCTACGACGGCCACCAGGTGGTGAGCGGCGAATGGATCGAGGAGAGCCTGCAACCTCGGTTCGATATCTCCGACAGCGACCCGTTCGCGAGTGGGTACGGCTACTACTGGTATCATCAGGTATATCCGGTGAACGACCGCTCGATCGAAGTGTCTTTTGCTTCGGGCAGCGGCGGGAACAAGATCTACGTGATTTCCGAGTTCGACCTCGTGGTGTCGATCATGTCGCGGGCTTACGGACAGGGGCGGGGACAGCGACGCTCCGAAGACATCCTGGAAGCGATACTGGCCGCGCAGCGACCGCACTGATACGGGACTAGGATGTGCCTGATTCCCTCGGTCCGACCGGTGCGGCGGGGAACGCATGCAACGCCGTGGCCTTTACCCGCACCGCGACGCGCACGCCGGGTTCGACGCCGAGTTCCTCCGCCGCGTCGAGCGTGACGAGGGCCACGAGTTCGACGGGACCGCGGAGCCGCAGCCGGACGAGCCCGCCCATGTCGCGCCGTTCCTCCACCGTCGCCACGACCAGGTTGCGCGTGCTCAGATCCGCGGGGGGGACGTCCGGGGGCCCGAGGACGAGGTCCTCCGGCCGATAGGCGATCTTCACCGGCGTCCCCGGGACCGCCTCGCCGAGGGCCACGAGCGACGCGCCCCCGATGTCGACCGTGACCATGCGCTCGTGCGCCCGCGTCACGGCGCCGGAGATCGTGAACTCCGCCCCGGTGACCCGCGCCGTGTAGACATCCGCCGGATTCTCGTAGATCTCCTTCGGCGTGCCCGTCTGGACCAGTTTCCCGTCCCGGATCACGGCGACCCGATCCGCGAGGTGGAAGGCCTCGCCCCGGTCGTGGGTGATGAGGAAGACGCTCGTCGCCCGCTCCCGGGCCACGCGCTCCAGGTCGTGGCGGAGATCGAGCCGCGAATCCGTATCGAGATTCGCCGTCGGCTCGTCGAGGAAGAGGATCTCCGGGTCGAGAACGAGCGCCCGCGCGAGCGCCACTCGCTGTGCCTCCCCTCCGGACAGCCGCGAGATCGGGGCTCCGAGCAGGTGCGAGATCGCGAGTTGCTCGCACACCGCGCGCGAGCGGGCGCGGGCTTCGGAGCGGGGCACGCCGCGCAGGGCCAGCCCGAGCCCCACGTTGTACTCGACGGAGTCGCTCCAGAAGTGAGGGCGCTGGAACACGACCGCGGACGCGGCCCGGAGCGCCCGCTCGGCCGGCCGTCCCGACCCGCCGCGGAACGCGACCTCTCCGGCGTCGGGCTTCTCCAGCATCGCGAGCAGGCGCAGCAGCGTGGACTTCCCGGCCCCGTTCGGCCCGAACACCGCGAGCATCTCGCCCTCCCGCAGTTCGATGCGGTCCACCGCGACGGCCGTCCTTCCGCCGTAGCTCCGGCGCAGGCCGACGCCGCCGAGGAGCGGTCCCGCCGCGGCGTTCACGCGATCTGCCCGCGGCGGATCGTGCGCCGGCCGAGCAGGAGGAGCGCCGCGTTCACGCAGAGAGCGATGAGCATGAGTACGATCCCCATCGCGATCGCGACGTCGAAGTTGCCGCGCCGCGTCTCCAGCACGATCGCCGTCGTCATCACCCGGGTTTCCCCGAGGATGTTGCCTCCCACCATCATCACCGCGCCCACCTCGCTGATGATGGCCCCGAACCCCGCCGCCACCGCCGCCACGAGCGACGTCCGCACCTCCCTCAGCTGCAGGAGGATCGCCTGCCGCCGGCTCGCGCCGAGGGCCCGCGCCTGGAGCGCGATGTCCGGGGGAATGTTCTCCACGGCGGCGAGGCTCACCGCGGCGATGTACGGGCCCGCGAGGATCGCCTGGGCGCCGATCATGGCGGCCGGCGTGTAGAGCAGTTGCAGGTCGCCGAGCGGGCCCGCCCGCGACAGGAAGAGGAAGACCCCGAGGCCGACGACTACGGGGGGAAAGGCGAGACCCGCGTTGATCACCGCGACCACGGGCAGCCGAAGCCGGAATCGCGTCAGCCCGACCGCGATCCCGATGGGGAGTCCGATGACCATGGCCAGGAGGAGCGCCGATCCGCTGATCTGCAGAGAGCGGAGGATGACGTTCCAGACGTACAGGTCACCCGACGTGATGAGCCGGAGAGCCTCGAGCAGCGGATCCACGCGCCGAATCTAGGGAGTCGGATCGTCGCGGGGCCACGGGGCGAAGAGGGCCTCCGCGCCGCCCCGCACCCGGAATTCCCCGATCGCGCGGCGTCCGTCTCCGGAGCGCAGCCAGTCCGCGAAGGCGGCGGCGCGCTCCGGGCGGGCCGCGGCGCGCGGCGCCAGCAGCGAGTAGATGTTGCGCAGCGAGGGGTGGTCCGCGACGAGCGCCTCCAGGTCGAGCACCCGCGAGAGCATCGCGAGCGTCGCGACATCCGTGAGGACGTAGGCGCGGCGTTCGCTCGCCACGTGCAGCGTCGTGGCCTGTCCCTGCCCGGACTCCACGTACCAGGTGCCGGCACCGGGCACCCCCGCCTCCCGCCAGAAGGCGATTTCGCGGTAGTGCGTGCCCGAACTGTCGCCGCGCGAGACGAAGTCGTGCCCCCCCCGCGCGAGGGTCGCGAACGCCTCGGACGGGGACGCGGACCCGCGAATCCGCGCCGGATCCGAGGGTGGCCCCGCGATCACGTATCCGTTGACGAGGACGGGACTCCGCCGCGGCGCGTACCCCGCCTCGACGAAGCGGGCCTCGGCTTCGGGCGCGTGCACGAGCAGGAGATCCACGTCTCCCGTGCGGCCGAGCTGCAGCGCCTCGCCGCTTCCCGCGATGACCGTGCGCACCCGGAGCCCGGGATGGTCTTCGTTGAAGCGGGCGATCAGGTGTTCGAGCAGGCCCGAGTCGTAGGTGGACGTCGTGGCGCCGAGCACGAACGTGTCCGCGTCGGTCTCGCACGCCCCGGCGCACACTCCCCCACCGAGAGCGAAGAGGAGGGCGAAGGAGGTTCGCCGCGCGCGTCTGTCAGAGCCGGCTAGCCGTGGCGTATCCACCGCAGCACCTGCGGCAGGTTGGCGCGCTGGCCCTTCATCAGAATCCCGACCCGGAAGATGCGGCCCGCGACCCACGCCGCCCCGAGGACGAAGACCCCCAGCAGAACCAGCGACACGAGCCACTGCCACACAGGGACCGAGGTGGCGAACAGTCGCGCCGGCATCACCAGCGGACTGAAGAACGGCACGAGGGAGAGGATGACGCCCCAGCCCGCGTTCGGGCTCTGGATCACGCCCTGCGTCGCGATGAAGGGGAGGATGATCAGCATCGTGATCGGGAGCATGACCTGCTGGGCGTCGTGCTCGTTGCTGATCGTCGCGCCGGCCCCGGCGAACATGCCCGCGTAGAGCAGGTAGCCGAAGACGAGAAAGAAGAACATCAGCACGAGCGTGCCCCACGGGATCGGGATGCTCGCGATGTCGATCCCCGCCTCCGCCAGCGTGGATGCCCCGGCGGTGAGGCCGTAGACCGCGGCGAGCGCGAAGACCAGCGCCCAGACCGCCATCTGCGCGATACCCACGGCGCCGACGCCCACGATCTTGCCCAGCATCAGTTCCCACGGGCGAAGCGAGGAGACCATGATCTCGACGATATCGGACTGCTTCTCCTCGAGGATCGCCCGCACGATCATCTGCCCGTAGATGAGCAGGATGAAGTAGAAGAAGAACGCGATGCCGAAGCTGAGCGCCCGGTAGATATCCTGGGACCGCGCTTCGCCGGACTCCGTGACGTTGATGACGTCGAACGAGGTCCGCTGGAGCAGCGCGCCGGGATCGATGCTCTGCACGCCGATCGAGCGCAGGCGCGCCCGCACCGATGCCCGCTGAAGGGCGCCTCGGACCGAGCTCTCGATGACGGAAGGCACGCTGGCCCGCGCGAGCAGCGTCGTCCGCTCGTCGTCGCCCTCCCCTTCGTCCGCGTCCGGCGTCGCCCCCGGCATCTCCGCGGAGCGCCGGCCCTCACTCCTCGGGATCATCAGCAGCAGATCGTAGGAGGAGCCGGCGAGCCGCGTCCGCGCCTCGTCGACCGACACCGCCTCCATGTCCGCGGCGCGCACGGCGTCGAGCGAGTCCGCGAGGAACTCCTCGATCAGGAGGTCTCCGATCAGTCCGGCGGGATCGGCGACCCCGATGAGCCGGCGCTCCTCGCCCGCATCCGTCGCCCCTCTCACGGCCAGGAAGGCGGAGAGGACGCCGAGCCCGACGATCAGCACGGGGAGGCCGAGCGTGGAGAGGAGGAACCACTTCGACTTCACGCGCAGGATGAACTCCCGGCGGACCACGGCCGCGACCCTTGGCGTGAACGGGTTCATGCGGCCGCCTCGTCGTCTTCGCTCTCGTCCTCGTGCGAGAGTCCGGCCTCCGTCGCCTTCTCGATGAAGATCTGGCGCAGCGAGGGTTCGATGAGTTCGAAGCGCGAGATCAGGGCCCCGCTGTCCACCGCCCGCCGCAACAGCGCCTGCGGATCCGCCCCCTCCAGCATGCGGACCTCCACGTACGTGCCGTGCGCCGAAATGTCCTCGATGAGGTCCGGCGCATCGAGGAACGTGGGGTTCCCCTCGAAGGACAGCGCGATGTCGCGCCGCCCCGCCGCAGCCTTGATGTCGCGGACTCGGCCGTCGAGCACCTTGGTCGCTCCCGCGATCATGCACACCCGCTCGCACAGCCGCTCGGCGTCCTCGATGAGGTGCGTCGAGAGGAGGATCGTGGCTCCGGCCCGCTGTCGTTCCTGCAGCAGTTGTTTGAACAGTTCGACGTTCAGCGGGTCGAGGCCGCTGAACGGCTCGTCGAGCACCAGCAGGTCGGGCTCATGAAGGATGACCCCCAGGAACTGGGCCTTCTGGGCCATCCCCTTCGAGAAGGTCTCCACCTTGTCGTCCGCCCGGTCGCCGAGACCCACCGCGTCCAGCCCGGAGCGGGCCCGCGCGAGCGCATCCTTCCGCTTCAATCCCTTCAGTTGGCCGAAGAAGGCGAGGTGGTCCGCGGCCGTCATCTTCTGGTACATGCCGCGCTCCTCCGGCAGGTACCCGATGCGGGTACGCATGGCCTCGACGTTGGGGGAACCGAAGACGTCCACGGAGCCGGCGTCGGGCCCGATGATGTCGAGGATGATGCGGAGCGTCGTGGTCTTTCCGGCGCCGTTCGGGCCGATGAGCCCGTAGATCGATCCGTGCGGGATCTCGAGGTCGAGGTCGCGGACCGCGGTCTTCCTGTCGAAGCGCTTCGTGACGCCGCGGAGGCGAATGGCCGGTGTATTCACGGCCCCGATCATACGGACTGCCCGCACCCGTCGCCAAGCAGCAGCCCCGTCGTCCGCCCCGGGTGTCCGTCGGACGCGGCCTACCGCGGGGGCCGTTGAATCCCCATATTGAGGATTCCCCTCACTTTGCCGAATCCAACCCTCCATGGGGAGGTTAGATGGCGATCTTCCGCGTCATGTACTACCGCGACATCACCGTAGGAAGCGGCGGCCGCATCACGATTCCTCTGGAGATGCGCGACCATATGCGACTGGCCGATGGCGATGCGTTGAAGGTTCGCCTCGAGGAAAGCGAATCCGGCCAGCGCCAGTTCACCGTCTGGAAGACGGAATCCAACCAGGGCATGTAGGGTTTGCCACGGGCTGCCAGCCCGAGTCTCCAGCCACAACGCTAACGGCGGTTTCCGTAGTTGATGGCCATCGTGCCCATCATCAGGTCTTCGTAACCGCACTCCTCGAACCCGACCGCTTCCATCCTGCGGACCATCTCCCTCTGGTCCGGAAACCTCCTCAGAGACTCGGGGATGTACACGTAGGACTCCGGGTCGCAGTGGAGCGCCCAGCCCGCGATGCGGGTCGAAGCGTCGAGGTATCCGAGGTAGAGGCGGCGCAGCGCTGCGGAGCGAGGGTGGCCGAAGTCGAGTGAGATCAGCCGGCCGCCCGGGCGCACGCAGCGGAAGCTCTCGGCCAGCGCAGAGTCCAGGCAGGCGAAGTTCCTGAGCCCATAGCCTATGACGACGCGGTCGAACGCGCCGTCGGGGAAGGGCAGACGAAGCGCATCGGCTCCGATCCAGCCGGCGAGGTCTGGGCCCGGACGTCCGCGCCCCACCCGCATCATCTCCGGCGTGAGATCCGCGGCCACGACGTGGATCTCGAACGCCTCGCGCGCGGCCCGGTCCAGCGCTCCCCGCGCGAGGTCTCCCGTGCCGGCCGCGAGATCGAGGACGCGATGGTCCGGGCGCAGTTCCGCCCGCGCGAGCAGCCGACGCTTCCAGCGGCGGTGGAGACCCAGCGACATGACATCGTTCGTGAGGTCGTAGCGGCCGGCCACGCCGGCGAACAGCCGCCGCACGTAGCGTCGTTTGTCCGCCGGCCGTTCGATCTGGCCGGAAATGCGTCGATTGAGCTTCAACGGGCGCGGCTCCTCCCGGTGCGGGCCGCCGCGGCCGACTCGCTCAGCGCCGCGGCCCGGGGCTGAGCCGCCACATTAACGCTGGTCGTCCTCCTCTGCTGCCGTTCCGAGCAGATCCAGATCGCGCACGGCCTCCACGAGTCGGATGAACTCTCCGCGATAGCCCCGCGGATCGTCGCCCCGTCCCCTCTCCGCCAGATCGATGACATCATTGGGCGTGAGCCCTCCGGAGTGGGGCGAGTCCCGCAGAAGCATGCCGAACCCCGCCACGGCCGCGGCGAAGCGGAAGCTCGGTGAGGGCGGCCGGGCGCGGTTCGCGACCGCGTGCGCCAGAAGCCTGCTCTCGGAACCGTCCGGATCCTTGTAACGGACCTTCACGTAGAGCAGTTCGTCCTCAAACGCACCCGGGAGAGCGTCCGCCGGGGGCGCGTCAACCG
This sequence comes from Gemmatimonadota bacterium, assembly GCA_022825725.1. Taxonomy (GTDB): domain Bacteria; phylum Gemmatimonadota; class Gemmatimonadetes; order Palauibacterales; family Palauibacteraceae; genus Palauibacter. The sequence goes on from JAJDWE010000030.1 coordinate 24,152, forward strand.
CGGGCGCCTCAACCGGGGGCCGCGGCTCGGCCGTCGGCTGATACCGGAGCGGATCCACGCGGCGGGGGACCGGGAGGCCCGCGGGCACGACCTCGTACAGCGCGGTTACCGTGTGTCCGGCCCCGAGTTCGCCCGCGTCCTTCGTGTCGTCGTTGAAGTCCTCGTCGGCGAGCAGCCGGTTCTCGTACCCGATCAGCCGGTATGCGGCGGCGCGCGCAGGGTTGAACTCCACCTGCAGCTTCACGTCCTTCGCGACCGTGAAGAGCGTCCCTCCCATCTCCTCCACGAGCACCTTGCGGGCTTCGAGGAGGCCATCCACGTAGTGGAAGTTGCCGTTCCCGTGGTCCGCGATCTGCTCCATCTTCGAGTCCTTCAGGTTCCCGGTGCCGAAGCCGAGGACCGTGAGAAAGATCCCGCTCTCCCGTTCCTTCTCGATTAGGCGCACCATCTCCGCGTCGCTGGAGGCGCCCACGTTGAAGTCCCCGTCCGTCGCGAGAATGACGCGGTTGTTGCCGTCCTCGACGAAGTGCTCACGCGCCACCTCGTAGGCGAGCGCGATCCCGGCGCCGCCCGCCGTGCTTCCGCCCGCCTGCAGCCGCTCCACCGCGGACAGGATGCGGGCCCGCCGGTTCCCCGGCGTCGGAGGAAGCACGAGTCCCGCGGCGCCGGCGTAGACGACGATCGCGACCCGGTCCTGCGGTCTGAGCTTCTCGGCGAGCAGGGCGAAGGCCTTCTTCAGCAGCGGGAGTTTGTCGGACGACGACATGGACCCCGACACGTCGAGCAGGAAGACGAGGTTGCTCGGCGGCAGGTCCTCCGTGTCGATGGAGGGCGCGCGGAGTCCGATGCGGACGAGCCGGTGCTCCGGCTTCCAGGGCGCGTCCCACACCTCCGTGAGGAGCTGGAAGGGGGGGTCGCCGGCTGCCGAGTTGCGCCCGCCGGCTGCCTTGTCCCGCTCGGAGTCCCGCTCGGAGTCCCACTCGTACGGGAAATAGTTGATCATCTCCTCGATCCGGACCGCGTCGACGGGCGGTCGCTCCCCCGCCTGGATGAAGCGCCGGACGTTGGCATACGAAGCGCGGTCCACGTCGATCGAGAAGGTGGAGAGGGGTGACGCGCCGACGCTCCGGAAACCGTTCTCCTCGATCCGGGCGTACGACTCGGTGTTGAAGTCGGCGTACGCGCGCATGACCGAAGTGGCGGCAAGGCCGGCCGCCGCGCGCTCGACCGCGTACAGCTGCCGGACCTGCGGGGTCTCGCCGGCCACGCCCGTCACGGCGGGATCCTGCGGTCGTAGCGCCGTCTGCTCGACGGAGAAATCCAGCGTGACCGTCTCGCCCGCCGTCACGGTGACGCTCTTGCTCGCCTGCCTGTAGCCGACCAACCGGACCGTGACGACCCGCTCCCCGGCGGGCACGCCCGAGAGGAAGTAGGCGCCATTCGCGTCGGTCAGCGTGCCGATCGCCGTCCCCGTCACGAACACCTGGGCTCCCGCGACGCCGACGTTGGCCGTCGCATCGAGCACCGTTCCCTGCACGGCGCCCGTCTGTGATTGCGCCTGGGACGGGGCCGGACCCGCGATCGCGAGCGCCAGCGCGAGCACGGCGCCGGTTCGCTGGCGGATTCCGCGTACGTTCGTGGTTGCCATGGTCACGTCGCCTCCTGTCCAGGGCCGGAGCCAGGGCCGAGGGCGAAGAGCGTTACCTCATTCCGGCTCCCTCCGGCTGTCGGGAGCGGTAGCGCCCCCGCGATACACCCGTAGACGCCGCGAACGGCGAAAGGGTTACATCGCCGGGCGCCGCCGCGCCGCGGGTTCCGCCCGCACTGGCACGTCTCCGGAGGATGGTATACCATGTATACATGCCTCTGCCCCGTCCCCTCTGCACGCGTGTCTCACGCGAGATCGAGTCGGAACTCGAACGCGTGTTCCTCGAGCAGCAATGGACTCCCTCGGAAGGACTCAGGAATATCCTGCTGGAGTGGCTCGCCGTTCAGGGTTTCCCGCAGATCGAGTTCCGGGAGACGCGGGCGGGCAGGCGCGCGGCGCTCCGCGGCGGGCCGGAGGTCTGGGAGATCGCGGCGGCCGCCGGACCGGGCCGCGCAATGAGCGCCGCCGTGGGCCAACGCTTCGCCGGGACGCGGACGGAGGCGCTCGAGGAAGCCCTCTCCTACGCCAAGGAATACGCCGACCAGATCGACCCCATCGTCGCCCGCGAGGAGCGCCTCGCCCGCTAGACTTTGGTCAGCGCCTCCAGGAGGACGCGGGCCTTGTGGCGGGTTTCTTCCCACTCGCGCGCGGGTTCGGAGTCGTAGACGATCCCGGCCCCGGCCTGCGCGTACACGCGGTCCCCGACGGAGAGGAGCGTGCGGATCACGATGGCCATGTCGAGGCTCGTCGCGCCGTAACCGACGTAGCCTGCCGCCCCGCCGTAGGGTCCGCGACGCGTCGGTTCGAGTTCATCGACGATCTCCATCGCGCGCACCTTCGGGGCGCCGGTGAGCGTGCCGGCGGGGAAGCAGGCCTTGAAGGCATCGACGGCGTCGGCTCCGTCCTTCAGCGATCCGGCCACCTCGCTCACGAGGTGCATGACGTGGCTGTAGCGCTCGATCTCCATGAAGCGCGACACCTCGACGGAGCCGGGACGGGCGACCCGGCTCACGTCGTTGCGGCCGAGATCCACAAGCATGAGGTGTTCCGCCCGCTCCTTCTCGTCGGCGAGCAACTCGCCCGCGTGCCGTTCGTCCTCGCGCGGCGTGGTTCCGCGCGGTCGCGTCCCGGCGATGGGACGCACGGTCACGATCCCGTCTTCCACCCGGACGAGTGTCTCGGGGGAGGAACCGATGAGGCGCATGCCGTCCAGTTCGATGAAGAAGAGGTAGGGAGATGGATTGCTGCGACGGAGGGCGCGGTAGATTTCCAGCGGATCGCCCTCGTAACGGGCGCCGGCGCGCTGCGAGACGACGACCTGGTACGCGTCCCCCGCCACGATGTACTCACGGATACGCTCGACGGCCTCCTCGTAGTCGTCGCGGGAGCGGTTTCCGACCACCTCCGGCGTCCTCGCCTCCCCGCCGTTGCCGAGCGTCCCCAGCCCGTGCGGTCTCTCGAGGCCGCGCACCCAGTCGGCGAGCCGATCCACGGCGTCCCCGTACAGCTCGGCCGGGTCGTCGTCGGGCGTGACCGGCACGGCCGCCACGGCGAAGGCGCGGGAATACAGGTTGTCGACGATGAGCATGCGCTCCGTCGCCATGAAGCAGGCGTCCGGCACGCCGAGGTCGTCCGGAGGCGCGTCGGGCAGCCGCTCGATCCAGCGCACCGTGTCGTAGCCGAAGAATCCGACGGCCCCGCCCCAGAACGGCGGCAGGGAGGAGAGTTCGACCGGTTCGTAACGGGTGATCCAGGCCTCGAAGGCCCCGAAGGGATCGCTCGTGGTCTCGGGCTCGCCCCAGCCCCCCGCGGGCGTCCAGAGCCGGATCTCCGAACCGTCGAGTCGCCACGCTTCCCGGGGTTCGGAGCCGACGAAGCTGAATCGCGCCCAGCGCTCCCCTCCCTCGACCGACTCGAGCAGGAAGGAAAACGGGCCGCGTCGCAGCTTCGAGAACGCCGTGACCGGTGTGTCGAGATCGAACGGGATTTCGATGGCCACGGGAACCATCCGCCCGGGCTCGGCAAGGCGGGAGAATTCGGTAAAGTCGGGGATGGCGGAGGCGTCGCTCATGCGCCCAAGGTAGCAGCCCGCGGCGTGGGACGGGCACCCGGCGGCGGCGCGGCCGCCCACCTTGTCGGGGGTCGGATCGATGCCTACCCTTTCAGGTCCGGTTCGATCCGGGGTTCAATCGGGTTCGATCCGGCGAGAACGGTTCCCGTACCCCGACGGGGTTCAGCTCCAACCGCGGGCCGAGGATTGCTCGGCAGCCCAATGAGGAAGCGATGAACACCAGCGATTACATCTCTCAGGTCGACAAGTGGAGCGCCCACAACTACCACCCGCTTCCCGTCGTGCTCGAGCGCGGCGAAGGCGAGTGGGTGTGGGACGTCGAGGGCAGGAAGTACCTCGACATGCTGAGTGCCTATTCCGCCGTGAACCAGGGACACCGCCACCCCCGCATCATCGAGGCGCTGCGGGCGCAGGCGGAGAAGCTCACGCTCACGTCGCGCGCCTTCCACAACGACCGGATGGGTCCGTTCCTCCAGCAGCTGTGCGAGATGACGGGGTTCGAGCGCGCGCTGCCGATGAACACAGGCGCCGAGGGGGTGGAGACGGCGATCAAAGCGGCCCGCAAGTGGGGCTACACCGTGAAGGGCGTGGCGGAGGACCGGGCGGAGATCATCGTCTGCGAGCAGAACTTCCACGGCCGGACGACGACCATCGTCGGCTTTTCCTCGGACGAGGGATCCACGTTCGGGTTCGGTCCCTTCACGCCGGGCTTCGTGCCGATCCCCTACGGCGACGCGGATGCGCTCGAGGCGGCGATCACGCCGAACACCGTCGGCTTCCTCGTGGAGCCCATCCAGGGCGAGGCGGGCGTCGTCGTGCCGCCGGATGGTTTCTATGCGCGGGCGCTGGAGATCTGCCGGGCGAACGGCGTCCTCATGATCAACGACGAGATCCAGACGGGCCTCGGACGGACCGGCAAGCTGTTCTGCGCCGACTGGGAGGCGGACCGCGGCGACATCATGATCGTCGGGAAGGCGCTCGGCGGGGGCGTGTTCCCGGTCTCCGGGATCCTCGCGAACTCCGAGATCATGGATGTCTTCCATCCGGGAGACCACGGCTCGACGTTCGGCGGGAATCCGCTCGCCGCGGCGGTCGGGATGGCGGCACTGGACGTGATCCGGGATGAGGATCTCGCCGGGCGGTCGAACGAACTGGGCTCCTGGTTCAAGCGGGAGCTGGAGTCGATCGATTCTCCCCACGTGGATCATGTGCGGGGACGCGGCCTGTTCATCGGCGTCGTGATCCGGGACGAGTCCGGGGACGCGCGTCCGTTCTGCGAGGAACTGCAGGCGCGCGGAATCCTCGCCAAGGAGACGCACGAGCAGGTGATCCGCTTCGCGCCTCCGCTCACGATCGAAAAGGCCAGCCTCGAATGGGCGCTGGAACACATCGCCGAGGTGATTCAGGGGGCGGCGGTCGCCGTCGCCTGAGTAGCGGGTTCGGGCGCCCGGCGCCCAGCCGGGAATCTCGGCCCCTCCCGGAACCCCGCCCCCGATCGACCGGCCGCGGCGCACCCTCGCCGCGGTCCGGTCGGCCCCCGCGCAACTAATCCCGCGTTGGCTGTGTCACCGTTCTGGAAGCGGAAGAACCGACGTGTACCCGGAGATCCCGGCACGGTGACGGAACCGCAACTCATTCAGCGGCTCAGGGACGGAGACGAGGACGCGGCGCGCGCGTTGTACGACGCGCACGTCGACCGCGTATTCCGGATATGCTACCGGTTCGCGGGCGAGGACCATCTCGCTCAGGATTTCACGCAGGAGACGTTCGTGCGGGCGTTCACGAAGATCGACACGTTTCGCGGCGAGGCCGCGTTCGGGACGTGGCTGGGATCGATCGCGACGACGGTGTCGCTGAACGGACTTCGCAAGGTGAAGCGCTTTCGCAGCCGCGAGACCGCGCTGCACGAGGATCTCCGCTCGACCGGCGGCCTGAACCGCCTCGAACCCGACGTGAAGGATCGGCTGCACCGCGCGATCGACGAGCTTCCCGCGGGCTATCGAACCGTCTTCCTGCTGCACGACCTCGAGGGCTACACGCACGAGGAGATCGGGGCGATGCTCGGGATCAAGGCCGGGACCTCCAAGTCGCAGCTCTTCCGGGCCCGCAGCCGTCTGCGGGAGAAGCTCGCGGACTTCGCGGGAGAATGGGCATGCTGAAGGATCGCATGGACGACGCGAGCCGCTTTGCCCGGTTCCTCCGCCGGGAGGCGGCGGACTACCACGACCCGCCGGCGCCCCCGGTCGAGGCGATGTGGGCCGGGATCGAGACGCGGCTCGGCGCGCCGCCGGTGTCCGACGAGCCGGAGTCGACGGACCTGGCAGGCATGGCGGACGCCGTGGACTGCATCGGAGACGACGTCGATCGCCCGTTCGATGTGCTGGGTTACCACGATCCGCCGCCCGCGCCGCGCGAGGCGATGTGGGAACGCATCGAGGCCGAATGGGTCGCACGGCAGCCGGAGGCCCCCGGCGCGCGGGAGGTGGCCCGCGGCTCGCTCCGGCTCGTCGTGGCCCGGACGCTCGGGCGACGGCCCGGCCGGACCGCGGCATGGCTGACGGGAGCCGCCGCCGCTTCGGTCGCGCTCGCCGTGGCGCTCGACGGCGGCCCGCAGCTGCCGGTGCCTGACGGGCCCGAGACGGTGGCGGCAGCGGCGCCGACGCCGGTCGGAGCGGCGGGGACGACTGCGGCGTCGATCGCGGCGACCGACTCCGGGCCTCTCGCGCCGACGGCCGCCGAGGAGGCGCTGGCCCTTTCCGTCGTCGAGGAGCCCCTGGAGACGAACCGGCAGTTCGCGGCGGCCACTCCGCCGCCGGCAGCCGATCCGGCCCCGGCTTCGGCCCGGCGCGAAGCGGACCCGCCGGTCCGCGCCGTCAGCTCGCCGGCGCAACGGCCCGCCGGCGCCGCGGGGCGCGCCAGCGTCGACGAATACGACATGGCGGGGCACCTCGACCGCGCCCGCACCCTGCTCGTCGCCTTCCGCACGGATATCGGCACCGACGAGTCCCAGGAGGATCTCGCACGGTGGGCGCGCGAACTGCTGGTGGAGACCCGTTCACGGCTCGCCACGCCCGCCGCCGACGGACAGCAGGCGCGGACGCTGCTGCAGGATCTCGAACTCATCCTCGTGCAGATCGCGCGCCTGGGCCCGGACGCCCCGGACTTCGAGCGCGAACTGGCCCGCGAGAGCATGGAACGGCAGGGGACGCTGATGCGGCTTCGTTCCGTGAGCGGCACGTGATCCGGATGCGAGCGCGAAGACAGGACGACGGAGAGCGACCTACAGAGAGCGACCCTGGAGTCGACCATAGAGTACGGAGGCATACCATGAGTGACCGCGTGAGACACCTGACCTGGACCGGGCTGCTGCTGGCCGGTCTCGCCATCGTGGACGCCGCGCCCGCGCGCGATGCGCCGTGGGCGTTCGGGGCCGAGAGCTTGGCTGCGCAGACGGCTCAGCAGAAACGGCAGACGGTCCAGCAGGAGGAGGTGGCGCGATTCCTCGAGGCGCGTCGCGCGATCAACGCGGAGGAGTTCGAACGCGCCGTGGCGCTCTTCCAGGCGGTCCGAACCGAGTCCGGGCTCGTGACGCCTCCGTTCGAGCCCGACTCCTACTACTGGGAAGCGTTCGCCCGTTATCGCCTCGGCGACCTGGCCGAAGCGCGTTTGCTGCTGGAAATACTGATGGTCGGGTTTGACGAAGCGCGACCGGCCGATGCTCGCCGACAAAGGGAGGCCGGGCGGCTGTACCACGACGCGCGGACCCTGGACTTCGAGGTCCGAAGCCAGCTCGCGTCGCGTGGCGACGCCGGCGATGCGGAGCGGCTGCTGCGCGAGGCGGAGGAAACGCTCGACGTCACCTCCCCGATGCCCGGCTTTCGCATGATGCCCGTGGACGTGGACGTGATGCCCGTGGACGTCGTGCGGTCGCCCACCTTCTCGCTTCCCATGTCGACGGCCGAGCTGACAGCTCTGCCGGACTCGGTGGCCGCCGATCTGCTGGCCGAAGTACAGGGCGCGCCGGATGTACAGGGCGCGCCGGACGTACAGGCCGTGGAGGACTGGGCCCAGCGATTGGCGGAGTACACGGATCCCGTCGCCGACTACGAGCGGCAGGTGGCGGACTATACGCGCGCAGCCACGAACCTCGCTTGGCAGCGGGTGGAACTCCAGGAGGCTTGGCGCGCCGCGTCACAGGAGCAGGAAGCGTGCGAAGACGTGTCGGTACAGCTGGCGGCGCTCGAGGCCGTGATGCGCTTCGATGATGTCAACCGGGTGCAGGTGCTTCGCGACGTCCTGACCCGCGAGGATGAGTGCTCGATGCGGCTTCACGATGAGGCGGTTGAACTCATCGCGAGGGAGGAAACCGAGGAAGCCGAGCGCGTCCTCCTGGGCGTCATTGCGAACCATCCGGAGCAGTCGGTTCGCAGGAGCGCTCTCCAGGAAATGTGGCGTTTCAACTCCCGGGCCGCGTTCCGGGTGCTCGCGGCAACCCTCCGGGATTCGGATGACGACGCCGAGCAGAGCGACGCGATCGGCGGGCTCCGCAGCAGCCGGTATGCGGTGGACGCGTCGGCGCCGACCGCGATCCAGAACGCCCTCGTCGCCGCGGTCGCCAACCCCTCGAAGTCCGACCGCATTCGTTATCAGGCGATCAATGCGCTGCGCGACCTCGATCACGTGGAAGGCGGAGTGTTCGTTCGACTTTACGACCGGCTCGATTCGGACGATCGCAAGGAGACGCTGCTCCGCGCGCTGGCGCGCAAGGTGAGGGAGAAGGAGGACATGCAGACGGCCGAATGGGCGCGCCTGGTTGCCTACGACCCGGAGGTGGCCAGCGACGTGCGCGCCGCAGCCTTCAGCGCGTGGGCGGCCCACCCGACGCTGACGGTGGGTTATCTCGCCGACCTGTACGGGGAACTGTCCGAGGCCTTCCTGAAGCGGCAGGCCATCTACGCGATCTACCAGCGGGCAGGGTCCGACCCCACCGCTCCGAGGGTGCTGATGGAACTGATCCGCGACGAATCCGATCAGGAGGTGCGGGAGCGCGGCATCTACTGGCTCGGCCGGACCGAATCCGAAGAGGCCGTCGACTTCCTCCTCGAACTGCTGCGTCCCCCGGCGACCGACACGCTGATCGTCGATTCGCCGCCTCCTTCGGCCATCGATACCTTGCCGAGGTGGCCCGGATAAGGCGTGGAACAGGGAGTCGCCGTCCCGATTCCGGGTGATTGAGACCGAGACTCCTGGATGGGTGCGAGCCCCATGAAGCTCCTGCGTGCAATGCCCGGCCTGGTTGTACTCCTTGCAGTGACGGCGTCCCCGAGCGTCGGGCAGGTCATTGAAGGACCCGACGGACCGGTCGAGTTCGTCGGGTTGAAGGAGTGGAACGCGCAGGACCTCTTCGACGCCATCCAGGAACTGGCTCCCGACCAGCCGTTCCACGCCTGTGCGGCCGTCATGGAGCGCGAGCTCGGATTCGCCGAGGCGGCCGCCACCTCATACCGGACCATGGGGTCCGACGAGGTCTACACGATCGTGGTCGGCGTGGAGGACGCCACACACGTCCGCCCTCGCACCATCGGCAGCGAGACCCTCGTCCTGCCGGAGGCCCTGGAGAGCCTGAAGGCGTTCGGGGAGGAGCACCCCGGGCTGCTGCATATGGCGGCCCAGATGCTCTACGTGCGGGACGATGCCGATCGCATCGGCGAGGTGGCCGGGTGGATGGGAATCGACGTCGAAACGTTCGCTGAAGTCTGGCGCCTGCTCGACCGCGCGGACCGGAGACGCGATGAGCGCCTCGCCCACGAACTCCTGGCGAGAGATGTCTCGTGGCAGACGCGCGCAGTCGCCACGCTCGTGCTCAGCAATTTCGTGGATCGCGACGCCTCGTGGCACGCGCTCGTCCTTTCCCTGACGGATCCGGAGGATCGAGTCGCCAGCATTGCCGGCGGCGTGCTCGGGGGGCTGACCGCCCCCGACGGCCCGGTGCACACGGTGGACTGGACGCCCGCGGAAGAGTCTCTGCTCGCGCTCTTCGGTGGGACGCACGCGTGGGAGTTCGACAAGGTGCTCTGGGTTCTCGTCGCGACGGGCATCACACCCGACTTCGGCCGGCGGCTGGCCCGCGAACGACCTGACCTCCTGCTCGCTCACGCGGGTGCCGAGCACCGCCCGACCCGGGCGCCGGCCATCGCCTTCCTCCAGGCCATCAGCGGCGAGGATTTCGGCACGGATGTCGACGCCTGGGCCGCATGGATCCACGGCCAGCCCGACTGACACGGCACCCGCCCCGCTCGATCCCGCACAACCAAAGCTGTTGCTGACCGTGTCCCCGGTTCGGCAAGGACCGAACCGATCCGGGGGAGAGATTCATGCGTCACGCGTGCCGAGGTCGTCTCCGCATTCAGTGGGTGCGCGCGGGCGCGTGCCTTCCACTCCTGGCGATCACCGCCGCGTGCGTGGCGTGCGGTCCGGGTGAAGCTGCCGACGAGGCCGTCTTCACGCCCGAATTGATCGGCACGGCCGCCGTGCCGCTGAGCGAGAGCGACGAAGTCGCGCTGCTCGCGGACGAGCGCACCGCCTGCGTCATCGACTCCTACGAAGGGCAGGTCCGCTGCGTGGCGGGGGCTGGCCGGGTCGTGGGGGTCTTCGGGCGCGAGGGCGAAGGCCCCGGCGAGTTCGGCGATCCCGCGCAGCTCGCCCGCGGAGAGGCGGGAACCGTCGGCGTGGTGGATTCCGACCTGGGCCGCTTCACGGTCTTCGAGCCATCGGGCGCCTACGTGTCGGATGTGCTGCTGCCGGATGTATTCCAGCCCTTCCCATCGTTCGGCACCACGGTCTCAGGCGTGTCGCTGGACTACATGGTGATGCTCGGCCGGATGTCCGGATCGCTGATGACCCGGTACGAGGTGGACCTCGCCTCCGGGGAGACGGTGCGTCAGGAAGAGTCGCCGCCCGGTCCATGGGACATCGAGTGCGAGCAGGTCATCCACGGTATCCCGGATCTGGCCGGGGGCTGGGCATTCGTGGCCTGCGAAGGGCATCTGATCTTCGTCGGCGACACCGGCGACGCCAAGGTGCTCCGCGCGCCGACCTACATCCCGGAACTCCCGAACGAGCGGGACGTGGCCCGGCGGGAAGAGGAACTCCTGGCCCTGAACAGGTCCCAGGGTCTCCCGCGGACGCCCGCCATCGACGAGGGGTTGGAGACGTTTAGCGCCACTCCGAAGCATTACTATCTGTCCGCGGGCGAGCATCTCTTCGACGCCGCCAACCGATACTGGGTCGCCACGGGCCGCGACCAGCACGAATGGTCCTGGCTGGACGTGTACGCCAACGCCGAATACGTCGGGTCGGTGCGGGTCCGGGACCGGCTCAGGGCCTTCGACCTCCTGGGGTCGACCCTGGTCGTGCTCGTTGATCGGCAGGTGGGGTCGGACGATGGCGACGGGATTCCGGACCGGGCCCTCGACTGGTACGACATCGCGAACCTGCCCTTCGCCCGGTGACGCGCCGCGTACTCACGCCGAGCCGCATACCGATCCTGGCGGCGGCCCTCGCCGCCTGCGGCGGCGACGCCGGGCCCACCGGCGAGATCCAGGTCCAGATCCGGGACAGCGCGGGCGTGCGGATCGTCGAATACGCGGGAGTGCCGGAGGTCGAGGCACCCTTCACCCTCGCGGCCGAGCCGCTGTACCGGCACGGAGCCAACCCCGGCGACTACGAATTCCAGTTCGTCGACGCCGGCCGGCTCTTGCCGGATGGAAGCGCGGTCGTTGCCTGGTACAGCGAAGTGATCGTCCTGAGTCCGGACGGCACGACGCACGAGGTGCTAGCCAGGGCCGGAGAGGGGCCGGGCGAAGTCATCTCCCCCTACTCGGTGTTCGTCCTGGGCCGGGACAGCGTTCTTGTGCCCGATGATCGCCAGTCTCGCCTCACGCTCTTCGTCGGCGATTCGGTCGCGCGCATCGTGAGCCTCCCCCGGGCCGCGCACTTCGGGGTGGCGGGGATCGGTTCATCCGGTGAGCTGATGATGATGGACCGATACCCCCACCGTCTCTGGATCGACATCGAGGAGGAGTGGCTTGCCGGGCACATGACCCTGTTCGATATCGAAACCGGCGCCCTCGACACGGTCGCGTCGTACGACCACTACCCGCGGCAGCGGTCGGGGCAGACACCCCCGATCATCCGGCCCATCGGCGACGTCACGGTCGCGGCCGGGCGCTTCGTCTACACGAGGTCCGACAGGCCCGAGATCACCTGGCGTCTGCCGGACGGCAGGGTAGAGCAGATCACGCGCTGGCGACCCGGGCCCAACCTGCTGGACGAGGAACTCCTGGAGCACGGCGAGGCCTATAATCGAACGTTGGGCCGGAGGCACTACGGAGTGTCCGATGCCCGGCTCGAGGAGATCATTCAGGAAGACATGGACCGGTATCGCGCCATGATCGGCCAGCCGATTCCGTTCTTCAGTACCCCCTTCGCCGACGCCGACGGCAACATATGGCTGCCCTCCTACCGGCCCGCCTACCCGGAAGAGGGGTCCCCGTACACCGTCATTTCCCCGGACGGAGAGTGGCTGGGACAGTTCGAGACGCCGCCCAGGTTCCGAATCCTCGACGTGTCCGGAGCCCTCGTCCTCGGCGTGCTCCGCGACGACCTCGACATACAAAACGTCGTCGTATACGAACTGGCAGAGCGACCTCGACAGTAGGCAAAGCCGGCCGGCGTCACTTGACGATCGCCTCGGCCTGAGCGCGGAAACCGGCGACGCCCCGGTCGACTACTGCCGGCAGGGGCGAGTGTTTCTCCAGGGTCGCCGCCAAATCGGGGTTGATCCAGGCTATGGTCTCGAGGATCTCTCGATGGCTTCGGTCGAGCTTCCGGTCCCAAACGGCTTCGTGGTGAGAAACGCGGTTGCGTAGTTCGCGGAGTGGATTCAGGGCGTGGAAGATCTGGCTTCGTGTGCGCCTGGCGTTGGGCGGATGCGGGAATCCCCTCGTCGCCAACTCGGGCCAGAGGCGCGGCCCACCCGTGCGCCCCTGTTCATATGACCGTTTGCACAGGCTCACCCAGAAACCAAACCCCAGGACCGAGACAAGCCGGCCCTCGGTCAGCGGACTCCTTCGTCCCAAGATCGTTGCTTTCGCCTTCTCGACGGCGTCGCGCTCGGGTTCGGCAAGCAGCGAAGGTCGAGCATCGAGCCAACACGGAACCTTGTCATAACTGAGCTTGGTCTCATCGATGATCTTTCTGGAGATGTCGAAAAGGCGGTTCCGGACGGTAATTTCAAGGGTATGAAGCGCCGGTTGGAGGGCGCTGCACAGCGCCAGATTCCACAGATACCTGGCCACGCAGTCGATCTCGTCGGTGTCCTCAGGCAGAGCGTAGGCACTCAGCCGCTCCGCGGAAAGCGCACTTCGAAGGCCTTCGATGGGTAGCATAGCAACTCCGCAGGTTGCGGTTGGGATGAGAGTTGACGATCCTACAAGTGTATGCCTCAGGTCGTCCTCTACTGCAAAAGGCCTTCGGGTGCAGCAAGACGCTGGGGTAAGGGCCCCGAGGGCGTTTCTCGTCCTCGGGGCTCTTGCGTTCCGGCAAGGGTGGCGCTGCCCGAGTGTCCACCTGGCGGGGTAGCTCGACCTCCGCACAACCAACCCGCCGCTGATCGTGTCCCCGGTTCGGTGCGATTGAACCGAGCCAAAGGGGGAGAGTCATGGACGACGGTTGCCGCGCTGTTCCCTCGGCAGAGTCCGTCGGCGCAAGGCGCTGTCTCGGGACAACTCTGACCGTCCTCGTCGCGGGTATGGTGGGGTCGGCGTGCGCGGGCGGCGGAGACGGCGTCGGCGATGGCAGCGGAAGCCTGAGAAGTGTCGTCAGGGACAGCGCCGGGGTCATGATCGTCGAGAACGAGCGCCCCCCGCTCGATTCGCGGCTGGGATGGCGGGTCGGGGAGGCGCCGGTGACGATCGGGTCAGCGGCGGGCGATCCCGCGTACGAACTCTTCCGCGCTTACGACGCGATGCGGCTTCCCGACGGGCGGATCGTGGTCGCCAACGCGGGTTCCGGCGAACTCCGCGTCTTCGACTCCGACGGCGTCCACCTCGAGTCGTGGGGAGGCCAGGGCGACGGTCCGGGCGAATTCGGCGCCATGGCTCCGGCGAGTGTGGAGCGGTGGGCGGGCGATTCGCTGATGGCCAGGGAGCCGTTCCAGCGCCGGCTGTCCGTCTTCTCCGCGCGCGGAACGTTCGGTCGCGCCTTCAGGCTGCAGGGCCGCTACCAGAGCGCGGTCGGCCCGCTTCCGGACGGGAGGATCCTGGCCCAGACCCTCACGTCGTACTCGGGCGGCACGCCGGGCACGTCGGAACTCACGCGCCCGGACCTCGAATACGGGATTCTGGAGGCGGACGGGAGCGTACACCGGGACCTGGGCGCGTACCCCGGATCGGAACTGTACGTCGCCACTACCGCCGAGAGGACGTTTCCCCGGGCCTACCCGTTCGCTCGCCGCGCGTTCGCGTTCGCATGGGGTGACCTGATCGTCATCACCACGAACGACCGCTATGAGATCCGCGCATATCGCGCGGACGGGTCGCTGGCGAGGATCGTCCGTCGCGACCACGAGGCCCGCGCTCCAACCCGGGCCGACCTGCGTGACTACGTCGCCCGCCAGAACCCCGACCGGCCCGAGGCGCTCGACGCGGTTGCGGACATGCCGCTCGTCGAGGCGTTCCCCGCCTTCAACGGGGTGTTCGTCGACCGTCTCGGGCACCTCTGGGTCGAGGAATACCGGCTTCCCGGCGAAGAGCACCGGCTGTGGACCGTATTCGACCCGGAGGGACGCGTCCTCGGCCTGGTCGAGATGCCCGGGAGCTTCGACGTCACGGAGATCGGCGAGGACTACATCCTCGGCACGCGGGACGACGAACTCGATATCGAGTACGTAGAGTCCTGGCCCCTAGACCGTTCCGGTTCGTGAAGTCCGGCATCCCGGTCGCGCTCGGTCTGATCCTGGGAGCCGCCGGGTGTGTCGACGGCGGCGCCCCCGCCCCGCCTCCCGAGATATCCGTTTTCGAGGGGGCGGTCGATCTGGAGATCGGCGAGGTCGAGGGGGAGGATCCCTACCTGTTCACGAGAATCGGCTCCGTCGTGGAAGACGACCGCGGGCGGGTGATCGTGACGGACTATCAGACGCACGAGGTTCGGGTGTTCGAACCGGACGGCCGCTTCAGCTTCTCCGTTGGTGGCCAGGGGGAGGGGCCCGGCGAACTGACGAATCCCTGCTGCATGACCTTCGGGCCCAATGGCCTCCTGTGGGTGCGGGAGAACGTCCGCTACAGCGCGTTCAGACTCGACGACGACGGCGCGGAGTACGCGCGCAGCGTCAGGAGCATGAACGCCTCCTTCAACCTGATCGCTCCGGTGACCTTCGACGCGGAGGGCCGGCTCGTCGATCTCGGGATGGCGGCGGGCGACACCCGGTTCACGCGTTTCCACCTGGGGCCGGGCATGGCAGTGGATACGGTCCCGATGGTGACGGAAGAGGAGCAGGCCACGGGCTTCAGCCCGGTCGACATCAGGGTGGGGGACCAGGCCGCCACATTCTTCCTCTACCAGCCCTTCGGCCCGCTGTGGATTCACGGGCACGGGTCGGGCGGCTGGTGGGCCACGGCGGTCAGTTCCGCGTATGCGGTCACGCTGCACCATCCCGATGGGAGCACGTCGCTGATCCAGGTGCCGCTGCAGGGACCGGAGTTGAGCCCGGACGAACGCCAGGGCGCGCAGGCCCGCATCGACCAGGAGAGGGAGAGATTCGATCTGAGGGAACACCCATTCGGAATCCCCGATCGCAAGCCGGTCCTCGCCGAACTCTTCTTCGATCGCGGAGGCCGGCTGTGGGTGGAGAAGACGGGGGTCGACGGGCAGGACATGCGCGAGGCCGACGTCTACCGCGAGGGCACGCTGGTGGCGCGATACCGCTGGCCGCGCCGCGTCAGCCACCCCGTCGGGTCCCCCTGGGTCACCGAGTCGACCCTCTACGGCACGACGCGCGACTCTCTCGACGTGTGGCGCGCCGCGCGCGTCCGCTTCACCCGTCGAGGTTGACGTGCGACCCCCGGGAGCCGGAGCGTAGGACCATGCGAAACGTCATTCTCGGGGGCCGGTTCGCGGCGGCGGGCGTCCTGGTCGCTGGCGGGAGCGTGCTGTGCCTGGAATCGGGCCTACAATCGGTCGTGCGGGACAGCGCCGGCACCGTGTTCGATCCCGAGGGCCGGGCCCTCGGTTTCCCGGAGACCCCGCCGGGCCTGCGCATCCTCGAGATCGGCCCCGACTACGTCCTGGGCGGCGCACACGACGCACTCGGAATCGAGTACGCCCAACTGTGGCCGCTCGACCGATCCGACCCATGAGGGTCCGCTGCCCCGCTCCGTCGCGGATGTGCATTCTGGCCGGCGCCGCCGCGACGTGTGCCGTTGCGGCGTGCGCCGACGCCGAGGATGGGAGTGCGGGACTCGAGTCCGTTGTGCGCGACAGCTCGGGCGTGACGATCGTCGAGAACGAACAGCCCGCCGCAGATACGCGGCTCGGTTGGCGGGTCGGTGCGGAGCCCGCCCTCTCGATCGGCGCCTTCGAGGCCGCCCCGGCGTACGAGTTGTACCAGGTCATGGACGCCGCAAGGCTTGAGGACGGCAGGATCGTCGTCGCCAACGCGGGATCCGGCGAACTGCGCGTGTTCGACGCGTCGGGCACCCACCTCGCCTCGTGGGGTGGACGAGGGGAAGGGCCGGGCGAGTTCGGCGACTTCGCCGCTCCCTATAGTGTCGAACCGTGGCCCGGCGATTCGATTGCGGGGTCGGACGCGTTTGCGAGGAGGATGTCGATCTTCGATGCACACGGCGTGCACGGCCGCACGTTCGTGCTGGAAGATCCGTTCTACGCCCTCATCGGCGCACTTCCAGACGGACAAATGCTCCTCCGGACCATGGACCAGTTCGTTGCCGGCACCATGGGGACCGGGACGGTGCGCATGGACGTCGAATACGGCATCGTGGCGCCGACCGGACGCCTGCATGCGGCGCTCGGGCCGTATCCGGGCCACGAGCGGTACATCATCGACGACGACCGCGGGATGCGCCCGTACCCACAGGCCTTCAGCCGTTCCGGCATCGCCCGCGTCTGGGGGGATCTCATCATCGTCGGCTCCAACGATCACTACGAAATCCGGGCCTACACGACGGACGGTGCGCTGGTGCGGATCGTACGCCGCGAGCACGACGCTCGGGGGCCGACCCGGGCCGACCGCGACGCCCATCTCGCAGAGCTTTATGCGGACCGTACCGAGCAGGAGCGTGCGGAGGCGCTGGCCGATCTCGAGGAAATGCCGTTGCCGGAAGCCTTCCCGGCGTTCGGGGGGGTTCTGGCGGACGCCCGCGGCCATCTTTGGGTGGAGGACTACCGGCTGCCCGGCGAACCGGCCCCCGCGTGGACGGTCTTCGACCCGACGGGCCGCGTACTCGGCCTCGTCGAGCTTCCCCCGGCTCTGACCGTCTTCGAGATTGGCGAAGACTACGTTCTGGGTCGAGTGTCCGACGACCTCGGCATCGAGCGCGTCCAACTGTGACAGCTCGACCGATCCGGCGGCTGACGGCCCGGCGGCCGCTCGCTCCCGTTGCGGGCGGGGGCTAGTTTCGGCGCGCAGGCGAACCGCCACGGAGGTCCGATATTCGTGGCGGAATCCCCCCCCCAACGAACTTCCCGACCAGGAGAGCGTAGCAGGGGCGTAATGAACGGTATCGAGCGCGAGAAGATCGGTCCGCTGACGCTGCGTCTGTGGGGGCTGGTGACGGCCCTCGGCGTGTGGTCGCTCTATCTGCTCACGATCGCGCCGACGACCGGGTTCTGGGACACGTCGGAGTACGTGACGACGGCCCACATCCTCGGGCTGCCGCACCCGCCGGGGAACCCGTTCTTCGTCCTCGTGGGCCGCGTGTGGGATCTGCTGCTCGGCTTCACCGGCCTCCCCGTCGCGCTCCGCATCAACGTGCTCAGCGCGACGCTCTCCGCCGGCGCGAGCTTCTTCTCCTTCCTCGCCGTGGCGCGCATGGTCGCGCACTTCCGCGAGAACCGGCACGAGATCCTCGTCGCTTCGATGGTGGCGGTCTGGATCGGGGCGACCGCCTTCACCGTCTGGACCCAGTCGAATCTGAACGAGAAGGTCTACACGCTCTCCCTCTTCATCGTCTCCCTCGTCAGCTACCTGACGATGGTGTGGGTGGACGAGGCGGACACCGCGCGCGGGAACCGGCTGCTCGTGCTCATCGCGCTCCTGCTCGGCCTGGGCTGGTCGAACCACACGATGTCGCTGCTGCCGGGCCCGGCGCTCGCGCTCTTCGTCCTCCTCAACCGCTGGCGGGCCGCGCTGAACCCGCGCGTCCTCGGGCTGGGGGTCGTGCTCTTCGCGGTCGGCTACTCGGTGCAGCTCCTCTTCGTCCCCATCCGGTCGGCGCAGAACCCGATCATCGACGAGGCGGACCCGGAGTGTCCGACGCTCCTCTCGGCCGTCACGCCGAGCGTGATCGACGACCGGTTCGGGAACAGCAAGATCTCGGTGGCGTGCGAGCCGCTCGCGCTGTCGCTCATCCGCGACCAGTACGGCCCGGGGCCGGTCACGCAGCGCCAGGCTCCGCTTCACCGCCAGTATGCGAACTACTGGCAGTACTTCGACTGGCAGTGGGCGCGCTCGCTGCCGCCGGGCGGCCGGGTCGCCGTCAGCATGATCTTCCTCTTTCTCGCGCTCCTCGGTCTGTGGACCCACTTCCGGAGCGACCGGAAGACCTTCGTCTACGCGGGCACGCTCTTCTTCACGGTCACGCTGCTCCTCGTCTACTACCTGAATTTCAAGCACGGCTACTCCCTCTACCTGGAGGAGGTGCCGAACATCCTCCAGCACGAGGTCCGGGAGCGGGACTACTTCTACATCATCGGCTTCCAGCTGTGGGGGATCTACGCCGGACTGGGGCTCGTCGCGCTGTGGGGCAACTGGTCCGTCCCGGATCGACGGCGGAGCGCGGTGCCCCCGGACCGGACGAGTCTGCCGGAGGACCGCCCGGCCGGATTCAGCGCGCGGCACCGGAGGGCGGCGCCGATCCTCGCCGTCGCGCTCGTGCCCTTCCTCTTCAACTTCGCGCGCGCGGACCGGACGGAGGACAGCGCGGCCCGCGACTGGGCGTACAACATCCTGCAGTCGGTCGAGCCGTACGCCGTGCTGTTCACAAACGGGGACAACGACACCTTCCCGCTCTGGTACCTGCAGGAGGTAGAGGGGATTCGGCGCGACGTGACCGTCATCGTCCACTCCTACCTCGGCACGGACTGGTATCCGAAGCAGTTGCGGTCGCTGACGACGCCGTGCGAGCCGGGGGTGTCCGCGGCGGATTCCCCGACGACCGTCGTGTGCCAGCGTCCCTTCGATGAGGCGAATTCGGCGAGCCCGTATGCCGACGCGGAAGCGACGCCCCCCTCGCGCTCGATCATCGCCCTCACCGACGAGCAGATCGACGGACTCACGCCGGGGATCGCAGTCGCCCGGGACACGGCGTTCCGGGTCTCGAGTGCGGTGACGGCGACGGTGCGCGGCGGGGACTCGATTCTGTACCCCGACATCCTCGTGTTCCACATCATACAGCAGTCGCTGGGGGACCGGCCGGTCTACTTCGCGGCGACCGCTCCGCCCGTGTACGGGAAGTGGGGGCTGCAGCCGCACCTCGTCCGGCACGGGCTCGCCTTCAAGCTCGTGGACGCGCCGCTCGAGGCGACGGACGACCTCGTGGACCTGCGCGAGTACATGCCGAACACGATTTCGCCGACGTGGAACGACCGGGTGCGCACGGCGGAACTGCTGTGGGAGGTGTTCGAGGTCGAAGACGTGCTGGGATGGGAGGAGTGGCCCGAGCCGTCCACGCAGTCGAGCATCCCGGCCCAGTACTACCTCGCGTACTACCTGCAGGGGATGACGGAGGAGCACCTGGGCGACGTGGAAGCCGCCGAGCGGGCGTATCAGCGCGCGGACCGTTTCGGGTTCCTTGCGGGTCTCGGAGCCCCCGCCAACTGAGCGTGATGCCGCGACACCCCACCGACGTGGAGCGGGAGAAGGTCGGCCCGCTGACGCTGCGGGCCTGGGGGCTGCTGACCGCGTCCGCGATCTGGGTTCTCTATCTCCTGACGCTCGCTCCGACGGTCGGGTTCTGGGACGCGTCGGAGTATGTGACGACGGCGCACATCCTCGGGCTCCCCCACCCGCCGGGGAATCCGCTCTTCGTCGTCATCGGCCGCGTGTGGGACCTCCTGACCGGGTTCACGGGCCTCCCCGTCGCGCTGCGGATCAACGCGCTCGGCGCCACCCTCTCCGCCGGCGCGAGCTTCTTCTGGTTCCTGGCCGTCGTCCGCATCGTCGGGCGCTTCCGCGAGAACCGGCACGAGGTGCTCGTCGCCGCGGTCGCCGCCGTGTGGATCGGGGCCACCGCCTTCACCGTGTGGACCCAGTCGAACCTGAACGAGAAGGTCTATCCCCTCTCGATGTTCGTCGTGGCCCTCGTGAGCTACCTCGCCATGGTCTGGATGGACCGGGCGGACACCGTGCGCGGCAACCGTCTTCTCCTCCTCATCGCGCTCCTGCTCGGGCTGGGGTGGGCGAACCACACGATGTCGATGCTCCCGGCGCTGGCGCTGGCCGCCTTCGTGCTGCTGCACCGCTGGCGGGCCGCCCTGAACCCGCGCGTCCTGGGACCCGCCGTGGCGCTCCTCGCCGTGGGCTACTCGCTGCAGTTCCTCTTCGTCCCCATCCGCTCGGCGCAGAACCCGATCATCGACGAGGCGGACCCCGAGTGTCCCACGCTCCTCTCGGCCGTCACGCCCCGGCGGATCGACGACCCCTACGGGAAGAGGAAGCTCGCCGTGGCGTGCGAACCGCTCGCCCTCTCGCTGATCCGCGCCCAGTACGCCCCGACGCCAGTCACGCTCCGCCAGGCGCCGTTCTCCGCCCAGTACGCGAACTACTGGCAGTACTTCGACTGGCAGTGGGCGCGCTCGCTGCCGCCGGGCGCCCGGGTCGCCGCGAGCATTCTCTTCCTCTTCCTCGCGCTCGTCGGCCTGTGGACCCACCTGCGGCGCGACCGGAAGACGTTCGTCTACGCGGGCACGCTCTTCTTCACCGTCACGCTGCTGCTCGTCTACTACCTGAACTTCAGGTACGGCTACTCGATGTACTGGGAGGAGGCGCCGCTCCTCGACGCCCACGAGGTCCGCGAACGCGACTACTTCTTCATCATCGGCTTCCAGATGTGGGGGATCTACGCCGGGCTGGGACTCGCCGCCCTGTGGGGACGGTGGACCGCGGCTCCGCGTCGGAGTTCGCCGAAAGCAGCCGCGGCGCGCGAGCCGGAGCGGATACCGGCGGGGTTCGGCCCCCGGCACCGGAAGGCGGCCGCGCTCCTCGCGCTCGGTCTCATCCCCTTCTTTTTCAACTTCGCCCGGGCCGACCGGAGCGGGGACCGCGCGGCGCGCAACCTCGCCTACAACATGCTGCAGTCCGTCGAACCCTACGCCGTGCTCTTCACCTACGGCGACAACGACACCTTCCCGCTCTGGTATCTGCAGGAGGTGGAGGGGATCCGGCGCGACGTGACGGTGATCGTGCAGTCGTACCTGGGGACGGACTGGTACCACCGGCAACTGCGGCGGCTGACGAAGCCGTGCGAACCGGGGGAGTCACCGGAGGATTCTCCGACGACGATCGTGTGCCAGCGGCCGTTCGACGCGGCGACGGCAGCGGAGCTGTACGCGGAGATGGCCGCGACGCCGCCTACGCGTTCGGCCGTCCCGCCATCCGGTACGGGGATCGATGCCCTCTCGCGGGGACAGTCCATATCCGAGGACTCGACCTATCGGCTTTCCGACTGGATCACGGGTCCGCTGAGGGAAGGCGACGTTCTATCGCCAGCCGATATCCGCGTGTTCCAGATCGCGCGGCAGTCGCTGGGGGACCGGCCGGTCTACTTCGCGTCCACGGCGAGGCCCCTGTGGGACCGGTGGCAGCTTCAGCCGCACCTCGTCCGGCAGGGGCTCGCCTTCAAGCTCGCGGACGGGCCGCTCGAGGCATCCGAGGCGCTCGTCGACCTGGGCGAGTACTTCCGGGGTTCGGGGCTGCCGGCGTGGAACGACCGGATCCGCACTGGACAACTGCTGGAAGAGGTGTTGCTCGTTGACGACATCCTGGCATGGAGCGAGTGGCCGGATCCGTCCACGAGGTCGAACATCCCCGGCGCCTACTACTTCGCGCACGTCTCCCAGGGCATCTCCGAGGAGTTGTACGGGAACCTGGAGGCCGCGGAATGGGCCTACCGGCGCGCAAACCACTTCGCGCAACTCGGCGGGTCCGCTTCGCCCTCCGACTGAGGCCGCCTACATGGGGCGGATGGTGCCCAGCAGGGTGACGATCAGGATGAGTACGCCGTTGATCGAGGCAACGATCGCGTTCGTCTTCCGGAAGCGGACGAACGAGGCGCTGTCCTCGTCGGCGTTGGCGGAGGCCTCCGCGGCGCGCGCGAGCCGGCCCGAGTTGGGGATCTGGACCGCGACCGCGAGGACGAAGGCGATGAGCCCCAACACCTGCATCTGAAACTGCCAGTGCGGCGTGAGCCGGAAGACGCCGTAGCCGCCGAGTCCGGCGAGGCCGAAGCCGGCGATCGTGGTCAGCAGCATGCCGAGGAGCCCGGGGCCCCGGAGCAGCCGGTGGCCGGCGCGATAGATGAACGCGATCACGTTCCGGTCGCCCGTCTTGTTGGCCCGGACGCCGAGGATCGCGAGCGAAAAGGTGACGCCGAACCACAGCGCCAGCCCGACCAGATGCAGAAAGAGCATCACTCCACGCATGTCCATGCGCGCAAAGTCCGGGCACCGCCGGGACGGGTCAAGAGACCGTCCGCGGGATCGCCGTCCCCCGGACGGCGTTTGACGAACGGCGGGGCCGGGCGGCAACGTCCGGCATGAGCACGACCGCACCGACGAAACGGACCCCGCTCCCGGCGGCGCTCGAGACCGAACTCGAAGAGGTGTTCGGCGACCGTTTCACGACGGCCGAGGCGATGCGCCGCCAGCACGGCGAAGGCGAATCGTTCCACGCCAACGAGCCGCCCGACGCGGTCATCTTCCCCGAGTCCACGGCGGAGGTGTCCGCGGCCGTGCGCGCCTGCCACCGGCACGGCGTCCCGATGATCGGGTTCGGCGCCGGGACCTCGCTCGAAGGGCACGTCGCCGCCCTGCGCGGGGGGGTGACGATCGCCACGAGCGGCCTCACGCGCCTCATCGACCTCAACCCCGAGGACATGGACTGCCGCGTCGAGGCGGGCATGACGCGCAAGGCGCTCGAGCAGCACCTGAAGGGGACGGGCCTCTTCTTCCCCATCGATCCGGGTGCCGACGCGAGCCTGGGCGGGATGGCCGCGACCGGCGCCTCGGGGACGACCACGGTTCGCTACGGCACGATGCGCGAGAACGTCCTCGGGCTCACCGTCGTGCTCCCGGACGGGACGGTGATCCGGACGGGCGGCCGCGCGAGAAAATCCTCCGCGGGCTACGACCTCACGCGGCTCTTCCTGGGCTCCGAGGGCACGATCGGCATCATCACGGAGGTCCTGCTCAGGCTGCACGGGATCCCCGAGGCGATCGCCTCGGCGGTGTGCTCCTTCCCGACGCTGGCCGACGCGGTGGACGCGGTGATCTACACGATCCAGAGCGGGGTGCCGGTCGCGCGCGTCGAACTCCTCGACGACGTGCAGATGGACGCGGTGAACCGGTACTCCGACTTCGACTACCCGGTCCGTCCCACGCTCTTCTTCGAGTTCCACGGGACGGCCGCAGGCGTCGAGGAACAGTCGACCGAGGTGGGTCTCATCGCGAAGGAACTCGGCGGGACGGACTTCGAGTGGGCCACGCGGGCCGAGGAACGATCGCGGCTGTGGGCGGCCCGGCACGAGGCTTACTACGCGTCGCTCGCCCTCCGTCCGGGAGCCCGGGGGTGGGCGACGGACGTCTGCGTCCCGATCTCCTCGCTCGCCGACTGTCTCCTGAAGACCCGCGAGGACATCGATGCGGAGGGCCTCCTCGCCCCGATCGTCGCCCACGCGGGAGACGGCAACTTCCACGTCCTCTTCATCATCGATCCGGAAGATGAGGAGGAGATGGCGCGCGCGAAGCGGGTGAACGCGCGCATGATCGAGCAGGCGATCTCGGTCGGCGGCACCTGCACCGGCGAGCACGGGGTCGGCTACGGGAAGGTCCCCTACATGCGGGCGCAGCACGGAGATGCAGTGGACGCCATGCGCTCGATCAAGGAGGCGCTCGACCCGAAGGGCCTCATGAACCCCGGAAAGGTGGTCGCATGACGATCCATCGCACCGCGGGTCGCACGGGCGGTCGCGGACGGCGAGCGGCGTGGCTGGCGGCCCTCGCGTTCGCGGCGTGCGCTTCCCCCGAAGGTTCCCCCGGAAGCGGAGACGCGGCGGTCGGCGCGGAAGGCGTCGCGGACCTCGTCATCCTCGGCGGCCGGGTCATGGACCCGGAGACGCGCCTCGACGCCGTGCGCAATGTCGCCGTCGCGGATGGACGCGTCACGGCCATCTTGGAGGGGGGCGTCGCGGGACGGGACACGATCGACGCCACCGGCCTCGTCGTCGCGCCCGGCTTCGTCGACCTGCACGCGCACGGGCAGGACACGGTGAGCGCGAAGCTCCAGGCGCTCGACGGCGTGACGACGGCCCTCGAGATGGAGCTCGGCGTGTACCCGGTGGCCGAATGGGTCGCCTCCCGCGAGGGGACGGCGCCCATCCACTTCGGGGCGACGGTGAGCCACCCGGGCGCGCGCACGAAGCTGCTCGCGGGTTTCGATGTCGGCCACTCGGTGATGACGCCGCCGGGCGAAGCCAGCCCCTTCGAGTTCGACGCGGTCTACGGGTCGATCGACGACGACGAGATGCTCGAACTGAACGGGCTCATCGCGACGGGCCTGGAGGAGGGCGGGCTCGGCATCGGGTTCGGCATCACGTACACGCCGGGCGCCTCGAGGACGGAGATCTACCGCGTCTTCCAGCTCGCGGCCGCGCAGGGAGCGCCGGCCTACGTCCACATCCGCGGCGAGAACTCGGGCGGCACGCTGGGGGCCTTCCAGGAGGTGATCGCGAACGCGCTCGCGACCGGGGCCTCGCTCCACATCGTCCACATGAACTCGAGCGCCGACGAGATGGCGCGCATGACGCTGGAGATGATCCGCGGGGCGCGCGAGCGCGGGATCGACATCACGACGGAATCCTACCCCTACACCGCGGGCTCGACGCGGATCGAATCGGCCCTCTTCGACCCGTGGGAGGGCGCCTCCGACGAGGAATACGGTCGCCTGCAGTGGTCGGGGACCCCGGAGCGGCTGAACGCCGCGACCTTCCGGCACTACCGGGATCAGGGCGGCTGGGTCGTGATCCACGGGAGGAGCGAGGAGACGAACGAGTGGATCGTCGCGCAGCCCGACGTGATCGTGGCGAGCGACGGGATCCCGTACCTGTACCAGGCGATCCACCCGCGGGGCGCCGGCACCTATTCGCGGGTGCTGGGATACTACGTGCGCGAGCGCGGGGCGCTGAGCCTGATGGACGCCCTCGCGAAGATGACGATCCTGCCGGCGCAGCGCGTCGAGGGGTTCGCCCCCGTCATGGCGCGGAAGGGAAGGGTCCAGGTCGGCGCCGACGCGGACATCGTCGTTTTCGACCCGGAGACGATCATCGACCGCGCGACCTACGCGGACCCGGCGGCGCCCTCGGAGGGCGTGATGCACCTGCTCGTCGAGGGAACGGCCGTGGTCCGAGACGGCGAGCTTGTGCCCGGCGCCTACCCGGGACAGGCGATCACGAGCGGCACCCGCTAGCCGGTGCGCAGCCGCGTCGTCGCGGCTGCTCGCGGCGCGGGTCAGAGCTTGGCGAGCGACCTCAGTTCGTCCACGAGCCTGGAACGGGTCTTCGCGTCGCGGCACAGCACGAGGATCGTGTCATCTCCCGCCACCGTCGCGAGGACGCCATCCAGATCCGCTTCGTCGATGGAGATCGCGACGGCATTGGCGCAGCCGCTCAGCGTGCGAATCGCGAACAGCGCATTGCCCGGGCCGACGTCCAGTGCCAGTTCGCTGAGTGTCGCCGCCAGCATGCGCTGCGGGCAGGGCGGAGTCGTGTCCCGTCCCGGGCGGTGATATCTCGGTCCGCCGGCGTCGGCCCGCTTCACGATGCCGAGGCGCCGGAAGTCGCGGGACAGCGTCGTCTGCGTGGTCGGGATCCCCTCGCGCGCGAGCGCCGCCACGAGTTCGATCTGGCTCCGGATCTCCTGGGTGTCGATGATGTGCAGGATGGCCCGCTCGCGGGTCCTGCGGCGTTCGGGAGTCATGAGAGCCTCGCGTGGTTCATGTAAGCAACGTGTCCAGGAGCCGCTCCTCGAGGTGAGCGCGCCGGATCGGCGGATCGGTGCGCCCGTCCAGCCAGGCTTCGAGCGCCGTCACCTCGCGGTCCACTTCCTGCAACTGCTCCAGCACGCGTCCCGGCGCCGGCCCGCCCGGCGAATCGTGCGCCGCGACGGCGGCCGGCGGACGCAGCACTTCGTGTACGTCGTCGCCCGCGGAAGGACAGCACGTCCGCAGGGTCTCGAGATCCAGTTCCCATAGTTCCACTCCGCCTTCCTCGGCCAGGCGCACCGCCTCGCCGACCTGGTGGTGCGCCCGCCGGAACGGGACGCCGTGGCGGACGAGATGGTCGGCGAGTTCGGTGGCGGTCAGCATCCCGCCCCCCAGCGCGGCTTTCATCACGTCCGTCCGGTAGTTAACACCCCGCGCCACCGCAATCGCTGCCGCGAGGGACCAGTCCGCCGTGTCGAGCGTGTCGAACAGGCGTTCCTTGTCTTCCTGAAAGTCGCTGTTGAACGTGAGCGGAAGACCTTTCATCAGCGCGAGCAGCGCCGTCACGTTCCCGATGGCCCGGGCCGACTTCCCGCGCAGGATCTCCGCCGCCTCGGGGTTCTTCTTCTGCGGCATGATGCTGCTGCCCTGCGCCACGGAGTCGTCGAGTTCGATGAACCTGAACTCCCGCGTCGACCAGAGCACGATCTCGTCCGCCCAGCGTGAGAGATGCACGGAGAGCATGGCGCAGGCGTAGGCCGCGTCGAGCACGTAGTCGCGGTCGCCCACGATGTGCATGCTGTTGGCGAAGGTGCGGTCGAGCCCGAGCAGCGCGGCGCTGCGGGCCGGGTCGATGGGGAACGACGTGCCGGCAAGCGCGCCCGCGCCGAGCGGCGACACGCCGGCCAGCCGGTGCGCCGCCCGGAGCCGTTCCGCGTCCGCGCCGAGCGAGGCCACGTGGGCGAGCAGGTGGTGCGCGAGGCTCACCGGCTGCCCCGGCTGGAGGTGCGTGTAGCCGGGCAGAAAGGTCTCGCGAAACGAGGCCGCCTGGCCGGTCAGCACGCGCTGCAGGCCGGCGACCCCGGAGAGGATGTCCTCGAGGCGCTCGCGCACGTACAGCCTCAGCGCGACGGCCGTCTGGTCGTTCCGGCTCCTCGCCGTGTGGAGCCGCTTGCCGGCGTCTCCCACGCGCTCGACGAGCGTGCGTTCGATCCAGGTGTGCACGTCCTCATCCGGCCCCTCGACCTCGAGTCCCGTCTCCACCTCCCGCAGCATCTCCGACAGGCCGGACAGGATCAGGTCGCTGTCGCTTCCGGCGAGGATCTCCGTCTCGCGCAGCATGCGGGCGTGCGCGAGGCTCGCGAGGAGGTCGTGCCGGACAAGCCGGCGGTCGAACGGCAGCGAGTTCGTGAACTCCTGGACCGCCGGATGGACGGGCGCCGCGAAGCGCCCTCCCCAGAGAGCATCGTCCGGCATCGGACGGTTCAGCGCGACCCGGATGCCGCCGCCCGCCCGGGCCGCTGCATCGGCTTCGCCGAGCTTCGAACGGTCTCGACGGAAGCGGACGCGGCCCAGTCCCGGTCGCCGCTCGCCGCCCTCGCCCGCACCCGCGCGGCGAGACTCGAGGGGAGGCCCCACAGGCGGACGAACCCGCCCGCATCGGCCTGGTCGTAGACCGAGTCCTCCTCGAACGTGGCGAGGTCCTCCCGGTACAGCGAGTAGCGGGACGTGCGCGCGACGGGCATCGCGGAACCCTTGAACAGCCGCACGGTCACGTCTCCGGTCGACATGGCGTGCGCCTCGTCCAGGAAGGCGTCGAACGCCGCCCGCAGCGGCGAGAACCAGAGACCCTGGTAGACGAGTTCCCCGTACCGGTCCGCGATGCCGCGCTTGAAGCCCGCCGTGTCGCGGTCGAGGGTGAGCGCCTCCAGGTCCGCGAGCGCGGCGAGGAGGACGGTCCCGGCCGGCGTCTCGTAGACGCCGCGGCTCTTCATGCCGACGAGCCGGTTCTCCACGAGGTCGACCCGCCCCACGCCGTGGGCGCCGGCCATCTCGTTCAGCCTCTGCACGAGCGTCACGGGATCGAGCGCTTCGCCGTCGAGCGCGACCGGCACCCCGCGTTCGAACGAGATGACAACGTCCTCCGGCGTGTCCGGCGCCTCGGCCGGGTCCGCCGTGAGTTCGCGCAACTCGTCCGGCGTCGCCGCCATCGGATCCTCGAGGATGCCGCCCTCGAACGAGGTGTGCCACAGATTCCGGTCGATGCTGTAGAGCTTCCGGGGGCTGCCCGGCACGGGGATGTCCCGTTCCGCGGCATAGGCGAAGGCGTCCTCGCGCGACGTGATCTCCCATTCGCGCCAGGGGGCGATGACGGTCAGCTCCGGAGCGAGCGCCTGGTAGGCGAGTTCGAAGCGAACCTGGTCGTTGCCCTTTCCGGTGCAGCCGTGCGCGACGGCGTCGCAGTCGAACTCCCGCGCGACCTCGACCTGGGCGGCCGCGATCACGGGCCGGGCGAGGGAGGTCCCGAGGAGGTAGCGGCCCTCGTACACGGCCCCCGCCCTGAGCGCCGGGAAGGCGCACTCGGTGAGGAACCGCTCGCGGAGATCGACGACGCGGCAGGCGACGGCTCCCGTCGCCAGCGCCTTGTCGCGGATCTCGTCGAAGTCTTCCCGCTGCCCGACATCCACCGCGGCCGCGACGACTTCGCAGCCGTAGTTCTCCTTCAGCCAGGTGACCATCACCGATGTGTCGAGGCCGCCGGAATACGCCAGGGCGACCCGCTTCACGTTCTTCGTCGTGTCTTTATTCATGCGTAGATCCCGAGAATGGCAGTGGGGAAAATCGGTCAAGAACCGCTCAAGAAGCGGGAGATTATACCGGATGGTGAATAATTATGCAACCTGCCCGCTACGGTGACGGGTCAGTGGGGGCGATAGGCCTCCACCCTGTCCGGATCCGTTTCCAGACGGGGTCCGCCGATGAGGTCGACGCAGTCGGGCACCGCCGCGAACACCGCGTCCAGGCACTCGCGGATGGCCTTGGGTGACCCCGGGAGGTTGATGATCAGCGCCGAACCCCGCACCCCCGCCGTCTGGCGCGAGAGGATCGCGGTCGGCACGTGGGGCCGGGAGACCGCGCGCATCGCTTCACCGAAACCGGCGAGTTCCTTGTCGAGCACCGCGACGGTCGCCTCCGGAGTGACGTCGCGTGGGGCGGGTCCGGTGCCGCCAGTGGTGATGACCAGGCAACAACCGGCCTCGTCGACCAGCTCGACCAGAGTCGCGCGGATCAGCTCCGTCTCGTCGGGGATGACGCGCGTGGCCGCCTCCCAGGGGGAGGTGAGGACATCTCTGAGATACGCCGCAACCCCCGGACCGCCCCGGTCCTCGTACTCGCCTCGGGAGGCACGGTCCGAAACCGAGAGGATGCCGATGCGGGCGACGCCGCCGCCCGGCCCTTCCGATGAATCGTCCATGGCGGGAATATGAGCCCCCGCGCCCCTTTTTCGATAGTTTGGCTGGATCGTGGAACCCGATGGACGGCATGAACCCGGTAAGGTTGATGACATATGACGAAGATCCTCGACGCGGCTCCGCTGGCCGACGTGCAGGCCCATCGCGACACGCGCAGGGTGCCGATCAGCCGCGTGGGCGTACAGAACGTCCGCTTCCCCATCTCCGTGAGGGACCGTCGGAAGACGGCTCAGCACACGATCGCGAACATCGACATGTCCGTGGACCTTCCCCACGACTTCAAGGGGACCCACATGAGCCGCTTCATGGAGATCCTCAATTCGTACAATGACGAGATCTCGGTGGAAGCGCTGCCCGCGATCCTGCGCACGATGCGCGAGCGTCTCAATGCCGAGACCGCCCACCTCGGCATCTCCTTCCCCTACTTCGTGGAGAAGGAAGCTCCCGTAACCGGTGCGGCGGGCCTGCTGTCCTACGATTGCGCCTTCGACGCCTCCAGCGGAGCGGAGGACGACTTCATCCTCACGGTCAAGATCCCCGTGACGACGCTGTGTCCGTGCTCCCGGGAGATCAGCGCGCGCGGGGCGCACAACCAGCGCAGCATCGTCACCGTCAAGACGCGCTTCACGGGGCGGCTGTGGATCGAGGACGTCGTGGCGCTGGTGGACGCATCGGCCTCGTGCGAGCTCTATCCCGTGCTGAAGCGCGCCGACGAGAAGTGGGTCACGGAGCACGCGTACGACAACCCCCGGTTCGTCGAGGACCTGGTCCGCGAGGTCACGCTCCGTCTTCGCGCACTGAGCCACGTGACCTGGTTCAGCGTCCACGTGATCAACTTCGAGTCGATCCACGAGCACGACGCGTATGCGCAAGTGGAGGAGCCCGCCCGCGCGTCGAGCTGAGAGCTGCCAGCAGACTGAGAGTTGCCGGCAAGCTGAGAGCCGCCGGCAGCCCGCGGTCCGCTACACCCGCACCGCCAGCCCGTCGTGGAGGGCGGTGCGGTAGGCCTTGAGCGCGGGTACGAATCCCATCAGGAATCCGGCCAGGACCACGGCGCCGAGGAAGAGCAGCTCGACGGAACCGGGTGGCCGGATCGGGATGAAGAGCCCCGCCTGCGCTTCGACGAGGGGCTGTGCGACCGCGAGCAGCGCATACACCAGCGTGAGTCCCGCGAGCGCTCCCGCCGAGGCCAGACACAGCGATTCGAGCACGAGCAGGGTGATGATCCGGTTGGGACCGGCGCCGACGGCGCGCAGGATCGCCATTTCGCGCCTGCGCTCGTTGAGCGACGTGTAGAGCGAGACCAGCATACCGAGCAGTCCTACCAGGACGACGAAGATGGCCACCAGCCGTAGCCCGGTCTCGGCGTAGGCCAGGCCCTGCCACATCTCGTTCAGGGCGACGCCGGGGATCACGGCCATCATCGGCTCATCCTCGAAGTCGTTGATCTCGCGCTGCAGCTGGAGCACGTCCCGGCGGTTGGTCGTACCCACGAAGAACGAGGTGACCTGGGTGACCTCGACATCCTCGATCGAGATGTCCTCCGCGTGGACGTGGCCGTCGTCGGCGGGAGCGGCCTGCGCCTCGGCCTCGTCGTCATGGGCGTGGCCGTCGTCCGCGGGAGCCGCCTCCGCTTCGTCGGCGTGGGCGTCGCCGTCGTCATCGTGGTCGTGCCCGTCCTCGTCGTGGGCCGCCTCGGCCTCGTCGTCGTGGGCGTGGTCGTCGTCATGGGCCGCCTCCGCCTCGTCCTCGTGGGCGTGGCCGTCGTCGGACGGGGCCGCCTGCGCCTCCGCCTCGTGGTCGTGTTCGTCGTCCGACGCCGGCGGCGCGCCGTCCTCCCAGTGGATGGCCTCCATGCCCTCGAGCGTCACGTAGATTGCGCGGTCGACGGGGGTGAACGTCTTCGCGAGCACGCCCGTGACCGTGAAGGGCATGTGGTCGTGGTTGATGAAGCCCACTTCGCCGAGCCCGTGCGTGACCGCAATCTCGTCGCCGAGCGCGTAGTTCAGCTCGGCCGCCACGTCCGCGCCCAGCGTCACGTCGAACAGGCCCTCGTTCGCCCGTCCCTCCGCCAGCGCGATCTGCTGACCTCCCCGGTAGCGGTAGTGGCGGTAGAAGTCCTCGTTCGTGCCGATGACCCGGAACCCTCTGTGGCTGTCCCCCAGGCCGTAGGGGATGGTCCACTCGACCGCGGGGTGGTCCGCCCACTCCCTGTAGGCCTCCCACGAGACGTTCTCCGTCGGCGCCCCCATGCCGAACACCGAATACAGCAGCAGCTGAATCGTGCCGCCCTTGGTGCCCACGATGAGGTCGGTCTGGCTGATGGTGTTGGAGAAGCTCTCGCGCATGCCCACGCGCACGTTCTCGACGCCCATGAGGAGGGCGACGCTGAGGGCGATGGAGCCCACCGTGAGCGAGGTGCTGAAGGCGCGATTCCGGAGCGACTTGAGCGCGAGGTCGAAAATCAGCATCAGAGCACCGCCTTGTTGACGTCGGGAAGCGAGATGGTGCGGGAGAACATGCCCTCCAGGGTGCGGTCGTGGCTCACGAACACCAGCGTGGCGCCGGCGCGCTCGCACTCCTGAAAGAGCAGTTCGAGGAAGGCCTCCCGGCGGTCGAAGTCCAGGGAGGAGGTCGGTTCATCGGCGACGATGAGTTCGGGAGACCCGATCAGCGCCCGGCAGGCGGCCACGCGCTGCTGCTGACCCACCGAGAGTTCCGTCACCGGCTTCTTCAGCAGGTCGCCGATCTGGAGATGATCGGCCAGCTGCGTGGCGGTCTCCCGCACGCCCGTCCCGTCCAGCCGGGCCCGGCGTTCCGCGTTCATGCGCGCGGGGAGCGCGATGTTGTCGAGCACCGACAGGTAGGGGATGAGGTTGAACATCTGGAAGACGTAGCCGATGTGCTCCGCCCGGAAGGCGTCCCGTTGCGCGCCCGAGAGCGACGCGAGATCCTCGCCGAGCACCCTGACCTCGCCTTCTTCCGCTTCCAGCACTCCCGCCAGCACGCCGAGAAGCGTGGTCTTGCCGCTCCCGCTCGGACCGAACAGGAACGCGCGCGTCCCCCGCTCGAGGGTCAGTTCGGGGATGTCCAGCACCCAGGGGCCTCCACCGTAGCGGAAGCGCAGGCGTCGGAGGTCGATTGCGAGGCTCATCTACTGGCGTCTCCCTGCGCAGTAACTCAGAAAAAAGCGCGCCCCCGGCTCGGCGAGGGCGCGCTCAGTGCATGCAAGTGGCCGCATCACGGATCAGGACTCGTACGGATAGACCTGCTGACCGGAGAGGGTGAAACCGACGTAGCCGTAAACGCTCTCCGTCATCTCGATCGTCAGCACGCCCTCGACCCACACCGGGTTCCACCCGTCCAGCTTCGCCCGCTTGCCCTCATCCATCTCGATGTAGACGAGCTGGTTGGGCGGGGGAGGCGGCGTGTGGATGCAGGCGCCGACATAGGGCACGAGGAGGAATTCCGTCGCCGAGGACGCCCAGTCTTCGAGGGGCACCGTGAATCCGGGGATCTTGACGAGCTTGCCCGAGAGGGCCGCCAACTCCTCGCTCGGTTCGCCGGTCCGGTAGTTGAGGCTGGCCAGGAGGCGCCAGCCCACCTCGGTGGGATCGTCGGTCGATGCCGCCGCCGGCGCGTCGGCCGGCGGCTCCGTGACGACCTCAGTGGGGCCACCCGCGCCGGTGAGGGTCACCACGAACAACATGGCGGCGACCGTGGAGATAAGCCTGCGGCTTGTGTCAATCATCGAACAACTCCGGTTGCAAACGTTCTCAATCCGATCCCGGGTGATCCCGCCGGTCCTCCGCGGAAGCCGAAGCCGGCCGCGAGAGAGTCGGATACTTGATCCCCAACTGGTCAAGATACGTGTCGAAGCGCGTCTCGTCATAATAGAACTTCTCGAGGAGCGGACGGAAGGTGTCCATGATCTCCCGGTTGAGGTCGATCGGGGGCGGGTCGTCCGGTCCGATGAAGGGGACATACTCCATGGCGGAGGTCTGTTCCTCCCGGAAGTAGGTCCACGCGTCCTCGACGAGTTCCGGCTGGGCGAAGAGCTGGAGCGCCGTGCGGGCCACGACGCGCGCGCCGGCGACCGCGCCCTTGTGCGCGATGGGAGTCGCCATCGCCATGGCGCTCGACCAGTGGTGACCCGGAAGTCCCGGCACGTTCGACGGGAAGCGCAGCGTCACCGTGGGCACGTTCCACGAGATGTCGCCGATGTCGTCGGACCCGCCGCTCCGGCGCGGCCCCGGCTCCCCCAGGCCCGAGAGCGCGATGGGCATCCCGGATGGGACGCTTCCCACAGACTGCTGCACGGCGCTCGCGAAGTCGTGATCGTCGTCGGTCCACTCCGGAAGCCCGACCTCCTCGATGTGTCCGTGCATCGTCTCGGCCACGACCTTGTTGAAGTGTCGCGGCCAGGCGGCTCCGATGATCCGGTACGACATCTCGGTGTCGGTCATCAGGGCCGCGCCCTCCGCGATGCGGATGGCCGTGTCGAAGTTGCGCTTGATGTCCTCGTAGTCCATCTCGCGGATGAAGTACCATACCGAGGCGCTCGGCGGCACGACGTTCGGCTGGTCGCCGCCGTCGCTGATCACGTAGTGGGAGCGCTGGTCGGGTCGCAGGTGCTCGCGCCGGAAGTTCCAGGCGACGTTCATCAGTTCGACCGCGTCGAGCGCGCTGCGGCCCCGCCAGGGCGCGCCCGCGCCGTGGGCGGCCTCGCCCTCGAAGGTGAACTCCACGGAAACGAGTCCCGTGCCGCTCCCCTGGCCCCAGCTCACCGACAGGTTGCTGCTCACGTGCGTGAAGAGGGTGACGTCGATGTCCTCGAGGTAGCCGTCCCGCACGTACCAGGCCTTGGAGCCCAACTGCTCCTCCGCGACCCCGGGCCAGAGCACGAGCGTGCCCTCGATCCCCTCGGCCTCCATGACCTCCTTGAGCGCGAGCGCCGCCACGACGTTCACGGCCTGCCCGGAGTTGTGACCTTCGCCGTGGCCGGGCGCGCCCGGAACCAGGGGGTCGTGATAGGCGACGCCGGGCTTCTGGTTGGCCTTCGGAATTCCATCGATGTCGGACCCGAAGGAGATGACCGGCGAACCGCTGCCCCAGCGCGCGAACCAGGCGGTCGGGATGCCCACGGGCCCGTACTCGACGGTGAAGCCGTTCTCCTCCAGGATCCCGGTGATGTAGGCCGAGGTCTCGATCTCCTGCTGCCCCAGTTCGGAGAAGGAGAAGATCTTGTCGACCATGACCTGTGCGAGCTTGGCGCGCTCCAGCACGCCTTCTTCGACGCGGGTCACGAGGGGCGCGAGTTCATCGTCGGAGAGGCCCTGCACGGCCGCCAGAGCCGTGGGAGCGGAGAGAAGGGCGACCAGCGTTGCTGCCAGCGTTCGTCTACCGATTGTACCCATGGACGCACCGGGGCAAAGGGAACCGAAAGGCAAAGCACCTCCGTAGCATAAGTGTGCGCGGCCCGCGTCGGAAAGTGGGATGGCGCCGGCCCGGCAGAGCACATAGGGCCTGAATCCCGGTAGGAAATCGTCTAAAGTATTACAGGACTGCACGATCTGCGTTTCCTGCCGTCTTACGGGACTTGGCTGGATCTTGCCGCTAGGGCGGGAAAACGTACTTGAATGGCGGGAAGCTGGGGTCTTCCGAGTTGGCGGAATATGCACCTCCGTCGCTCGGCGTAGCGAGCGTCGCCAAGGCCGACAACTGAAGGTAGTCGAGGTTGAGCGTGACCCCCACGCCTTCGACGGTGGCGATGTGAGGTGACGTGATAAACTTTATGTTATGGAATGACTTACAGAATTGATGGCCTCGCGGTTACCTCATTGCATACCTCTTCCCGAACGGGAATCCAATCGACCGCATCGGATGCCTTTGGAGTCTACCGATCTCCTTCCTTAGGTAGCCACAGCACGCGTTCCAAGGCCCCGCTCCGGTACCGCTACGGACACGTCGGGCCGCCGATATGTTCCTCGATGGTCGCTAGCCACGCCTGGAAAGCGTCGTCGCTTGGAGCGCAGAGCCCCGTGTTCCTCCAATTAAACCTCTTGAGCTGCAGGTTCGTCAATTCGATGGGCAGCGAACCGTTGAGTCCGGGGTTCGAAGCTATCGAGAGTCTGGTAAGCTGAGAAAGCTCGCCCAGCTCCGGGGGTACGGGACCAGCCAGATCATTACCCCAAACATACAGCAATTCAAGGTTCTTGAGACCAGCCAATTCCGGTGGAATCGGGCCGGAAATATCGTTTGCGGAAAGCGCGAGCGTGGTGAGATTCTGGAGCCTTCCGAGTTGCCTCGGAATGGGGCCTGACAACTGGTTGAAATCGAGCCTCAGATGCTCAAGGTTCGCAAGCGTGCCCAGCCATGCCGGAATGGCGCCTGACAGGTCGTTCTTGTGAAGTTCTAGGATGGTGAGATTCTGGAGCCTCCCGAGCGCGGCAGGGATGAGACCGCTCAGATCGTTATCTCCGACGGTCAACACCTCAAGCTCGACGAGGTTGCCCAATCCGGCGGGAATCGAGCCGGACAGGTGGTTTTCGGTAAGCGTGAGCCATCCAAGATTCTGAAGCCCTCCAAGTTCCTCCGGAATGGGGCCGGAAAGCTGGTTGAAGTCAAGCCTCAAGCCCGTGAGATCCGCGAGGTTGCCCAGTGACGCTGGAATGGAGCCGGTCAAGGCGTTGTCAGTCAAGATGAGCGTCCTGAGCTTGGTCAGGTTGCCAAGCTCGGCCGGGATGGGGCCACTCAACTCGTTTTCCCAAGCCAAGAAGGTGTTCAAGTTCGTCAGTTTCCCGAGTTCGGGTGGGATGGGGCCACTAAGCTGGTTCTCCTCGATGCTCAGGCGAGTCAACGTGGTCAGGTCTCCAAGCTCGGGCGGGATCGGTCCACTGAGGTTGTTTTCGTAAATGTAGAGGTGCTCCAAGCTGGCCATTTCCCCGAGTTCGGACGGGATGGGGCCACTAAGCTGATTCTGTTCGAGAACCAAATGCTTCAGGTCGGTGAGGTTACGCCATCCGAAGAAGGGAAGTCCCCCCGTCAGGCGGTTTTGGTCCAGACGGAGTCTCTCCAGCTTCGTCATTTGGAGCACTGACGCCGGAAATCGACCTTGGAGGTTGTTGTCACCGAGCTGCAGGAAGAGAACCTGCTGGTTGCCGTTTCCCCACGGATGCACGCCGTACCAGTGCCCAACCGGTTCGTCGGACAGCCATCTGTCCGACCGGTGCCATTCTGCACCTCTCGTATCACGGTACAGTAGCTCAAGGTTGTGACGATCATAGCTCAGCCTCAGCACCACACGGCGGCCCTGTTGGACCTCTGTTGGCTGCTCGCAGGCGACCAAGAGCATGAGCGCGGACGGCACGAGGATGGCGAGGCGTCGTTTCATAAGGCCAATGTAATCGACATGGCCGCCTGATGGGCGAGGACGGGGCGCGCCGTGCGGCGTCCGAGCCTTGGGGCCGTGGTCGGGAGCACCCCGGCGGTTGGGATGCCCAGTGCGGGCTATCGCGGCGGGTGGGGATGCGCCCCCCCCATCCGCCGCCGGAAGTCTCTGCGGACGAGCGAGCGGCGGCTGATCGTCGGTTGTGGAGACCAGTCTTGCGCTGAACCCGACTCCGGCCCGAACATTTGGCTGCATGGAACTCACCGCTTTCACCGCACTTGTGCCTCCCAATAGCCAAGAGCTGCATCCTCCGGCGTGCCGCTCCTCCGATCCGCACCCGGGGCTGATCGCCGCGCGGGTCCGGCTTCGGGGCTCCGCTCTGGTCGCGGCGGCGGTCGCGTTTGTGACGGCCTGCGGGGACGAACCAATGACACTGGCCACGCCGGACCCGTCGGTCCCCACCACGGTCGCGATCTCGCCCGCCTCCGCAGCGTTCCGTTCGATCAGCGACACTGTGAGAATGATCGCCACCGTGAGCGACCAGTACGGTTCGGCGATGGCCGATGTCGCGGTCGTGTGGAACAGCGGCAATATAGCCGTCGCCGCCGTGACGGAAGGGCTCGTTACCGCGATGGGCAACGGCAATGCGACCGTCACCGCTGTGGCCGGGTCGGCGGTGGCCAGCGCGAAGGTGGCGGTGGAGCAGTTGGCTAACACGGTCATCGTGACTCCGGCTACGGACTCGGTCGCGGAAGGCGACACGCTTCGCCTCTCAGCCGTTGCGATGGACGGGAACGGGCATGTGGTAACAGGTGCGGAGTTCGAGTGGTCGTCAGACAACGGGTCCGTGGCGGGGGTGACCAAATTCGGTCTGGTGCATGCTGCTGCGGAGGGTACGGCCACGATCTCGGTCGTGTCGGGGAGCGCGCAAGACGCAGCGCATATCACCGTGTTCCACCCCGACCGGGCGGTCCTGGTCGCACTCTACGAAGCGATGGACGGGCCGAACTGGGTGAACAGCGAGAACTGGCTCACCGACGCTCCGCTCTGGGATTGGTACGGCATCAGCTTGCGTGGTGGTCGGGTGGCCATGCTAAACCTCAGGAAGAACGGACTCACCGGCTCAATACCTCCCGAACTCGTTGGGCTATCTGGTCTGCGATGGCTGCTACTGGACGAGAACGCTCTCAGCGGCCCCATCCCGTCCGAACTCGCTGGGCTCACTGATCTGCGTTGGCTGTGGCTGGACGGAAACGCGCTCACCGGCCCCGTTCCACCGAAACTTGGCGACACGAGCTTGGAAAGCCTCGGCCTTTCGGACAACGAGCTTTCCGGTCCGATCCCGCCGGAGTTGGGCAAGAACCAAAACCTCACGGACCTTAGTGTAGCCAACAACCCCGGTCTCCGAGGAGAGATCCCCCCGGCCATCCTGCCGAATCTGGAGAAATTGTACTCGTATGGGACCGGCCTTTGCGTAGCTCGCACCGGCGATTTTGACTCGTACATCACAAGGGATCACTGGATTGGCTACGCCTGCGGTGAAACGGAACCGGGCTTTCAGATTCAGCTGGTATTCGAGCCGGATGTCCCCGAGTTCATCCGCGATGCGATGAATTCCCAAGCGGAATACTGGATGGAAATCCTCCGGGAAACGGAAGCCCCTGACATTTTTGGCACAGCCGACTGCCACGGCGTGGGTCGGATGCAACAGGTACCCGTCATCGACGATGTCCTCGTGGTCGTCAGTATGTGGAAAACCTATACGGCAGGAATCTGCGGAAGCTACCGCATGTTGCGCCACCGCATCCCTGACCGTGGCGGTGTGGCATTCGAGAGGAACTGGCTGGACATTGACTCCCGCTGGGTCGATCTCGTCGCCCGTCACGCGCTCGGCCACGTCCTCGGGATCGGAACCCTTTGGGATATCCGCGGCCAACTAAAGAATCCGAGCACATCGAAAGAGGTGCGGGATACCTATGTCGTCTCGCCCCTCGCGGAGAGAGCATTCGATGCGGCTGGTGGCGCGAGCTACACCGGGCCGAAGGTGCCTCTGCGCCATCGCAGAAACTACACCTCTCACTGGCGACCCGAGGTGTTCGGGTCCGAACTCATGACGGGGCGCTGGAGCGACCACGTGCCAACGAGCGCGGTGACGCTTCAGGCGCTCGCGGACCTCGGCTACACAGTCGACCTGAGCCTCGCCGATCCGTATACGCTCCCCGGTGCAGCAGCAGCTTCCGCTATTGGAACGGCAGCGTCGCTATCTTTCGAACTGGGCTGGGAGGGCCCGTCCTCGGTCGTGGTGTGCCCTCCGCGAGACCGGCCCTTCGAGGAGCCGGAGGCCCTTGGCTTTCGGGATCTCGCCGCTCCGGTATCGGTCCAAACACTCTGCACGTCGATTCGATGGACGCGGGGGCGATTCTAGGGGCCGACTGCGAGGATTTGATGCGGCGCTGACCTGTGAGTATCCATCTCACAAGCGGACACCCGTTTTTCGCGAAGCAACCTGCCTCGCAGCGCCCCTTTGCGACGCTTCCGCTTCGACGCCCGTTCTTGCCCGGTTCGATCATCCGTGAACGCTCCCCGCCGGGCTGGGCGTCGGGAAGGCCGGGCAGGAGTACTCGCGCGGCGGCTGCGCCGTCCAAGTGCGGTCCTGCTGCACCAGGGCGTTGGCGAGGACGAGGA
>JAJDWE010000055.1 GCA_022825725.1 Gemmatimonadota bacterium
CGATCCGCTTCTACCAGGCCTCCTCCTCGGAGATGTTCGGGAAGGTGCGGGAGACGCCGCAGAACGAGGACACGCCCTTCTATCCGCGCAGCCCGTACGGCGTCGCGAAGGTGTACGGCCACTTCATCACGGTGAACTACCGGGAGAGCTACGACCTGTTCGCGACGAGCGGTATCCTCTTCAACCACGAGAGTCCCCGGCGGGGCCG
This sequence comes from Gemmatimonadota bacterium, assembly GCA_022825725.1. GTDB lineage: Bacteria > Gemmatimonadota > Gemmatimonadetes > Palauibacterales > Palauibacteraceae > Palauibacter. Next base: position 209 of record JAJDWE010000055.1, read on the forward strand.
GGAGTTCGTCACGCGCAAGGTGAGTTGGGAGGCCGCCCGCATCCACCACGGGCTCGTCGACCGTCTGTCGATCGGCAACCTCAAGGCGGAGCGCGACTGGGGCTTCGCGGGCGACTACGTCGAGGCGATGTGGCTCATGCTTCAGGCGGAGACGCCCGAGGACTACGTGATCGGGACCGGCGCGACGCACTCCGTGCAGCGGCTGATCGAGATCGCCTTCGATGAGATCGGACGCGACTGGCGCGAGCACGTCGAGCAGGATCCCGCGCTCCTGCGGCCGGCCGAGGTCGAACGGCTCTGCGCCGACCCGTCGAAGGCGAAGCGGCAACTCGGCTGGGAGCCCCGCATGTCGTTCGAGGAGATGATCCGCCTCATGGTGCGAACGGACGTCGAGCGGCTCGCCGCCGCGGCGCCGTCGGCCCGCTCCTAGCGTTGCGTCGACGCTACACTAGGTACGGAGTTTCGCGAAGAGCAGGAGTCCGGCGCCGAGGAAGATGATGTTGGGCAGCCAGGCCGCCGCCGTCGGCGACAGCGCCCCTCCGGCACCCATCGCTTCCGCGATGCGGATCAGGGTCAGGAAGAGGATCGTCGTGCCGAGCGCGATCCCGACCGAGGTCGGCGCGCCGCCCCGCTTGTTGCTGTGCGCAAGCGGCATCCCGAACACGGCGATCACGAGACAGGCGAAGGGAAAGGCGATGCGCTGCGCGCGAGAAGTTCTCAGCCCGTTCGTCGTGCCGCCGGACCGTTCGACGGACTCGATGAGGCGCCCCAGTTCCGCGAAGCGCATCTCGTCCGGCTCCTTGGGTCTGGCCTGAAGCTCCTCGGGCGTCTCATCCAGCTGCCGCACGAACAACTCGCCGAACTCGTAGGCGGTCTCCTCTTCCGGCCCGCGGAACTCCCGCATCCACCCCTGCTGGAGCACCCAGCGCGAGGACGCCGAGTCGTACTGCGCCGTGTTGGCCGTGATGTGTACGGTGGGGAAGTCGGGTTCCGATCCCCTCCGCTCGATCTGCACGTTGTCCATCCGGCCCTCGCGCGTGTCGAGCAGCCGGGCCTTGTACACGAGACCGTCGTCTCCCCGGTAGACGAAGGAGTTCCGGATCGTCTGGCTGCGGGCCTCTTCCTGCTCGAGGACTTCGGCCGATTTCCGGGTCGTCACGGCGACGAGTTCCGTGAGACCGAGCGCGACGAAACTGAGCAGCGTGGCGCCGCAGAGAATCGGGAAGACGAGCCGATAGAAGGAAACGCCGCCGGCCTTGGCGGCCGCGACCTCGAAGTTCCGGGACATGGAGGCCACCGCGAACACGGACCCGAGCAGGGCGGCGATCGGAAACCCGAGCAGCGAATGGTACGGGAACTCGTACACGTAGTGGAGGATGATGTGGCCCCAGGTGGACCCCTGGTCGAGAAAGCGGTCGATGTTGTCGGCGACATCGATGACGATGAAAAGGAAGGGCACGCCGAGCGCGCAGGCCGCGAAGATCCGCAGGAACTGGGAAAGGACGTACCGGTCGAGCAGCTTCACGGCGTCAGCGCATCACTTTGGTCGAGCGGGCCAGGGCCACGAGCCCGGCGCCGCCGAACAGGACGTTCGGGGCCCACATCGCCCAGAGCGGCGAGATCCAGAGGCGGTCGGCGAGTCGCTCACCCCCGATGAGCGACACATAGTACGCCCCGAAGATGCCCAGGCTGACGCCGACGACGAGCGCGATGCCCCCGCGCGGGAACCGGACGGCGATCGGGGCCCCGAGGAGGACGAAGACGATGCACGCGGCAGGGATCGTCCCCTTCTTGTGAATCTCGACCCAGTACTGGTTGATCCGGCGAAGGCCCGTGACTTCGCGCTCCGCATAGGACTGGAACTGGGTCGCCGCATCGAATGCGGAGTAGAAGCGGCGGGCTGCGCTCTCGGCGACCTGTGTCGTGGAATCCGGCGCGGTGGCTTCTCCCGCGATCTCGTCGGGCGCGCGCGTCTCCCGTGTCGGGGGAAGGCCGTCTCGCCGGTCCGCGAGATCGACGTCCCGGCCGCGTTCCGGGTCGGGGATCTCATCCCTCCAGTCGACGATCTCGCTCTCAGGGGGACGGGTGCGGTCCGCCGGCCGGTCCCCGGTCCCCGATGTCGGGGCGTCCGCGAGAGGCTGCTCGAAGTCCAGCAGCATGCGGGTGATCGCCTGCGCGTACACGAGGCTCTCCGAACGCGCCGCGTCCGCCATCTGCGCACCGAGATCCGCCTCCGCGCGCATGTCGGCGATGTTCATCTCGCGATCGCCGCGTATGGCGGCGGTATCGCGCTCGAGGCCGTTCGCCACATCCGGGATCTTGAGCAGCATCTGCTCGAAGGCGATGCGACGGAAGGCGTGCGGGCGCTCGTTCATGCGGACCTGGACGACGCCGTCCTCGAGGTCGAAGTAGAGGTCTTCCCCCTCCTCGGAGAAGCCCATCTTCCCGCGGGTCGCGTAGATGGAGCGGCTCTCCTGGCCGTTCCGCTCATCATAGATCGCGACATCGTGGACGACGCTCTCTTCGCGGTCGATCATGCCCGGGTGTACGTAGACATAGGACGGGAGCACTTCGTTGATCGTATGTTCCCGAAGGTTGAAGGTCGGCGTCTTGCGGCCGATCCCCCGGAGCAGCACCTGCAGGTGATGATTCGACTGCGGCAGGATCGTGTTGTTGAACCAGGTCATCCCGCCGGCCAGAATGAAGGCACCGACGAGGAGCGGGGCCATCACGCGCGACAGGGGGATGCCGCTCGCCTTGATGGCGGTGATCTCGAAGTCGCCCTCCATCCGGCTGAAGACGTACAGGACCGCGATGAGCACGGCCATCGGGAGCGTCTGGGCGAGGATGAAGGGGATCGAGTAGATGAAGACCTCGGCGATCACGGTCCAATCGAGGTCCTTGCCGATGAGCCGCTCGAAACGCTTGCTCACCTGATCGAGGAGGAGCAGCACCGTGGTGCCGATGACGGCGAAGATGAACGGCCCGGCGTGACGGCGCAGGATGTAGCGGGTGAGAGTTCGCATCGCCCCGAGATTACTGTGTTTTCGGGCCGTTGTCAGCCCGCGTGGGTCTTTCCGGGGCCGGTTCCGCCCCGCGGTTTCGTCACGTTCCGCCAACTTCTGTACCAGGATGCGCGCCGATAGATCCCCCCGCGGGGCGGACGCTCCGCCGCGCCGGGTCGCCATCGTGCTCATGAGCGCGGTGGGAAGCACCGTCCAGGGGATGCCCATCGTCGCGTCCCTCCGGCGGGCCTGGCCCGGCGCCCGACTCACGTGGGTGCTGCAGCCCGGCCCGGCGACGCTGATGGCCGGCCGGCCGGACGTCGACCGGACCCTCCTCTTCCACCGACGGCTCGGGGCCCGCGCCTATTCCCGCTTCCGGCGAGAGGTGGCGGGGGAGGCGTTCGATCTCGTCATCTGTCTGCAGCCGAACTTCAAGGGAGGGATGGTCACGCGTCTCCTGCGCGCTCGGGAGCGCCTCGGCCACGATCGGGCACGCGCCCGCGACCTCAGCTGGCTGGCCACGAACCGCCGCATCCCTCCGGCCCCCGTGGCACACATTCAGGACGAACTGTTCGAGTTCCTCGATCATCTCGGCGTTCCGCGACGCCTCGAGTGGTGTTTTCATTTCACGGAGGAGGAACGGCGGATGTCGGCGCGGTGGAGAGAGGAGTTCTCGCGCCCGGTGCTGGCGATCGTGCCGCGGAGTTCCAACGCGCGGCGAAACTGGACCCTCGAGGGGACGGCGCGGGTAATCGACGTGGCGGCCGGCGATCTGGGCCTTCAGCCCGTCCTCCTGGGAGGAGACTCCGAGGAGGAACTGCGGGATGCCCGCCGCCTCGAGGAGTTGTGCGGGGTTCCGCCGCGCGTCGCGCTGGGAGGGACGCTGCGGGAGTTGGCGGGCCGGCTCTCCGCGAGCGACCTCGTGCTGGCGCCGGACACGGGCCCTCTGCACATGGCGGTGGCGCTGGGGACGCCGACCATCGGACTGTACGGGTACACGGATCCCGCGCGCAGCGGTCCCTACGGCCGGTTTACGGATCTCACGGTGGACCGGTTTCGCGGCTCCGCCGGCTCCGATGGCCGGCGAGCGCCGTCCCGGGCCACTCGGCCGGGGCGCATGTCGAGCATCCGCGCCAGGGACGTCGTGCTGAAGCTGGAGCGGGCCATCCGTTCATATCTGACAAGCTGAAAGGCCGTATATGACCGAAGGGACGAAGACCGTGGCGGGCCGGATCCTCTGGGTGGACGACGAAGTCGACCTGTTGCGTCCGCATCTCATGCTGCTGCGGTCCTCGGGATATCACGTCGATGCCGTGATGAACGGCCAGGACGCGATGGAGCTCCTCACGGCGGCTTCCTACGACCTCGTGCTGCTGGATGAGCGGATGCCGGGGCTGCGCGGGATCGAGGTTCTCGATCGTATCCGGAGTTCCGCCCCGCGCCTCCCCGTGGTGATGGTCACGAAGAGCGAAGAAGAATCGACCATGCACGAGGCGATCGGACGGCGGGCGGACGATTACATCGTCAAACCGACGAGTCCCCGGCAGGTGCTCTCGGTCGTGACCCGGCTCCTCGCCGGTCCGGCCCTGCGCCACGAACACATCACGCGCGATTTCTCGCGCCGCTTCGGCGAGTTGCGGGAGCGGGTCTCCACCGCGACGTCGTGGCGGGATTGGGCGGACCTCTACTCGGAGCTCGTCGACTGGGATCTGAGGCTGGAGGAGGCCGGCGAGTCGGGCCTGCGCGAGATCCTCAAAGGGCTGCACACCGAGCTGAGCCGAGGTTTCTGCGACCTCGTGGCGGACCGGTACGGGGAGTGGGTGCACGAGGGAGGCGAGCGGGGGCCGACCCTCTCGGTGGATGTGCTGCCCCGGTTCTTTCGACCGATCCTCGACGAGGACCCGGCGGCGCTGCTCGTCGTGATGGACTGCATGAGGCTGGACCAGTGGCGGGCCGTCCTCCCCATCGTCAGCGAACACTTCGAGATCGAGGAGGCGCTCTACGCGGGCCTCCTGCCGACGGCGACCCCGTTCGCGCGCAACGCGATCTTCGGAGGCATCTTCGCGGACGAACTCGCCGAACGCCGTCCGGATTGGTGGGAGAGAGGCAGCGAGATCGGCTACAACTCGTTCGAGGACGAGCTCTTCGAGCGGCAGATCCACGAACTGACCGCGTCGCGGATCCCCGTGCACTACGAGAAGATCTTCTCGGCCCAGGAGAGCGAACCCATGCTGGCGCGGCTCGGCGGCTACCTGTCGTCCCCTTCGGCAACCGCGCTCGTGTTCGGTTTCGTGGACATGCTCACGCACGGGAGGGCCCGGTCGCGCCTGATCTGGGAGATGGCGCAGGACACCAGCGCGCTGCGCTCGCTCACCGTGACCTGGTTCGAGCGTTCGCCGGCGCTGAAGGCGCTGCGGCTGGCCGCGCAACGGGGCGTGCGGGTCCTCCTGACCACGGACCACGGTTCGATCCACTGCAGGCGGCCCGCCACGATCTACGCCGGACGCGACGCGTCGACGAGCCTGCGCTACAAGATCGGCGACGACATGAAGGTCGAGAATCCGGCCGCGGTCATGTCGACCTCGGACGCGGACGAATGGCGCCTGCCTCCCGGCGGGATGAAACAGACCTTCGCCCTGTGTCGCGAGGACTACTTCTTTGTCTATCCGACGAGGCTGCGGGAATACCAGAACCGCTACCGGGACAGTTTCCTGCACGGCGGCGTAAGCCCCGACGAGATGGTGCTTCCGGCCGCGCTGCTCACGCCGCGGTGACTCGATGACTCCGGGCCGGAGCGGCGAGGGCGCATCCTCGTACCGGCGGCTGCTCCGGTTCCTGCGTCCCTATCGGTGGACCTTCCTCGCGAGCCTGGCGCTCGGCGTGCTCGCGGCCGGACTCGAGGCGTTCAGCCTCCTCCTCCTCATCCCGTTCCTCCGCTCGCTCTTCGGCATGGGGTCTCCCCTGCCCGGTGGCGGACGGAACGCGGCGGAGCGCTTCATCGACGGGATCGCGGGGGGATGGCTTGGCCCGGAAGCCGGACTCGACGGGCTGCGGGCCGTGTGCGTGCTGGTGCTGGTCGCGCTCCTCCTCAAGAACCTCTGCATCGTCGGGGGGCGGGCCCTCTCGATACGCACGCAGGAGTTTCTCGTCCGCGACGTGCGCAACGCCGTGCACGCGCACCTGCAGCACCTGCCGCTCGCCTTCTTCGAGCGTGGGAAGGTGGGGCAGTTGATCGCGCGCGTAATCTCGGACGCCGGGGAGGCGAAGCCCGTCGTGACGGATGCGCTCGCGCAGGCCGTGCGCCAGGTCGCGACCCTCGCGGCCTACGCGGCGGCGCTGTTCGCTCTCTCGTGGAGGCTGGCGCTGATCGCCGTCGTCTTGGTGCCGCTCGTGTGGCTCGGTCTGCGGCCGCTGCTCGGACGGCTGCGCGAAAGGTTCCGCCGCACCTGGGATGACCACGGCGAACTCATCGCGGCGCTGCAGGAATCGCTGGGCGCGGTGCGGCTCGTGAAGTCGAGGGTCGCCGAGGACTTCGAGAAGAGACGCTTTCGCCGCCGGTCGGACGCGTTCAGCCGCAAGCGGATCTCCGCGGCGACGACCCGGCACCTCGCCTCGCCCCTCTCCGAGGTGCTCGCGTCCGTCGTGGCACTCGGCCTCGTCTGGATCGGAGCGTCGTTCGTGGGAGGCGGCGGGTCGATCGCTCCCGAGCAGTTCGTCGCCTTCGTGACCATCGCGCTGCGCGCCATCACGCCGGTGAAGGCGTTCGCGCAGTATCCGGCCATCGCCGCGCAGGGCCTCGCCGCGGCGGACCGCTTCTTCGAGGTCCTCGACCAGGATCCCGAGCCGGCCGGAGGGTCGCGGATCGCGGCGGGTCCCGAGCGGGAGATCCGCTACGAGGGCGTCAGCTTCGCCTACGAGCGGGACCGGGCTGCGCTGCGGGACATCGACCTCATCATCCCGCGCGGATCCGTCGTCGCCATCGTCGGGGCGTCCGGGAGCGGGAAGTCCACGCTGGTCGACCTGCTGCCCAGATTTGCGGACCCTCAGGCCGGACGTGTGGCGATCGACGGGACGGACATCCGGGAGTTCTCGGTGGACTCCCTCCGCCGGCTCATCGGTCTCGTGGGGCAGGAGGCGGTGCTCTTCCACGACACGGTGGCGGCGAACATCGCCTACGGGGAGGACGGGCCGGAGCCGGAGGCGGTCGAGGCGGCGGCGCGGACGGCCGGGGCGCACGGCTTCATCACGGGGCTGCCCGACGGCTACGGCACCGTACTCGGCGATCGCGGCGTGCGTCTGTCGACGGGCCAGCGCCAGCGCATCGGAATCGCGCGGGCCATCTTCCGCGATCCACCGATCCTCATCCTGGACGAAGCCACGTCGGCCGTGGATGCCGAAACGGAGACGGCGCTCAGGGCGGCGGCGGAGGGCTTTCGCGGCCGCACGGTGATCGTGGTCGCCCACCGGCTCTCAACGGTGCGCGAGGCCGACCGGATCTTCGTCCTCGAGCGCGGCCGGCTTGTGGACGCCGGTCGCCACGACGCGCTTGTCTCTCGCGGCGGGCCGTACCGCCGGCTCTTCGGCCACCAGCTCGAACGCGTCCCGCAACCGTGACGGACCGGGCGGGCCGGCGTGGACCGAGCGGTGCCCGACCGCTTGTGGACGCGCTCGTGGACGGCGGAGTCGCCGGCCTGCACCTCGGATTGCGCGCCGCGCCGGAGCCGGTGGCGCTCGCGGCCGGCCGGGCTCTCGGGACGCTGTGTCGCGACGCTCTCCGCGTGCGTCGGGGCGTCGTCGACTCCCAGCTCGCCGCGAGTTTCCCGGCCGCGACACCGCATTGGGTGCGCGACACGGCTCGCGCCTGCTACCGACACTTCGGCCGGGAGGCCGCGCTCCTCATGGGCCGTCCGTCCCGGATCGAGCGAGCGCTGTCTCCCGTTGCCGACGAGGCCGGGCTGGGCCCGCGTCTGCGCACGGCGGTCGCGGAGCGGGGCGGCGCCGTGGTCGTCTCCGGGCACCTCGGAAACTGGGAGTTCGGCGGCGCCGCCGTGCGAGCGCTCGGAGTACGCGTGACGACCGTCGTGCAGCGGCAGCGAGGCGCCTTCGGCCGTCGGCTGGGCGAACTGCGCGCGCGGCTGGGGCTGGACGTGCTCGACCGCGACGCGGCGGCGCGGCCCGCACTCGACGCGCTCCGTTCGGGCCGGATCCTCGCCCTCGTGGCCGATCAGCACACCCGCAGCGGCAGCGCCCCGATCGACTTCCTCGGCCGCCCCGCCTGGACATCGCTCGCCCCGGCGCGTTTGTGTCTCGCGGCCGATGTCCCTCTCTTCTTCGCGGCCCTGGTTCGAGACCCATCGGGGTACAGGATCGTCCATGAAGAGATCGACGGCGGTCGAACCGGCGCCGGCGGCGATCCGATCGAGATCACGAGGGGATGGGTTCGGGTGTTGGAGAGGGAGATCGAACAGCGACCGGAGCAGTACTTCTGGTTCCACCGACGCTGGAAGCCGGTGGCGCAACACGGAGAGAGCGCGTGATTCACATCGGGATTCCGGTTCACAACGAGCGCGAGACCATCGGTCCGCTGCTGTGGCGCATCCGCGAACTGCTCTACGGCGAGCGGCGGCAGTTTCACGTGCTCGTCTGCGACGATGCCTCGGACGATGGGACGGACGAGGCGCTCGAGCGTTATCCGCGGGTGCTCCCGCTGACCGTGCTCCGCAATGGGGAGCGACGGGGCTACGCCGCGAGCCTCGACCGGTTGATCCGGGCGACGCTTCGCCGCTCGGACTATCCGCGACGTGACGCTTTCGTCTCCATGCAGGGCGATTTCTCCGATCCGCCCGAGCGCTTGCCGGAGGTGCTTCGCCGCTTCGAAGGGGGTGCCGATCTCGTCACGGTCGCGCGTGGCGATACGGAACCCTTCACCCGGCGTCTGACCCGGGCCGGCGGCCGGCTCTGCGCCCGTCATCTGCTGTCGTCTCCAGCCGTGACGGACCCTTATGCTTCTCTTCGGTTATATAGGTTGTTCGCTCTGGAACGCGCTGTCGCCGCCGGCGATGGGCCGCTGCTGCCGTACGAAGGCTGGGCCGCCAATGCCGCGCTGCTCCTGCAGGTGTGGCCGTTCGTACGAAGATTCGAGGAGATTCCGCATGATCCGCACCCCCTTCGCCGATACCGTGACGCCCGCTTCCGGGCCGGCGAGCAACTCCGGCAGCTGTTTGCCGCCGGCCGTGACCGCGCCCTGCGCGAGATCGGCCGGCAGATCGCCGAGGCGGCCTGACATGCGGAGACGAAGGCTGCGCCGCGGCGCCGTGGCGTGTCTGGCGCTCCTCGCCCCGTCGCTTTCGGGAACACCCGACCTCGCGGGGCAGAGCAGCCCGGACGAAGTGGCCGATGACCTCTTCTCCGAGAGCTGGCCGTTCGAGATCGGGGAGACCTCCGAGTACGCCGTGCTGTTCGGGCCCGTGAACTTCGGGCGCATGCACCTCCGGGTCGAAGCGCAGGATACGATCCGCGGCACGCCGGCGTACCGGCTCTCCATGGAGATGAAGGGGAGCATTCCTTTCTACAGGATGGACGACCGCACGGTGAGCTGGCTCGCCCCCGATCCCTACCGGTCGCTTCGGTTCGAAGAGAACCTCCGGCAGGGAGGGTATCGCAGACAGCGCCGCTGGGAGCTGGATCACGAGGCCCTCGCCGCGACGAGGCAGGACTGGAACGAGGAGGCCGAAGCCTATCTTCCGCACCGCCGGCAGCGGGATCTTCCCATGCCTCCGGGCGCGCTCGACGAGATCTCCTACCTCTACCTGATCCGGACTCTCCCGCTGGAGATCGGCCGGACCTACGAGTTCGACCGTTATTTCGAGGAGGACGGCAATCCCGTCGTCGTCGAGGTCCTGCGCCGCGAGCGCGTACGTGTGCCGGCGGGGACGTTCAACACGATCGTCCTGCGTCCGACCATTCAGACCGACGGCCTGTTCGGAGAGGAAGGACAGGCCGAGGTCTTCATCTCGGACGATGACCGTCGCCTCATCGTGCAGATCAGGAGCCGCATGAAGATCGGTGGAGTGGACATGTACCTTCGCGACTTCGAGCGGAACGAAGCGGAGACCGATCGCTGACGTTCGAAACGGTTCCGGTCGATCGACCGCCGCGACGGTGCGGCACTCCCTTTTTGCCCTGGTGCATCCTAAGTTGGTCTCGACACCCGTAAAGCGACGACGACCAGCAGGAGGTGCCTTGAGCAAAGGAAATCATGTGCCGAATTCAAGTGACAGGGCCCGCGACGAGTTGTTCAGCCACATCCGCCGCTGTGGCGTGCTCGACGCGGAAGAAGAGCAGCGGCAAGAGTGGTTCGACGATACGATTCAGTACCTCGGAGAGCGGTATCCGGAGTTGACGCCAGCCGAGCTGTCGGTGCTGCGCACCATCGGCGAGCGGTACTGTGCCCCGGCGATCCCGCACGGGGGCGCGGCTCGGCAGTCAGAGCAGGAAGCCCCGGTTTAGCCCGATCCAGGACCACCGGCGAGGTAACGAGGTAACGTAGCCTGAACGAACCCCCGCCCCCGGACAGACCGGGAGCCACACCATCTTCTGGTCGGACCGCTGAATGGACCTCGGACTCGCTCTGAGGCTCGGCGCGGTCTTCGCGCTCGTAGCGGCGAACGCCTTCTTCGTTGCGGCGGAGTTTGCGCTCGTCAGCGCGCGCCGCACCCGCATCGACGAACTGGCCGATGCCGGCGATCGTCTCGCGCGCGTCGTCCGCCGGGCGCAGGACAATCTCGACCGCGCCATCTCCGGTACACAGCTCGGGATCACCCTCGCATCGCTCGGCCTGGGCTGGATCGGCGAGCCGGCGCTCGCGCGCTCCATCGAGCCTCTCTTCGGCGCGCTGGGCTTCGCCGCGGGGCCGGTGGCTCTCCACACGACGGCCCTCGTCGTCGCCTTCATCCTCATCACCTACCTCCACATCGTACTCGGCGAACTCGCGCCGAAGACGGTCGCGCTCCTGCGCCCGGAGACGGTAAGTCGGTACCTCGCGGGCCCCCTCCTCGCCTTCAACCGCGTCGCGACGCCGGCGATCTGGCTGCTCGATGGCTCGGCTCGGCTGTTCCTGCGGATGATCCGCGCCCCCGTGGGCGACACGCACGGCGTCGAACATGCCCACAGCCCGGACGAGATCGAAGTGCTCGTCCGGCAGAGCCTGCGCGAAGGAATGGTGGAGAAGGACGAACAGGCGATGATCGAAGGCGTGTTCGATCTCACACATACCGTCGTCCGGGAGGTGATGACGCCGCGGCCGGACATCGTCTCCGTCGGGGCCGGGGATCCGGCCAAGGTCATCCTGGAGGTCGCGGCGGAGTCGGGACATTCGCGTCTCCCCGTCACCGACGAATCGCTGGACGACATCGTCGGGATCATCGTCGTGAAGGACCTGCTCGCGGAAGTCCTCGCGGCGCGTCCGACGGGACTCGTCGCGCGGGACGTGATGCGCGAGGCGCTCTTCGTCCCCGAGTCGAAGGCGGTCGACGACCTGCTGGCGGAAATGCGGGCCCGGAAGACGCACATGGCCGTCGTCGTCGACGAGTTCGGCGGCACGGACGGCATCGCCACGCTGGAGGACCTGCTCGAGGAGATCGTCGGCGAAATCTACGACGAGCACGACGAGGCGGAGGCGGGGCTGGAGGTCGGAGCCGATGGGTCGGTCGGACTCGATGGCGGCGTCTCGTTCGCGGATCTGCTCGCGGGCCTGGAACTCGATGATCTCGACGAGGACGAGGAATACGACACCGTGGCCGGCTACGTGATCGGCACGCTGGGCCGAATCCCGGAGCCGGGAGACCGGGTTCTGCTGGGAGATGCGCGGCTGGAGGTAGCGGAACTCGTCGAACGGCGGATCACGCGGCTCACCCTGCACGGCGTGGACGAGAAGACGGTGGCGCGACTGTGCGAAGCCCTCGAATCGTGAATGCAGCCGCGCCCGACCTTGCTGGCACGGGCATCGCGCCCGAAATTGGAAGCGCGTCCTTCAACGAAAGGCTCCGCTCTGGCTCGCCGAACACGGTCGGAAGGGTTCCTGACTTGAGGTTCCGGTCTTGAACCTCTCCGACTCCTGGAACTACGAGCAGTTCGACGCCGAAGCGCAACGGCTGTACGAAGCCGGCGACTTCGATCAGGCGCTTGGCCTCCTGAAGGAGGCCCTCACCCGCTACCCCGACTCGGTCGAACTCCTCGTCTCACTCGGATACACGCGTCTCGCCCGAGAGGAATATGCCTGGGCGCGCGCGGCCTTCGACGGCGTCCTCGGGATGGATCCGGAACACGAGGAAGCGCTGGCCGGCCTGGGAGACGTCCTGCTGAAGCTGGGGGAACGCGCCGCGGCCTTCCAGATCTTCGAAGGCCTCATTGCACTCGGGTACGATCGGGACGTGGAACTTATGCTCTGCGTGGGCCGCAGCCTGCTGCGCGAGGGTCTCCTGCGCCGCGCGGAGCGGTTTTTCCGGCTTGCCCTCGCCGCCGATCGCGAGAGCCCCGATGCCGCGCTGGACCTCGCCTTCACCTTCTACCGTGACGGCGACACGGAGGGGGCGCTGTTCTGGAGCCGCGAGGCAGTGCGCCTGGATCCTCGTTTCGCGGAGGCCCGCGCGCTTTACGGCAACGTCCTCTACGAACGCGGCGATTTTCAGGGGGCGCTCGCGCAGCTTGCGACGATCCGGGTGACGGACCTGGCGGACCCGATCGTCGCGTGGCGGATCGTCGACCTCAAGCGGCGACTCGAAGACCTGCCATCGGACGCCGAGGAGCTGCGGCCCTACCTGCTGGCGCTGGAGGAACTGGCGCCGGAACCGAGTCCGGAGGAACGCCTGCTGGCCGAGGTCGAAGCCCGGGCGAACGGGTTGACGGCCGGACCGGGCACGGGCCAGCTCGATCTCTTCGGTCGCCCGCCCGACGCGTCGGCGGTGGAGGTACACCGCGTGCGGGCCCCGAACGGCGTGGTGTACGAAGGAGACTGGGATGGGATCGTGCGGGCCATGCGCAACGGGTCCGAGGAGCCCGGCGTCTCGCTGGCGGACTTCATGCGCAACGAGGCGATGCGGCTCCAGGCGCTGACCGGCATCGCCGTGTCCTGGCAGACCGCGCGCGCCTTCCTCGAGGACTCGGCACGGGTCGGCGCACTCGAGATCGAACGTTAGTCGCCGATCCTTGGCGAAAGCTCCGCTGCGCATCGCCGTCATCGGCGGCGACGGGATCGGACCCGAAGTCACCCGCGAAGCGTGTCGCGTGCTTCGGGCGGCGGCCGCGAAGGGTCTCTCCGACCTCGAACTCACACACTTTCCGCACGGCGCGGATCACTATCTCGCCACCGGGGAGACGCTATCGCAGCGGACCTTCGAGTCGCTGAGGAATGACTTCGACGCGATTCTGTTCGGCGCCGTGGGGGATCCGCGCGTGCCCGATGGACGTCATGCGCGCGACCTCCTCCTCGGCCTGCGGGTGCGGCTGGACCTGTTCCTCAATCGCCGGCCGCTTCGGCTGCGAGCGCCGGAGCTGTCGCCGCTGAGGTCCGCGGACTCGGCGCCCATCGACTTCGAGATCTTCCGGGAGAATACGGAGGGCCTGTACGTGGGCATCGGGCGGGTCGAGCACGAGGGCACGCCCGATGAGGTCGCGGTGTCGGAGTCGGTCGCGAGCCGGTTCGGCGTCGAGCGCATCGTGCGCCGTGCGTTCGAGCACGCCGCTCCCCGTGGGCTGCGCGTCACGCTCGCGGACAAGGCGAACGCCGTGCCGCACATGTTCGGCCTCTGGCGCCGCGTGTTCGCGGAGGTCGCCTCCGGATATCCGGGGGTGGAGTCGGAGATGCGCTACGTGGACGCGCTCGCGATGGAGATGATCCGGGTGCCGGACCGGTTCGGCGTCATCGTCACCTCGAACCTGCTCGGCGACATTCTCTCCGACCTGGGCGCGGAGGTCGTCGGCGGGCCGGGACTCGCGCCCTCCGCCAACGTGAACCCGGGCGTGCATGGACTGTATGAACCCGTGCACGGCAGCGCGCCGGACATCGTAGGGACGGGACGGGCGAATCCGATGGCCGCGGTGCTCAGCGCCGCGCTCCTCCTTCGGGATCACGGGGCGGTCGAAGCGGCCGACGCGGTCGAGGCGGCCGTGGATGCGGCGCTGGCTTCCGGCGTGCGGACCCCGGACCTCGGGGGAACCGCGACGACGTCCGACGTCGGAAACTGGCTCGCGAAGCGGGTGGGCGGGGCTGATACGTCACCGTAGTGCTACGTTCCATGCGCGGACCGGTCATCGGCCCCGCACGGCCAACGGGCGGTGTCGGCGGAGCCGCATTCATGGCATTCATACATGACACGGATCCGGTCGGACGACCGGAAAGAGATGGAAGGACCTGGCGAAAATGAGTGACAGCAACGGAAACGGGACGGTGTTTCTCTCCGCGGCGCGGACCGCCATGGGCGCGTTCGGCGGTAGCCTCAAGGACTACTCGGCCGTGGACCTGGGCGTCGTCGCCTCGGAAGCGGCGATCGAGCGCTCGGGCGCCGAGCCCGGCGACTTCGGACACGTCGTGATGGGGAACGTGATGCAGACGTCGGCCGACGCGATCTATCTCGCGCGTCACGTGGGTCTGCGGGCGGGGCTGCCGATCGAGACCCCGGCCGTCACCGTGAACCGGCTGTGCGGCTCGGGATTTCAGGCCGTGATCGACGGCTCGCAGGAAATCGAACTGGGGGAGAGCGACATCTGTCTCGTGGGCGGAGCCGAGTCCATGAGTCAGGCGCCGCATATCGTGCGCGGGGCCCGCTGGGGTCTGCGGCTGGGTCCGGCGCCGAAGTTCGAGGATTCGCTGTGGGAGGCGCTCACGGATCCCTACTGCGGTTTCTCGATGGCACAGACGGCGGAAAATCTGGCGGAGGAATACGGGATCTCGCGCTCGGAAGCCGACGAGGTGGCCGTGCGCAGCCAGCAGCTCGCGGCGGAGGCCTGGGAGGGCGGCCGCTACGGGGACGAGGTCGTGCCGATGATGGTGGGAAGGAAGGGAAGGGAAACGTCCTTCGAGCGGGATGAGCACCTCCGTCCCGATACGACGGTCGAGGGGCTCGCAAAGCTCCGCCCGTACTTCAAGCAGGATGGCCTCGTCACCGCCGGCAACGCGAGCGGGATCGGGGATGGGGCGGCGGCGCTCGTGCTCGCGGGCAGCGACTATGCCGCCGCGCACGGCCTCGAGCCGGCCGGCCGCCTCGTGTCCTACGCCGTGGCCGGCGTGCCCCCCCACATCATGGGCATCGGGCCCGCGCCCGCCTCGCGCGCCGCACTCGAGAAGGCCGGCCTCACCCTCGACGACATCGATCTCGTCGAAGTGAACGAGGCGTTCGCGCCGCAGTACCTGGCGGTCGAGCGCGAACTCGGTCTCGACCGCGACAAGGTGAACGTGGACGGCGGGGCGATCGCGCTGAGCCATCCGCTCGGCATGACGGGGGCGCGGATCACGGGCCATCTGCTTCATGAACTGCGGCGGCGGGGCGGTGGACTCGGACTCGGGGCCGCCTGCATCGGCGGTGGGCAGGGCGCGGCCGTCGTCGTGGAGGTCGACGTCTAGCACGGGCTGCTGCCAGCGGAGGCCGGCCCGGCCCGGCCACGAGCAGTCGGAGGGAGCGAACATGGATCCTCTGTTCTTCATTCTCGCCGGGGCGGGCGCGCTCGCGCTGGCCACGAGTCTTCGCATCCTGAAGGAATACGAACGTGCCGTCGTCTTCCGGCTCGGCCGCGCACGTCCGACCCGCGGGCCCGGGCTCATCTTCCTCGTCCCGTTCGGCGTCGAGCGCATGGAGCGGGTGAGTCTGCGGATCATCGCCATGGACATCCCGCCGCAGGATGTCATCACGCGGGACAACGTGTCGGTGAAGGTCAACGCGGTCCTCTATTTCCGGGTCGCGAACCCGAAACGGGCCATCCTCGAGATCGAGGACTATCTCTTCGCCACGTCGCAGCTTGCCCAGACGACGCTGCGCTCGGTCATCGGGCAGGCGGAACTGGACGAGGTCCTCGCGGAGCGGGAGAAGTTCAACCAGATCCTGCGCGACATCATCGACCAGGGGACGGACGCCTGGGGGATCGATGTCACGGGCGTCGAAGTGAAGGATGTGGATCTGCCGAACGAGATGAAGCGCGCGATCGCGCGGCAGGCGGAGGCGGAACGCGAGCGGCGCGCAAAGGTGATCAACGCGCAGGGCGAGTTGCAGGCGGCGTCGAACCTGCGGGACGCGGCGCGCCAGCTGAGCGAATACCCGGCCTCGCTGCAACTGCGTTTTCTGCAGACGGCGACGGAGATCGCGGCCGAGAACAACTCGACGACGCTCTTCCCGCTGCCGGTGGAGCTCGGGCCGATAGCGGGTCTGTTCAAGAGATTTGCGACGGCGGCGGACAGTGCGGCGCCAGACGATTCGGCGGCGGACGATGCGGCCCCCGCTCCGGTCGACGAACGTGTGCTCGAAGGCTCGGAAGGAGCGCCGCAGCTGCCCCGCGCGGGGGCGGCGGCGGACGTGTCGGAGGCGGAGGGCGAAGCGGAAGCGGTGACGAGGGAGCGCGATGCCGCCGGCTGACGACAGTCGCGACGGTCCAGGCGGTTCCGGTCCCCCGGAACGCCGTCCGTCGCTCCCCCAAACGGTCACACAGGAGCAACTCGAGCGTGTGATCCGGCGGGCATCCGATCTCCAGTTCCGCAGCTCCACCCCGGTCGGAGGGGAGCTCGGGGCGGGCGACGTCGTCCAGATCGGAGCGGAAGTCGGGCTCGAGGAACGCTACATCCGGCAGGCACTGGCCGAGATCGAGGCCGCCTCGATGATCCCCGATGCGCCTTCGGACGAGGGACTCGCGCGCCGGATCGCCGGTTCGGCGATCGTGAGCACGAGCCGGGTGGTGCCCGGAAGTCCGGCGGATGTGGAGGCGAATCTCGAATCGTACCTGCGCGAAGAGGAACTTCTCCGCCAGGTACGCTCGCGGCCCGGCGGATCGCTCTGGGAGCCGGGGACCGGCCTCGTCAGCCAGATGCGGCGCGCGATGGATGTCGGCGGCCGACGGTACACGCTCGCGAAGTCGCGTAACCTTCAGGTCAGCGTGGAAGCGCTGGAAAGCGGGTGGTCGCTTGTCACGCTGACGGCCGATATCGGTAACATGAGGGCGGAACGGCTCGGTGGGTGGTTCGGGGGAATGGGACTGGGCGGGGCGGCCGGCGGGTTCGGCCTGTTCATGGCGACGGGAGGCGGCGTCCTGCCGCTCCTCGGAGGACTGGCGATCTTCTCGGGCTTCACGGCTGTCGCGGCGGTTTCCGCGCGGGCCGACATGCGGAAGGTCAGGCAGCGGATGGAACTCGCGCTTCAGGGTCTTCTCGACCGACTCGAACGCGGAGAGAATCTCCGCAGCGCGGAGGAACCGTGGCACCGGAAACTGCTGCGCTGATGGGCGCGGGTTTCCGCGCGCCGAGACACGAACGGATACACAACACACGAACGGACACAGAGGGAGTGGACATTGACTGAGATTCGGAAGGTCGGGGTCGTCGGGGCGGGACTGATGGGGAGCGGGATCGCGCAGGTCAGCGCGGCGGCCGGCTATGAGACGATCGTGCGGGAGGTGGAGCAGGGATTCCTCGACCGGGGGATGGCCGGAATCGGTAAGACGCTCGACCGCGCCGTGCAGAAGGAGAAGCTCGGTGCGACGGACCGGGACGCGACGATGGCCCGTCTTCACCCGACGCTTGAACTGGCGGACCTGGCGGAGTGCGACCTCGTCATCGAGGCGATCACCGAGAACCTCGGCGCGAAACACGCGCTGTTCGGCGAACTCGGCGGACTGTGCGCGGCGGAGACGATCTTCGCCTCCAACACGTCGAGCCTGTCCATCACGGAACTGGCTGCTGAAACGGACCGCCCGGATCGTTTCGTCGGTCTCCATTTCTTCAGCCCCGTTCCCGTCATGCCGCTGGTGGAGGTCGTCCGCTGCGGGCAGACGGCGGAAGCGACGTTCGAGGCCGCCTTCGCGTTCGCCGGATCGCTCGGGAAGAGCCCGATCGCCTGCGGCGACAACACCGGTTTCGTGGTGAACCGGCTGCTCGTTCCCTACATGCTCGACGCGATCCGCGCGTACGAGGCCGGGGTCGCGTCGATCCCGGACATCGACAAGGGGCTGCGTCTGGGCTGCGGGTACCCGATGGGCCCGTTCACGCTGGGCGATTTCGTGGGGCTCGACACGCTGTACCACATCACGGGGATCATGTACAACGAGTACAAGGAGGCGCGCTTCGCCTCTCCCCCCCTCCTGCGCCGCATGTACCTGGCCGGATACCACGGCCGGAAGACGGGGAAGGGCTTCTACGACTACAGCGGCGACGAGCCGGTGGTATCCAGCTTCGTGCTGTAGAGGAGGCCGTCGGACATATTCCGGCGGGTCATCCCCGACGACGACGCCTCCGGGCTATTCGTGGAAGCGCATCTGAACGCCCAGCGCGTCGCCGGCGATCAGCGGCCGGATCCGGACTCGGGCGGGCGGTGACAGTCCGGACGAGTCCGAAGCGGGTTCGACTTGGAGCCAGCCCGCGGCGGCGTCCGTCGCGCGGCCTCCCACCCACCAGCCGATGAAGCCGCCGACCACCACATCGGACAGCCAGTGCCGGTCTCCGTAGATCCGGGCGAGTCCCGTACCCGCGGCCGCCGCGTAGAAGGGGATGGCCCACCCGCCGTCGGTGACCTCGTCGACCGCGGCGGCGATGGCGAACGCGTACGCCGTGTGCCCGGACCCAAGGGAGGCGTTGCCCCGGAAGGGGTCGAAGTGCAGGACGCCCCTCTCGGCTCTCGGGCGGCTGCGTCCCAGGGTCCAGTTGAGGACGGTGTTCGACATCGAGCCGGCGAAGACCCCGAAGAAGGCCGACGTCGCCTGCCGGACTCCCCGTTCCCCGTCCAGCGCGACCCCCAGCAGAATTCCGCCCCCGGCGAGAAGGGGCGCGGTCCGCTTCCAGTCGCCGTACGTGTGGCCGCCCTCGGCCAGGTCGCGTCCCAGCGTTCCCTGATGGTCCAGCGCCAGATCGCGGACGGTCTCGTCGAGGAGGAAGGCGCCCCCGAGTACGCCCGCCGCGAGGGCGAACTCCCGCCCGCCCGGGCTCGCGCCGGGTGCCTGTACGTCTGGAGGCGCTTCGACCGCCTGGGCGGCGAGATGGGCCGACGACAGGAACCATGCGATTCCGAGCGAGGCGACAGCCCCTCGCAGGGCTCTGTTTCGCGCGATCGGGCGGCTTGCGCCGCTGCAGCCGAAGCGTGTCATGGACGACTTCGAAGCTGCCTGCCCGGAGGCTCCCGGGCAACTGCCCGGCGGCGCTTTCCGGGCGACGTCTCCAACGGGCAAATTTCCTTGCGATACAAGGGTTTTCGCCGTATTTTGCGGGCCTGTGACGAAGACACCGGAGGCACCGTCTATCCGCCAGCCTGAGGCGTCTTCCGCGCCCTTCCTCCGGCGCTTGATCCTTCGCGACTACCGCAACTTCGAACGACTCGAATGCGAGTTCCCCGAGGCCGGCGTCGCGATCATCGGGCCCAACGGATCGGGCAAGACGAACCTCCTCGAGGCGATCTACTACCTCGAGGTCTTTCGGTCCTTTCGAGGCGTGCGGGACCGGGCGCTCGTGCGGTTCGGACAGACGGTGTTTCGGGTGGAAGGCGAGGTTGAGAGGGGGATGTCCGTGGCGGCGGCCTACGACCGGTCGCAACGGATCAAGAAGGTCGAGGTCGACGCGCTCGAAGTGGAGCGGGTTTCGGCCGGGATCGGCTCGGTGGGGGTCGCGGCGTTTCGCCTCGACGACGCCGAGATCGTGCGTGGAGGGCCGACGCTGCGGCGCCGCTTCCTCGATGTCGCGCTCTCGGTGGGCGTGCCGGGCTACCTCCCGGCGCTGCAGCGCTACCGGGGCCTTCTTTCGCAACGGAACGAAGCGCTTCGGCGCGGCCGGTCGAACGACGAGATCGAAGCGTGGACGGAAGGGTTGATCGAGGCAGGTGGAATCCTCACGGAAGGGCGGGCGGAGTGGGTGTTGGAGGGGGCGGAGCGATACACCGATTTCTACGCGCGGATCTCGGGAGGAGACCGTGCGGGACTTCGGTATTCGGCGTCGATCGCATCGGACGACGGGGCGGAGGGCCCGGAGGGCGCCGGCTCGTGGGAGGACCGGTTTCGGCACGCGCTGGAGAGGACCGGGGAACGTGAGCGTCGCCAGGGGATGACGGTCGTGGGTCCGCACCGCGACGAGATCCGGTTCGAGGTCGAGGCGCCGGAGGGCCCTCGCGACCTCCGGAGCTACGGGTCGAGCGGACAGCAGCGCACGGCCGCGCTGGCCCTGCGCCTGCTCGAAGCGGACCGGCTCAGGGAACGGCTCGGCCGCGAGCCGCTGTACCTCCTCGACGACGTGTTCGCGGAGCTCGACGACGGGCGCTCGGACCGGCTGTTTCGCCTCTTCGAGTCCGAGCGGGGCGGGCAGGTGATCCTCACCGCTCCCAAGCCCGGTGACGTGGGGCTGATGGGCGGGAAGCTCGCGCGATGGCGCCTGCGCAACGGACGGCTCATCGCGTGAGCGGCACGGCCTCCGAGGTGATGCCTCGCGGCAAGGCGCGACGGAGGGACGCGAGAGCGGGCGAGCGGCAGCCCGAACCCGTCGGGGGCGTGCTCGCGGAGCTGCTCGATCGCATGGGGATCCGCGAGCGGGTGGAGCGCAGCGCCACGGCGGCGCGGTGGGAGCGGGTCGTGGGTCCACACATCGCGCGCGTCACGAAGGTTGGCGGGATCAAGGGCGGGACGGTGTTCATCGAAGTGGCCGGTGCGGCCTGGATGACGGAATTGAACATGATGAGGCGAAAGTTGCTGGGCGGCCTGAACAAGGATCGCACCCGCGGCCGGATCGAACGGATCGTGTTCGTGCAGTCCGGGGAACCGTCGCCGGTCGCGACGCGACCCGGCCGAACCGAGAAGGGGAGGGGTTGATGGCGAAGTCGACAGCGGGCAGGAAGCCCGTGGAAGATAAGGACGGCAACTCGGACTATACCGCGCGGCAGATCCATGTCCTCAAGGGGCTGGAGGCGGTGCGAAAGCGTCCGGGCATGTACATCGGGTCCACCTCGGGGCGGGGGTTGCACCACCTCGTCTACGAAGTCGTGGACAACTCGATCGACGAGGCGATGGCGGGACATTGTTCCGGGATCGAGGTCACCATCGGGACGGACCAGTCGATTCGGGTCGTCGACGACGGGCGCGGCATCCCCGTGGACCTCCACCCGACCGAGAAGGTGCCGGGGGTCGAACTCGCCCTCACGACGCTCCACGCAGGCGGCAAATTCGACAAGTCGAGCTACAAGGTGTCCGGCGGACTGCACGGCGTGGGCGTCTCCGTCGTGAACGCGCTCTCCGAGTGGCTGGAGGTCGAGGTTCGTCGCGACGGCCACGAGTGGACGCAGCGCTACGAGCGCGGGGTCAGCCAGGGGAAGCTCGTGAAGGGGCGGAAGACGAAGGACACCGGGACCACCGTCACCTTCCGGCCCGACCCCGAGGTCTTCAAGGGACTCGGGGACACGCTCGAATACAGCTTCGAGACGCTCGCCAGCCGGCTCCGGGAACTCGCCTACCTGAACCGTGGCGTACGGATCGCGATCGTCGATGAGCGGAAGGAGGATCGGCGCCGCGACTTCCACTTCGAGGGAGGGATCGCGCAGTTCGTCGAGTACTTGCTGGGGAACAAAAAGCCGCTACACGCGGACGTGATCTCCGTGTCGGGCGCGCAGGACGACACCGAGTTCGAACTCGCGATGCAGTACACGGACGCCTACAGCGAGAACACGTTCACCTTCGTGAACAACATCAACACGCACGAGGGCGGGACGCACCTGTCGGGCTTCAAGGGCGCCCTCACGCGGACCATCAACAACTACGCGCAGCGGAACAACATTCTCAAGAAGGCGGACCCCACGCTGAGCGGAGACGACGTGCGCGAGGGACTCGTCGCCGTGCTCTCCGTGAAGGTCATGGAGCCCCAGTTCGAGGGACAGACCAAGACGAAGCTGGGGAACAGCGAAGTGCGCGGGATCGTCGAGAGCCTCGTCAACGACCGGCTGGGGACGTGGCTGGAGGAAAACCCCGCTCCATCCCGGCAGATCATCGAGAAGGCGGTCCAGGCCTCCCGGGCGCGGGAGGCGGCGCGCAAGGCGCGGGATCTGACGCGCAAGAAGTCGGCGCTCGAGACCGGCATCCTGCCGGGAAAGCTGGCGGACTGCTCGACCACGGACCCGGAGTTCGCGGAACTCTACCTGGTGGAGGGAGACAGCGCGGGCGGGAGCGCCAAGATGGGGCGCGACCGCAGCTACCAGGCCATCCTCCCCCTGCGCGGGAAGATCCTCAACGTGGAGAAGGCGCGCATCGACAGGATCCTCTCCAACGAGGAGATCCGCGCGATGATCACGGCCATCGGAACCGGCATCGAGGCGGAGTTCGATCTCTCGCAGGCGCGGTACCGGAAGGTCGTGATCATGACGGACGCCGATGTGGACGGAGCCCACATCCGCACGCTGCTCCTCACCTTTTTCTTCCGGAAGATGGAGGAGCTCATTACAGAGGGATACATCTATATTGCGCAGCCGCCGCTGTACCGCGTGTGGAAGGGGAAGACGGAGTTCTACTGCTACAACGAAGCGGAGCGCGTCGCCGCGCAGGCGAGACTCGACAACGGCAGGGGGAACACCTCGCTGCAGCGGTACAAGGGGCTGGGCGAGATGAACGCCGATCAGCTGTGGCAGACCACGATGAACCCGGAGAAGCGCACGCTGCTCCAGGTGAACATTGAAGATGCCGTCAAAGCCGACCGGCTGTTCGAAACTCTCATGGGCGAGAACGTCGAGCCGCGCCGGGACTTCATCGAGCGGAACGCCCGCTACGTACGCAATCTCGACGTCTGAACCTCCTCCCGACCCGCCGCTCGCCACCGGTCCGCGCGGGTTTGATGGCCCGTTGATGCCCGCCCCGATCCTTGTGCCAGAGAGGGCGGCAGTGGCGTCGCCCTCCGGGATCATTCAGGGGAGGTGGACGATGATGAGGACGAGGAGAAGCAGGAGAACGGCCGGGCCGCTCGCGGTGGCGTGGGTCTTCGCGGGGGCCCTGGCGCTCTCGCTGGCGCAGCCGTCCGAGGCCGCGGCGCAGAGCGAGTGTGGGGAGTACATCTCGGGAGGTCCGAACAATCCGGCGAATGGAACGCTGGTGGGCACCAGTCGCGTTACGCTCAGCCTGGGCGCCGGCGCCGGGGTCGAGGGCTTGGGTCTGAACCTCGGGCTCAACGGCGGCATCACGGTGAGCTTCAATGTCGGCACCTACCTGATGCACGATGACCGTCACCAGAGCTTCCGGTGCGATGACTACACGGAGTGGAACCTCCAGTGACTCGCGCGCGCGGAGTCATCGGTTCGAGGTCGCGTCCCTGGGGGGTTGCGTATTCGGCCGCGAACCGTCCCCGGCCACCGAGTTCCGCTCGGTGGCCGGGGACCGCGGCACGCACCGTCGCGCTGGGCCTGGCGGGCGCCCTGGGTGTTGCGGGCTGCGGAGGCGCTTCGGAGGCCCAGGACGACGGACGGGCTTACTTCAGCGAGAGCATCGGCCAAGCCTACGAGATCGGATCGTCCGACGCCCGCCTCGATCAGTTGGACGAACGCGTCAGCTTCGGTTCCATCGCCGACGTATTGGCCACTCCCGGTGGCTATTTCGTCGCCGACGGACTCGACCCGCGGATCGTCCTCCTCGACCGCAGTCTCGATCCGATACGGATCATCGGCCGAGAGGGGGAGGGACCGGGGGAATACAAGTTCCCGAGTCGACTGGCCCGGGCTGATGATCGGATTCTGGTCCTCGATGGCGGAAACGGGCGAGTCGCGTACCTGACGATGGAGGGCGACTTTGCGAGAAGCCAACGGATTCCCGGCGTTGCAAGCGATATCGCGCTACATCCGGAACTCGGCCTGCTCGTCGCGGGGAACGCGTTTCCGGACCACTACCTGGCGCGGGTGACGACGCAGGGGGATACGGCGTTCGGGCGGATTCCGGAGGAGTTGCGCGTCGACGCCGGCGGATTGTTCCGCTGGCCCATGGATCTGGTCACGGTCACGGCCGACGGCGTGATCCATGTCCTCGATGCGGACCAACTCGTACTCGTGAGCTTTCGCCCCGACGGAGAGTTGGCGAGCGTCATCTTCCTGCCAAGAGACCTGCGAGCCAGCAAGTTGGAGAGTGCGCAAGAGGCCGAGGAGACGTTCGGAGGGCCGACCCGAGTCCTCGGCACGCAGAGCGTGACCACCCTCGGGCCTCTAGATGACGGTCGCCTGTTCGCGCGGGTCACGTCCGCGCGCCCGGACAGCGTGATTACGAAGGGGCTTGTGCTGGACCCGGAGCGTCTCGAGGCGATCCCTCTCGTCTTCCCCGCTGCCCGCAACGGGCAATCGACGCGGGGAGGCATCTATATCGACGGGCTGGATCGGGCGGTGCTCAATCCCATGTGGACTGTGGGCCTTGAAACCGCGCCGATCCGGCTTGTCGCCCAAAACCAATGACCGGCACCGCCGTCGTTGCGATCGACCAGGGGACGACCTCCACGCGCGCCATCGCGTTCGACCTCGCGGGGACGGGGGTCGCGAGCGCTCAGCGCGAGTTGCCCCAGAGCTATCCGATGCCGGGCAGGGTGGAGCACGATCCCGAGCGCATCCGGGACGACGCGGTCGAGGTGGCGCGGGAGGTCATCGAGGCCTCCCAGGCGCTCGGGAATCACGTGGCGGCGATCGGCATCACCAACCAGCGCGAGACGACCGTGGTCTGGGAACGCGCGAGCGGCCGGCCGATTCACCCGGCGATCGTGTGGCAGGACCGAAGGACGGCGAAGGAGTGCGCGGAGCTTCGCGAGGCGGGACACGAAGGGTCGATCGAGCGCCGCACCGGTTTGCGGCTCGATCCGTACTTCTCCGGAACGAAGCTGGCGTGGGTCCTCGACAACGTGCCGGGAGCGCGCAAGGCGGCAGGGAAGGGCGAACTGGCCTTCGGGACGATCGACACCTGGCTGCTCTGGTGTCTGACCGAAGGGCGCGTGCACGCGACGGACGCGTCGAACGCATCGCGGACGCTCCTCTACGACATCGATGAGGGCCGGTGGCACCCGGAACTGCTCGAACTGTTGCGCGTGCCCGCCTCCGTGTTGCCCGAAGTTCGCGATTCGGCCGGCGATTTCGGGGAGACGTCCGCCGGACTCCTCGGCCGCGCGATCCCGTTGAGGGGCGTGGCCGGTGACCAGCAGGCCGCGACGTTCGGGCAGGCGGCGTTCGAGCCGGGCGGGATGAAGTTCACCTACGGGACGGGAGCGTTCGCGCTGCTGAACACGGGGGCGGACCGGCTCGCATCGCGCCACGGTCTGCTCACGACGGTGGCCTGGCAGCTCGGGGGAGAGCGCACGTACGCGCTCGAGGGCAGCATCTTCGTCGCGGGCGCGGCGGTTCAGTGGCTGCGCGATGGCCTGGGCATCATCTCCGACGCCGCCGAGACGGAAGCGCTCGCCCGTTCCGTGGATTCGACGGGTGGGGTCGTGCTGGTCCCCGCCTTCGTCGGGCTGGGCGGCATCCATTGGGATCCGGAAGCCCGCGCCGCCCTGCTGGGAATGACGCGCGACACGGGGCGGGCCGAGATCGCACGGGCGGCGCTCGAGGCGGTCGCCTACCAGTCACGCGAACTCATCGACGCGATGGAGGCCGACGGAGCCCCGCGACCGGATACGTTGCGCGTGGATGGCGGGTTCACTCGGAACGACTGGGCGATGCAGTTTCTCGCCGACATCCTCGACCTCGAGATCGGGCGCCCGGCGGTGACGGAGACCACCGCGCTGGGGGCGGCGATGCTGGGCGGCCTCGGCGCCGGCGTATTCGCGGATCTGCCGGAGGTCGCGGCGCTGTGGCGCCACGATCGCGCGTGGCGGCCCGTCATGGACGCGGAGATGCGCGAAGCGCTCTATTCCGGGTGGCGGCGCGCGGTCGCCCGCGTGCTCACGAACTGATATTCTGGCGAACAACACCCCCCTGTAGCGGCACGGGTAGCTCATGGAAACCACCGGGAGACCGACCGTCCCTGCGGCCGAGGAGATCCTCGGCGGGTATTTCCCCGTCCTCGACCACGGATTCGTCGCGCTCGTCGACTACATGGGCTCGGATGCCGACGTGGAGGCGGCGGCTCGCGTCAGCTACGGGGCCGGCACGCGCCGGGTCAGCCAGACGCGCGGTCTCGTGCGGTATCTGCGGCGTCACGCGCACACGACGCCGAGCGAGATGGTCGAGTTCAAGTTTCACTGCTCCATGCCGATGTTTGTCGCGCGGCAGTGGATCCGGCACCGCACGGCGTCCGTCAACGAACTCAGCGCCCGCTACAGTCTCCTGCCTCTGCTGTTCTACGAACCGGACCACGAGCAGTTCGCCTATCAGAGCCGCCTGAACAATCAGGGCCGGGAGATGGACCCCGCCCCCGGTGACCTCTATCGCAGCGCGGTCGATCGCTGGGACCAGTTACGGACGGAAGCGGCCGATGCCTACGGCTGGCTGCTGTCCGAAGATGTCGCCCGCGAACTCGCGCGGATCGACCTCCCCCTCTCCACCTATACGCAGTGGTACTGGAAGATCGATCTGCACAACCTCCTCCACTTCCTTCGACTGCGGGTGGATGCACATGCGCAGTGGGAAATCCAGGAATACGGACGCGTGATGGCAGGAATGCTCCAGCGAGTCGCGCCGCTCAGCTACGAGGCCTGGGTCGATTATGAAGTGTTGGGGGCGCGCCTGAGCGGGGGCGAACTCGAGGTACTGCAGAGCCTGCTTCGCGCGGACGCCGAGTCGGAATCGATCCACGCCGAAGGGGTCGCGACGAAGGAAGACCTCAAGGCGGCCGGTCTGGCACCCCGGGAGATCCGCGAACTGCTGGACAAGCTGGCGCCCCGGGAGCGGCCCGATTTCTCACTTGATCTTGCGCAGATGAAGAGCGCCGAAGAGATGTCCGGCAAGATGGCCGAAGCCGTGCCGGAACCCACGGCCTGAGGCCTCTCGCCGACCATCAGGCTTCGTTCGCTTACCCTCCCCGCCTCGCCCGCCCCGGCAGCGTGCGCGCCGCGAACCATGCCAGCGACGCAATCCACAGCGCGTAGAAAACGATCCGAACCGGGTGCAGGGCCAGCGATTCCTGGAACTGCGGGTCCACGCCTCCGACCAGCATCACCGTCCGCGAAAGCTGTTCGGCCGTGAACCATCCCCACAGGACGGCCGCCCAGAGCAGACTCCACCGCTTCCAGGTCGGCGGCCCCAACTCGGCAGGCAGCCGGCGCACGTTCATGTAGCCGACGACGAGCGTGAACAGGAACATGCTCGACATGGTGAAGGGGCCGGCGATGAGGAGCAGGAAGTCGGGCTGGAGCACATCGAGCGCCTCGCCGCCTACCCAGGACGCGGTGATGATCCCCATCGCCGCGAGCACGAAGATCGTCAGGAACACCAGGAAGGTCCGCTTCTGGGTGAAGAAGCGCGTCCTGTATCCGAAGCGTTCGTAGAAAATGCAGCCTGTGATCCGCGTGACGGTGTCGAGGATCGCGAGTTGAGTCGAGAAGATGACGAAGGATCCACCCAGGAGGAACGCGACCCGAAGCCACAACCCGCCGACGCGCTCGATCGCCTCGCCCTGAAGGGTCACCATGGTGGTCAGGTCGCCGGCCAACTCGGGGTTCCCCGTTCCGAGCGTCGTCACGACGAGCATGCACGTGATGACGACGCTCAGCAGCGTCAGGAGCACGAACGTGACAAGCAGTTCCTGGTGGACGATCCTCATCCAGCCTCTGAAACGCCCGAGTTGGGTGGCATCGTTGGTATCGAAGACGAACCCGGTCGTGCTGATGTCCTCATTGCGTCCACGGATGCCGGCGATCCGTCCCTGGAACCGCGCCATCCCGAAGCCCTTGTCGCGCAGCCAGAGCGACTGCGCGAGGAGCAGCGTGCCCCCCGTCCCCGCATACGCCACCGCGAGGATCAGCGTGGGAAACTGATCGCCCGTGAACAGTTCAGCCGGGGCGCTACCGAAGGAGCCGGCGCCGACCACCAGTTCAAGCAGGTGCGACGGGACAAAGCCGACAACCAGAAGCGTGATGAGCAACAGGGGGAAGAACCCGGCCACCAGCGCGATCTCGCACCGTTCCAGAACGTTGTAGACGATGCGGGACACCGCGAGCCCGAACCAGATGAAGAAGAGCATGAGCAGCGCCATCGGCTGCCACTGGATCTGCGGGCCGCCGCTGATCACAATGATCTGGCCCACGAACTCCGCCGACTGCGAGGCCCAGCCGGGCCAGAAAAAACTCACCAGCGTCGCGACGAGGAAGAGCCACGGCCAGAACCCGAGCCGGTCGAGCCGAGCCATGCCGGCGAACGTCGACTCGCCGGTCGCGATCGTCCAGCGTTCGATCTCGCCGATGACGACGAACTGGGTCACAACGCCGATCCAGAAGAGCCACCAGATGGAGAAACCGTTCGCGGCGACGAGGTTGGGCCAGAGCAGGAATTCGCCACTGCCCAGGCCCATGCCGAGCGCGATGACGGAGGGGCCGATGACGTGCCTGAGACGAGGCACGCGCGACATGCGCCGGACGAACTTGAAGGGCGGCCCGTGGCCGCGCTGCGGGAAGTCGGCGGTGTCCGGCGCGTCCGGTACCGTGCTCTCGTCGAGCGGTTGATAGATGCCGTCCCGGTACCGGCGTCCCTCCTCGTCGCTCGCGGCGATCGCGTCCGGCGCCAGGGCCCCGGATCCGGGTTCGTTCAAGATGTGGGCGGGTCGAAGCGTCCCTCGGGCACCGTCTCGCCCGCGGCGACGTCCTCGAAGTAGATGAAGCGGCCTCCGCCATCGAGAAGCCGGGTCATGGCGAACCGGATGTCGCCGACGGGCTCCCAGTCGGACCACCAAATGACGTCCCCGGGCGCCTCCGCCCGCCCCAGGTGATACTGCCAGGCGACCATCCGTCCGGACTCATCGAGGAAGCCCCAGTACTGGTCCTCGGTCACACCCAGGCCCTGGTCGAAGCCGAGGTGGATCACGTCGTAGACCTTGCCGTCGGAGAGCGTGCGAGTGCCCTCATACGTGAGGTGCACGCCCGGGTCTTCCCACTTGTAGGGCATGATCGCCCAGTAGGTGTCGTTGATGAAGGCACCATAGCCGCGCCGGAGCGCGGAATCCCGCGCGGCGCCGGCCAGCTCCTCGCCCCCGACCCACGCGCGTCCGGACGGAACCTTCTCGAGCTCGGCGTGCGGCTCGACTTCGTTCACGTTGAAGAGCAGGAGGTGGGACGTTCCGTCCTCCGCCCAGGCGACGCGATACCGTCCGTCGTACCGGTCCCACGAATGTTCGCGGTTTGCCACCACCTCGCCATCGCGTTCCACGATCCAGCGGAACGACAGGTATCGCGTTCGATCCCACGCCTCCCGTCCACCGAGACTTTCGGCGAGACGCGCGGCGTGCATGGCCGCGGTGTTGTCCGGCGCCGCGGCCGCTGCGGCGGTCCCTCCGCCGTCTTCCTGCGCCCCGTCGGCACACCCGACGAACGCGGACACCGCCAACACCACAATGGGTCTGTGCATGGGACCTCTCCGGACGGGCTCCAAAAGCGAAGCCGGAAGCTAGTGTCGTGTCCCGGAAATTCGCCATGCGAGCACCGGAGACCGCTGTCAACCTTCGAACTCGAACTCGGCCTGCGAATCCTCGCCGGTTTCGCCGCGGGGAGGAGATCCGGCGCGCGCAGGGCGTCCCGAGTGCATCGGGTGTACCGCCTCGACCGCAACGCCCGCCGGCAGTCGCACGGCCGGGCGCCCGGCCTCGCGAGGAGAGCGACGGATCACGCTGGCCGCCGACGTCGCCTCCACGGAGCCATCGGACAGTTCCCACGCGACCTCGTCCGCGTCGTGCGCTTCGGTGAATCCCACGAGGCCGCCGGTCCGCTCTCGCTCGGGGAGGACGGTGAACCCCTTGCCCGCCCGTCCCTGGACCTTGAATTCCGTGAACGGAATGCGCTTTCCGTAGCCCGCGGCTGTCGCCACGAGCAGGTCTGAATCCGCGCGCGGAGCCGCTGCGGCGACTACGACATCGTCCCGCGCGAGGTCGATGGCTTTGACCCCGCGCGCCGTGCGGCCCATCACGCGGGTGGCGGACTCGGGGAACCGGATCGCCTGGCCCGACCGCGTCGCGAACAGGAGGTCCCTGCTCCCGTCGGTGACGA
This sequence comes from Gemmatimonadota bacterium, assembly GCA_022825725.1. GTDB lineage: Bacteria > Gemmatimonadota > Gemmatimonadetes > Palauibacterales > Palauibacteraceae > Palauibacter. Next base: position 30,575 of record JAJDWE010000055.1, read on the forward strand.
ACGCGGCCGCGACCTCGTCGCCGCGCGCGATGCCGGCACCGATGATCCCTGCGCTCCGGGCGTTCGCGTACTCGGACAGCGCCGAGCGCTTCACGTGCCCCCGTCTGGTGGCGATGACGAGGAACCGGTCATCGGCGAAGGTCTCCGCTGCGAGCAGCGCGACGATCTCGTCTCCCAGCTCCAGCTCGATGAACTCTTCCAAGTGGCGGCCCCGGGAACTCCGCGTGCCCCTCGGCAGCGCCGAGACGGGTAGCGCGTGCGCGTTGCCGCGGGCCGTGATCGCGAGGAGCGTATGCGCTCCCCGCGTCAGGAATGCGTGGCGCGCGAAGTCGCCTTCGCGGGCGGACAGCACTTCGGCGCCCGCCATCCCCCCGCCGGTCGCGGCCGGCTGCGCCTTCACGTAGCCGCCGCGACTCACCAGCACCAGCTGCGGCTCGCCCCCGCCACCCTTCGACAGCCGGAACTCCGCGTCATCGTCGAGGATCTCCGTCCGCCTGGGGTCGTTATAGCGGAGTGCGAGTTCCCGGATCTCGTCGCGCAGGAATCCCCGCCGGGCCGCCTCGTCCTCTACGAGCGCGGTCAGACGCGTGATCTCCTCTCGCAGCGTCTGCAGTTCCTCCGCCAGCCTGTCCCGCTCCAGACCCGTCAGTCGGACGAGCCGCATCGCAAGAATCGCGTCCGCCTGCCGCTCCGTGAGGTTGAACGCCGCGAGGAGTGCCTTCCGCGCGCCTGCCGGCGTCTTCGAGCCGCGGATGATGTCGATGACGCGGTCGATTTCGTCGAGCGCCGTCCGCAGCCCCTCGACGACGTGGGCGCGGTCCCGGGCGCGGTCGAGGTCGTGCGCCGCGCCGCGGCGGATCACGGAGAGGCGGTGGTCGATCCACGTACCGAGGACTGTTCTCAGGTCCAGCTCCTCGGGCTTGCCATCGACGAGCGCGAGCATGATGACGCCGAACGTGTAGCGGAGCTGCGTCTTCTTGAACAGGGTCGCGAGCACCTTCTTCGGCTTCGCGTCGCGCTTGAGTTCGATCACGAGCCGGATCCCGTCCCGGTCCGACTCGTCGCGCAGGTCGGTGATCGCGTCCGCCCGCCCGGCGCGCACGAGCTTCGTGATCTGCTCAATGACGCGCGTCTTGTTCACCTGGTAGGGAAGTTCCGTGACGATCAGCGAACTCTTACCGAACCGACCTTCCTCCAGGTGGACCCTCGCGCGCATGTCGAGTCGTCCGCGCCCGGTCCGGTAGGCGGACTCGATGCCGGCCCGGCCCTGGATGTATCCGCCCGTCGGGAAGTCCGGCCCGGGCAGGCGGGCGAGCAGCTCGTCGCTGTCGCAATGCGGGTTCGCGACGAGGTGGTCGACCGCGGCGAGGAGCTCCCCGGCGTTGTGCGGCGGGATCTTCGTCGCCATGCCGACCGCGATCCCGTCGCTGCCGTTCAGCAGGAGGTGCGGCAGCCGACACGGCAGAACCACCGGTTCGGTCAGGCGCCCGTCGAAGTTGGGCCGCGTGTCGACGGTGTCGCGCTCGATGTCGGCGAGGAGGTCCATCGCGACCGGCGTCATCCGCACTTCGGTGTAGCGGTAGGCAGCGGCCGAATCGCCATCGATCGAACCGAAGTTCCCCTGACCGTCGATGAGCGGATAGCGCAGCGAGAAATCCTGGACCATGCGGACGATGGTGTCGTACACCGCGCCATCCCCGTGCGGGTGATACCGGCCCAGCACGTCGCCCACGACCGTCGCGCTCTTCTTGTGCGGGCGCGAGGGGCGCATCCCCTCCTCGAGCATCGCGTACAGGATTCGGCGATGAACGGGCTTCAGACCGTCGCGGGCATCGGGGAGCGCGCGCTGCACGATGACGCTCATGGAGTAGTCGATGAACGACTCGCGCATCTCCTGCTCGAGCGCGCGGCGTTCGATGCGTTCGTGCTGCAGGGTGCCTTGCGTCACTGCCGTGCCTCCTCTTCCGCCTCAACCATCCTCGTCATCATCATCCCGCGCCGGCCCCGGCCGGCGGGACCCTGGTGCTACTCACACAGCAGGTCGGCCGTCGCGCGCTGCGCTTCGGAAGGTGTCGCGGGCATGGCGATCAGGAAGCCCTTGCGGTTCGCCGCATCGGGCAGATGGATCAGCATGGGACCCGTCGGGAACGGGTCCGGCGCGCGCGCCGCGAGTCCTTCCTCCGAAATCGTGAAGAGGCTTCCGGGCTCCAGGCGGGAAGCGAGCCACGCCCCATAGGAAAGCCACGCCGCCAGCGCCTCTCCGCCCCCCGCCACGCCTTCCACCTCCGACCGGTAGCGTGCGACGGCACGCTCGTAGGCTCCCGCATCGCGGGTCTTCAACCGCCGAAGGAGTGGCCGGTAGAGGGGTTGTACGTCCTCGATCCCGTGCTCGGCCAGCGCCTGCGCGTAGGTCTCCGTCATCCCATCCTCTCCGTCCACCTGGTGTGGCGTCGCAGAATCCGCCACACTGCCCCGCGCGTCCGTTTCACGGGTCCGCCACATTCACATGTCCCGGGGCGTCCGCCCGCGGGGATCAGTCGTTATGGGCCAGTTCGTACTCCCGCTGCGCTCGCGTGCGTTCGCTCCCGAGCTTCGCGTCGCGTTTCTTCGCCGCGGCGAGCGACCGTTCCCTGCGGGCATCGGAGTGGACGCGTGGGAGGGAGATGAGTCGGTCCAGCTCCGCACTCCCGCATGAAGCGCACGCGGGCGTCATCGACCCCCTCACGAGGAGTTCGAACTCGTGTGAGCACTCGCGGCACCGGTACTCGTATATCGGCATGGCCCCTCCAGTCGCGCGGTACTCCGCAGCATGCTTTTCAACGGTCTCGCGGGCAAGTCGCCCCCTGCCTCACCGATCCCCCGCGCGGTTCCGGCTTTGACAGACTCCGACCGCCGGTCGGATAATGCCGGATCGCTACCCGGATCCGCACCGAGAGAAGACTCCATGCCATACGCATCGCGCACCTGCGCCCCCTCGACGATCGTGCTCGCGCTCCTTGCGGCCGTACTCGCGCCGTCAGCGCCCGCCCATGCCCAGGACGGAACGCGTGATGACGATGCGGAGACCGTCATCAACACCCCCGGGCACCCGCTGCTCCAGGGGTTCCGGTGGCGGTCCATCGGCCCGACGGAGCAGGGCGGCCGCGTCGACGACCTCGCGGTCCACCCCGAGGACACGCGGATCTTCTACGTCGGCTTCGCGACCGGCGGCCTGTGGAAGACGACGAACAACGGGACGACATTCGAGTCGATCTTCGACAGCTACGAGACGCACTCCATCGGCGCCCTCGCCCTCGCGCCCTCCGATCCCGAGGTCCTCTATGTGGGCACCGGGGAGGCGAACAACCGGCAGAGTTCGTCCTTCGGTTACGGGGTCTACAAGAGCACCGACGGCGGCGCCACGTTCGCGCACATGGGACTCCGGGAGACGCAGAGCATCGCCCGCGTCCTCGTCCACCCGACGAATCCGGATGTCGTTTGGGTAGCCGCGGTCGGCCACCTCTTCGGCCCCAACGCCGAGCGCGGCGTCTTCAAGTCCAGCGACGGAGGGGAGAGCTGGCGTCACGTGCTCGCGGTGGACGAGGACACCGGCGCGACGGATCTCGTCATGGACCCTTCGGATCCCGACGTCCTGTTCGCCTCCACCTATCAGCGTCGACGCAACGTCTGCTGTTTCGTCGGCGGAGGGCCGGGAAGCGGAATCTGGCGGTCCGGGGACGGCGGAGAGAGCTGGTCGCCCGTCGAGGGAGGCGGGCTGCCCGCCGGCACGCTGGGCCGCATCGCGCTCGCCATGACGCCCGCCGACCCCGATGTCGTCTACGCCCAGATCGAAGTCGCCGCGGATCGTGAGACGCCGCTATCCGAGGAGGAGCAGGACGAATGGCGCAGGCTCGCGAGAGTCGATTCCCTCCCTCCCGACCCGCAATGGTCCGGAGTCTGGCGCTCGGCGGACAAGGGCCGCACGTGGGAGTTCCGGAGCAACGAGAACGGACGCCCCATGTACTTCAGCCAGATCCGCGTCTCCCCCGAGGATCCGGATCTCGTCTATACCGTGGATCAGCGGGTGTCGAAGTCGCGCGACGGCGGCCGCACCTGGGAGGTGCTGAGCGGGTACGGTCACGTCGATCAGCACGCCGTCTGGATCAATCCGGCCGACCACGATCACCTCGTGATCGGCAACGACGGGTCGGTCGATGTGAGTTGGGACCAGGGCGAGACCTGGGAGGCGCTGCGGCCGTGGGCCGTCGGGCAGCCCTATCACGCCTCCGTGGACATGCGGCGCCCCTACTACGTGTGTACGGGCCTTCAGGACAACGGAAGCTGGTGCGGGCCGAGTTCCGTGCGCTCGGGGCCGATCCTCTCGGAGGACTGGTATCGCGTCGGCGGCGGGGACGGGTTCTACACGCAGGTGGACCCGACGGACCCGGCGATCGTGTTCGTCGAATCCCAGAACGGGCGGCTCCGGCGCGTGGATCTGCGCGAGGGCGTCACGCGACCCATCACGCCCCAGGCTCCGGATGAGGAGGATCCCGCGGACACGAACATCGCCCCCGCCCCGTCGCCGGACACCGGGATCCGGTGGAACTGGAATACGCCCTTCCTCCTCTCCCCGCACAACCCGCGCACGCTGCATGCGGGCGGCAACCGCTTCTTCACGTCGCGCGACCGGGGAGAGACGTGGACGATGAGCCCGGACCTCTCGAAGGACATCGACCGGGACGCCGAGGTTCTGATGGGGGTGGCCAACCGCGTCCCGCGATGCAACCAGTTCGAACGCGGGACGGAGTGCACCCTGTCGCGCAACGACGGCGTCTCGATGTGGGGCAGCATGACGTCCATCGCCGAGTCGCCCATCGTCCCGGGCCTTCTCTGGGCCGGGACCGACGACGGCAACATCCAGGTGAGCCGCGACGGCGGGGCGACGTGGACCGAGGTGAGCCGGAATCTCCCCGGCGGTACGACGCGGCACTACGTGTCCCGGGTGGAAGCCTCGCACGTGGATGCGGCGACCGCGTACGTCTCGATCGACGGGCACAAGAACGACGACCTGCGCCCCTACGTGTACGTGACCCGCGACTACGGCGCGACGTGGGAGGACATCACGTCGAATCTGCCCTCGTTCGGAAACGTGAACACGGTCCGACAGGACCCGCGGAATCCCCGCCTCCTCTATGTGGGCACCGAGTTCGGCTTCCACGTCTCGTTCGACGAGGGCGGCACATGGCACGATTTCATGCCGGGCCTGCCCGTGGTCCGCATCGACGACGTGCTCGTCCACCCCCGCGAGAACGACCTTGTGCTCGCGACACACGGCCGCAGCATCTACGTGCTCGACGACGTCACGGCCCTCCAGGCGATGACCGACAGCATCCAGGCGAGCGACGCACACCTCTTCGACCCGCGTCCCGCCGTCCTCTGGAAGAACGACATCCAGCGCCGCCGCTCCCTCACGGGCGACAAGAACTGGACGGGCGAGAGCGCCCCCGCCGGCACGATGATCCAGTACTACCTGGGCTCTCCGGCCGACGTGTCGATCGAGGTCTCGGAACTCGCCACGGGGAGAGTCGTGCGGGACCTCGAGGGGACCGGCCGGCCGGGCCTGAACCGCGTCGCCTGGGATCTGCGCATGAACCCGGGCCTCCAGAATCAGGGCGGGGCCGGACTGCCCGTGTCCCCGGGCATGTACCGCGTGACGCTGACGGTGGGGGAGGCCACGCGCTCGGCGCTGCTGGAGGTGCTGGAAGACCGCTGGCTGCAGGCGCCGTGAGACGGCGCGAGCGAGCCGCGGGGCCGGCTATCCGCCGGCCATCGAGTCGAGGAACTCCTGGTTCGTTTCCGTGCGCTGCAGCCGCTCGATCATGAACTGAATCGCCTCGGCCGGCGGCATGTCGGAGAGGAAGTTCCGCAGCAGGTACATCCGGTTGAGTTCGACCTCGTTCAGGAGGAGTTCCTCCTTGCGCGTGCTCGAGCGGTTGAGGTCGATCGCGGGGTAGATCCGCTTGTCGGAGATCTGGCGGTCCAGGAGAACCTCGCTGTTCCCCGTGCCCTTGAACTCCTCGAAGATGACCTCGTCCATCCGACTGCCCGTCTCGATGAGCGCCGTCGCGATGATCGTGAGGCTGCCGCCCTCTTCGATGTTCCGCGCCGCGCCGAAGAACCGCTTGGGCCTGTGGAGCGCGTTCGCATCCACGCCGCCGGAGAGGATCTTGCCCGAGTGGGGGACCGTCGTGTTGTAGGCCCGCGCGAGTCGCGTGATCGAGTCGAGGAGGACCACGACATCGTGCTGGTATTCGACGAGCCGCTTCGCCTTCTCGATCACCATCTCCGCCACCTGAGTGTGGCGGTCCGCGGGTTCATCGAAGGTGGATGAGATGATCTCCGCCGGAACGTTCTCCTCCATGTCCGTGACCTCTTCGGGCCGCTCGTCGATGAGGAGCACGATCACCTTCGCGTCCGGCTGGTTCTCCACGATCGCGTTCGCGATCTTCTGCAGCAGGATCGTCTTCCCGGCCTTGGGCGGCGAGACGATGAGGCTGCGCTGCCCTTTGCCGATCGGCGCGATGAGGTCGAGAATCCGCATCGACACGTCGCCGTCTTCCTGCTCGAGGACGAGCCGTTCCTCCGGATACCGCGGTCGCAGGTTGTCGAACGCGATCCGGTGCTTCGCCTTGTCCGGGTCCACGCCGTTCAGCGTCTCCACCTTCAGCAGGGCGAGGTAGCGCTCTCCCTCCTTCGGCGGCCGCACGCGGCCCTGGATGGTGTCTCCCGTCCGCATGTCGAAGCGCTTGATCTGCGACGGGGAGACGTAGATGTCGTCCGGGCCGTACAGGTAGTTCCAGTCCTGGCTCCTCAGAAAGCCGTAACCCTCCGGCAGAATCTCGAGGACGCCCTCGCCCCGGAGGACGATGTCGGAATCGAGGAGATTCTGCTCGATCCGAAAGATCAGGTCCTGTTTTCGAAGGCCCGAGAAGTTGTGAATGTCGAGTTCTTCGGCCATGTCATGAAGTTCGCCGATCGACTTCGACTTGAGTTCGGCGATGTCCATCGCCTTCCTCCGGAAGAGAGTGAGCCGGGCTGCAGTCATGCCGCGTGCGGCATGATCGGTTCGTGAGGTGTCCTGCTTGCGGCCGGGGGATGTGGTCCGAGGTGGACCCACCGACCATAATGGTGCCGCCGGGCACGGTCAAGGCGACCGCGCCTCAACGATCACTGCGACCCTCGAGCGCCGGATGGCCAGACACAATCGCGAAGGAAGAGGACTCGACCAGCTCGGCAATCTCTGGCGGATAAGCTATCAGCCCGACTGGTTCCGTTTGTTGAAGTTGTCGCGGCCGGTGCCCGGCGGGCGCCGCTCCTCCCGCACGCTGTGCCGCAATCCGGCGCGTACGGCGGACGCGGAACCCGGCCGATCCGTGCGGACGCGGATCACGGCTGCGGATGGGTCCGTCGACGTGGCGGTCTCCATCGAAGACCGCGACCAGGTCGTCGACCATGTCATCATCGGGATTCGCCGAAAGCGCGGCAGGAAGACGGAACTGCTCAAGTTCGCGGTCCACGGCGGCCTTCCGAAGCGGAGGCTCTAGGAGGGCTACGGACGGCTAGAAGACGCGGACGCGCAGCCAGCGCGACGGGTTGTAGCCGAGATCTTCCGCCAGTCCGGCGGCCGCCGTGCGCAGGGCGGCGAGTTGACGTCGGATTTCCTCATCCATCAGCGCCCGGCCCGCCGTTCCCTCGCCGCGGTCCAGCCGCTCGGTGATCGCCGAGAGTCGCGACATCACCGCGTCCAGCGCCTCGAGCGTCGTTTCCAGATTCTGAACGGCGCTCGCCATTTGGGGCGCGGCCTCCCAGGTCGCCAGCCGTCCATGCACCCGTCGCGCCGCCGCGCTCACGAGCGTGTCCGTCGCGAGCCCGACGAGCGAGGAGCGCCGAAGGTCTAGCTGGAGCAGTTCCTCCAGCGACTCGAGACTGCCTTGCAGTCCGGCCAGCGTGCCCGGATCCTCGCGAAAGCGGGCGAGCGAGCCCTGGTCCGAACCAAGCACGTCCCGCGCCTCGGTGGCGTCGACTTCGAGCGTGCGCACCGCCTGTAGCAGCGAATCCGACAGCGCCATGACCGTCTCCGGATCGATCGGCGGACCGGAAGCCCGCAGCGTGTCCGCGTAATTCCAGGGGGGCGCGGAGCCCGAGCCCGGGTTCACGGAGAGGACGACGGGCGCCACGAGATCCGATGGCCGGACGTCCGCGGTGGCATCCGCCCGCAAGATGGGCTCGGCGACCCGGTCGATGACGGCGTCGATGATGACGTGGCTCTCGAACGGCCCATCGCGGTCGCTCTCTTCGGGAGGCTGGAAAGAGACCGACAGGACGCGCCCCACCGCCCTCCCCGCCACCCAGACCGCGGAACCCGGCCCGAGCCCCTCGGCCGAATGGGCCAGCGCCGTGATTCGCGGGCCCTCGAGCGTCGCGCGGACGATGAGTTCGATGACGGAGACTGCGGCCGCAAGGACGATCGCGCAGGCAGTCAGGATCAGGCCCCGTCGGGCCCGGGTGCGCGCGGCGTCTGAAGTGAGGTCCGTTCGGATCATCCCTGAGCAAACCCACTTCCGGTCGCGGCGTCAAGGTGGGACCCGCCAGTTCGGGCGGTGGGGGAGATGCGGTTTGAGGCGACCCCCTCGTACCGGAGATTCGCGTGCCTTGTTGCGCCCTGCCGCGCCCATTCACGCATCACAAAGGAGAGGAACCATGTCGAGAACCGTGAACCGGGTCATTCTCGTCGGAAACGCCGGCAGCGACCCCGATGTGCGGGAGACCGCTTCCGGCACCGCCGTCGCACATCTGTCGCTCGCGACCAACCGCGTGTTCCGCAAGAACGGGGAGACCCAGCGTCGTACCGATTGGCACCGGCTCACGTTCTGGCGTCGTCAGGCCGAGACCGTCGGCGAGTATGTGCACAAGGGTTCGCGCCTCTACGTCGAGGGCCACCTCGAGTACGGGTCGTTCGAGCGTGACGGAATCGCGATCCCCACCGTGGACGTGGTCGTGGAAGACATGGTGATGCTGGATCCGCGACCGGACGACGCGGCGGCCGACAGCGCCGAACTTCCGCAGTAAACCTCGTGCACCGCGCCACAATCGGCGAGCCATCGGCGACGCTCGCCGGCGCACTGGAGACCCGCCCCAGGAACGTGCATCTTCCCGTGCGTGGGGCGGGTCCGTCCACCAGCTCGAAGCGGAGGCATCCGATACAGACACACGATCCGGGGTTTCTGACCCTGTCGAATCTTCTGTCCCTGAGCCGCATACCGCTCGGCCTCGCCTTCATCGTGGTCTCGGACCCCGGCATGATGGCCGTGCTCGTGGCCACGGCCGGCGCGACGGACGTCCTCGATGGGTTCATCGCCCGGGTGAGCGGAACGCGCTCCCAGGTCGGACTCCTGCTCGACCCGCTCTGCGACAAGCTCTTCGTCCTGCTCGCTCTCTCCGGCTTCCTGGCGGCGGGCGGGCTCGACGCGGTGTCGTTCCTGATCCTGATCCTCAGGGATCTCTATACCGCCGGGTGCTATCTCCTGGCCCGGCTGGTCTCCATCATCATCCCCTTCAGGCCCCGGTGGCCGGGAAAAATCGCGACCGGCCTGCAGTTTCTCACGCTGCTCGCCCTCATTTTCAACCCTCGGTATGTTCCCGCACTCGTTTTGCTCGTCGGCGTGACGTCGGCATGGGCGATCATCGATTACGGAACTCACTGCCTCCGGCGGAAGTGGAAGAGCGCGACCTGACGATCGCCGGATGGCTTGAACGGTTTGGGTTTGAAGAACGAAACGGTCGACATAACGATCATCGGCGGCGGTCCGACCGGACTCTACGGATCCTTCTACGCCGGCATGCGCGGCGTCTCGGCCCGCATCATTGATGTCCTCCCCGAACTCGGAGGTCAGCTGACGGCGCTGTACCCCGAAAAGGATGTCTTCGACGTCGCCGGCTTCCCCCGGGTGCTCGCCAAGGATCTTGCGCGGGAACTCGTCACGCAGGGCCTGCAGTTCGACGCGGAGGTCTGCCTCGAGGAGCGCGTCCTCGAACTCAATCCGGGCAACGGCGGCTTCGATCTTCGCACGAACAAGGGGCCGCGGCCCACACGCACCGTCGTCATTGCCGGGGGCAAGGGCGCTTTCAAGAGCCGGACGCTACGCGTGCCGGGGTGGGATGAGTTCCTGAACCGGGGCCTCGTGACGAACGTGAAAGAGCCAGCGATGTTCCGCGGGAAACGCGTTCTCCTTGTCGGCGGGGGCGACTCCGCATTCGACTGGAGTTGGGCGTTGCGCGAGATCGCCGGCGAACTCACGCATATCCACCGCACGGACCGCTATCGGGCTCACGAGAGCACGGTCGCGCAGGTCGAGGGTGCGCATGAACGGGGCGAACTCGAACTCCGCACCTTCTGCACCGTGACGGAGATCCACGGGGGCGACCGGGTCGAGGCCGCGACGATCCAGCACACGAAGACGAAGGAAACGGAGCGAATCGAGGTGGACGACGTCATCGCGCTGATCGGCTTCGTTCCGAACATCGGGCCGATCGCCGAATGGGGGCTCGAGTTGCAGAAGAGGTGCATTGTGGTGGACTCGCGCATGCGCACGAACATCCCGGGCGTCTATGCCGCGGGGGACATCGCCACCTACGACGGGAAGCTGGAATTGATCTCGACCGGTTTCGGGGAGGCCGCGATCGCGGTGAACAACGCGGTCCACCACATCGACCCGACCGCGAAGGTGAACCCGGGCCACTCGACCGACTACAAGGTCTTCAAGTAGCGGGAGCCACCCCGTTTCCTGCTAGAGCCGCCGCCCGGCGAGTTCGACGAGCCGGGCGCCGGATCCCGCGAGGTTCTCCCTCGCCCAGTCTCGCACATCCTCCTCGTGCGTGAATAGGATGACCTGGGTCGAGCCCGCGAGCGCGTGCAGCGTCTGCAGCACCGCCTGTTTCCGGACCGCGTCGGACGCGCCCACGACATCGTCGAGGATGAGGGGGCAGGTCTCGCCCTCCCGGGTGAGGTGCCGTGAGAGCGCGAACCTGAGCAGCAGGTAGATCTGCTCCGCCGTGCCGTGCGAGAGCAGTTCGGCGGAGCGCCAGCGCCCCCCCCGCGTCCGGACCTCGACGAGCAGATTCTCCGGGTCGATGCGGCATCCGGTGTAGCGGCCGTCCGTCACTCCGGGAAGCCATTCGAGGACCGTCCGCGTCAGAACGGGCGCGATGTCGCGCAGCACGCGCTCCTGCGCCTCTTCGAGGAATCCGATCGTGCAGTCCAGCGTGTCCTTGAGACGCGCGATCCTCGCCTGTTCCCGCTCGGCCGCCGCCAGCGCGTCCTCCGCGTCGGCGACGCTGGGCAGATGGTGCTCACGTTCGGTGAGCTGGCCGCCGGCGCGCAGTACCTCCTCGCGGGCCGCCTCCGCTTCCCGCCTCAGATTCTCCAGCGTCTCCCCGGTCGGCCGCCCCGCCCGAGCTTCGACGAGGAGGTCCGCCCCGAGCCGGTCGACGAGCCCGCTGGCCCGGAGGCGGCGTTGCTCCACTTCGTCCGCGAACTCCCCCAGCGTCCGCTCGCCGAGCAACTGTTGCAGGCGATCCCATGATTCGTTGCGTTCGCCGGCTTCCGCGAGCATCCGCTCCCGGCCCGCGCGCCACTCCTCCAGCGCGGTCGCCAGCTCCTCGGGGTCTTCGGCGGTCACGCCGATCTGCGACCCGGCTTCACGCAGCTTGTTCACGGCATCATCGGCCCGCTCCGACCGATGTGAGTGCCGCGTCTCTGCCGCCAGGCGCCGAGCCCGTTCGTCACTCCACTCTCGGCGCTGCTCCGCGGTCCGCCGTTCGAGTTCGTCCAACTCGCTCCGGGTGACGCCCCGGGTCCTCAACTCAGCGAGCGGGGCTCCGGCTGCATCCGCGAGGAGGGCATCGGCTGCGGCCCGAAGCCGATCCGTCTCGGCGGCAAGTGCGTCGAAGGATGAACCGGCAAGCAGCCCCTGAAGCTCATCCCACTGCGAGCCCCGCCGCGCCGCCTCTTCCCTTCCGGCCTGCCGGGATGCGGCCTGGCTGCGCAGCGACTCCGCGAGCGCTTCCGGTTCGAGCGAACCCGCGTCCTCCCCGCCGGCGAATTCACGGAGGCGGTCGATCGCGTCGCGCCGAGTCCGCAGTTCGGCCTCGTACCGCCTGTGGGCCGAGCGTCCGGTCTCGAGTTCGCGCCGGAGACTGTCGCGCCGCACGTCCAGCGCAAGCGCAATCTCCGAGCCGTCGGCCCGCGTTCTCGCCAGTCGGTGAGACAGGACGCCTCCCGCTCCGACCGCGAACAGGATCAACCCCGCGGAGCGCGACTCCGGCCCCAGCAGCGCGAGGACGAGACCTCCGATCGTCACGGCCGCCGAAAGAGCCAGCCACGCCGCGGCTCGCGCGCGTGAACGTTCCCGGGGGGGCGCCGGCCTCCTCTCTTCGAGATCGGCCAGATCCCCCTCGATTTCCTCCAACCTCCGCCCCGCGGGCCGCTCGACCTCGGAAAGCGACTCCCAGGCGCGGAGCGCGTCGCGGATCTCCGCCAGGCGCGTGTCCTCCTCCGGGGAAACCCGGGGGCCGCCCTCCGGGAAGAGCGCCTGCAGCTCACGCGCACCGGCGAGGCGAGCCTCGACTTCTGCGGCAGCGGCCTCCGCGACGACTGCCCGCGCGGCCGCCAGCGCCGCATCGCCGCCGTCGATCCTCTCCTCGATCTCTCGCGCCGAGGGCCCCGTCAGCTCCACCGGATCGGGGAGGTTGCGCCACGTCGTGAGCGCTTCGGTGACCGCCCGCGTGAGCCCGCCGCCCTCGGGGATCGGGTGGGGCGCCCCCTCGGGGAACGCCTCGTGCAGGGCCCGCGCCTCCCGCAGCCGCTCCGCGTGCCTCTCCGCCTCGGCGCTCGCGAGCGCGGCCTCCGCCGCCTCCACGCGGTGGCGGGCCTCCCTCGCCGCCCGCTCCAGCGTTTCGACCTCGGCGCGACGCTCCTGAAAGTCCCGGTGCGCCTCGCGGGCCGCCTCCAGAGCCTTGCGCGCCTCCGCGACCCGCCGCGCCGTCGTCATGAGCGGCTTCGTCGGAGCCCGGGTCGATCCGACGCGTTCCCGGAGAACCTCCTCGAGCCGCTGCAGCGCGGCGGCCGCCGTCTGGTCCACCCCCGCCGTCGCCGCCGCGCGCTGCATGTCCTCCTGCAGCGATTCGGGGTCGTCCCGGACCCTGAGGATGTCCGTCTGACGCACACAGGCGGTGGCGAGAAACGAGCGGCGGTTCAGGCCCAGCCACCGCGAGCCGTCCGGTGCCCCGTCGAACAGGATCTCGCCCGAATAGTCCCGTCCCGCGACGCTCATATCCTCGGCCGAACTCTCGATCCTTCCCGCGAGATCGTGCCTCAATTCCACGCGCCGTCCGTCCTCGAGCGCGACGATGGCTCCGATTTCCCACTCGTCGTCGTCCCACGGCCTGTGGCGCTCCGCGAACCGCTTCTCCTCCTTCCGCATCGCCCCCTTGCCACGCCGCATGCCGCAGAGTCCGGCGTACAGCGCCGCGTGCCAGGACGATTTCCCCGCTTCGTTGCGGCCGAAGACGACGTTCATTCCCGGCGCCAGTTCCAGCGTCTCATCCCGGAAGGGGCCGAAGCGGTGGGCCGTCACGGACTCGAAGCGCATCACAGCACCTCGAGGTCGTCGCGTCCGTCGAGCGCCCGGAGTCCCATCCGCAGCACACGGCGCTTCTCATCTTCCGCCAACTCCGCTCCCATCACATCCTCGACGAACCGTCCTCTCACGGTGGGCTCCCCGCGGATCTCTTCGAGGTCGTACGCCAGGTGCAGTTCGGGTTTCCGGATCTGCACGGCGTCGAATGTTTCGAGCAACTGCTCGCGGATCGTGTCCTCCTGGAGGTCGAGCGACGGCTCGAGGTCGCCGCACACCGTGAGGCGCGCGAGTCCCGCGAGGCTCTCCGTCGTCGCGCGCAGCGTATCCCGGATCTGCTGGCGGCTCGTGAGGCCCGTGACATCGAGCCGCAGATCGTGAACCGGGGTGACCGCCACGACGCGGCGCTCGCGCGCGACCTCGCCCTCTGCGTCGATCGTCGCCACGACGGGTCCGCGCTCCCCTTCCTCTCCGAACTGCAGCGGGTCGGGGTTGCCGGGATAGGTGTGATGGGCGCCGTCCGCCGGCCGGTGATAATGGCCGAGGAACGCGTGATTCAGCCCGCTCTCCGGGATCTCGTCGGTCTCGAAGGGGGCGTGCGGCGCCTTCCCTTCACCCTGTGCCGCGAGCCACGACCGTTCCGCTCCGTGAAAGAGCGCCACGTGCGCCCCCGCCCCGGAGACGCGGAAGCCGTCGCCGAGGAAGTTGTCCGTGTTGGCGGGAGCGCAGTGCGCGCCCCCCCAGAGCGTGATGCCGGGCGCGAGGGGGACCGCCTGCAGCGCCGCATCGCGAAAGATGTGAACATTCCCGCTCCATCCCTCTGTCGCGTAGACGCTCGTCGGCCCGTACCAGTCGTGATTGCCGGGCGCGATGTAGACGGGCACCGGGTCGAGGGAGGCGAAGGTCTGCCGCAGGAAGTTCGCCGTGTCGAGCGTGACGCGGTCGTGCTCGTACAGGTCGCCGCCGCAGAAGAGTGCGTCCGCGCCGGTCGAGCGCACGAGTTCCACGATCGCGAGCAGGGTATCGCGAAGCGCCTCGCGCCGCCGCCGCGCCACATCGCCCGTCGCCTCGCACCACGCGAACGGGGAGTCGAGATGGAGGTCGGCGAAGTGGACGATCGTCCGTTGCACAGTCAGGTGAGAAACGCCTCGATGCGGCCCCAGTTCGCCTCCGCGTCGGAGGCTCCGAGTTCCACGAGCGCCCGGATGTACTCGCTCTCGAACAGGAGATAACTCAGGAAGTCGGCGGTCTTGATGTCCGGCGTTCCCAAGCCTCGCACGAGAAACCTGAGCGCCGGGGGAAGTTCGATCTCGAAGTCGCGGGCGAGCTTCCCGATGTCCCGGGAGGGTCTCAGGATGAGCAGGTCGACGCGGCGCAGACCCTGGCTCTCGGAGACCTCGCGGGGGAGGCGGTCGACGAGGCAGTTGATCCGGCGCAGCGCGGCGGCGTCCCAGTCCAGCGTGTCGAGAAAGACCGAGTTCAGCAGCAGGCCCAGGACTCTCGCCGGCGGGGGATATCCGGTCGTGTCCGGCGCCCGCGCCTCCAGTTCGGATCGCCGGTAACGGGCCGAGATCGTGAAGATGCGGTCCGCCCCCATGTGAATCGCGGGCGCCAGCGGCGCAGCGGTGCGGAAGCTCCCGTCCCCGTAATACTGCTGACCGAGCTTGATGGCCGGGAACACGAGCGGGATCGACGCGGAGGCGAGGATGTGGTCCACCGAAATGTCCGTCCGCACGAGTCGGTAGTGTGTGCTCGCGCGCCCGGGCCCCGACTGCGGTTCGCCCTGCACGAAGAGGACCGTGCGCCCGGTCTGGTACGACATCGCGGTGAGACCGACCGCTTCGAGGTCCCCGGCCCGGATCCGGGCGGCGATCTCTCCGCGGCCGACATCGCGCTCGATGAATTCCCGCAGCGGCGACGTGTCGACGAGGCTCTGGAAACGGGGGCTCAGCCCGGTCCCGCCGCCCAGCAGGGATCCCCCCATCCGCAGACCCACCTTGAGCAGGGAAGCGGGGTTGGTGCGCAGCACTTCCTCGGTCGTGAGCGAGAGCCAGCGGCGCTTCAGTGCCTGCGTCGCGCCGTGCAGATTTCCGTTGTAGGCGGCGAGGAACCCCACGTTGATTGCACCCGCCGAGACGCCGGTGAGGAGGGGGATCCGAAGCCCGGGCAGCCGTCTGCCGACATAGCTCAGCACGCCGGTCTGGTAGGCGGCCCTCGCGCCGCCGCCCGAGAGGGCGAAGGCCAGCTTCCCCCGCGCGGCGCCGGAAGCGCCGCTCCCAGGGGCTCTCGTCACGCCGGTCCCCGCGTCAGGACCGTCCGCCGGGTCGGCCCAGGAGTTGCCGGTGCCAGGAACGGGCCGCCGGCCGCTCGAGTTCGCCCGCCCGGAGGGCCGCCAACGTGTCGATGGTCGGATCGAAGACGGGAGTCGCGTCGCCGATCGCTCCGGTCAGCGCCCGCGCCCGGAACTCCGATCGCGCGCAACTCTCGATTGCGCCGGACTCGTCCCGGTAGAACACGCGTGTGCTGTCGAGAAGCGAGCAGCCCAGGCGTTCCTCGAGCGCGCCCAGCCGCCGGGACATCGCGTCGATCGAGCACCCGGACGCGGGTGCCGAAGCTTCGTCCACGGCGACGACCGCGAAACGGTCTTCGATCCATTCCACGCCCGCCCGCAGTGCCGCCCCGTGCGCGGTCCAGATGTCGACGAACGCGCGCAGGTCGACCATCAGCGCTTCGCGCTCCTCGGAGGTCAGCGGACGGTCCGCCCCGTAGATCCAGACACGGGCGGAATCCGGAAGCGATGTCAGCGGAACACTCATGTCGGGACCATACGTCGGCCCGCGACCTCCCGCCAACCCGGGCCTGGCAGGCCGCGGGCCGCTATTCGTACCGCAGCGCTACGATCGGATCGAGGCTGGCCGCGCGCCGGGCGGGCCAGAGGCCGAAGAACACGCCGACCGCTGCGGCGAACACCACGGCGAGGCCGATGGCCTGCGGCGCGATGGCCATCGTCCAGCCCGCCGACCGGGAGAGCATCTCGGCCGCGCCGTAGGCGAACGCGACGCCGAGAATCCCGCCCGTCATGCAGAGCGTCGTGGCTTCGAGCAGGAACTGGAGCAGGACCGCCTTTCTCGTGGCGCCGAGCGCCTTGCGCACGCCGATCTCCTTCGTCCGCTCGGTGACCGACACCAGCATGATGTTCATGATCCCGATGCCCCCGACGAGGAGGCTGACCGCGGCGATCCCGGCGAGCAGCATCGTGAACGTCTGTGTCGTCTCCTGCGCCATTTCGAGGAACTGCACGCTGTCCGAGATCCAGAAGTCGTTCTCCCGTCCCAGGGGAAGGCGGTGCTCACGCCGCAGCACGTCCTCGATCTGCACCATCGCAACGGGGATCGCGGCCTCACTCTCGACGACGACCTTGAACTGGCTCACGCGATCGGTCCCGAGCAATCGGAACTGCGCCGTCTCCAGCGGGACGAAGATCTGCTCGTCCTGGTTGAACCAGCCCGATCCGCCCTTTTCTTCCAGCACGCCCACGACTTCGAAGGAGATGTTCCGGATGGAGATCGTCCGGCCGACGAGTTCGGCGGCGTCGGTGTTCAGCACCGCCGGGACCGCGCCCCCGAGCACGGCGACGCGCCGCCGGCCGCGGTCCTCGGATTCATCGAAGAAGCGGCCGAGCTGAAGCGTGTGATTCTCGACAGCCGCGTAGTTCGGCGTCGTACCGAGAATCCGTACGCTCGCGTTGTTGCGTCCGAACTGGACCTGCAACTGTCCCTGCATCTCCGGGGCGACCTCCACGAGGGCCGGGGCCCCCCGCCGCACCGCTTCGACGTCTTCGGTCGTCAACCGGGCGTTCGACCCGCCGCGCACGCCGCGGAACATCCCCTGCCCGGGGCGGACCGTGAGCACGTTGGTGCCGAGAGACTCGATCTGGTTCTCGACCTGCCGCTGGGCGCCCTCCCCGAGGGCGACCATCGTGATCACGGCGCCCACTCCGATCACGATCCCGAGCATGGTCAGGAAGGAGCGCAGCTTGTTGGCGCGGATCGCATCCATCGCGACCCGGAGAATCTCGAAGAAGATCATCGGATCATCACCCTCCCCCGATGCCCGGCAGCCCCGACCGGCTGCGGATTCGGTCCAGGAACTCCTGCTGCGCGATGAGCGAGGTGGGCACTGCGACGATCTCCTCGCCCTCCTCGAGTCCGCGGACGATCTGCGTGTGATCGAAGTCGCTGAGGCCGATCATGACGGGCTTCACGTCGAGGAGGCCGTTCGCATCGTACCTGAACACGAAGGCCGGGCGGGGCTCGTCGGGCCGCCGCGCCGGGCCGCCCCGGCCGCCCCCGGGTCCGCCGCCTCCCTGGTTGCGGAACTGCTGCATCATCCGCCGCCGCTCCTCGTCGGACATGTTCTGGAAGACCCGCATCCGCTCTTCCTGCGACATCGACTGGAACTCCGACATCGGAACCCCGCCGATCATCGCCTCCTCCTCGCCCTCCGCCGCTCCGTCCTCCGCCGCACCCTCCGGCCGATCCTGGCTCTGGAAGTCGCGCAGCAGCGCGTTGACATCGGCGTCGATCTCGAGGGCCCGGACGATCTGGGCGGCCTCCTGCTGGGACTTGATGCCGCTGTTCGCCACCGCGAGCACGTCCTCCTGCCGCCCGATCACGACTTCGACGTCCGCGTTCATCCCCGGCCGCAGCAGGTCCTCCTCGTTCGAGATGCGCGTGAGCACGGCGAACATGGTCACGTTTTGTTCGACCACCGCCTGCGGTTCGATCTTGAGGACGGACCCCCGGAAGGTCCGGTTGGGATACGCTTCCACGGTGATGTCGGCGGGCAGTCCCGGCTGGAGCCGCCCGATGTCCGTTTCGTCGACGAGCATGCGCACCTGGACCTCGGTGAGGTCGGCCATCCGCATCAGCACGGTTCCGCCGGTGAGGTCGCGCGTCCCCGTGACGACCTGCCCCTGTTCCACCGTCCGCTCCACGATGGTGCCCGTGATCGGGGCCCGGAGCGTCACGTCGTCCAGCTTGTCCTCGGCCAGTTCGAGGTTGGTCGTCGCGCGGACCAGTGAAGCTCTCGCGTTCGCCGCCGAGAGGATCGCGCTCTCCAGCTCCTCCGAGGTCACGATATCGGACTCGTGGAGCGCTTCCACCCGCTCAAGCTGGCGTTCCGCGACATAGGCCTGGGCCTCGGCCACGTCCAGATCGGCCTGCGCCTGGGCGTGCGCGTTGTTCACGTCGCGCGGGTCGATCCGCACGAGGAGCGTTCCCAGTTCGACGTTGTCCCCGAGTTCGACGGGTAGCTGGAGAACCTCGCCTCCCGCCTGCGACTTGACCTCGATCACGCGGATCGGTTCGACCGTCCCGGTCGCCTCGACGCTGGAGACGATGGTCTGGCGCCCCGCGGTCAGCGTTTGGAGTGTCTGCTCGGGTTCGTTGGCCTCGCCGGTCGCACAACCTGCGACCGCGAGTCCAAGCGCCGTGAGGACCGTGGCGTGGCCCGGGGAACCGCCTCGCAGGCGGGGGCGACGCCGGCAGCGTTCGAATATGGACATCGGAATCTCGTCTCGTGTCGGGTCCGTGAAGGGCCAGCGGGGCGGCGAAACCGCGCCGTCGTAGCACGCTGAGAGGACACCCCGCACAGGTCCGACGTTGAAGAGATTACGCCACGCGACGCGAGCGGTCAGGGTTGCGGCTGGTCGAGCCTCCGGCCGAGGAGGGCCTCGATTCCCGCGAGCGCCGCCTCGTACTGGAACCGGCCGCTGACGAGATCGACCTCCGCCTGCGTGAGCGTGATCTGCGCGTCCTGGAGTTCGAGGATGGTGGCGAGGCCGAGCTGGTACCGCTCCTGCACGACCCGGAGGCTCTCCTCGCTGAGTTCGACGTTCCGCTCTGCGAGATCCACCCCCGCGAGCGCGGACTGGGCCGTCGCGTAGCGCGCGTCGAGCAGTGAACTGATGTTCAGTCGCGCCGCCCGTTCGGATTGCCGGGCCTGGTCCGCCGAGGCCCGGGCGCGGAACACCTGGGTCTCGCGCTGGAAACCGTTGAAGAGGGGATAGCTGCCGCGAAGCGAAAAGGACCAGGAGCGGTTGGAGGGAGGGAACTCCTGGTTCGCCCAGCCGTAGCCCGCGCCGACCGTAATCGACGGCAGGTAGCTGGAGCGCGCGCTCGACACCGCCGCCTCGGCGGCCTCGACGGCCGCGGAGGCGGCCTGCAGCGCTGGAGCCGTCACATCGGCCATCGCGAACAGTTCGTCACGCGTGAAGGGGATCGCGGCCATCGCGAGTTCCGCCTCGGCGGTCGGCCCCACGAGGGTTTCGGAGCCGACGACCTCGGTGAGTTCGAAGGTCCGCGTGCGTGCGTTGTTCTCCGCGTTCAGAAGCGCGAGTTGCGCGTTGTTGAGGTCCACCTGCGAGCGGAGGGAGTCCGAGCGCGTCGCCCGTCCCAGCTCCAGCTGCTGCCTGACGAACTCGAGCTGGTCCGCCTGCCGCTGGACGCGGCGTTCCTCGACGGCGACGAGTTCACGTGCCGCGACGTTCGCCGAGTACGCCTGTTTCACCGCCTGGATGACCTGGAACTCGGCCTCGCGATAGCGGGCGTTCTGTTCGACGATTCCCAGACGGGCGCCCTTCAGGTCCGTGAACCGGCTCCAGCCGTTGAAGAGCGTGTATCCGGCGTTGATCTGAGTGGAGTAGCTCGTGGCGACGATCCCCTGGCTGAGGGCGTCGAGCCGTCCCGTCGATGAGTTCGAATAACCGAAGCTCATGTTGACTGACGGGAGGAGCTGGCCGATCGCGCTCAACTGGTTGTGCTCGGCCATCTCGATCTGCGAGTAGGCCTGGAGCAGCTGAGGGTTGCGGCGCAGCGCGATCTCGACCGCTTCATCGACCGTGATCTGGCGGACGTTGTCGCTCGCCTGCACCTGCGCCTCGGCCATCCGGGGCGACGCTCCCGCCAGCAGGATCGCCGGCAGCAGGACAAACCCCCATCGACGAAGACCGGCGCTCGGCCGGCCTCCGCACCCTGATCTATGTCGAATGGTCATCGTTTCCTCGCCCCCTGAGGGGCTGATTGACGTCTCTCGGTTGTCAGTTGTTTCGCTGCGGGTCGTCACGCCCTTGGGACCCCCGTTCGCCGCCGCGCTCCCGCCCGTCGCCGTAGCGCTGCCGCAGCAACTGCCGATAATCCTCACCCTGCTCCTCCGTCAGCGCCGACTCGATCTGCGTCCGGACCGAATCCATCAACGTCCGGTAGCTCCCGCGCAACGTCCGCATCCCGTCGCGGTAGTGATCGAGGAAGCCCTCGATCTGTGACCGTTGCTCGGCAGTCAAACCCAGTTCATCGGCGAATTGCTCGATCGTGGTCTGCCGTCCCCGCGACCCGTCATCGCGATCCCGCGTTTCGGGAGACGTAGTCTCCGCTGGCGGCTCGCCCACGGCTGCGTCGGCGAACAGATCGAGGCGGTCCGCCGCCACGCCGACTGCGGCGCCCGCCGCGAAGACGAGCGTCAGGAGCAGGATCGCCCGGAATCTCGAAGTGTCCATACGCACCCGGTTCGTGTCGCGTTTCAGCGAGTTACGGATTGATGAGCGCGGCCGTCAGCACCGCGTCGCGGCTCGGTTCGACGAGGTCGATGAGCAGCGCGGGCGGGGCTTCGGCGTCCGGTGCCAGCGAACGCACCAGCCCGATCGGCTCCGGATCCACGTCCGCGGCGAGCGCGGGCGCATCCGGCAGGGAGATGCGATACAGCAGAACGCCGGCCGCGACGAGCAAACCCGCGGCCAGCGGCGCGAGCGCCGCGGACCAGCTTGCGGTCACGTCGAGCCAGGAGAGAGGCCGCCGCTCGAACAGCGCCTCCGCCGCAGCCATCACGCTCTGGCGCAGGCGGCGGCGCGTGACGTCATCGGGCCGCAGGGGCTCGAGATACTCGGCCCACGCGGGCCCGCGCCCGCCGTCCCGATTCTGATCTCTCCTATTCGTCCTCATCTGTTCCTCCGGCGCCCGAGGCGGGCGCGTCACCGAGAAGCCGGCGCAGCGCGTGCCTGCCGTGATGAAGGTTCGCCCTCGAAGTTCCGACTGCGATCCCGAGAATCTTCGCGATCTCCGCGTGGTCGTACCCTTCGAGGTCGTACATCATGACTGCCGTTCTCTGTCGTTCCGGAAGCTGCCCGAGTGCGTCGAGCACCCGCTTCCGTGCGTGTCTCCGCTCGAATTCACGATGCGGATCGTCCCGCGACGCCGCCGTGTCCGTCAGCTCCGAATGCGTCCGCAGAAGCTCACGCCGCCGGAGGTTCAGGCACGTGCTCCGCAGCACGCGATAGAACCACGGACCGAAACGGCTTCCCGGCCGCAACTGCCCGATCCGCTCAAGGGCGCGAATGAACGCGGCCTGCACCGCGTCTTCCGCGTCCTGCTCGTGGCGAAGAATCGACAGCGCCACCGCGTAGGCCGGGTCCGTGTATCTCGTCACGAACAGGGAAAACGCCCGCGAATCGCCGGCCTGCACGGCCTCCACGAGGCCGGGCTCGTCCGCGCCGGGATCCGGCCGCTCCGCAGGTCCGGAGCCGGGGCCGGTCGCGTCGCCCGGCGATCCGTTACGCGTTCGCGTTTCCTCCGCCAAAGGCATCCCCATCGCTTGGGTAACACGCCCTCGATGCCGGCCGTTGCACCGGCTCCGGGCGGCGTTTGCCCCGGCGCTTGTTCCTTCACCGTGGCCGTCGCATCTTCGGCTCCGTGAACAACGAAACGCAAGCCCGGCCCGCCGCCGCCGAAACGCCCGATCGAGCCCACGCTCTGGCCGGCCGAACCCTCATCCAGGAACGCATCCGCGGTATGAAAAAAGTCGTGGGGCGAAGGCTCTCGCCCGGCGACATCGTCCTCAGGAAAGCACCTCCCGAAGTGCGGCGCCATCTCTTCGAGGAGGCGTGCGAGCTGTACTGGAACGAGATGAGTTGGGAGGAGATCACCGAAGAGGAACTCATCGGCGACGAGGAACTCACGGAGATGATCTTCCCCGGGCTGCTCGCGCTCATCGACGCGTTCCTTCCGAAAGCTCCGAACGGGGAGCCGGATCGAGACCGCGAGCACCGCGACGTCGTACACGACTTTCTGGATTGGCTGGCCGCTCGGCTCGTGACGCTGCGCGAGGCGCGACCCGCCGCGGAAGACGCGAGGGCGCGCAACCTCCGCCAGAAGAATGTGACGGATTCCCTCATCGACCTCATCGCGTTCCGCGTGTGCGCACTGACGATCGACGAGATCGAGACCTACCAGAACGCCTGAATTCCATTCGAAGAAAAGACGGATGAATACGATAGTCTGCATGAAACGCGTGCCGGACTCGGCCACGCGGGTGAGAGTGACCCCCGACGGCGCGGGACTGGACCCGGCCGGCGTCAAGTACGTCGTGAACCCCTACGACGAGTTCGCGCTCGAGGATGCGATCCGCCGCAAGGAAGAGGCGGGGGAGGGGAAGGTGACGGTCATCGCCCTCGGCCCCCCGGAGACCGCCGAATCGATCCGCCAGGCGCTCGCGATGGGGGCGGATGAGGGCATCCTGCTCGCGTGCGCGGGCTCGCACGACGCGCTCTCCGTGGCGCGGGCGCTCGCCGACGAGATTCGCGGCCGCGAAGTCGACCTCGTGCTGTTCGGGAAGCAGGCGATCGATGACGACAACATGCAGGTCCCGCAGATGGTGGCCGAGTTCCTGGGCCTCCCGTGCGCGACCGTCGTCGTCGGCCTCGAGATCGAGGGAGGGAAGGCGACGGCCCGTCGCGAGGTGGAAGGGGGCCACGAGGTCGTCGAGTTCTCGCTGCCGGCCGTCGTGTCGACGCAGAAGGGGCTCAACGAGCCGCGGTATCCGAGCCTCAAGGGGATCATGGCGGCGAAGCGGAAGCCTCTCGAGGAACGGGAGGTGACGCTCGATGCGCCGACCATCGAATTCCTCCGCCTCGACGAACCGCCGGCGCCGGCCGAGGGCCGGATCGTCGGAGAGGGGGTGGACGCCGTTCCCGAGCTGGTGCGGGCGCTGCGCGACGAAGCGGGGGTGCTCTGATGCCCGGGGCGCTGGCGTACGCCGAGATCCGCGAGGGATCGGTGAGCCGGGCCTCGCGGGAGGCGGTCGGGCTCGCGCGGCGCATCGCCGCTGACGCGGGGGGAGAGACCCACGCGGTCGCGCTCGGTCCGCCCGGTACGGAGGCGGCGGCCGCGCAACTCGCCGGCTTTGGCGCCGACCGCACCTGGGTCGGCGAGTCCGAGTCTCTCGAGCTGTGTCAGCCGGACATCGCCGCCGCGGCCATCGCCCGGCTCGTCGAGGCCGGGGACTACGACGCCGTGATCTTCGCGGCGACCGCCCAGGGGAGGGACATCGCTCCCCGCGTCGGCGCGCGGCTCGGGCGGAGCGTGGCCTCGGAAGTCATCGAATGCCGCCGAGAGGACGGCGCCATCGTCGTCCGTCGACCCATGTATGCCGGGAAGGCGATCGCGACCCTGCGCTTCACCCCGGGTCCGGCCGTGATGACGATCCGGGCCAACGTCTTCGCGCCGGCCGAGGAGAGCGCGGCGGGGCAGGTCTCGAGCCTGGATCTCGAGAGTCTCGACGGCCGGGTGCGGACGACCGCCCTGGAGCAGGGGGATCGCGACCGGCTCGATGTGAGCGAGGCGACGACGATCGTCTCGGGCGGCCGCGGGATGCAGGGGCCGGAGCACTGGCCGCTGCTCGAGGGGCTCGTGGAAGCACTCGGCGACGAGGCGGCGCTCGGCGCGAGCCGGGCGGTGGTGGATGCGGGCTGGCGGCCGCATGGCGAACAGGTGGGCCAGACCGGCAAGACCGTGTCCCCCAACCTGTACTTCGCGGTCGGGATCAGCGGCGCGATCCAGCACCTGGCCGGGATGCGCACGGCCAAGGTCATCGTGGCAATCAACCGCGATGCGGATGCGCCGATCTTCGGGGTCGCGGACTACGGTCTCGTGGGGGACGTGTTCGAGGTGCTGCCCGCGCTCACCGAGGCGGTTCGCGAAGCCCGCCAGGGCAGTTGAGTCCGGATCGGCCGGCATGAGTCTCCGGGCCGTGCGCGACGACATCGCGCGTTGGGCGGAACAGGGCGACCCCATCGCCATGGCGACGCTCATCGCCGTGCGCCGTTCGGCCCCGCTGCCCCCGGGCGCGCGGTTCGCGATCTCGGCCGCCGGGGAGTTGAGCGGTTCGATTTCGAGCGGGTGCGTGGAGGGCGACTTGCACGAACGGCTCTCCGCGCTGCTGGGCGGCGGCGCGCCGGCCTCCGTCACGTACGGAATCACGGACGAGATGGCCGCGGGCGTGGGCCTCTCCTGCGGAGGGGAGATCGACGTCCTCCTCGACCATTACGATCCCGGCGACCCCGTCTGGCATCGCCTCTGGCAGCTCCAGGAGGCCGGCGCCCCGGGCGTCCTCCTCACCGGCGCGGCGCCGCCCACGTGCTCGCGGCAACTCCTCCTCGAACCGGACCGGTCGCTGGGAACGCTCGGGTCCGCCGAACTCGACCGGGCGGCCCGCTCCCGCGTCGACGATTGGCTCGGCCGGTCGGACGCCCGCGTCGTCGAACTCGTGCGGGACGATCCGGACAGCCTCGTCTTCGTCGAGTCCTTCGCCCCTCCGCCGCGGCTCGTCATCGTGGGGGCGACCCCGATCGGGCATGCGCTGTGCGCCATGGCGCATCGAACCGGCTTCGAGGTCGTGGTCGTGGATCCGCGCGAGGCCTTCCTGCGGCCGGAGCGGTTTCCGGACGCCGCGTCGCTCGATGCGCGCTGGCCGGACGAGGCGATGGCCGCGCTCGATCTCGACCCCCGGACGAGCGTCGTCATCCTCACGCACGACGAGAAGCTGGATGAGCCCGCGCTGGAGACGGCGCTCAACTCCCGCTGCGGCTACATCGGTCTCCTCGGCGGACGCCGGACGCAGCAGCAACGACGAGCCGCGCTCCTCGCGCGGGGGCTGGACGAGGCGGCATGCGACCGCATCCACGGTCCGGTCGGGCTGCGGATCGGCGCCCGCTCGCCCGCGCAGATCGCCGTCTCCATCCTCGCGCAGCTCATCGACCTCGACCGAGCGCCCTGATGCTGGCGCGAGATCGCGCCCCTCAGTTTCAGTGGCGCGCGTTCAGTCGCGCGCGCGCCGGATCTTCCATCGGTCCACCACGCGCCGCCCCCGCACGACCTCGAAATGATCGAAGTGCGCGACTGTGAGGCAGGCGTGATTCGGAAGGACGCGGACCTGCTCGCCCACGGCGAACCGCCCGGACAGGCGCCCGTGTTCCTGGCTCACGGAGTTCACCCGATGGTCGCTCAGCTCCCGTCCGGACGTGTCGCGGAAGAGGCGGCCGTAGTGAGGCGGATCGTCCGGTCCCACGTCCTTGGACAAGGCGAGCGCGCCGCAGTCCGCGATCGCCCCGCCGGATCCTTCGCGCGCCGAAACGACCGTCGCGAGCACCGTGACCGCGCAGTCGCGCACCGCGCAGGACCCCAGCCGCGTCTGGGTGTAATCGTAGAGCGCGTAGTTTCCCGGCCGGGCCTCGTCGATCCCCTCCAGCGTCTCGACCCGGCTCATCCCCGGCGTCGAACCGAGCGAGAGCACCCCCGGTTCGAGCCCCGCCGCGCGGAGCGCGCGTCCTACCTCGACCATCGCCCGTCGCTCCTCCTCCGCCAGCGCGGCGATGGCGGCCGACGAACCCGCTCCGTAGGTGTGGCCGGCGTGCGTGAGGCAGCCGCGCAGCGCGAGCCGCCCCGCGCGTGAGATCCGCCTCGCGATCTCGACGACCCGGCCGCTGTCCTGCGGGACGCCGGAGCGTCCGTAGCCACAGTCGATTTCGAGCCACACCGGGAAGGAAACGCCCGCGGCTTCGAGCGCCTCGACGGCCGTGAGGGAGTCCACCGTCACGCCGAGTTCGACGCGCCGGGAGAGCGCGGCCGCCTCGCCGATCCGTGAGAGATTGAGGGGAAAGGCCCACAGGATGTCGTCGAAGCCCGCCTCCGCGAAGATCCGGGCCTCCGCGAGCGTGGAAACGGCGATGCCCGAGGCGCCGCGCGATCGCTGGCGTTCGGCGATCTCCACGCATTTGTGCGTCTTCACGTGGGGGCGAAGCCGAACGCCGAGGGCGTCCGTGCGTTCCTGCATGACCCGGAGGTTGTTCTCCAGGACATCGAGATCGAGGATAAGCGCCGGAGTGCGGAGATCGGACAGGTCCGGCGCGTGGGTGGCAGCGTTCCCGGCGTTCACGTCTCAAAGGTAGTTGGGGGATCACCGTTCCGCTAAGTTGCGAAGAGGGTTGCGGGCCGATGGCGGGTCGAGTGACCGCAAAGCCGTAGAGGTCGTCTTATTCACGAAGAGAAGATCTTTCGGATCGGGCCGGAGGGTCGGGTTCCGGACGATGAACCGAGCGACGCGGATGTCGTGACCGCCGTAATCGAAGGCGATCGCGAGGCGTACGGGGTTCTCGTGCGCCGGTACAAGGACGTGCTGTACCGCTACGCGGAGCGCATGACCGGGCGCGCGGACGACGCCGCGGATATCGTGCAGCGCACGTTCATTCGCGGCTTTCGGAGCCTCGACCGCTGCCGCGACCGGGAACGGGTGGGAGGCTGGTTGTTTCGAATCGCCGTCAACCTGTGCAAGGATCAGTTGAAGGGGCGGGCACGGCGGGAGGTGTCGCTGGAGGCGGCCGGCCCGCTGACGGCGACGCGGGGTCTTCCCGAGGCGCGCGCCGAACGGGCGGAAATACGGGAACAGATATACCGGGCCTTGCAGTCGCTGAGCGAAGAACAGCGTGAAGCTTTCGTCCTCAAGCACGTCGAGGGCTGGTCGTACGAAGAGATGGCTGAGAGACTTGGAGCGTCGGTGTCCGCGTTGAAGATGCGCGTCCATCGGGCTCGGGATCAGTTACAGGTGCTGTTAGAGAACTACCGATGAACGACGATCTGAAGCTGTACCTGGATGGAGAAATCGACCGTTCGGAGCTCTCGCGGGAGTTTCGCAGGGAAGCCGAGCGGTGGGATGCCCTCCTTTCGGACGTGCGGGATTCGGGGGTGCAGGGAGCTCCGGTCGGACTCGAGTCGAGGGTCATGGCCGAGGTTCGCCAGGAGAGGCGCCGGCCCTTGCCGAGTCTCGTGGACTGGTGGGTGCATCCCCGCTCCGTGCGCGTCCGGCCGTGGCTGGGACTCGCGGCTGCCGCCGTGCTTGCAACGTTCTTCCTCTTGCCGCGGGAGAACGTATACACCGAGCCGGCGGGGGCGGCGACGGCGCTCGTGGGTGAAGAAGTCCACTACGTGCAGTTCCGTTTCGAGGCGCCCGGCGCGGCGTCGGTCCACGTTGCGGGCGACTTCAACGACTGGCAGCCGGAGGTCGCCCTGGCCGATCCCTACGGGACCGGCGTGTGGACCGGTCGGGTGAAGCTCCCGCCCGGCGTGCACAAGTACATGTTCCTCGTGGACGGCGAGACCTGGATCACGGATCCGCACGCGGAACGTTATGTGGAGGACGGTTACGGCAACCAGAATGCCGTGATCGCCATCACGGGCGGCGCGGGCGCCCGCTCGCTGGCCCCCTAGCCAGAGCAGGCAGCCCGTGGCAAAAGCCCTGTGGCGCCGTTCTCCCGCGGCCGTGTGCCTCGGCGCCATCCTGCTCGGGCTCGCGATGCCGCTTGCGGGTCAGGACACGCGCGCGCGCTTCAGCCGTCATCTGGGCGCGGTCTACGCGGCGCGTACCCTTTCCGTCATAGAGGCGGGTGTGCAGGACGGTCTGCCCCGAGGTCTCCTGATCGACAAGGCCATGGAGGGCGTGGCGAAGGGGATGTCTCCGGAGGTCGTCCTCGCCGCGGTCGACACCTTCGCCGCGGAGTTGCGGGATGCGGCGTCCGTCGTCGGTCCGGGGGCGGCGCCGATCGCGCTCGAGAAAGCCGCGGATGCCCTTCGCCGCGGCGTGGGGCGCGAGCTTCTGATGCGGCTGGGACGTGATCGCGCCGATTTTGCTCTCCTGGTCGTCTCCCTCGAGGAGTTGCTGGACGCCGGCGTGGAAAGGGGTCTGGCCGAAGATCTCCTGCGCTACGCGGTGGCCGAGGAGTTCGACAGCGACGCGGTCCTCCGACTGCCCGCCAGCGTGAAACTGCTCATTCGGGAGTGCGGCGATGGTCAGCCCGACTCCTGCTGGTCGCAGGCGAGCATGAGGGAGTGCGCCCGCGTGATGCCGACGCGGCCGTGTCCGACTCGAACGCTTGCGGATGCGGCCCGCTCGGCCGCGGCGCGGCTCCTGCTCGCCCGTTCCCCGCCTCCCCGCAGCCTGCGGACGTCTGCGACACCGGGCTAGCACCCTTCCCGGTCTCTGCCGTATACTCTCGGACTTTCCGGCGGCCGAGCCCGCCGACGCAGGGTTTTGCCATGGGCGCTGGCCCACGGATCTCACCCGCGGATCTTGCCCACGGATGATGGAGAGGGCCTTGGCAGCCAGAGTGACCGCGGCGGTCACGGGTACCGGGAGCTACCTGCCGCCGGACAGCATCGACAACTTCCAGCTTCTCGGCATGGGCACGCTGCGCGAGTCGTTCGATGTCGGGCAGGCGCGGTCCGCGCTCAGGGGTGTCGAGGGTGCCAACGGGCTGTCGGCCCCCGAGGTCTTCGATCAGTGGGCGTACCAGTTGACCGGCATCCGGTCGCGCCGGCGGATCCCGCCGGAGAGCGACCTGACGACGGAGGACATGTGTGCCCGGGCGGGGCTCGCCGCGCTGGAGGCGGCCGGACGCGAGCCGGACGAGATCGATCAGCTCTACGTCGCGACCGTGTCGCCCTCCGACGAAGTTCCGAACAGTGCCTGTACCGTGGCGACGAAGATCGGGAATCCACGATTGGGAGGATTCGCGATCAACGCGGCGTGCGCCGGCTTCGTGTACGGCGTGGGGGCGGCCTGGTCGGCGATCGTCAGCGGTATGGCGGAGCGGGTCCTGGTGGTTTCGGGCGACGCCCTCACGCGGCTCGTGGACTACACGGACGTGCGGACGGCCGTGCTCTTCGGCGACGGCGCCGGGGCGGTCGTGCTGGAGCGGAGCGAAACGGACCACGGCGTGCTCGGCCCAATGGTGGCGTCCGGCTGGTTCGCGCGCGACCCGCTGTACCTCGTCGGGCAGAGCTGGCGGGACGATCGGGACCGGATCCCCATTCTCCACATGGAAGGCGGGCCGAGGATCGTCCGCAACGCGATCGTCAAGATGGCCGAAGTGGGCGATCAGGCGCTTCAAAAGGCGGGTCTCGACTGGTCCCACGTGGATTTCGTGATTCCTCACCAGGCGAACGCGCGGATCACGCAGGGCCTCGAGCAGAGGCTGGAACTCCCGAAAGGGCGCGTCGTCCACAACATCGTCGACTACGGCAACATGTCCGCCTCGACCGTCGCCGTGACGCTCGATGAGGTTGTCCGCGGAAAGCACGGACCCGTGCCGGATCCGGCCACGATCGTGCTCACCTCTATCGGCGGCGGCTACACGATGGCGGCGGCGGTCGTCCGCATCTGATTCGACGGGCGGTCCGGCCGTCCGTGTCAGAACCCCGCGTCAGGCGGGACTCGCCCACTCCCTGAGCGGAATCACGTCGACGCGGTCCCCGGCGCCGATGGCGTCGGTCCCGACGGGGATCGCGAGGAGCCCGTCGGCCAGCATGGACCCCAGGTTGCCCGAACCCTGCGGACCGCTCAGGCGAGCCGTGAGGACGCCGGACTCGGCTGATCCGATGAGCACGCGCACGAACGAGAGCACGTCCCGGAGCCCGCGCAGGTCGTGTGCCGCGACGCACTGCAGCGGTCGCCGGCAGGGGCGCGCGAACCCCGCCATCTTGCGGATCGCCGGCCTTACGAGCGTTTCGTACGTGACGAGCGCCGAGGCCGGATTACCCGGGACCCCCCAGAACGGCCGGCCGCCGAGCAGGCCGAAGACGGCGGCGCTGCCGGGGCGCATCCGCAGGCGCCAGAAGGAGCGCTCGAAGCCGAGTTCGTCGAGCACCTGCTTCACATAGTCGTGTTCGCCGACGCTCACGCCGGCCGCGGAGACGATCGCGTCGCAGGCTCCGGCCCGCGCGAGACAACGGTGCAGGTCGTCGGGATCGTCCCGGGCGATGCCGAGCGGCACCGGTTCCGCCCCGGAATCCGCGATCTGGGCAGCCAGCGCGTGCCCGTTCGAGTTCATGATCTTCCGCCCGGCCCGCACCTCGTCGAATTCATCGAAATCCGCGAGTTCGTCTCCGTTCGCAAGCACGCCGACGCGGGGTCGCCGGCCCACATCGACCTGGTCGAGGCCGGCCGACGCGAGCAGCGCCACCGCCGCCGCCCCAAGTTCCTCCCCACGCTCCACCACCGTGTCGCCCGCCTTGACATCCTCCCCGAGGAAACGGATGTGCCGCTCCCCGTCCGCATCGTCGAATATGCTCACGCGCCCGTCCGGGCCTCCGTCCGTGTGCTCCACGCGGACGACGCCCGTGGCGCCCTCCGGCACCGGCGCCCCCGTCATCACGCGCGCCACGGAGCCGGGCTCCAGCGGCCCGCTCGGAAAGGAGCCGGCCGGGATGTCGTCGGAGATCGGAAGGACCACGGGCCGTTCCAGGCTCGCGCCGCGAACCTCGTCGATCCGCACCGCGAATCCGTCCATGGCGCTGTTGTCCCAGGGCGGGTGCGGGGCGACGGCTTTCGCCTCGCGTGCGAGGGAGCGGCCGAGGGCGGAGGAGAGCGGAACGCGCTCCGTCTCCAGCGGCGACACGGCGTCGAGCACGAGAGCGAGCGCCTCGTCGAAGGAGATCCAGTCCGCGTCGTTCATGTCTCACCGCCGAGGGGATTCGCCACCGGAAGCTAGAAATAATACCAGATGGAGATGCTGAACTCCGGGTTGTGACCCCACACGGAACCCTGCGGCGCCGGCGCTCCGGAGGCCTCGAACAGGTCCAGCGTGGTCCCGAAGAGGAATCCATCCGGCGACGTCACGCGGACCAGGTAGTCGCGGATCTCGAAGCCGATCCCGATCGTCTCCGACGGAAAGATCTCGAACCCCAGCCCCACGAAGATGTGCGGCGCGGTGGAGATGTCGTACCGGTAGGGTTCGAGCGCCTGGTCGGCGAGGAACTCGGAGGCGCCCTCGTCGACCCCGAACACGAAGCCGCCGCCGATGAGCCCGTAGGGGTGGATCCCGTTCCACGTCCGCGCTCCGGTGAGGCCGATCTGCGCGCCGACGTCGGCCCGCAGCCAGCCTGCGGCGACGGTGTCGACGACCATCGGTCCGGCCGGGTCGAGGACGTCCAGCGTCCATCGGTCCGCCGCCCCGTACGTGGCGCCAAGCTCGAGGGAAAGGGGACTCGATGCCCGGACGCGCATTCTGGCGCCCGCCACGTTGGTGGGTCCCTGCGCGAACTCGAGCCGCCCCCGGTTCCCCGCGTGGTGGCCCCCGAAGAGGCCGACGCGGAAGCCTCGCTCGCGCCAGCGGAAGGGGGAGTCGATGCGTTCGGCCTGCGCCTCGAGCGTCGCCGGGGCTGCGGCGAGCAGGGCGAGTCCGACGACGAGGATCAGTCTGTTTGACACTGGGTTGACGCGGATTCCATATCTTGGATGAATCGGATCTCGAACGGAAACGGCCCCAGCACGCGAGTCTCGCGACGGGGTCGCGGCGCGAGGAATGTAGGTGGAGGACCGGGTCCTAACCAGAAAAACGTCTCGTCGCCGTCGCCTGCGACGCCGGCTTCTCCTGCCGGCCGTCCTGGTGTGTGCGTACCCGCCGCTCCCCGCTGCCGCACAGGTGCGCGAAATCGTCATCGACGGCGAGGCCTTCCGGAGGACGGCGGACGGCCGCCGGCTGGCCGAACTCGCGCTGCGCACGCCGGTTATCCTCAAGCGTACGGAAGGGATCTGGGCGGAGGTGGAGATCGAGGGTTGGGTCCCGTCCGGCTCGGTTGCGCCATCCACCCGCGAGGGCCGCAACGGCGTCATCGCCAGCCGGGGAGGCGAACGTCTCAGGTCCGAACCCGCCGGGTCCGTGACCGGACTGCTCCTCGAGGGCTTCCTCGTCGATCGGCTTGAGGAACGGGGGGACTGGAGCCGCATTCGCCGCTCGGGCTGGGTACGCGAGGCCGCGCTCGGGGCGAGCGACGCCGCCGGTGGTGAAGCCGGCGTCCTGGCCGGCGTCTCGGCCGCGGATCTGCGCGCGAACCCGGATGACCATGCCGGCGCGACCCTCCGCTGGACCGTCCGGTTCTTGTCGCTGGAACGGGCCGAACCGGAACGGATCGACTTCTACGAGGGGGAGCCCTTCCTGCTCGCGCGGGCCCCCGACCCCGGGGACGGCCTGGTCTACATCGCCGTCCCTCCCGACTTGGTGGCCGCGGCCGAAAAACTCCGGCCCCTCCAGACCCTCGACGTGCTCGTGAAGGTCCGGACGGGCCGGTCGGCGCTACTGAGGGTCCCGATCCTGGACCTGCTCGAACTCTACTGAGCCGATTCCGGTCCGGGACCCTCCGCGGGGCCGGGCAGGCGGAGAGCCGCTAACGGTTCCCCTGGTTCCCCTCGCTCTCGGCCTCGTTCAGGAAGGCCTCGGCCTCCATCAAGCCGGCGTGCGCAAGGCCGCTCCAGAGGTTGGCGACCTTCGCGTAGGCCTCGGCGGCGAGCACCGCGTCGCCGTTGGCGGCGTGCGCCCGGGCCAGGCCGAGGAGCGAACGCGGCCGGTTCGGCATCCGCAGCAGCGACGTCTCGAACTTCTCGACCGCCTTGTCGGGCATCCCGAGTTCGAGCAGCAGTTCGCCGTAGAGTTCGTGGAGGGGCTTGACCGGGCTCGCGGAGCCGCGAGGCGGCGCCATGCTCATGACCTCCGCCTCGGCCTCGTCCATGAGACCGGTCGCCACGTCGGGATGGCCCATCGCGGCGTGCCGGAGCGCCCCGACCTGCTTGTGCATGACGTGCGTGTAGCCCTCGCCGTCCGACAGTTCCTTCAGGGCGGCCTCTGCCTCGGTCACGATCGCCTGGTCGCCCATGCGGTGGGCGCTGAGTCCCGTGGCGAGGAGTTCGTGCGCCGGGGAGTCTTCGGTGATCGGCTGGGTCTCCCACTGCTCGGTCTCGACGATGTAGCGCGCCTTGAGGAGCGAGACCGCGTTCTGCGCCCGCGCGATGCCGGCCGCGCCGCGTGCCCCGCCCGTCGTCGCGAAGCCCTCGTTGTCGACCATGTCCGCGAGCCGGTCCATCCATAGCCGCGCCTTGTCGTAGTCGCCGCGCTGGAGGTCGCCGTACTGGCCCCAGTCGAGCGAGTGCACCGCGTCGCCCACCGCGTCGCCGGGCTGCCACAGCTCCTGCGCCACGTCGTAGGCCGACTGGTTGTTGCCGGACACGCGTTCCCACATCCCGTGCTGGATGAAGATGTGCGTCGGCATGTGCCGTGCATGGGAAACCGCCGGCGCGATGTCCGCGAAGGCGTACGCCGCGTCCAGGGCGAGCGGCGCCATGATCGGATTGTCGAACGAGTGGATCGTGTAGTGCGCCGCGCCCGGGTGCAGCGGGTTGGCGTTGAACAGCCGGAGCGCGATCGCGCCCGCCATCACGTTCCAGCGCTGGCTCAGGTCGCGCGTCGCCGCCGTCGCGCTGAGGAGGGACAGCGCGTAGAAGGCCGCGATCTCCGGGTCATCCGGATAGGCCTCGTACAGGTCACGCATCGCCTCCATGTACCCCACGCGCCGGTCGACGTGATCCTTTTCGCTCCACAGGATCTCGACCGCCTTGATGAAGCCCTTCTCCCGATCCGTCGGCGCCTTCGCGAGCCGCTCGGCCGGTGTCGCGCCCAGCCTCTGGAGCGCCTCGCGCGGCTCGGTCGGATCCATCTGGGACACGAGCGGGTGATTGTAGGCGAGCGACTCGCCCCAGTAGGCCATCGCGAAGTCCGGGTCCAGTTCCTGTGCCGCGTGGAACTGCTCGCGCGCCTGCTTCCAGCCGAAGCTGTGCAGGATCGCCACGCCCCGGAGGAAGCGCTCCTGCGCCTCGCCCGTCGCGGAGGTCGGGAAGGTGATCGATCCGACCTCATCGAACTGTGCCTCGACCTGCGCGGGAACCGCCGACAGCATCGCGCCGAGGAGGAACGCCGGAAGCATCATGGACCATCTTTTCATCGTACTATCCCTCTCAGGAAAGAAACGCCGGCCTGTTTCGTCCGGTGCTGCACTGAAATCACGGTGTCAAAACCGGAAGCGGGCGGCAAGGCGTGATGCCGCGGCGCGGCGTCGCCCGCCGCCTCACGCGTCCGGAAGTTCGTAGTCGATCGTCAGCGTGTGCGCTCCGTCGCCGTCCACGGCGATCTCGACGGAACCCGTCAGTCCCTTCAGATCGCCGGTCGCCGACCCCGGCACGATCTGTCCGCCCGTCTGTTCGCGGCCGCTCGCGCTCAACCCCCAGTGCTGCATGACGAACGTCCCCTCCCGTCCGCCGAGCGCTCCCCGCACGACCTCGCGAGCGATGTAGCCCGCTCCGGCGGTGATGTCCGCCACATCCGCCTGACACATGAGGAGCCGGGCCTCGCTCTCCGCCACGAGGTCCCCGCCGAACCGCTTCAGGACGGTGGCGTGCGAGAGGGTCGGCCCCCCGTTGCCGGACTCGGGTTCGCCCTGGTCCCAGCCGGTGACCTCGAAAGAGGCGACCGCGCGCGCCATGCCGGACTTCTCTGTCGCCGTCCCTGTTGCCGCCGGGCTCTCGCTAGAGCTCCGCGACGGCGGTGGACAGGTTGTCGAGGGCACGCTGCACGAGCGTGCGCGAGGTCGCGATGTTCATCCGCATGTGCCCCTCGCCGCCGGTCCCGTAGCTGGGCCCGTTGTTGAGATAGATGCGCGCATTCTCGGCGAGCCAGCGCTGGAGGATGCTCTCCGGCGACACCGGATCCGCGGCCGTCCGGTTCTCGTAGTCCGCCTTCCCCTGCGCGTCGATGCGGTCCATCAACCCGCTCATGTCGAGCCACGCGAGGAAGGTGCCCTCCGCCTTCGTGTACTTCACGCCCGGCACGTTGTCGCGAATGTACGACTCGGTGAGGTCGTGGTTGCCGTCGAGGTAGACGAGGAGCTGGTCGAGCCATTCATCGCCCTCGTTGTTGGCGGCGCGGGCGGCGTACATGCCCAGCGTGCTGAGGTCCGCCCGCGTGTACTGGCGCAGGCGCGTCATGAAGGAGGGGTTGGTCGAGAAGTACCAGGCGACCTTGTTGGCGGCGAGGCTGAAGGTCTTGCTGTTGGATTTGAAGGTGACGCTGTTGTCGGCGATCTTCGGGTCGAGGCTGGCGAACGGCGTGTACTTCTGTCCCTTCGTCACGAAATCGCAGTGGATCTCGTCGGAGAGCACCGGCACGCCGTGCTCGAGACAGATCTCGCCCATGCGCGTCATGTCTTCCGCCGACCAGCAGTTTCCGGTCGGGTTCTGCGGGTTGCACAGGATGAAGGCGTGGACCCGCTGTACGCGGCGCTCGAAATCGTCCCAGTCGATCTCGTAGACGCCGTCGACCACCTTCATCTCGCTGTCCTCGGCCACGTTCCGCGCGAAGCGCAGGTCCGAGTAGAAGCCGTTGTAGGTCGGGGTCGTCATGAGGACCCGGCTGCCGGGAGGCGCGAAGGTGTGCAGTCCCGCGATGATTCCCGGGTGGACCCCGCTGGTCCAGACGATCGTCGAGGGGTCGATGTCGAGGTCGTAGCGGCGCTGGTTCCAGGCCACGACGGCATCCGTGAAGGAGCTGTCGCGGTGCTGGTAGCCCCAGTTCTCGTGCGCGGAGCGCTCGGCGATCGCCTGGGTGATGCACGGCGCGGCGCGGAAGTCCATGTCGGCGATCCCCATGCCGACCTCGATCTCCGGGCCGAACTGCTCGATGGCGCGGTCCCACTTGACGCAGTCGGTCCCGCGCCGGTCGTAGATCTCGTCGAAGTCGAAATCCTCGCGGGCGGCGAGCCCGGCCGGGGTGACACCGGTCGCGGCCACCTCGCTCGCGAGCGCCGAACGCGCGCCGACGGCGCCCAGAACGGCGGTGGCTCCCGTGCTCTTGAGAAACGCCCGGCGGTTCAGACCGTGATTCCGCAGCATTTGCACGCCCTCCTCGGATATTTCCCTCGTGGCGGATCGAGGCCGCCAATCCGATTCAGGGTGGTCGAAACATCGCGCTCAGGCAAGACTCGCGGCGTCTCGGCCGACCGTCAGTCGAGGCGCCCGATGCGGGCCGAACTCTCCGCCACGCCGGCTTCGACGCCCGCCTCCCGGTAGAGGTCCCGGGCCTCCCGCCACAGTGCCCGCGCTTCGTCGTGCTCGCCGAGGGTCTCGCGAAGGATTGCCATCGGTCGCACCGCGTTGGCGAAGTCCAGCGCCTGGCGGGCAGGGTGCGCCCGGTAAACGGTCAGCGCCTCCGCGTAGCAGCGCTCGGCTTCCCGAGGGTCGCCCGTCTCGCGCAGGACGTCGCCCAGGTGGCGCACGGTGTGAGCGAGCACAAGCGGATCATCTCCCCGGCGGCAGAGCGGGACGGCTTCGCGATACAGCCGGAGGGCGACATCGAGTCGTCCCCGGCCGCGTTCGACGTTCGCGCGGCCATGCAGCGCGCGGGCGAGCGCAACCGGATCGTCGTGCTCCCGCGCCAGCGCGACTGCCGCCTTCATGTGCCGCATCGCCTCGCGCGGCCGGTCCTCCCGCCGCGCGGCCATCCCCCGCAGGACGAGCGACTCGACGACGTGCCGGGGCGCATCGCCGGTTTCCAGGGGAACCCCTTCCGGCATGGGCCTATCCTCCGCGCGGGACCGGAGCCGAAGAGTGGCCGGACAGGATCCGCCACCCTCCCGTCTCGTGGACCCACAGCATCGTCACGGCGCCCCCGTAGCTGAACTCGAATCCACCCTCCCCGCTGAGGGTGCTCTCAAAGCGGGACCGCACCTGTGCGAGGCCGGGTGCCAGCGGCTCGATGTCCGTCTCCGAGTACTCCGTCGTGACCCGCATCCCCGGACCGAGATCCGCGAGGGCGGCGCGTACGTCGCCGGCGGACTCGTAGCGCAATTCCCCGTTTTCGTAGAAGCGGAACGAGGGTGAGTCCGAATAGAAATCGCCCGCGGCCTCCCAGGCCGACGCGATCCCCATGGCCCGGAACTCCTCGAGAGTCGCCACCACGCTGTCGCGAATCGCCTCGGCGTGCGCATCCGTCAACGTCGCGGGAGTCGATTGGCATCCGACGCCGAGCAAGATGGCGAGGCCGGCCAGATACGCGCGTGACGGCGGGCGGGGGCGATGCGGGTGCGGCTGGAGTCTCACTGGTCCTCCCGTGCAGGGGTTGATCGATTGTGCGGCCGAGGCTGTGGGCCGCTGCAACATATCGCGGGCTGCTGCAACGCGGATGGGCCCGGCGCGCCGCGCATGCCGCTTGCGGAGGGTCCTCGGGGGGGTCCAGCTTTGGACCTTCGCACCGCCCCACCTCGCCCCAGGAGTTCGATGATGAGGATCCTCCGCAGCCTTCCCGTCTTCTTCGCTCTCGCGTCGGCTGGCGCCGCGCCTCCGCCGCTGGCCGCCCAGGATGAAGAGGAGAAGGCCGGGCTCGATATCCCGCAGGGGTACATACTGCCCGATGCGACGGTGCAGGATCTCTTCGCGACCGACCCCAACTACGCGACGCTGGACCATGTGAGTCCGGACGGCGACCACTTCGTCGTCCCGCTCTCCACCGAGCTCTCGACGCTGGCCGAGGTGGGGGAGGAGACGCTCCGCCTCGGGATGCTGGAACTCCGGGCGCGCACGGACCGCCCGTGGCACCTCGACATCTACGGCCTGTATGGCTTCCGCTTCTATTCGCTGAGCGCGCGCGCCTTTACGGACGTAGATCTGCCGGAGGGGATCTACGTGAGCGACCTCATGTGGTCGCCGGACGGGTCCCGGCTCGCCTTCCTCGCGCACCTCGAGGAGCGCACGGAGGTCTGGATCGCCGATACGGCCGACGGCAGCGTGACGTCGGCCGGCGACGTCCACGTAATCAGCTCCATCGGGACCTCGTCGAGGGGCCAGGGATCCGCGCCCTCCCGCATGCTGCAGTGGACCGCTTCAGGTTCGCTGCTCACGCTCGCGGAGCCGGCGGACCGCGGATCCTCGCCGCCGGCTCCGGCGCTGCCGTCGGGACCGACGATCCGCCACACGCGCGCGGAGGCGACGCCGACGCGCACGATGCCTTTTCTGCTGGAGGACGCGCACGGCGCGGACCTGTTCGAGCACTACACGCGCAGCCAGATCGTGGAACTGGCGCCCGGCCGGTCGCCCCGGGCGGTCGGCGAGCCGGGGATGTACGAGTCGCTGTCGGCGAGCCCCGACGGACGTCACGTGATCGCGACGCGCCTCACCCGTCCCTTCTCCTACATCGCGAGCTATACCGCCTTCCCGCGCGTCACCGAGGTGCTCGACGTGGAGAGCGGGGATGTGCTCGCCACGCTGGAAGAACGCGAACTGCGGGAGAGCGGTCGCGGCGGCGGACCGGGAGGCGGAGGCAGCGACCCGCGCGCATGGTCATGGCGTCCGGATGGGAGCGGGATCTCCTACCTGCAGCGCGCGGAGGCCGGAGACGACGCGGAGGCCGGCGAAGGCGACGACGGCGAAGACCGTCCCGACCGGGTCATGCTGCTGCGCGCGCCGTTCGATGGCGATGCGGAGGTCGTGGCGACGAGCGAGGACCGGATCTCGGACGTCACCTACTCCGCGGACGGCCGCCACGCCTTCGCCGCCGTGCGCCGCGGCGGGGATGCCGCGCTCGTGCACTACGGGCTGGGCGGGAGCGATCCGGAAGGACACACGCTCGTCCCCTTCCACGATCCCGGC
Source organism: Gemmatimonadota bacterium (assembly GCA_022825725.1). Classification (GTDB taxonomy): domain Bacteria; phylum Gemmatimonadota; class Gemmatimonadetes; order Palauibacterales; family Palauibacteraceae; genus Palauibacter. The sequence continues at coordinate 70,093 of JAJDWE010000055.1, forward strand.
GACGCGCTCGAACTCCCGGGTGATCTCCTCACGGCGCGGAGCGGGAACGGGATCGAGTACGCGTGGGTGTCGTCCGATGGGGGCAGCGCCTACCTGCGCGGCGATGGTTGGAAGGAGGACTTCCGGCCGCAGCCCTTCGTCGACCGGCTGTCGATCCCCGACGGGGCCACGGAGCGCCTGTTCGAAGGGTTGCGCGACAGCTTCGACCAGCCGCTGGTCCCGCTCGACGCCGATCTGGAACGCATGGTCGTGAGCCGGGAAGGGAAGAACACGTTCCCGGACAGCTACCTGTGGACCGGGGACGGCGGGATGGAGAATCTGACGCGGAACGTGGATCCGTTCCCGCAGCTCACCGCCGCGCGGCGCATCGACTTCGAGTTCACCCGCCGCGACGGGCTCGAGGTCCAGGGGCGGGTGTCGCTGCCCGTCGACTACGTCGAGGGCTCGCGGGTGCCCGCCATCTTCTGGACCTATCCCCGCGAGTACCGGAGCGAGGACGACTTCGACAACGCGACGATCCGCGCGCGCAACCTCAACGCGTACACGAATCTGACCTGGCTGCGCTGGTCCGACATCTGGCTCACGCAGGGGTACGCGCTCGTCTATCCCGACATCCCGATCGTCGGCGAGAACTACAACGACTACTACATCTCGAACATGGTCGACGGTATGTACGCGGCAATCCGCGCAGTCGACGCGCTCGGCGTCGTCGACATGGACCGGATCGGGCACGGCGGCCACAGCTACGGCGCCTTCGCGACGGCGAACTTCCTCGCCCACACGCCCTTCTTCAAGGCGGGGATCGCGGGGGACGGCGCCTACAACCGCTCGCTCACGCCGATGGGCTTCCAGGCCGAGCCGCGCGATATCTGGGAGGCGCCCCACGTCTACATGGAGATGTCCCCGTTCTTCAAGGCGGACCAGATCAACACCCCGCTCCTGCTCTACCACGGGGCGGACGACAACAACCCGGGCACCTATCCCATCCAGTCGAGGAGGATGATTCAGGCGCTCACGGGGCTCGGGAAGACGGCGGCGCTGTTCGAGTACCCCTTCGAGTCGCACACGCCGCGCGCGATCGAGAACAACCTCGACATGTGGGCGCGCTGGATCGGCTGGTTCGACCAGTACGTGAAGGGCGCCGGGAAGGACGACGCGCGCACGACGACCGACTCGCCGTGAAGCCGGCCCGCGCCGCGGCGCTGGGTCTTCTGGCCGGCGTCGTTGTGGGCGGCGCCGGCGGGGTCGCGCTGGGCGGCTTCGGCGGGTTCGGTCGCGGGAGCGCGGACGGCGGTGCGGCGGCGGACATCCTGGCGGGGCTGGTGGAGCGGCAGGACGAGCGCCTCGGGCAACTCGCGCAGGCCGCCGACGAATCCGCGCAGCTGCAGCGCGAACTCGCCCTCGCCCTCTTCTACCGCCTGCAGGAGTTCCGGCGCTTCGGGCTCGAGGGGCAGATCGTGACCTGGGTCGTACCGGGAGCTTCGGCGGGCTCCGCCGACCCGCTGGGCGGCGCTCTGGCCGGCGCCGTCCGCCTGCCCCAGTTGGCCGTGGACGCGGCGACGCGGGCGGAATGGCGCGCCGTCTCCGAGCGTCTCGCCGCCGTCGGGGCCGAGGTGGACCCCACCGTGTTCTCCGCCTTCGAGGACGTGCTCGAGTTCGTCGGACGCCGCCCCTGGCCGGGACGCTCGGGGCTGGCGGCGGCCACCGCCTCGGGTTGGGCGGATCCCGCGACGGTGGAGGCGTGGCTGTCGCTCAACCGGGCCCTCGTCGGCCGCGCGGATGCCATCCTCTCCGGATTCTGAGCGCTCCCCCCGCTTCATGAACCGCCCCGGCAGCCCGCGGCGAAGGCCCGCGTCGTACCCGTCACGGTCCGCAGGACCCCGGATCGCCAGCCGTAGCGCTTACAGCGTGCTGCTGGCCGCGGCCGGCGCCTGTGGTCCGACCGACTTCTCCGCTCCCTCGCAGCCGGTGGAGTGGACGGAGGTGCCGGGCGCCCGCTGGCGGCCGTTGGCAGTGGAAGGCGGCGAGCCCGGGTTCACCTCCGTTCCGCCCTCCTGGTCCGGGGTCGGCTTCGGCAACGTGCTGTCGGATTCGAGCTTCATCGAGAACCAGATGCGGGGCAACGGCTCGGGAGTGGCGGCGGGCGACGTGAACGGGGATGGCCGGCCGGACCTCTACCTCGCTCGTCTCGAGGGGCCCAACGCCCTCTACCTCAACCTGGGCGACTGGCGGTTCCGTGAGGCGGCTGCGGAGAACGGCGTTGCCGCAGGAGACCGGTTCTCGACCGGCGCCACGCTCGTGGACGTGGACGGAGACGGCGACCTCGATCTCCTGCTCACCTCCATCGAGGGTCCGAAGTCCCTCTTCCTCAACGACGGAGCGGGGCGATTCGCGGAGGCACCGGCGGCCGGACTCCTGGACTCGCGGGGAGGGATGTCGAGCGCGCTGGCCGACATCGACGGAGACGGGGATCTCGACCTCTATCTCACGCGTTACAAGAGCCGCTCCGTACTCGATCTCTTTCCCGGGGACGAGGTCGCCTTCCCCAATACGGTGCGGCGGACGGGGCGGGGGTTCGAGGTCGTGGAGCGCTTCGCCGGCCACTACGAACTCGCGTGGCGGGCGGACGGCGTCGTGCGGCTCGAAAGGGGGGAGGCCGACGAACTCTATCTGAACGAGTTCAACGAAGGCGGCGGAGAAGGCGGCGGCGGCTTTCGTCACGTCCCTTTCTCCTCCGGCGCCTTCCTCGACGCCGACGGCACGCCGCTGGGGGGCGCCCCGACCGAATGGGGGCTGGCGGCCCGCTTCGGGGATCTGGACGACGACGGGGACCCGGACCTCTACGTCGCGAACGATCTCCACAGTCCCGACCGGCTGTGGATCAACCGTGGGGACGGCACCTTCCGCCTGCCGCCGCCCCACGCGCTTCCCATGACGAGCGCTTCCTCGATGGCGGTGGACTTCTCGGACGTCGACCGGGACGGCGACGCGGACGTCTTCGTGCTCGACATGCTGGCCCGCGACTCGCGCTCAAGGAAAACCCAGGATCCGGTGTCGCGCGTGGAGCACACGCCGCCCGGCGAGGCCTCCGGGGCGCAGCAGGTGAACCGCAACACGCTGCTCGCCAGCCGAGGGGACGGCACGTGGGCGGAGATCGGGCGCCAGGCGGGGGTCGAGGCGTCCGGGTGGTCGTGGTCGGCGCTCTTCGTCGACGTGGACCTGGACGGATTCGAGGATCTCCTCATCCCGAACGGCCACATCCGGGACCTCATGGACGCGGACACCCAGATCTCGATCCGGGAGGCCGGGCTCTCCGGCGAGCGCGAGTCCACCCTCCTTTACCGTCCGCTGCCTTTGCACAACGTGGCCTTCCGGAACCTGGGCGGGACCGGATTCGAGGAGGTGGGGCGCGCGTGGGGCGTGGCGCCGGAGCCGGACGTGTCGCACGGGGCGGCGCTGGCGGACTTCGACGGAGACGGGGATCTGGACGCGGTCGTGAACCGGCTGGGCAGCCCGGCGCTCCTGCTGCGCAACGACGCCGCGGCGCCCCGGCTCGCCGTCCGCCTCCGGGGGGAGGCGCCCAACACGGCCGGGGTCGGCGCCATGGTGTGGCTCGAGGTCGAGGGCCTGCCGCGCCAGACGAAAGAGGTCGCGGCGGGCGGCGGGTATCTCTCGGGTTCGGAGGCGATCGTCTCGTTCGCGATGGGGGACGCCGCCGAGGGCACGCTGGGCGTGGAGTGGCGTGGCGGAGGCCGGTCGGTCGTGCGCGTCGAGGGCCCGAACCGGCTGTACGAGGTGTTCGAGGCGGAGGCGTCGGAGGCGAGCGGGGCGGGGACGCCTGCACCGGCACCCACCCCTGCGGCGGCCCCGTGGTTCGAACTGGACGAGAGCTTCGGGCCGATCCACGACGAGCCGCCGTTCGCGGAGGCGGCGCGGCAGCCGCTCCTCCCGCTGCGGCTGTCCCGGATGGGGCCGAGCGTGGCGTGGCACGACCTGGACGGCGACGGGGACCCCGACCTGCTCATGAGTTCCGGGGCGAACGCGGCGCCGGTGCTCTTCCGGAACGACGGGGGGACGCTCGTCCGCGTGACGCTGGCCGGGCCGCGGGCGCCCGTCGACCAGACCGCGGTGATCCCGCTCCCGGCGGCGGACACGGCCCGAGTGCTGCTCGGGCTGTCGAGCTACGAGGCGCCGCCGGCGGAGGTGATGCAGGTGCCGGCCGTCGTGTCGGCGGCGTGGCCTGCGGGCGCCATGACGAGCGTGGCGGTGACGCCGGTCAACCGCGGCGTCGCGCCGGGGACATCGGGCTCGGTGGGCCCGCTGGCCGTCGCGGACTACGACCTCGACGGACGGCTCGACCTCTTCGCGGGCTCGCGGGTCATGCCGGGCGGCTACCCGCTTGCCGGCCCCTCCCGGCTCTTCCGCGGCCGTCCGGGCGGCGGCTTCGAGGAGGACCCGCGGGACGCGTCGGTCTTCGAGCGTCTCGGCATGGTGACCGGCGCCGTGTTCACGGATTACGACACGGACGGCGACCCGGACCTCGCGCTCTCCGTCGAGTGGGGCCCCGTCCGGCTGCTGCGGAACGACCGGGGGCGCTTCTCCGACGTCACGGAGGCGATCGGCCTGTCCGCGCACGCCGGGCGCTGGAACGGCGTGTCCGCGGGCGACTTCGACGGGGACGGTCGTCCGGACCTGGTGGCGATCTCGTGGGGAGACAACACCGAGTATCGCCCGACGCCCGCCGCCCCGCTCGAACTCCATTTCGGCGACGTGGACCGCAACGGCACCCTCGACCTCGTGGAGGCGCAGCGGGACGAACGCCTCGGCGCCGTGGCGCCGCTGGCCGCGCTGGGCCGCCTCGCCGAACACATCCAGCCCGTCGGTGCGCGCATGCCGACGCGCGCGGCCTACGCCGAAGCGGACGTGGGCCAGGCGCTGGGCGCGTGGCCGGAGGGTCGGCTGGAGGCGGCGGAGCTGCGGCACACGGTGTTCCTGAACCGGGGCGACCGCTTCGAGGCGGCACCGCTGCCGCGCGAGGCGCAGCAAGCCCCTTCGCTCGGAGTCCTGGTGGCGGACGCGAACGGAGACGGCCGCGAGGACCTGTTCCTGTCCCAGAACTTCTTCGCCACGGACGAGGACACTCCGCGTTATGACGCCGGCCGCGGGCTGTGGCTCGCGGGCGATGGGCGCGGCGGGTTCCGCCCGGTCTCGGGGCAGGAGTCCGGGGTCGCCGCCTACGGAGACCAGCGCGGCGCCGCGGCCGCGGACATCGACGGCGACGGACGCCTCGATTTCGTGCTGGGGATCAACGGCGGCGCCGCGCGCCTCTTCCGCGGAGCCGGCACTTCCCCGGGCCTGCGGGTGCGCCTCGCCGGACCGGCCGGAAACCCCCACGGAATCGGGGCCGTCCTGCGCATGGCGTACGCCGACGGCCTCGGTCCCGCGCGCGAAGTCAGGGCCGGGTCCGGGACCGGCTCCCACGACGACCCGGTTCAGATCCTGGGACTCTCGGACGACCCCGTCGCCATCGAGGTCCGCTGGCCGGGCGGCGTCGTCGAGCGCGTCGACGTCCCCCCCGGCGCCCGCGAGGTCACCATCGGCCCGCCCTGACACTCCGCGCCTCAGCTGGAGGGCGTGATCCTCGCCCGAACGACGTACTGGACATCGAAGGCGTCGGTCGCGACGGCCCAGAACTCGTCGCCATGGACGACGGGCGGCAGGAACGGCAGGGGACTCAGCCCCGGAGAGGTCACCCGTCCGACGTAGACGCCGTCCGCCGAGAAGAGGTCCCAGGTGGCTTCCGAGCCGTTCGCGCTGGCCGAGGGCGTGCGAACCCAGATATTGCCTTCCACCGAGGTGAAGAGGTTGGCGATGGCGGGTTTGACGTCCGGGATTTTCGACCAGTCGCGGTCGGTGTCCGCACCCCGTTCGCGGAGGCGCTCCCGGATCCCTTCGATCGCCGCGTCACGATCTTCCCGCGTGACGGGGACATGAGGCTTCTGCGCAACGACGATCAGAGCCGTATCTCCAGTCAGGTGCTGCCGCCTGATGCGATAACCCGGCGGGTCAGCTTCGTGACCGCCTGCCCAGGCCATCCCCTCTCGGTCGTAGTACCGGACACCGCGGGGGTAGAAGGGTACGTTCATGAACCCCTGCCTGCGTCCGTCACCCGACTGCCAGGCGAAGCTGGAGGGAGTCCCGCGTCCCCTTCGCTGAAGGGCCTCCTCGGGAGTAATCCCCCTGCCGGGGTCGCTGGGCGCGGAGATCGACTCCACCAGCTCCATGTTCAGGTCGTACACCTCGAAACCCTGCCGCGATCGGGTGGGACGAACGATGCGGCCAGCCGCCGTCATGGTTCCCTGCCAGATATAGCTGTAGAACGAGAAGTGGTAGCGGAAGGACTCCACGAACCCGTTATCGGGGTCGAACACCGACACGCGGTCGTTCGCCGGATCCGTGACCCAGATGCGGCCGCGCGGATCGAGCATGAGCCCGTGGGCGTCCCGGAGTTCCCCGGGGCCTTCTCCCTCTCCTCCGTGGGTCGCCCGGTGGGAGCCATCGGCCGCGAAGACGCGGACTTCCTGCGCCTGCGAGTCGAGGACGGCGAAGCCGCCGTCGGGGAGCACGACGAGGCCCCTCAACTCGCCGAAAACGTCGGGACCGTCTCCGTCGAAGGATCCGACGCGCAGTTCCTCGACGAGCGTCCACGTCGCAGACGGATTGTGGGGGACTACGTTGGTAACGCGCTCAACGCCCGATGGCAGCGTCTCCCGGGTTGTGATTCCGCCGGTACTCCCCGGCCGCTCCTGGGCGTAGGCGGGTGCGATCAGGGTCAGCCCCGCGATCGTGGTCGACAGGAGTGCGTTCGGGACTCTTCTCGAGGCGCACGCGGTTCCGGGCATGCTCCATCTCCGGCTGAAGGTCTTCAACCCTCGTAACCGCCGACTCGCGATTGGGTCCCGCGCTGTCGGCGGGCGGCACGGGTCAGGCATCGAGAACGGGGCCGGCGATGGGCGCGGCCTCAGGGCGAGATCGGGTTGGTCAGCGGGGGGCGGCGCCGCGCGCGAGCCAGCCGTCCAGGCTGAGGCGGTCGTCCTCGTACAGGAGGAGGACGATGACGAGCAGGAGCGTGCGCGGGATCACGTGCGCGCTGAAGACGTAGAGGGGTTCGGCGAGCAGGTGGCCGAAGGTGACGAGGATGAGGACCCCGCCCAGCCCCAGCGCGGCGATCCGGCGCCGCCAGCCCGCCAGCATCAGCGCCCCGCAGACGAGTTCGATGAACGGGATCGCGACCCCGGCGGCCCACAGCGACCAGGTGGGAAGAAACGTGTCGGCGTAGGCTTCCACGAACAGGCCCCGCGCGTGCTGGACGGCCCCGAGTTCGAACACCTTCCAGAACCCCGCCATGAAGAAGATGAGGCCGAGGATCGTCCGCGCCGTGAACGCGGCCCAGCTCCTCGGCGCGAGCGCCTCTCCCGTGTCGGACTCCCGGTTCATGAATAAAAAGTATCCGGCGTCGGCCCGGTCGGCGACGCGGCCCGGGGCTCTTGCATCCCGTTTCGAACCGCTTAGATTGGCCGGTCCGATTTTCGGTTTTTCTTCGGTTTTTGGGTTTGGAAGAGTCGCATGGACGCAGGTCGCGGGAGCCGGATGGCGCTCTGCCTCTGGTGGCCGGGGTTCGAACTGGAACTGGAGCGGGTCCGGACTCCGTCGCTCGCGGACCCGCCGCTCGCGCTGCCGACGGCGGGGGACCGCCGCCGCATCGAGATGGGGTGCGCGCTCGCGGCCTCCTTCGGGGTCGAGCCGGGGATGATCGTCTCGCAGGCGATCGCGCTCTGCCCTTCGCTCGTCCTCTGCGAACCGGATCCGGATTTCCACGACGCGGCGCGCGACCGGATCGCGGAAGTCCTCCGCGGCTGGAGTCCGGTCGTTGAGCGCTCGGCCGAGCGGGGACGGTTCTTCGTGGGGGTCGACGGACTCGAACGACTGTACGGTCCGCCGGAGCGTCAGATCGCGGGGCTCCGGGCGAAGCTCGAGGCGCTGTCGCCGTGGCTCGCGGCGAGCGCCCGGATCGGCTGCGCGCCGGGGAAGTTCGCGGCCTGGGTCGCGGCGCGGTCGGCGGAGCCTGTCCGGCCGGCGGGGTCGGCGGGCTCCGGTCGGCCGGGCGCGGCCGTCTGCGTGGCACCGGCCGACCTCGCCGCGTTTCTGGCCCCGCAGCCGGTCGATGTGCTGCCGGTGTCGCCGCGCATGGTCGAGCGGCTGAAGCGGCTCGGGGTCGAGCGGCTGGCGGGGATCGCGCGCATGCCCGAGCCGGCGCTCGTGTCGCAGTTCGGGGCCGATGGGCGCCGGGCGCTCGCCTGGGCGCGGGGGACGCGCATCGACCGTGTGCGGCCGGAGGCGCCGGCCCGGCCGATTCGCGTCGCGCTCGACTTTCCGAGCCCGATCGGGCAGCTCGAACTGCTGCACGCCGCGCTCGACCGGCTCATCGGCCGCGCGCTCGCGCATCCGCGGCGGCGAGGCAAGAGCGTCCGGGGGCTCAGGGTGTCGGCGAGCCTCGAGGATGGAGGCTCCTGGTCCATTCGCGCGATTGCCCGGGAACCCACGAGCGAGCCGACACGGATCGGGGCGTTCCTCCGCTCGCGGATCGCGCTCGACCGGCCCCGCCGCGCGGTCGAGACGTTGCGGCTCGAACTCTTCCGCTTCGGCCCGGCGAGCGCGCAGACCGGGCTCTTCGACCCGAAGGCCGGCGCGCCCCGCGCCTTCGGTTCGCTGGAGACGAAGGATGGCGAGCTGCTGCCCCCGTTCCGGCGCGCGGCGCGCGTACTGCGGTTGCGGCTGGGCGCCGCCGCGCTGTACCGGGTGCTCGAACTCGAGCCGAACTCCCGGCTCCCCGAGCGCCGGCACGCGCTCATGGAAATCGCGTAGCAGCCGTGGCAGAAGCTGGTGACCCATGGCGAAACCCGGCGTGACACCGAGGTCGCGGAAGCCTAAGCCGCCCGCGGGGAAGCTGCGGCCGCTCAACCGCCCGCGGCCGGTGCGGGTCCGGCTCGGCGGCGCCGGGGTGCCCGTGAGCCTCGAAATCCGGGGGCGCTGGCGACGGATCGGCGACGTGTTCGACCAGTGGCGGATCGATGACGAGTGGTGGAGGGAACCGATCTCGCGCGTCTACTTCTCGATCGTGCTCGAGAACGGCGCCCACCTCACGGCGTACCACGATCTGATGCTGGATCGCTGGTTCCTGCAGCCGGAATAGCGCCGTGGACGCCCGGCCGCGCGTGACCCCCCGGAGCAGCGTCGACTACGTCGAACTGCACGCGCACTCCGCCTACTCCTTTCTCGATGGGGCGTCGCGGCCGGAGGAACTCGCGGCGCGCGCGCTCGAACTGGACTATCCCGCGCTCGCGCTCACCGACCACGACGGGCTCTACGGCTCGATGGAGTTCGCGCAGTTCGCCCGCGCCCACGGACTCCAGCCGATCACGGGCGCCGAACTCACCCTCGCCTCGCCGTTCGCCGCCGGAGACGTTCCCGCGGGAACGTCCGGAGGCTGCGCGCCGGCGGGACGGGCGGCGGAAACGGCCGACTGCCACGTCACGGTGCTGGCGGAGAGCGCGGCGGGATACGCGAACCTGTGCCGGCTCATCACCCGGGCGCACATGGAGAGTCCGCGCGGGGAACCCCGGCTCGACCTCGACGCGCTCCTCGAGCGGCCCGAGGGACTCATCCTCCTCACGGGGTGCCGCCGGAGTCCCCTTCTCACGGCGCTCGAACGGGGGACGGACGAAGCCGAGCGACTGGCGGGCCGCCTGCGCGACGCCTTCGGTCCCGGCAGCCTCTTCGTCGAACTCCAGAACAACGCGGTCCACGGCGACCTCGCGCGCGGCCGGGCGCTGAGCGCGCTGGCCGACCGGCTCCGCATCCCGGTCGTGGCCACGGGCAACGTCCACTACCACGTCGCCGACCGGCACCGTCTCCAGGACATCCTGGTCGCGATCCGGAACCGGACGACGGTCGACGATTCGCACGACCTCCGCCGCCCCAACGCCTGCTTCCATCTCGCCTCGCCCCGGGAGATGGCGTGGCGCTTCGCGTCGCGGCCCGACGCGCTCCGCAACACGCGCGCGATCGCCGAGCGCTGCCGGGCGTTCGATCTCACGGCCGATCTCGGCTACCGCTTCCCCGATTTCAAGGGGAGCGGCTTCGCCCCCGCCATGCGCGTACTCCACCAGGTCTGCCACAGAGCGTTCGAGGTCCGCTACCCCCCCGGCAGCCGATACCGCCGCGAAGCCGAGGAACGGCTCGCCACCGAACTCGCGCTCGTCGACCGCCATGACCTGGCCGGGTTCTTCCTCGTCTATCACGACATCCTCGAACTCGCCCGGGAGGTCGCGCACCGCGTGCGGGGCGACTCGATGCCGCGCCAACTGCTCCCCCCCGGCCGCGGTCGCGGGTCCTCGGTCTCCTCCATCATCTGTTATCTGATCGGACTCTCCCACGTGGATCCGGTGCGGACGAACCTCTTTCTCGGCCGGTTCCTGAACGACGCCATGGAGAGCGTCCCGGACATCGACATCGACTTTGCGCGCGATATTCGCGAGGAACTGATCCTCGCGGTCTACGAGTGCTACGGGTACGACCACGTCGGGCTCGTGTGCACCTTCCCCACCTACCGCACGCGCTCGATCGTGCGCGAACTGGGCAAGGCGCTCAGCCTCCCGGTCGGCGACGTGGAAAAGCTGGCCAAGCTCGCCGAACCCGGAGAGGACGGGTTCATGGCCGAACTCGAGCGCATTCCCGGCCTCGAGGCGCGCGCGAACTCGCGGATCTGGCGGGCCTTCGCCGAACTGGCCGAGGAGATCAAGGGGCTCCCGCGGCACATCTCCCAGCATGTGGGCGGGATGATCATCTCGAGCCGGCCGCTGGTGGAGATCGTCCCGCTCGAGCCCGCCGCGTGGGAGGGGCGCGTCCTCTGCCAGTGGGACAAGGACTCCTGCGACGATGCGAGGTTCATCAAGATCGACTTTCTCGCGCTCGGAATGCTGTCGCTCGTCGAGGAGGCGGTGGAGACGATCCACGCGCGCCACGGCGAGGCCCCCGACCTCTCCCGCATCGACTACGAGGACGAGAGGATCTACGACCGCATCTGTTCGGGGGACACGGTGGGCCTCTTCCAGGTCGAGAGTCGCGCGCAGATCCAGATGCTGCGGCGGGTGCGGCCCCGGAACCTGGGCGACCTCGCGGTCCAGGTCGCGATCGTCCGGCCGGGTCCGATCGTCGGCGGGGCGGTCAACCCCTACGTCCGGCGGCGCGAGCAGCTGCGCAGGGACCCGGACTATGTCGTCCCCTACGACCATCCGCTGCTCGAGGAAGTGCTCGGCGAGACGCTGGGCGTGATCATCTTCCAGGACCAGGTGCTGCAGGTGTGCAAGGCGCTCGCGGGCTTCAGCGACGGGCAGGCCGAGGGACTGCGGCGCGCCATGAGCCGCAAGCGCTCGCGCGAGGCGCTGCTGGGGTACTGGACGACGTTCCGGGACGGCGCGGCGGCGAAGGGGGTCGGCGGCCCCACGGCGAAGAAAGTGTTCGAGCAGGTCGTCGCGTTCTCGGAATTCGGGTTCCCGAAGTCGCACGCGGTGGCGTTCGGGCTCCTCGCCTTCCAGTCCGCCTGGCTCCGCGACCGCTACCCGGCCGAGTACTACGTGGGGCTCTTCAACAACCAGCCGATGGGGTTCTATTCACTCGACGCGATCGGGCGCGACGCGCGCCGGCACGGGGTCGGCGTCCTGCTGCCGGATCTGAACGTCAGCCGGGTCGCCTGCACCGCCGAGGGGGACGATGTCCGGATCGGGCTCGGCATGGTCCGCGACTGGGGGACGGAGGCGGCCGAACTCGTGGTGGCCGAGCGCGAGCGCGGCGGACCGTTCGCGTCGCTGCCCGACTTTCTGCGCCGCACCCCGGCCGCGCTCAAGCGGGCCGCGATCGAGAACCTGATCTGGGTCGGGGGGCTCGACTCGCTGGGGATCGAACGCCGCGACCTGCTGTGGCAGACGGGGCTCTGGCTGGGTCCGGAGGCCGAGACGGAGGCGGAGCGCCGACGCCGCGAACTCGCGACGAACGCCGCGGGGCTGGGCGGGGACGCGTCGCCCGTCCGCGGACGGCGAAGCGCCGACCGCTCGGACCAGGGCCAGATCGAACTCGCGCTCGACGACCCCTGTGCGGATCTGCGGTTCGCGGGCACGCACGACATGGAGAAGATGATCGCGGAGTACCGCATCCTCTCCCTCGCCGCCTCGCTCCATCATCCGTTCGCGCTCGTGGGGGACCACCTGCCCGAGCGCACGGTCTCCTCGGCGCGCTTCCCCGATCTCCCCAACGGGAGCCGGGTCCGAGCGGCGGGGATCGTGGTGGCCCGCCAGCGCCCGCACACGGCCCGTGGATACATCTTCATCCTCATGGAGGACGAGTTCGGACCCATCAACGCGATCGTGAGGCCCGAGGTCTATCGGGAGTGTCGCGCCGCGATCCGCCTCGAACCCTTCCTCTACATCGATGGCGCGCTTCAGAAGGACGGCGCGACGTACAACGTGCTCGCCGAGGGGGTGTATCCCCTGCGCCTGAGTCCCGAACTCCGGCTGAGTCGCGAGACGGTCCCCGCCGTGGAGGGAGAGGCGGACACCGCGCCTGCTCCAATCGACCTGGACCCGGAGCCGGATCCTCTGACCCCCGCCCCGAACCGGATTCCGGCCGGCCATCGGATCGCGGCTGCGACCAACCGGAATCGGCTCGCCGAGCCGGATCCGTTCGCATATCTGGAAGCGCTGAGACGCGACCCGCCCCCCACCATGAGCTGGGGCCGCGGCGGCGGCTGCCGTTGATGCCTACAGGCGCGGCTGGCGGAGCATCTTCGCATGACAACGTGGATCACGTATAGTTTTAGCTAATGCCGCAGCAAAGCCTTGTCGTCGGGGCCGTCGCGCACGCGGCGGCGGGTCTCATGCTGTTCGCCGGGAGCGTTCCGGCCAGCGCGCAGTCCGAGGCGGGGACGGTGGTGTGCGTCGGAAGCGAGCTGTCCACGCCGCGGACACCGGATCCCGACCGCCGCTTCGGCTGGGAGGGCATGGCCGTCGTCTACCGGTCCGATGTGGCGCTCGCCTACCGGGTCGGCGTCCCGCTCGATGGCCGGCAGCGTGTGGAACGAGCCCTGCGCTCGGAACTCGGCGACCACCCGGAAGTTTCGTGTATCTGGTCGAACCGGGGTGACCATCACGTCGCGATCATCAGGTATACGTCGGCGATCCGTCTCGCCCCGACGTCGGATCCGGACGGCTCCGTGTTCGAGCGCCTTGCCATCGGATTCGGGGCGAGCGCGGAGGCGGCCGAGACGAACGCGACGACCGGCAACGATCATTTCGCGAGGTATTACGACGGGGGCGGCTACGAAGTCCTCGCCCGGGAGAGCTGGGGCGTCGAGGAAGGCGGCGCGGCGCCCGGGACGGCGGACCGGCCCCCGGCACAGGTATTCGAGGTGTTCGCCACGTTCCGCGACTGCGCGTTCTGTCCGGAGCTGGTCGTGGTGCCGCCGGGAACGTTCACGATGGGCTCCCCGGAGTCGGAGGAGTTCCGGGGAGCCGTCGAAGGTCCGCAGCACTCGGTGACGATCGGGGCTCCATTCGCGGTCGGGGTGCATGAAGTCACATTCGCGGAGTGGGACGCGTGCGTGCGGATGGGAGGGTGCCGCTACACGCCGGCCGACCGGCGCTGGGGCCGCGAGCGTCGTCCGGTGATCCACGTGAGTTGGGAGGACGCGCAGGCGTACGTGTCGTGGCTTTCGGGACTGACGGGACAGCGGTACCGGCTTCCGAGCGAGGCGGAGTGGGAGTACGTGGCGCGGGCCGGCACGGTGACGGCCCGGCATTGGGGGGAGGACTTGTCGGACCTGTGCCGCTACGCGAACGGCGCCGCGCGGCGCCCCGGGCGGCTCCGGGTCGCGGGTCTCTCCGGCTACGTGGCCGACGGACCGTGTGCCGACGACTACGGAACCACGGCGCCGGTGGGGTCCTTCGCGCCGAACGCGTTCGGGCTGTACGACGTGCTGGGGAACGTGTCGGAGTGGACGCAGGACTGCTGGAACGACAGCTACGCGGGCGCGCCGACGGATGGGAGCGCCTGGGAATCCGGGGACTGCGACCGTCGCGTCCTCCGCGGCGGATCCTGGTTCGTCACCGCGTGGTTCCTCCGCTCGGCCAACCGGTCCGGAAATCTCCCCGACGCCAGGGACATGTACTACGGATTCCGCGTGGCCCGGACGCTCCCCTGACGTCGTACGGCATCGCCGAGCCGCGTCGTGGAGGAGGTCAGGTACCGGGCGTAGCTTCGAGCGTTTCCAGCCAGCGATAGCCGTGGGTCGGGACGTTCGGCGACCCGGTCATGCCTTCGGGGAACATGTCGAACCTCTCGACGCGCAGGCGGTAGTCGACTTCGTGCCGAGGCTGGAAGCCCACGATCTCGCCGCGGTAGGGGGCGCCGTTGACGACCTTGCAGTAACCCGGATGGCCGTCGCCGCACTCCACCCGATGGCGCTCGACCGAGATCTCCTCTTCGGTACCGGCTGCCATGGTCCTGGAGACGACCTCGCTCGCCACGTACCGGCCATCGCCATACCGGCTGGTTTCCAGGAGGTAGTGGTAGCCGCCCTCGTATTCGAAACTGTTGATGAGGTCGTCGTACGGCGCGCCATCCACCACCGGGCAGAAATCATCGCTCCGGGCGCATATGACCCGCGCGGGACCCACCGAGAGGGTTGCAGGGGTGGATGGCGCCGGGGTCTTCTCCAGTTGCTCCAGCAGGCGGTATGCGTACGCGCCGGCGTCCTGCGGCGGTTCTTCCCCATCCCACGGATCGTACTTGCCGACCCGAAGTCGATAGTCGTAGCCGGCCTCGTACTCGAATCCCTCGATTCCGTCGTAGAACAACCCGCCGTCGACCACCATGCACGACCGCAGGCCCACGCCGTAACACTTGGCGAGGGTGGGGCCGACGGTCATCTCCACGACCTCGAGGTATGCGGGCTCGCCCGGTCCCGTGGAACCGCCACAGCCGGCAAGGACCAGGGCCGGGAGCAGAACGAAAGCAAAGCTTCTGCCGCGAATGGGAGTGCTCCTTTCTCAACCGGTCTCCGATGACTCGACCGATAATCGTACCCGTCAGCCGCCCAGGGGTTCTCGCGCCGCGGACATCCGGTCCGCCCGATTCCGACCCCGGCATCGCGGCGGCCGCCTTTGTATCATGTCACACCATGGAACGGCATACGGCAGGGGCCGGGCGCACGTCTGAACCCATCCACGAAGAGGAGCGGGAGACGGCGGGCCGCGGCGAGCCCCGAATCGTGGACAAGCCCTGGGGGCGCGAGGTGTGGTACGCCCACACGGACCGCTACGCGGGGAAGATACTCGAAGTCGACAAGGGGCACGTCCTCTCGCTGCAGAAGCACCTCGTGAAGCACGAGACGATGCTGCTCCAGTCCGGGCGCATGCTTTTTACGCTCAACGACGAAGTCTTCGAGTGGCTCCCGGGCGAGGTCGTCTCCATTCCTCCGGGGAACGTGCACCGCATGGAGGCGCTCGAGGACAGCGTCATCCTCGAGGTGAGCACGCCGGAACTGGACGACCTGGTGCGCCTCGAGGACCGCTACGGACGGGCCGGTCGGAAGGGCTGCTGACGGCTAACGAAGCGCCTCGAAGGTCCCGACTCCGACTCCGGCACCTGCGCCGTTGACCGTGTGCGGCACAATGGGGTATCTACGGGCATGAAAAACAAGCATGCGCAGCAGTCGGACCTCGGCCCCCTGATCCGCGAGGTCGAATCGCGACTCCCGGACGCGCCCGGCGAAGCCGTCCGCAATCTCTCCCGCCGTCTCTTCAGCCGCGGCTACGCCCACATCGCGGATGGACGTCCGGTGCGCGCTCTGGCCGACGATGTCGCAGCCCTCTACCGCCTCCTGGCCGGCGCCGCCGACGGCGAAATCGCGATCCGCCTCGCCTGGGACGAGGACGATCCATCGCGCGGCGTCCTTCAGACGGTGATGGAGGACCGGCCCTTCATCGTCGACACGCTGCGCGAGTATCTCCACTCGGCGGGGATCGACATCCCGCACCTGCTCCACCCGGTCGTCGTGGTGGACCGGGACGCCTCCGGCCGCGTGCTCGACATCCGCGACCATTCCGCCGAGGGCACGCGCGTATCGGTCGTCCACATCGTGCTCGACGACGCGCACCACGCCGAGGTCCGCGAGACGTTGGAAGCCGAGGTACGGCAGCGCCTCGAACTCGTGAGGGCGGTCACCGCGGACTTCTCCGCCATGATCGAGCAGGTGGGGACGCTCGTCAGCGAACTCGAGACCAAGCGGGTCGAGACGCCGTGGCGGAGCGCCGAATTCGAGGAGATCCAGGACCTGCTCCGGTGGCTCGTGGACCCCGGGTTCGTCTTCCTCGGCTATCGCGCGTACCAAATCGAGACGGACGACGCGGGCCGCGACTGGATCCGCGTCGACGAGGGAAGCGGCCTCGGGATCCTCAGGGACGACGACAAATCGAAATACTACGAACCCCGGCCCCTCGACGAACTCCCCGCCTACCTCCGCGCCCGGGTGCTGGGCGGCCCGCTTCTCATCATCTCCAAGACCAACGCCCAGAGTCCGATTCGGCGCAACGTCCGCATGGACTACGTGGGCATCAAACGTCTGCGCCCGGACGGGACGGTGTACGGCGAGTACCGGTTCCTCGGTCTGTTCACCGCGAAGGCGTTCTCGCAGGACGCCTCCTCCATCCCGATCCTGCGCCGCAAGCTGCGCGAGATCCTTCAGCTGGAAGCCGCGCCCCCGGGATCGCACGACTACAACGTCATCCTGGGGACGTTCAACTCGATGCCGAAGGAGGAACTGTTCCTCGCCTCGGTGGAGGAGATCCGCTCGGTCGTCGATGCGGTCATGGCGACCGGAGGCGGGGACGATGTGCGGGTCACGGCGCGTCCCGACCAGCTCGGCCGCGGCGTCCAGCTCATGGTCATCCTCCCCAGGACCCATTTCTCCGGGCAGGTGCGGAGGCGGCTGCAGACGGCGCTGATCGAGGCCTACCGGGGGACGCTCCTCAACTACCACCTCGCGCTCGGCCAGGGCGACCAGGCGCGCCTCCATTTCTATCTGGCCCACGACCCGGACGAGGTGGGGGCGGTCGACCTCGACGCCGTCCAGGCCAAGGTCCGCTCGATCGTCCGCACCTGGGAGGAGCGCCTCGAGGACGCGCTCGATGCCGTCCACGGCCCTTCGCGGGGCCACGAACTCGCAACGCACGTCGTGCGCTTCTCGACCGGCTACCAGGCGGCGATGGACATCGACACCGCCATCGAGGACGTCGCGTGTCTCGCGCGGCTGGCCGAGACGGGCGAGAGCCAGGTGCTGCTGAAACGGTCCCTGACGGAAGCGGACGGACGGCACTACCAGTTGCGGCTGTATGCCCGGAAGGGTCACTACGTCCTGAGCGACGTGATCCCCACGCTCGAGAACCTGGGGCTCCGGGTGCTCGACTCGCTCCGCTTCACGATCCAGCTCAAGGATGAGACGCCCGACGCCACGGAGGAGACGTTCGCGGCGCGCGTCCAGTCCTTCGAAGCCGAGGCGCGACGCGCCGGCGACCTCGACATCGCGGCGGCGCAGGACCGGATCGGAGACATGCTGCGGGCCATCCGGGCGGGAGTCGCCGAAGATGACCGGCTGAACGAACTCATCGTGACCGCCGGTCTCACGTGGCCGGAGGTATCCGTCCTCCGGGCCTATGCGGGCTACACCTTCCGCATCGGCGCCGTCGCCGCCCCCACCGGCGGCCAGTTTCCGCTCACGGCGTACCCCGACATCGCACGCTGCATCTTCCGTGCCTTCGAGGCGCGCTTCGATCCGGAGGCACAGGAGGGGGCGGCCGACACGATGCGGCATCTGAAGCGCGAGTTCGCGCGGGCGCTGGCTTCGGTGCGCGGGATCGAGGACGACCGGACGCTGCGGCGGATGATGGAACTCGTCCACGCCACCGTGCGCACGAACCACTACCGGGGCGAGTTGCGCCGGTCACCTCTCCTCGCGCTCAAGATCTCGAGCCGCTCCGTCGACTTCATTCCGAAGCCGAAGCCGAAGCACGAGGTCTACCTGCGCGGGCCTCGGACGGAGGCCGCCCACCTGCGCATGGACGACGTGGCGCGCGGCGGCATCCGGTGGAGCGACCGCTACGGGGACTTCCGGGTGGAAGTGCTCGGACTCGTGAAGACGCAGAGGGTGAAGAACGCCGTCATCGTGCCCGGCGGCGCGAAGGGCGCCTTCATCGTGAAGGGACTGCCGGATGAGCGCGAAGCGCGGCTTGCGGCGGGGCTGGACAGCTACCGGGACTTCATTCGCGGGCTGCTGGAAGTCTCCGACGACGTCGTCGATGGCGAAGTGACGCAACCCCGGGGGATGGTGATCCACGACGGACCCGACCCGTACCTCGTCGTGGCGGCGGACAAGGGGACGGCGAAGAACTCGGATACGGCCAATGAACTCGCGGCGGAAGCGGGCTTCTGGCTCGACGACGCCTTCGCCTCCGGCGGATCGCAGGGGTACGACCACAAGAAAGAGGGAATCACGGCCCGCGGTGCGTGGGAATGCGTGAAGCGCCACTTCCGGGAAGCGGACATCGACTACGAGCACGAACCCTTCACGGCGGTCGGGATCGGAGACATGAGCGGCGACGTGTTCGGCAACGGGATGCTGCTCAGCAAGCAGATCCAGCTCGTCGCCGCCTTCGATCACCGCGACATCTTCCTCGATCCGAACCCGGATCCGGAGGCGTCGTGGGAGGAACGGAAACGGCTGTTCGAACTCCCGGCCTCGTCGTGGGCCGACTACGACGCCGAGCTGCTGAGCGAGGGGGGTGGCGTCTACGACCGTACCGAGAAGCAGATCCACCTCTCGCCGCAGATCCGGGAGCGCCTCGGCATCGATCACGAGGAGATGAACGGGAACGAGCTGATCCGCGCGATCCTGTCAGCGCCGGTCGACCTCCTCTGGAACGGCGGCATCGGCACGTACGTGAAGGCGAGTTCGGAACGCCACGCCGACGTCGGCGACCCGAGCGGCGATCCCACGCGGGTCGATGCGACGGGCATTCGGGCGCGCGTCGTGGGCGAGGGCGGCAATCTCGGCTTCACGCAGCGCGCGCGGGTCGAATACGCGCTCCGCGAGGGGAGCATCAACACGGACGCCGTCGACAACTCCGCCGGGGTCGACATGTCCGACCACGAGGTCAACCTCAAGATCCTCCTCGGCGCGCCGCTGTCGCGCGGGGGGATCGATTACGAGGCGCGAAACGATCTGCTCCGGGAGTGCACGGACGAGGTCGCGTGGAAGGTGCTCCGCAACACGTACAATCAGAGCCTCGCGATCAGCCTCGACTACATCCGGGCGCGGCGCGCCCCCGCCGCATTCCGCGAGGTGATCCAGCGCTTCGAGCGGGAGGGGATCCTCGATCCGGCCCTCGAATACCTGCCGGCGGGCGAGGAACTCATCGAACGGGAGAACGTCGGGGCGCACCTCACGAGGCCGGAACTCGCGACGGTCATGGCCTACTCGAAGCTCCACCTCAAGCATGCGCTCACGGAGTCCAGCGTGTCGCGCGACCCGGCGATGATGGAACTGGTGGAGGACTACTTTCCGTTCGGGGCGCTGAAGGAGGTCGAGACGTCGGACCTCGAGGAACACCGGCTGCGGCCGAACATCTCGAGCATGCTGCTGACGAACCGCTTCGTGGACCGCATGGGCGCCACGAGCCATATCCGGCTCATGGAGGAGACCGGCCGCGCCGCCGCGACCGTCGCCCGCGCCTGGTACGTCGCGTCACGGATCGCGGACGCCGAGGACCTGTACGAGCGGCTGCGCGTCGCCGACGTCCGGATGCGGAGCGGGGCGCAGAACGAGTGCTACCTCGCCATGGCCGACGCGCTGACGCGCGCGACTCGATGGCTCCTGCAGCGGACCAACCCCGGCGAGCCGATCAGCGAGGCGATCGAGTGGCTGCACGACCCCGTGCGGGGGGTCCGCGACGCCCTGCCGAAACTGCTCACCGCAGAGCGGCGGGAACGTTTCGAATCCACCTGCTCGCTGCACGAGATGGACGGACTCGATCCGGAGGGCGCGGCGCAGCTCGCGACCTTCCGCTACGTGGACGAACTGCTGCCGATCGCCAGCCTCATCCGCGAAACGGGTGCCGGCACGCGCGAGGTCGGCGCCGTGTACTTCGGCCTCGCCGAGGAGATCGACTTCCCATGGCTGCGGAGCCGCGTCTACTCGCAAGCCACGGACGATCCGTGGGACCAGAGGGCGGCGCGCATCCTCGTCACGCGACTCGAACTCGCGCGTTCCCGCATGGCGGCGCAGATCATCGCCCGTGCCGAGGCGTCGACGACGGAAGATGCGATGAGATCCTTCCGGCGCCGGAACGCCGTGGGGTTGAGCCGAATACGGAACGTGATCGCCGACGTCCGGAGCACGGGAGCGGAACTCCCCGGGCTCGTCGTGGCCGTCGATGCCGTCAACGATCCGGGGATCCTGGAACCCCCGGACCGCTGATCGGCTCAGGCAGCCGGAGCGCGGCTGCCCTCAACTGCGGCTAGTAGTTGATGTACTGCTCGAGCTCCCACTCGGAGACCGACGCCACGTAGTCGCTCCACTCGGACTTCTTGCGGCTCACGAACTGCCCGAAGATGTGGTCGCCGAGCGCGTCCTTCATCACGTCGTTCGCCTCGAGTTCCTCCACCGCCTCGCCGAGGTTGGCGGGCAGCACCTCGAGACCGATCTCCGCGCGCTGTTCGTCGGTCAACTGCCACACGTTCGTGTCGAGCGGCGGCCCCGGATCGATCTGGTTCTCGATGCCGTCGAGGCCGGCCGCGAGCTGGACGGCGAGCGCCAGGTAGCCGTTGCAGGACGGATCGGGCATGCGGAACTCGAGCCGCGTGCCGAGGCCGCGCTGCTCCGGAATGCGGATCATCGGCGACCGGTTCCGCTGCGACCACGCGATGGAAATCGGCGCCTCGTAGCCGGGCACGAGCCGCTTGTAGCTGTTCACGATCGGGTTGGTGACCGCCGCGATGGCCCGCGCGTGCTTCTTCAGGCCGCCGATGTAGTGGAGCATGACATCGGCCAGCTCGTAGTCGGCGTTCGCGTCGTGGAAGATGTTCTTCCCGTCCTTGAACAGCGACTGGTGCGTGTGCATGCCGGAGCCGTTCGCGCCGAAGATCGGCTTCGGCATGAACGTCGCGTGGAGCCCGTGCGCGTGCGCGATATTGCGGACGATGAACTTGAAGGTCGAGAGGTCGTCGGCCGTGCGCAGCGCCTGGGCGTACTTGTAGTCGATCTCGTGCTGGCCCTCGGCGACCTCGTGGTGCGCGGCCTCGATATCGAGGCCCATCGACTCCATGCCGGTGACCATCTCGCGCCGCGCGCGCTCGGCGAGATCCGACGGCGTGAGGTCGAAGTACCCGCCATCGTCGTCGGTGACGAAATTGCAGCTGCCGTCCTCGTTCGTCTTGAAGAGGAAGAACTCGGCCTCGACGGCGGCGTACATCGTGAAGCCCATCGACTCCGCCCTGGAGACGACGCGCTTCAGCGCCGCGCGCGGGCAGCCCCCGAACGGCTTGTTGTAGGGACGGCGGACGTCGCAGTACATCTGGGCCACCCGGGCGTCCGGGTTCCCCCACGGGAAGATCCGGAACGTGTCGAGGTCCGGCCTGAGGAGCATGTCGCTCTCCTCGATGCGGACGTAGCCGCCGATGGAGGAGCCGTCGAACATGACCTTGGCGTCGAACCCTTCCTCGAACTTGCTCGCCGGGACCTCGACGTTCTTCGCGAAGCCGTCGATGTCGATGAAGATGAGACGAAGGAAACGGACGTTCAGATCCTCGCAGAGCTTCAGGATCGCGTCCCGGTCGCCCGTGGCGACGGTGCTCCCGTAGTCGTCGTATCGAATGTGCGAGGGGTGTTCACTGGGTGCCGCAAAAACGGCGTCGGACATGGCGCGACCTCCGGGTCACTTGGGGGCGTACTGAAGGGGGGTGCGTACGTCCGGTTCCGCGCCTGGCGGTCGGGCACGACCCGCAATGTCGCGAGGCACTATGGGGAGCGGATCGGCCATCGTCAACCTCGTCCGCCGACGCCCGACCGTCGGCGGCCCCGCCGCGGTAACCGCCAACTCCACAGCCGGACGGTTTCCGGCCTCCGGGCGCACGCCACGGCGCCCGTGAAACCTTCCCCGGGGAAGAGGTCCATCAACCACCAGGAGCGCCCGTCGAGTTCCCCGCGAATCGTGTCGACGCGGTTCAGCGGACGCGACAGACCGAGCCCGGCGGCCTTGAGGATCGACTCCTTCCGGGCCCAGATCCGGAAGAACTCCGGCCTCGCCGCCGGGGTCTCCCAGTCGGACCGGAGGCGCCGTTCCTCGGGGGAGAGGTGGTCGCGGGCGAGGCCCCCCGGGTAGCTGAGCGGCCGGATGCGTTCGATGTCCACGCCAATCTCGCCGAGTTGGCCCACCGCGCAGAGCGCGAGTCCGCCCGAGTGGCTGAGGTTGAAGAAGAACGGGGGAGCGTCGCCGGCCCCGTCGCTCCTTTGTGCCGACACCAGCCGGGGCTTTCCGTGCTCTCCGTACTCCATCGTCAAGTTGCCGGGCGGAACGCGCAGGTACTCGGAGAGGAGACGTCGCAGCGCGATGCGGGCGCAACGGAAGCGAGCGCGCGCCTCCGCGTTGACGAGTCGCTCGGCGCGGGCCCGCTCGTCCGGACTCAGCAGGGCCTCGCCGCCGGACCCCTCACAAGCGGCGAGGTCGATTCTCCAGACGTGAAGGCCGGACCCCGGCAGATCCGGGGGACGGGCGCCCGCGGGCCAGTCCCCGCCGCTCAGAGGGCGGCGTACCAGTCGAGCGTGGACTGAAGACCTTCGCTGAGCGTCCAGCGGGGTTCGTATCCCAGCCGTTCCCGGGCTTTCGAGATGTCCGCGTAGGAATGCCGTACGTCACCGACCCGGAAGCGCTCGTACACCGGTTCCACGCTTCCCACGTCCGGCCGCTTCTTCTCGAGCCCCGACCGGATGAGGGCGAAGAGCTCGTTCAGCGTCGTCGGATCTCCCGCGGCGACGTTGTAGACGCCCAGCGCCGCCCCCGCCCCCGTCGTGGCGGCGAGCAGGTTCGCCTGCACCACGTTGTCGATGTAGCAATAGTCCCGGGTCGTCTTCCCGTCCCCGAAGATCTGGCACGGCTCTCCCGCGAGCATCCTCAGGGTCCAGCGCGGTATGACCGCGGCGTACGGTCCGTTGGGCGCCTGCCTCCTGCCGAAGACGTTGAAGTAGCGGAGTCCGACGACCTCGAGGTTGTAGCTGCGCCGGTACATCTCCGCGTACAACTCGTTGACGCGCTTCGTGGCCGCATAGGGGGAGGACGGGTTTCCGATGCGGGCTTCCACCTTCGGGAGGTAGGGCGAGTCCCCGTACACCGAACTCGAGGAGGCGTAGATAAGGCGGGAGACTCCGGCGTCGCGGGCCGCGTCCAGCACGTTGATGAACCCCTCGACGTTGCGGGCATACGTCTCCTGCGGCTCTTTGACGGATCGGGGCACCGAACCCAGCGCGGCCTGGTGCAGCACGATGTCGACATCGCGGCATGCCTCGAGGACCGCGTCGGCATCGACGACGTCCTGCTCGAGGAAACGGCACCGGTCCGCCGGGGCGCCCGAGGCCGCCACGGCTTCGTCGATGTTGCCGCGGTTTCCGGTCGAGAGGTCGTCGAGCGCCACGACCTCCTGTCCCAGCGTCAGGAGCCGCTCGACGAGGTGCGACCCGATGAACCCGGCGCCCCCCGTGACCAGCCATCGTCGAGGGGCCGCGGCGAGTTCTTCGCAGGCGAGATCATAGGCGGTTTTCACGCGCTACATGTTATGCTTGTGGCGCCGGACGGCGGAACCCCTCGCGCCGCCGCGCGCGCTGCGTACTTGAAACCTGCCCCCCGTCGGGCGGAGTATGAGGGGACCGGCGGAGGAACGCGGGGCGGGTTCGACGACCACGGAGTCGGAAGGCGCCATGGCCGAAGAAGGCATGAACGAGATCCTGAGGAAGAAGATCTGGAGGAAGCTCCAGGCTCTCCCCGAGGACAAGCAGTACGAGGTCGTCGATTTCATCGACTATCTCGCATCGAAGTACGCATCCCGGCCGGCGGCCGGCGCGGATCCGTTCCAGCACTTCGCCGAATCCGTCCACCGGGGGCTGCGGAGGACGCGGGCCTCGACTACCGCGGTCAAGGGGACGATGAAGGTGCTCGGTGCGGCCGACCGCGTGATCGACTCGTTCCGCGAAGCCGGGCGGGGATTCCTCGCCGAACTCGAAGCGGGCAGCCCGGAACCGGAACCCCGGGAGGATCGCCCTCCGCCCGAGACGCGCGAGATCGTCGTCGACCCCTAGCCGACGTGCGCGCTCGTCAGGGCGGTCGGAGGCCGGCGGCTCGTTGACGTCGCGCGGGCCGTCGCCTACGATGGCGCATGGAAGCTCCCACGCCGCACTCCAGCCGCGAAGCGCTGACCTTCGATGACGTTCTGCTCGCACCCGGGCACGCGCTCGTTCATCCGGCGGATGTCGACGTCTCCACTCGCCTGACGCAGCGGATCCGACTCCAGATTCCGCTGCTCTCCGCCGCCATGGACACGGTGACGGAGTCCCGCATGGCCATCGCTCTCGCGCGCGAGGGGGGGATCGGCATCATCCACAAGAACATGCCGATCGAAGATCAGGCCCGGCAGGTCGACCGGGTGAAACGGTCCGAGAGCGGGATGATTCTGGACCCCGTCACGCTCGGACCCGACGCCACCCTGGGCGAGGCCCGACGGCGGATGAGGGACTTCTCGATCAGCGGGGTCCCCATCGTGGGCGACGACGGCGCCCTCGTCGGGATTCTGACCAACCGGGACCTGGTGTTCGAGACCGACCTCTCGCGGTCGGTGCGGGAGGTGATGACGAGCGAGAATCTCGTGACGGCGCCCGCCGGGACCTCGCTCGACGAGGCGGAGGAGATTCTCCGCCGTCACAAGATCGAGAAACTCCCCGTGGTGGGAGAGGACGGGCGGCTCGCGGGGCTCATCACCGTCAAGGACATCTTCAAGCGGCGGCAGTTTCCCAACGCGACGAAGGATGGCCACGGACGGCTCCGGACAGGGGCGGCCGTTGGGGCGAGCCGGAACGAACTCGAGCGGGCGCGGGAACTCGCCGGGGCCGGCGTGGACGTCATCGTCGTCGACACCGCGCACGGGCACTCGGAAGGCGTCCTCGAGGCCGTCACCCGGGTGCGGGAGGCGCTCCCCGACATCGACCTCATCGCCGGCAACGTCGCGACCCGCGAAGGGGCGGCGGCGCTCGTCGAGCGGGGGGTGAACGCAGTCAAGGTCGGCGTGGGGCCGGGATCCATCTGCACGACGCGCGTCGTCACGGGGGTCGGCGTGCCTCAGATCACCGCGATCGAGGACAGCGTGGCGGGGGCCGAGGGCCGGGTGCCGGTCATCGGCGACGGCGGCATCAAGTACTCCGGCGATCTCGTGAAGGCGATCGCGGCGGGGGCGGAGACGTGCATGCTCGGATCCATGTTCGCGGGCACCGACGAGAGCCCGGGGGAGACCTTCCTCCTCGAGGGGCGGCGGTTCAAGGTGATCCGCGGCATGGGTTCGCTGGCGGCCATGCAGGCCGGCTCGGCCGACCGGTATTTTCAGGAGGGATCGTCCGCCCAGAAGCTGGTCCCCGAGGGGATCGAAGGCCGAGTGCCCTACAAGGGGCCGGTGTCGGACACCGTGTTCCAGCTCGTCGGCGGTCTTCGCAGCGGCATGGGGTACTGCGGCGCCGCCGACATCGACGAACTCCGCCGCGATGCCCGCTTCCTCCGCATCACCTCCGGCGGACTTCGCGAGTCCCATCCGCACGATGTCGTGATCACGCGCGAAGCCCCCAACTACCACGTCTAGCAGCCGGGTCGATCTCGACACGGCACATGCGGTTCGGTACCATTATCCGCGTGTTGTCCGGTCCTGCTTCCGGAGCGACGCCTTGGCGGGGTGGAGGGGCCTGGGGGTAGCAGCACCAGAGTTGTGGCACCAAGGGGGGATTTGCCGTCTGATGACCCATCGATCATCGAGAACGCCCGTCCCTGCGTGCCTTCATTGGGTCGGTCTTCTGCTCGCGGCGTTCGTGCTGCATGGCTGCGCGCTCACGCAGCGTACACCCGATGTCGGCCCGGCCCCGGAGGCCGCGAACGCCGAACCGGGAACGCCCGAGGCCGGCACGGCGGATCCGAACCGGGCGACCCCGGAACCGGCAGGCGCTCCCGCGTCGGCGCCGGCTCCGGACGACGAGTTGTTGCCGGAGGACCCGGTCGTGCCGGACCCGGCGGACGACACGGACGCCGAGCCGACGGCGGCGGAGATCGATCGCGCGATCCGCGATATCCTCGGCGGCGACCCGATGGGGCTGGTTCACGAAGGAGAGGATTCGCGCGTTTTCAGGCTCGAGATGAACGAGCGCGTCCAATCGTGGGTCCACTACTTCCAGACGGCCATCGGCGAACGCTTCGCGACCTACCTCGGCCGCAAGACCCGTTACGAGCCCATGATTCGCCGGAAGCTGCGCGAGGCGGGGCTGCCGCAGGACCTCATCTACCTTTCGCTCATCGAGAGCGGGATGAATCCGAACGCCTACAGCCGCGCGAGCGCGGTCGGTCTGTGGCAGTTCATCTCGGGTACGGGGCGCCAGTATGGCCTCGAGATATCCTACTGGATCGACGAACGGAGAGATCCGGAGAAGGCGACCGACGCCGCGGTCCGACACCTCAAGGATCTTTATGAGGAGTTCGGCTCCTGGTACCTCGCCGCGGCGGCCTACAACGGAGGACCGAACCGGGTCCGCCGCGGGCTCCGCACCGTGCCGGGCGCGACGTTCTGGGATCTCGCCGACCGTCGTCTGCTGCTGCGCGAGACGCGGGACTACGTGCCGAAGATCATCGCCGCAGCCATGATCGGACACGATCCCGCGCGCTACGGGTTCCCGGATCCGCAGAGAGAGACGATGCCGGAGTACGCGAAGGTACACGTGCCCGACGCGACGAGCTTCGACGTCCTGGCGGAGGCCGCCGGGACCGACGAGGAGACGATCAACCTCCTCAACCCCGAGTTTCCGCGCGACGTGACCCCGCCGAACCGCGGGGTCGAGGTTCGGGTCCCGGTCGAGGGCGCCGCCCGGTTCGCGGCGCGGTATGCGGCCGTGCCGGCGGATGAGCGGGTGACGTGGACGTTTCACACGGTACAGCGCGGTCACACGCTGGGGTGGATCGGACAGCAGTACGGCGTGTCGGTGGCGGCGCTGCGCGCGGCGAACGGCAACCTGAACCCGCGTCGCCTGCAGATCGGCCAGGAACTCGTGATTCCCCGGTCGGCGCGGGCCTCCGGCGCATCGATCGCGCGGAGTTCGAATGCTCGCCCGCTCACCGCGCGGACGAACGCCGAGGGGACGACCGTCGTTACGGTGCAGCGCGGGCAGACGCTGGACGTGATCGCGCAGCGATACGGCGTGTCGGTGGCGGCGTTGCGGGCCGCGAACGGCAATGTGAATCCGCGACGCCTGCAGATCGGCCAGGAGTTGCTGATTCCGCGGGCGGGCCGGTCGACGGGAACGGGTTCGGCGGGGTCCGCGAGCAACGGCGCCGGGCCTGTGACGATCGTGGTCCGGCCGGGTGACTCGCTATGGTTGATCGCCCGCCGACATTCGGTATCGACGCGCGACCTCATCGAATGGAATCGCCTCTCCTCGACCCGGATCCATCCCGGCGACCGGCTCGAGATCCGGCGCTGAGCCGCCGCGCGCGGGGCCGGAAAGCGGATAGAGGGCCGCACCGGCCTGCTCGCCCAGCTCCCCGGATCGCTTCGGCAGGCCGTTGCGCGTATCGACGATGATCTGTGCCCGCTCGAGCACGAGACCGTAGTCCACCTGCGGGTGATCCGTGATGACGACCGTGGCGTGGCTCGATGCGAGCGACTCCGCCGTCAGGGGCTGCGATTCCAGGTCTCCGCCCTCCAGCGCCAGCCGCGGCACGAACGGATCGTGGTATGAGACCTCGGAGCCCTGCCGCCGCAGAAGTTCGATGACGTCGAGCGCCGGACTCTCGCGGACATCGCCGACGCCCGGCTTGTAGGCGACGCCCAGCAGCAGGACGCGGCTGCCGTTCAGCGGCAGCCGGTGCCGGTTGAGCGCCTGCGCGACGCGATCCACGACGTAGCGCGGCATCTCGGCGTTGACCTCGGCGGCGAGTTCGATGAAGCGGGTCCGGTACTGGAGCGTCCGCATCTTCCAGGCGAGGTACTGCGGGTCGATCGGGAGGCAGTGACCGCCCAGCCCGGGGCCGGGCGTGAAACGCATGAAGCCGTACGGCTTCGTCGCCGCGGCCTCGACGACCTCGCCGATGTCGATCCCCAGACGATCCGCGATGACCGCCATCTCGTTCACAAGCCCGATGTTCACGGCGCGGAAGGTGTTCTCGAGCAGTTTCGTGAGTTCCGCGACCTCGGGCGACGAAACGCTCACGACCTCGTCGATGACTTTCTCGTAGAGGCCATCGGCGAGTTCGCGGCAGGAGGCGGTCAATCCGCCCACGACCTTCGGCGTGTTCGTGAAGGTGTAGGTGGGATTGCCGGGGTCTACGCGCTCGGGGCTGAAAGCGACGAAGAATTCCTTGCCCGCCGTGAGTCCGCCCTGTTCGAGTTCCGGCTGCAGGAGTTCCCGGGTCGTGCCCGGGTAGGTGGTCGACTCGAGGACGATGAGTTGACCGGGCCGGAGGCCGTCGCGGATGTGCCCGAGCGCGTCGAGTATGTGGGAAACGTCGGGATCGCCGGTCTTCCCGAGCGGGGTGGGGACGCAGATGATGACGGCGTCCATCTCCGCGAGCCGGCCGAAGTCCGTTGTCGCATCGAGGAGGCCGCTCTCGACGGCGGCGGCGACGGTTCGCGCCGGGACATCGCCGATGTGGGAGTCGCCACGCCTCACCCGCCGGACGACACGCTCGTCGATATCGAACCCCAGCGTCCGAAAGCCTGCGCCGGAGAACGCCGTGACGACCGGAAGACCGACATAGCCGAGCCCGAGCACGCCCACCCTGGCCGTGCCCGACTCGATCTTCTTCCGGAGCGCCTCCCGGTGGCTCACCGCGTCCCCCGTATCCGCATCACTTCGCGTCCGCCTTCCAGGCGCCGGATCGTCCCCCGCGCTTCTCGAGGAGTCGAATCGGCCCCAGCGTCATGCCCCGGTCGATCGCCTTGCACATGTCGTAGAGGGCGAGCAGGCCGGCCGCGACGCCGGCCATCGCCTCCATCTCGACGCCCGTGCGCCACTCCGCCGAGGCCCGCACGCTGAGCCGGTAGGCCGGCGGCGTCTCCTCGGCTTCGAGCTCGACATCGACCGCGTCGAGCGGGACCGGATGGCAGAGCGGAATGAGCGCGGACGCCGCCTTGGCCCCCTGGATCGCCGCGATACGGGCCACGGCGAGCGCCTCTCCCTTCTCGACCTCGCCCTCCCGGATGGCATCGAGCGTCGCGCGGCGCATTCGGATCCGGCCCTCGGCCACGGCCACGCGTCGCGTGAGAGGTTTCTCTCCCACGTCGACCATTCGCACCCGCCCGTCCGGGTCCAGATGTGTGAGTCCGTCCACGAAGCTGCCTCCCGTCACAGACTTCTCAGTACCCCCGCAAACTGCGGTGTTCCCGCCGTCCGGCCAGTGGGGCGACCGGCGAAGGCCGCGCTCATCTCCTCGAGCAGGAGGGCTGTCGTCGCCTGCGGATTCAGGTTGCGGCCCACCCCTTCCATGGCCGCATCGATGGCCCCGAGGGCTTCGAGAACCGCGCCTTCCGCCGGGCCGCCGCCCGCGCCCCCGGCGCCCCGGCCGCCCGCCGGGTCGAGCGCCGCGTCGGGGGCTCCGGCGGCGATGCAGAGCATGTCCCGAAGGCGGATGCGCAGCGCCTCGAGCGCCGGCTCCAACTCCCCTCGCGCGCCGCGCGCGGAGTAGCGGGACGCGGCGCGATACCGCGCCTGCGGCGAACCATCGAGGGCGGCGGCCAGCAGGCCGTCCGCGGCGGCCTCCGATTCACCGGCCTCGGAGTCGACGAGCGTGCGCGCCCGGTAGACCGCGCCGCCGGCCCGCCGGGCGACCGCCCGCGCGCGGTCGTCATCGCGAACGCCGAGGTGTTCCGCCACATAGGCCGCCACGCGTTCGGTCGGCAGCGGCGCGATGCGGAGCGGCACCGTGCGGGACCGGATCGTCGGCAGAAGGGCGTCCGGACGGCCGCTCGTGAGGACGATGTAGGCGAACGGCGGCGGCTCCTCCAGGAGCTTGAGAAAGGCGTTCGCCGCCTCGGGGCTCGCGCTCTGCGGCACCATCCGTTCCGCGTCCTCGATCACGAACACCGACCGGCGTGCCATCGACGGACGCCGCGACGCCTGGTCCCGGATGTTCTCCACGGCGGCCACGTAGAGTCCCGTGACCGCGTCCGGGTCCAGGCGCGCATGGAGATCCTCCCGCAGCCGCGCGAGACGCTCGTGCCGCTGCGCCTCGATGGCCTCGCGCAGCTTGGCCCGCGAGGCGGCCCGCTTCGGGCGCGGCATCGGGAAGTGGAGGTGGATGTCCGGGTGTTCCAGCCGCGCCGCCATGCCGCAGGGCCGGCACGCTTCGCAGGGCACGTCCCCTGCCTCCGCCGGCTCGCACTGGAGCGCGCGCGCGATCCACAGCGCCAGCGAACGCTTGCCGACGCCCTCCGGGCCGTGGACGAGAAGCGACTGCGGCAGTCTCCGGCCCGCGACCGCGCTCGCCAGCCGTTGCAGGAGGTCCTCCTGTCCCCAGGGACGCTCGGCGTTCACGGGCGACTCCTCAGCCACCGGACCGGATCCACCGCGCGGGGCCCCACCGTCCCCGGCTCGTAGATCTGGAACTCGATGTGCGGCCGGGTGGCGTCCCCGCCCACGTGTCCGATCGCCTGCCCCTCGCCGACCGCCTGTCCCTCGCCGACCGTGACGTCGCGGAGCTTCTGATAGGACGAGTAGAACCCCCCGCCGTGATCGAGGATCACCGTCAGTCCCGAGGCGCGCGCCGCCACGGAGGCGACGGTGCCGCGGTCCACCGCGTTCACGGGCGTGCCGCGCGGCGCCGCGATCCCGATCCCTTCCCGCGGGATCGTCGTGCGTCCTTCCCGTTCGGGTCCGAAGCGCCAGAGGACCTCCCCCTCGACGGGCCAGGCGAGGCGCCCGAGATCCCCGGTCGTCAGCGAGGGGACCGACGCCGCGCCCGCCTCGCGCTCCGCCGAGCGGCGTCGTTCTTCCAGCCCCGCCATGAGCGCTCGCAGTTCGGCCTCTTCCGCCGCCAGCCGGGCCAGCGTCGACTGCGCCTCGTCGCGGCGGTCGGCGAATCGGCGCAACCGCTCCTGCCGCTGCCGCTCCAACCTCTCCAACTCGTCGTATTCCCGGCGATTCTCCGCTCGCACGCGCGCGATCCGGTCGCCTTCCCGGCTCAGTCCGCCGCGCAGCTCCGCGAGGGTGTCCTCCAGCTTCCTCACGTCCTCCACGAGCATGCGGTCGAAGACGGCGATGTCGCGGAGATACCTGTAGCGATTGAGCAGGTCCGAGAACGACCGGGAGGAGAGGAGCACCTCGACGGTGCGGAGGGGGCCGCGCTTGTAGATGTCGCGGAGCCGCGCCCGCAGCACGACCTGGCGCGCCGCGAGTTCGTCGCGCGTGAGCAGCATCTCGCGCGTCATGGCCGTGAGCTGCTCGGAGAGCGCGAGCCGTTGTACGTCGAACTCGGCCAGGAGACTCGCCGAAGCGGCGATCTGTCGTTCGATGTTCACGAGTTCGGCCGAGTCGCCGGTGACCTGGCCCGCGATCCCCTCGAGTTCCCGGCGCAGCCGCTGTCGTTCCTCGCGGATGAGTTCGAGCCGTCCCTCGCTCTCCGCCAGGCGCCGCCGCACATCCGGCGACTCCTGCGCGATCGCGGGAGCGGGCGCGGTCCATGCCGGGCTCGTCGCGACGGCGAAGCTCACGGCCCCGACGAGCCGCGCCGCCCACGCGCGGCGTCGCAGACCCCCGGGCCGCCCGGGACTCCGCCCCCCGGACGGACGGCTAGGACGGGCCATACGCGCGTCCCACTTCACGGTGCACGGAGTAGGCGGCTGCGAGCAGGCCGAGGAGGGCGGCGGCGGCGACGCCGGCCGCGGTCCAGAGGTGCGGGAGCCACGCGAGCGATTCGATGGCGGCGAAACGGATGGGGAAGACGACGTACGCGAGTCGCGTCACGCCGAGCGCAAGCAGCCCGCCCGCGAGCCCGGTGACCGCGCCTTCGAGGAGGAATGGCCGCTGGATATAGCCTTCCCGCGCGCCCACGATCTGCATGATCTCGATCTCTTCACCGCGCGCGAGGATGGCCATGCGCACCGTCGTGACGATGAGGAGCACGGCGATCAGCGCGAATCCGCCGCCCAGAGCCAGCGCGATCCCCGTCGCCGCGCTCCGCAGCGCGAAGAGGCGCTCCACCCACTCATCCCCGAACCGCGCCTCCTCGACAAACGGGTACGCCGCGAGCGTGCCCGCGGTCTCCGACACCGTTTCCGGAGTGCGGAAGCCCTCACGGAGCCGGAGGTGAAACGAGGCCGGAAGCGGGTTCACCCGCAGTTCCCCGTAGACGTCCGAGAACTCGACGAGATCGCGCCGTGCCCGCTCCAGCGCCTCGTCCTTCGATACGTAGCGCACCGATTCCACCGCCGGGAGCGCCTCCAACTCCCGCCGGGCGGCCCGCACCTTTTCCGAGCCCGCGTCGTCGAGCAGGTAGCCGACGACCTCCACGCGGCGTTCCACGTCGCCGATCGCACCGCCGATATTGTGCGCAACGAGCCCGAAGAGGCCGAGGATCACGAGGCTGAGGCCGATCGCTCCAATGGAGAGGACGCACAGCAGAGGGGTGCGCCGGAAGCCGGCGAGCGCCTCGCGCATGGATCTCATGCGGCGGAATCGCGGGCAAGTCGCCCGTCCTCCAGCTCGAGTCGACGGATGTCCGGGTGTCGGCGCACGAAGTCGGCGTCGTGCGTGGCCATGAGCACGGCCGTGCCGAGCCGGTTCAGCATCCGGAACAGCTCGAACACTCCCCCCGCGGCGTCGGGATCGAGGTTGCCCGTGGGCTCGTCCGCGAGAAGGATCCGCGGTTCCGTCGCAAGGGCACGCGCCACGGCGACGCGCTGCCGTTCACCGCCCGATAGCTCCGAGGGTCGCGAGCGGTGGCGGGCGGCGAGACCGACCTGACTCAGCAGCCGCTGGACGCGCCCCGCGATCTCGCGTCGCGGCGTCCCGATGACTTCGAGCGCGAAGGCCACGTTCTCCGCGGCGGTCAGCCGTTCCAGCAGCTTGAAATCCTGAAACACGAACCCCACGCGCCGTCGCAGCGCCGGAATATCCCGGCGGCGGACCCGCCTGGAGTTGTAGCGCGAGACCTGAACCTCGCCTTCGGTCGGCCGGGTCTGGAAGTGGATCAGCTCCAGCACGGTCGACTTGCCCGCCCCCGAGGGTCCGGTGAGGAAGGCGAACTCCCCCTTCCGGAGGCGGAAGGACACCCCCCGAAGCGCGTCTCCGGAGCGCGGATAGGCCTTCGAGACACCTCTCAGCGAAATCATCCTGCCGCAACCCGCGCCGCGCAGAACCGGGCGCAGAGGTCGATGGCGGCCCGCATCGCTCCCGGATCCGCGATCCCGCGGCCCGCGATGTCCATCGCCGTGCCGTGATCCGGAGAAGTTCGCGGGAAGGGAAGCCCCGCCGTCACGTTCACGCCTTCGTTCATCGCGAGCGTCTTCAGCACCGCGAGCCCCACGTCGTGGTAGGGCGTCACGACGAGATCCGCCTCCCCCGAGAGCGCCTTGAGGAAGACGGTGTCCCCGGGGAAGACGCCGAGGATTTCCAGGTCGGGGTCCGCGGCGAGCCGGGCGAGCGCCGGCGCGAACACCTCGATCTCCTCGTCGCCGAAGAGTCCGCCTTCGCCCGCGTGCGGATTGAGCCCGGCGAAGGCGAGGCGGGGCCGCTCGATCCCCCACCAGCCGCGCATCGCTTCGATCGCGATCTGCGACCTGCGTGCGAAAAGGTCCACATCGAGCACGGAGGGCACGTCGCGCAGGGGGAGATGCGCGGTGAGGAGCGCCAGGCGCAGCGATCCGCCGAGGGGCGTGCGCTCGGCGGACATCATCATCGTGACCTCGTGCGCTCCGGCCAGTTCCTGGAGAAACTCCGTGTGACCCGGGTGCGCGTACCCCGCGGCCCGCAGCGCGGTCTTGCTGATCGGCGCCGTGACGATCCCGTCGATCTCTCCCGTCTGCGCCATCGCTACGGCCCGTTCGATGGCCCGCCCCGACAGCACGCCCGCGAGCTTCTCGCCGCCGGCGGGGTCCCAGTCTCCCACCGCCTCGCGAGGCACGCCCTCCAGGCGGTCCTCTACCTTGCCGAGCGACCGCGGCCCCACGAGGACCGCTTCGATGCCGTCCATCTCCGAGAACGAGGAGAGCGCCGCCGCGGTCACCTCCGGCCCGATCCCGCGCGGATCCCCCAGCGTGATCCCGAGGCGCGGCATGTGGGTCATCCCCCTCAGAATCTCACATCGATGTAGGTGTTGGCACGCACCTCCTGGAGAATGATGTCGATCTGCTTGCGGGTACGGAGGCTCTGCCGGATCTGATCCCGCACGTCGCCGATCTCGATCGGGCCCTCGGGACGGAACGTCAGGATATGGACGAGCCCGAACTCGGTGGGACCGCCGCGCTCCATCGGCAGCGGCCCGTACACCGTCCCCTCCGTCGGGGCGGTGAGTCCGGACTCGGCGCCCGCGCCCGTGAACTGGCTGACGAGACTTGCGAGCGAGACGTCGTCGAAGCGGATCGCCTCATCCGCCACCTGTCCACGGAACAGCGCCACGAGCCGCTCCGGGTCCGAGCCCGCCCGCAGGCTGTCCGCGATCTGAATCGCGAGCGTCCGGGCCTCCTCGATGTCCTCTTCCTTGATCTCGGGACGCAGGAGGATGTGACGCAGAAAACGCTCCGACCCCCGCTGGCGCTCGATCTTGATGAAGTGGAGCCCGAACTGCGTCTGCACCGGACCCACCGTCTGGCCGGGGCGTGTCGTCCACGCGGCGTCGCCGAACGGCTTCACGAGCAGGTCGCGGCTCATCCAGCCCAACTCGCCGCCCTGCTCCCTGGTCCCTTCATCGTCGGAATGGCGGCGGGCGAGGACGGAGAACTCCTCCTCGTCGTTCGCGAAGTCGTTCTGAACGCGGATCGTGCGCGCCAGGACGCTGTCCCGCGCCTCGCCGCTCGGCAGCGGCGTGACCACGAGCCGGTTGAACGAGACGAGCGCGGGGCGGGGCGGCTGGTTCTGCGCGAACTCCTCGAACGCGGCCTCGACCTCCTCCTCGCTGACGATGACCGGCGGCAGGTCCGTGCGCTGCTCGAGTTCGAACCGGTAGGCCTGGCGCAGCCCCTCGGCATGAGCCTGGGAGCGGAGCATCTGGCGGAACTGGAGCATGTTCATGCCCGTCTCCTCCACCGCCAGCATCATCTCATCATCCGAGGAGAACAGGGATCGTCTCTCCGCGAAATAGCTGTCCGCCATCTCGGTCACCCGGTCCTCGGGCACCGTGACGCCCGCGTTCTTCGCCTGCTGGAGGTAGATGAGGTCGTCGATCATCGCCTCGAGCACTTCGCGGGCGAACGAGTCCCAGCGTTCGGTCCCTTCGGGCGGAACGCGCGCGCCGCGGGCCTGCAACTGGTAGAGCGTGACCTGGATGTCGGAGAGCAGGACCGCCGTGTCGCCGACCACGGCCACGATCCGGTCCAGCGGTTCCACGCCGGAGGGGAACTCCGTCGTCGGCACGGTGTCGGCCGCCGCGGGCTCGTTCTCCTGGAACCCGGAGAGCGGCGTGATGAGGGTGAGGGCCGCCGCGAGCAGACAGGCTCCGGCCCGCAGGAACTTCATTCCAGGATTGATATCGATCACGCTAGACTCCTCCCGCGGTCACCGCAGTTCTGGTCTCCTTCGCCTCCGCGTGCCCCGGCGCCGCCAGGATCCCCAGGGCTTCCGCCAGCATCGGCAGGAGGGGCTCGGTTCCCGCTCGTCGCAGGACCAACGATAACGGTTCGAGCCGCCGTACTTCAACGTGCAACTGGCGGTCCGCGAGCGCGTTCGTGAGGAGCCTGAGCCGCGGCGAGGCCGTCGCTTCGAACGAGATTCGGGCGTCGTCGTCGGAGGCCCGGATCCAGTCCGCGCCGATCGCCGCCCCGAGAATCCGGAGTTCCGCCGCCGCGATCAGACGCGCCGCGGGCGGAGGAAGGCGACCGAAGCGGTCCTCGAGTTCCGCGCGGAACGACTTCACCTCTTCCCACTTCGTGAGACGCGAGAGGCGGCGATAGAGATGCATCTTCACCGGGGACCCGGCGACGTAGGCATCGGGGAGGAACGATTCTCCGTCCACGGAGACCCGGGCGCGCGGCACGGGATCCGGGGAGTCGCCCTTCAATCGCCTGAGCGTGCTCTCGACGAGCCGCTGCCACGTCTCGATCCCCACCGCCGTCGCGAAGCCGCTCTGCTCTCCGCCCAGCAGGTTCCCGGCCCCCCGCAACTCGAGGTCTTTGAGCGCGACCTGGTATCCCGACCCCAGTTCCGTGTGGTGCTCCAGGACGCGCAGCCGTTCGGCCGCATCCGGGGCGACGTCGGAGGGGACGACGAGATAGCAGTAGGCCCGGCGGTGCGAGCGGCCGACCCGCCCCCGCAGCTGGTAGAGCTGCGCGAGGCCGAAGTTGTGGGCCCGGTGGACGATCATCGTGTTCGCGGACGGGACGTCGAGTCCGTTCTCGATGATGGACGTGCAGATGAGGAGATCGATCTCGCCGCGGACGAAGCGGTGCATCACGTCCTCGAGGTCGCGCTCCGGCATCTGGCCGTGCGCGATCGCGGCCCGCGCTTCGGGCATCAGCCGTTCGACCCGGCTCGCGACGGCGCGGATCGTCTCGACGCGGTCGTGGACGAAGAACACCTGGCCGCCGCGGTCGAACTCGCGCCGCAGCGCCTCCTCCAGGATCCCGTCATCCCACGACAGCACGTGCGTGATGATCGGCATGCGGTTGCGCGGCGGCGTGCGGATCGTGGAGAGGTCGCGCAGCCCGCCGAGCGCGAGGTGAAGGGTCCGGGGGATGGGCGTCGCCGTGAGAGTGAGGACGTCCACCGTCTCGCGGTACTCCTTCAGCCGCTCCTTCTGGCGGACGCCGAAACGCTGCTCCTCGTCGACGATGAGGAGGCCCAGGTCGCGGAATTCGACGTCGCGCGAGAGGAGCCGGTGCGTGCCGATGACGATGTCGATGGTTCCGGCCCGGAGCCCCGCGACGACATCGCGCTGCTCGCGGGGGGTGCGGAAGCGCGACAGCCCCTCCACGTGCACGGGGAAGCCCGCGAGGCGCTCGCGGAAGGTGGTGAGATGCTGGTCCGCGAGGATCGTGGTCGGGGCGAGCACGGCGACCTGCGCGCCGTCCTGTACCGCCTTGAACGCCGCGCGGATGGCGACCTCCGTCTTCCCGAAGCCGACGTCCCCGCACACGAGGCGGTCCATCGGGACCGGCGCCTCGAGATCCCGGCGGACGGCCTCCCAGGCGCCGAGTTGATCCGGCGTCTCATCGTAGAGGAAGGCGGATTCCATCTCGCGCTGCCACGCGGTCTCGGCGGGGAAGGCGCGGCCGGGCGACATCTTGCGGCGCGCGTAGAGTTGGAGGAGTTCGACCGCCGTGGCCTCGATCGCCGCGACGGTCCGGTTCCGGAGTTGCTTCCACTTCCGGCGCCCGAGCTTGTGGACCGTCGGCGGCCGGGCGTCGGAGCCGGCGGCGCTCCAGCGTTCGATGAGGTCCAGCCGATAGTGCGGGAGTCTCAGGATCTCGCCGTCGGCGTAGCGGATCTCCATCGTCTCGATCGTCTCGCCGCGCACTTCGACGCGTTCGAGGCCCATGTAGCGGCCGATCCCGTGCTCCATGTGAACCACGTAGTCTCCGGGTTCGATGGCCGCGATGGACTCGATGGTCGCGGCGCCGCGCAGCCGGACGCGGTGGCGGCGATACCGCCGCCGAAACACCTCGTGATCCGTGAGGACGAGCAGGGTGCCGGGAACCCCGACCCTGAACCCGCCGCTGAGCGATCCGATGGCGAGGGCGACCTCGCGGGCGAGCGCGGCGCCCCCGCGTTCGGTGAGGATCTCCTCCAGCCGCTCGACCTGGCCGTCGTTGTCGCAGAAGACGATGAATCGTTCGCCGCGGGCCCGCGCCGTACCGATCTCCGCCACGAGCCGCTTCATGTCGCGGTCTACGGCGGGCGGACGTTCAACGGGAAGCCGAATCGCGGTCGGCGCCTCCTGCTCCGGGGCCGTGAATTCGAGACGGCGGAACGCCGCGAGCCGCTGCTCCGCCCCGGAGGGCGGGACGACGAGGGATTCGGCCGGCTCCGCGCCGGCTCCGACGCGCTTCCTGGCGTCCCGGACCTCATCCCACAGGCGTGCGCGGGCCCGGACACCCCCTTCCGGGTCGAGGATCAGGGCGAGCGCCGTCGGAGGCAGCGTCTCGACGAGGGCGCGCCGCTCCACGTCGCCCGCCGTCTCGGAGCTCCGCAGCGCGACCGGGAGGACATCGACGCTCTCAAGGGGTTCGGTCGAACGCTGCGTGAGCGCGTCGAAGCGGCGCACGGACTCCACCTCGTCGCCCCAGAGTTCGATCCGAAGCGGCGCGGGATGTCCGAACGGGAACAGATCCACGATCCCGCCCCGGATCGCATAATCCCCGACTTCGCGCACCGTGTGGGTGCGGTCGAATCCCATCTCCTCCAGGCGGCGGCCGAGTGCGGCCAGAGGGTGCGCGGCCCCGCGCCGGACCGTGAGCGCGAGGCTCGTGCCGGGGCCGACGGGGATCGGCGCGCGCTCGGCGAGCGCGCGGGCCGTCGTGGTCAGGATGCGGCAGCGCCCGGCGAGGAGTGCCCCCGTGGCCTCCACGCGCTGGGCCTCGATCTCGACGTGAGGGTCCGCATCCTCGTACGGGAGGGCCTCGCGCTGCGGATAACAGCGGGCGCCGCTCGCGCCGAGCGTGCGGAGATCCTCGTGGAGCGCGTCGGCCCGCTCGGGAGTCTCGGCGACGAGGACGACGGGGGCGCCGACGGCCAGGTCGTCGAGCGCGAGCGCGAGTGCGGCGGGTCCCGCACCCGGGAGCGGGTGGACGAACGCACGGGCACCACGCCGCGAGAGCGCCTCCGGGACTCCGGCGGCTCGCACGGTCTGGAGGAACGACGTTCGAATCAGTTCGACGCGCCCGATGTCACCTCGCTCCCTTCACCGTCCGCGCTCGGGCGGCGCGACCGGCCCGGCGTCGCCAGGTACAGCTCGATCCCGATCAGCGCGAGCGCGAGCACGATCATCCACGGGGCCATGTCCCGGCCCCGCCGCGCTCGAAAGATACCGTCTTCCCAGGCGCTCGCGTCGGGGCCTGCCGTGAATACCGGCCGGCCAGCGAACAGTTCCTCGAGTTCGCGCCGCGCCATCGGCGTGGGATCGGCCTCCTCCGCCGGCACGTTCGCCGCGAAGTGCGTTTCCACGCCCGCCCCGTCGCTCCCGGTACCCCGGACCGCATACACCCCCGCCCTGAGCGGCGTGAATCGCGCTCCGCCCTCCACGCCGCGCACCGTCCCGTCGGGGGATTCGACCTCGCTCGCCCACTCCGGGAGGGTCAGCTGCCGCCCCGCCCCGAAATCGGCGAAGGGCCAGGTGGCCAGGTGCGACCAGTGCACGAGGAGCGCTTCGAGGAAGGGGACCATGGCGGGATGCGCGGGGAGGTCGCTCGCGTCGGCCGTGAGCGGCGAAGCGAGGACCAACGCCATCCGATCACCCGACTCGGTGCGGATGAGCCAGGGTTCGCCGTCTTCCGTGCGCAGCAGCGCCGTGTCGGCGGCCGACCCGCCGCCCGTCGCGCGAAGGAGATAGCGCTGCCGGACCCGAACCCCCGAGAGCGAGAACGCGGCCTCCGGCTCCGCGAGTCCGAGGTCGCCCGATCCCGCATCGACGCGCGCCTGCCAGGCGATCCCGACGGAGGCCAATCCCTGGTTGAAGGCCGCGAGATCCACCGGGTCCTCGGGCGGAACGAAGACGACGGTCCCCGCGCCCTCCCACGGCGCGCCGACGCTCGCGTCCCCGTCCACGACCGCGACGGCCCCGTTTCCTCCCGCTCCGAGCCTTCCTCCGTCGCGGAGCGTTTCGATCCCGAGTCCGACGAAGCTCGCCGCGTCGCCGTGGAAGCGGACCGTGGGAGGAGGCACGATACGGATCGCGAAGTAGCGCAAGTCGTCGGCCCGCGCGCCGGCGGGGTTCACCTCCAGCCGCCCCTCGTGCAGCCCCGGCCCCAGTTCGGGCAGGCCGAGGACGGCGCTCGCTCCCCAAGGGGCCCGGGCGGCGCCGGCGAGCCGTCCGTCGAGTTCGAGGCGGATGTCGGCTTCCGCCGCGGCGGCGTCCGGCGGTTCCGGCGGGGCGGCCGGCCCGCTGCGCGCGCTTCGCACGATGACGCCGTGTCCCGTCCCCGACGGCGCGGTCGTGCCGCCGGTGAGTTCGACATCGACGAGAGCCCCGTTCGGCTCGGCCGGCGGCCGCGGCGCGTAGACCACGAGGGGGGCGGCGTCGCCGGCCGCCGCCGGGGCGGTCCGCAGCGCCGACGCCTGGAGGTCCGACAGCAACTGGATTTCGCGCCGCCGCTCGCCGTCGGCCGGGAGCGCCGCGGCCGCCCGGGCCACGGCGGCGGCCAGGTCGGCTGCGCCGTCCGTCGGCCGGAGTTGCCCGAGCGCCGGCGCGGCCCGCCCGGCGGAAACGCCGGCCGCGAGCGGTTCCCCGACGGTGGGGAAGAGCCACACGCGGTCTTCCGGGCGGGCCGCGGCTAGCGCCGACCGGGCGAGCTCCACGAGCGACTCGAACAGGAGGCGGTCCTCGTCCAGCCGCCCGACGCTTGCCGAGTTGTCCACGATGAGCGCGAGGTCCGTCGGGTCGTGGTCGTGGGCGCCGCCCCGTCCGATGAGCGGACCCGCCGCGGCGAGCGCGAGCGCGATGAGGAGGCCGATCCGCACGGCGAGCAGGAGCAGGTCCGAGGCCGCGAGCGATCGCGAGCGCGCGTCTTCCGCGCGGCTCAGGTAGCGGAGCGCCGGAAAAGACACACGCCGGTCGGTCTGGCGCCGCCGCAGGTGGAGGATGAGGGGCACGACGACGCTGAGCCCGAGCGCCAGCGCCGACAGGTAGAGGAAGCTCAAGCCACCCCGGCTCCCGTCATCCGCCGGCCCGCCTGCGCATGAATTGCCGCAGCGCGAGCCCGAGGGGGGTGTCCGTCGTGAGGAGCGCGTAGTCGGCCCCCCAGCGCAGCGCCTCCTTGCGCCAGCCGTCGACCGCTGCCTCGACCGCCTCCCGGTACTGCCTGCGGAGCGCGGCGGAGTTCGCGCCCAGCTCCTCGCCCGTCTCGGGGTCGAAGAAGATCGCCTCCCCCTCCGCGGGAAGTTCCCGCTCGCCGGGGTCCATGATGTGGAACAGGATCACCTCGTGGCCGCGGTGCCGGAGATAGCGCAGCGACAGCCGCGTCGTCTCCGGGTCCACGAGCAGGTCCGAGATGAGCACGACGAGGCCCCGCCGCTGAAGCCGGCCGGCGATCTCCTTGAGCGCGGAACCCGCATCGGTCCGGCCATCGGCGTTGAGGCGCGTGAGTTCGCCCAGCAGCCGGCGCCAGTGGCGGCGCGTGGTGCGCGGCGCCAGGTGCGCCCGCAGCGCCTCGTCGAAGGCTATGAGTCCCGTCGCGTCTCCCTGCTGCACGAGGAGCAGCGAAAGCGAGGCCGCGAGCAGCCGCGCGTAGGCGAGCTTGGTCGGAAAGCGCTCCTCGTCCGACACCCATCCCATGGACCGGCTCACGTCGACGAGAAGGTACGCCCGCAGGTTCGTCTCCTCCTCGTATTGCTTGATGAAGAGGCGGTCCGTCCTCGCGTAGGCCTTCCAGTCCAGGTAGCGGAGATCGTCGCCGTGATTGTAGGGACGATCCTCGGCGAACTCGGCGGAGAAGCCGCGCTTCGGCGAGTCGTGGAGCCCGATCAGAAACCCCTCGACGATATGGCGCGCCACGAGTTCGAGGTGCGAAAGCCCCACGATCTCGCGCGGACTCGCGAGGTCGAGGCGCTGCCGGGAAGCTTCGAGAGCGGGGGTGAGAGTTGCGGTGCCTTCGGTCATCGGAAAAGACTAGCAGCCCGTGGCGGAGCCCCGCCACACGTCGCGGACTCGCCCTCGGTCGAACGTCTCTCCGGGAAGGAAGCGGATGAAAAGGAAGCTGCCGGGAATCACGACGACCCGGGCGGGCGCACGGCCCGCCGCGATGTGGGTCCCGCTGCTGGCCCTCGCGGCCTTCCCCGCGGGCATCTCAGCGCAGAACGAGGCTGGCGCGACGACGATCACCGCGGACGACCTGCGGCTTCGCATCGGCGCCCTCGCGCACGACTCGATGCGCGGCCGGGCGACGCCGAGCCCGGAACTCGACAAGGCGGCGCGGCACATCGCCCGCCGTTTCGAGGAGTTCGGCCTCCAGCCGGCGGACGGCGACAGCTATCTGCAGGAGTATCCGCTGACCGCTTCCCGAGCCGGCTCCCCCGGCCGGCAGCTGCTCGAAATCGACGGTCCCGGCGGGGGCACGATCGACGTGTCCGACTACCTCGCCGTTCCCGGCGGTCGCGGCGAGGCCGCGGGTCCGCTCGCGATCGTCACGCCCGGCGGCGCGGACCCGCCCCCCGGCGCCGTCGCGGTGATGCCGGTCACGCCCGAGGAGACCCGGCGCGGCCTCGAATCCGTCCGCGGCATCCTCGATGGCGGCGCGGTCGCCGTCCTGCTCGCGGTCGATGCGTCGGACGACTACTTCGCCGGCATCCGGCGCTTCTACGAGCGGGAGCGGCTGTCCGTCGGCATGCCGGAGGAACTCGGCGCCCCGGTGGCGCTCGTCCGGGCGCCTGCGCTCCCCGAGCCGCTGCGCGCGGCCCTCGCTTCCGGCGCGGGCACCAACGCCTACGAGGCGACGGTGCGCACACATTCCGTATTCCGCGAGGAGAGGGCCTTCAACACGATCGGCTGGATCGAGGGTTCGGATCCCGACCTCCGCGGCGAGTTCGTCGTCTTCACGGCCCACATGGATCACGTGGGCGTGGGGCGACCCGTCGACGGAGACTCCATCTACAACGGCGCCGATGACGACGCCTCCGGGACCGCGGCGATCATCGAACTCGCGCAGGCGTTCGCGTCGCTGGAAACGCCGCCCCGCCGCTCCCTCGTATTCCTGACCGTGAGCGGGGAGGAGCGCGGGCTCCTCGGCTCCGGGTGGTATGCCGAGAACCCGCTGTTCCCCCTTGGGGCGACGGTC
Organism: Gemmatimonadota bacterium; assembly: GCA_022825725.1. GTDB lineage: Bacteria > Gemmatimonadota > Gemmatimonadetes > Palauibacterales > Palauibacteraceae > Palauibacter. Next base: position 113,683 of record JAJDWE010000055.1, read on the forward strand.
GCCAACCTGAACATCGACATGATCGGACGGAACTGGCGCGACACCCTCGTGGCGATCGGCGCCGACGAGTCGACACTCGGCACGACGCTGCGCCGGACGCTGCGGGAGCACCCGGAACTCGGGCTCGAGATGATCGATGACCCGTGGCCGGAGGAGAATTTCTATTTTCGCTCGGACCACTACAATTTTGCGCGGAAGGGTGTGCCCGTTCTCTTCTTCTTCACGGGTACGCACGAAGACTATCACGGTCCCAACGACGAACCGGACCGGATTCTGTACGACAAGACGGCGCGCATCACGCGTCTCATCTTTCATCTCGGGCAGCGCATCGCCGACGCCGACGGGCGGCCCGAGTGGGATCCGGCCGCATACCGGCGGGTTGTAGAGGGCAGCGGCCGATAGGTTCGCCGAGCCCGCAGCGGTCGCCGGGCCGTAGGGGGCCGCCAGGCCGCCAGTTTCGCCAGGGGCGCCGTCAGGAGAGTGAGTGACATGTCGGAGCAGGAACAACAGCCGTACGTCGTCGTGGAACGCCGGGCGTCCGGCGTCGTCGCATTCCTCTGCGGCGCGCTCGTGGGTGCGGGCGTCGCGCTGCTCCTGGCGCCCAAGTCCGGACGCGAGACGCAGGCCGACCTCAAGGAGGGAGCCCGCCGGCTCAGGGAAGGGACGGGCGAGCGGCTCACGGAGCTCAAGGACACGCTCGGGGAACGCTACGACCGCACGCGCGATCAGGTGGAAACGCAGGTGGGGGCCTTCCGCCGGAACGTCGCCGACCGCCAGAAGAAGGCGGGGGAGGCGATCAAGGCGGGGAAGGACGCGGCCCGGCAGGCCCGATCCGACCTCGAGGCGCGCGTCTCCGAGTCCAAGGAGGCCTACCGCGCGGCGCTGGCGGAAGGCGAGGCTACGGAGGACCACCCGGAGGATGGATCCGGGGATGGATCGGGAGACGGAACCGGAGACGAGGCGGGCGAAGCGCCGGAGGCCGACGAGAAAGCCGGAGACGCGGACGGCGGGGCGTCCCGGGAGTGAGCCGTGGGCGATCGCGATGGGGTCCGGGTCATCGCCCGCAACAGGAAGGCTCGACACGACTACGAGGTGCTCGAACAGTTCGAGGCGGGACTCGTGCTGCGGGGCGCGGAGGTGAAGTCGCTCCGCGACGGGAAGGCGAGCTTCACGGACTCGTACGGGCGGATCGACGGCGGGGAGGCGTGGCTCCATAATCTCCACATTCCTCCGTACGACAAGGCGACGATCGACGCCCCCGACCCGGTGCGCCGGCGAAAGCTCCTGCTCAGGAGGCGGGAGATCGATCGCCTGCGCTCGAAGACGCGCGAGAGCGGGCTGACGCTCGTGCCGCTGGACATCCATTTTCGGCGCGGCTTCGCCAAGGTCACGCTGGGGCTGGCGCGGGGGAAGAAGCACCGGGATCGGCGGGAGGATCTGAAGAGGAAGACGATGCAGCGGGAGGCCGAGCGGGCGAAGAGGGAGGCGGCGCGTGGGGGTTGACCGGGGAGCCGGGAGCGAACGCGACCGGTTCGGCGCGAGCCGGCGAATCGCGGTGGCCGCCGTCGTCGTCGCGCAGACCGTGCTTTCGGGAACCCTGTCGGGCATCGATGCGCAGACGCCCCCCGAGACGGTTCAGGCGGAGGTCTCGGGCCGCACCGTGAGTCTCGCCGTCGCGCGACACCGGGCCTACCCCGCGGTCGATGCGGCGGATCTCGCGCTCGCCCTGGAGAGCGTCGTCGAGGACGTCACGCGAAACGGCGTCTTTTTTCGGGCCCGCCTCCGTGGAGAGACGGTCTCGTTCGAGGCGGAGTCTCCCTTCTTCCGACACGGAGGACGCGCGGTGCAGCTGGCGAATCCGCCCTACGAGGAGGGCGGCGCCTTCTGGCTTCCGGCGGAGTTCGTCACTCGGTGGGTGTCGGAGGGACCGCCGCCCGTCGCCGCCGTGTCCGAGGGGTCCGAGGGGTCCGCCGCATCCCCGGCGTCTCCGTCCCCCCCGCCGCCGCCGGACCCGTTGCCGGCCCGCGTCGACCCGACGGCGCCGTGGCGCGTGATCATCGACCCGGGGCACGGCGGCCGGGACCCGGGAACGCTGGGCAGCGCGAGCCACGAGAAGGACATCGTGCTCGCGATCGCGAAACAGCTGTACGGGGAGCTTGAAGGGCACGAGATGTTCGAGCCTTACCTGACCCGGGAGACGGACGTCTACGTGGACCTCGACGTGCGGTCGCAGTTCGCGGTGGACCGGGCCGGGGATCTCTTCGTCTCGATCCACGCCAACGCCGCGGCGGACGAGCGGGCGCGCGGGTTCGAGACCATCTTCCTCGGGCAGGCCCGCTCCGAGGAGGCGCGCGAGGTCGCGCTGCGGGAGAACCGGGGTCCCGAGGTGGATGACGCCCCGGGTTCGCCCTCCGACGTTCAGTTCATCCTCGCGGGAATGGACCGTAATGAGAATTATGCGGAGTCGCGGCTCTTCGCCGGGTTCGTGCAGAACTCGATCCGAAGCGTCCGGGGCGGCGGGGCCCCCGACCGCGGCGTCATACAGGGCCCGTGGTGGGTGCTCCTCGGGGCGCTCGTGCGCATGCCGTCGGTGATCGTCGAAGTCGGTTTTCTCTCGAACGATGAAGAGGAGCGCTACCTGAACGGCGCGGAAGGACAGGGAGCCATCGCGCGGGCGATCGCGGACGCGATCGTCGCGTACCGGGAGGACGTGCTGCGCCGTTACGCCCCCGCGCCGGAGTCGGGGTGCTGAGCGCCGGCGGCGGTGTGGCCGTGGAGCGCGCGGCGCCGGTGAGCCGGCGGGCAACGCTGCTCTCCACGCGCTTCGTGGCCCGCGATACCTGGTGGCAGGAGTTCGACTGCCCGGACATCGCGGCCGCCTCGCTGCCCGGGCAGTTCGTCATGCTCGGCGTCGGGCTCGACGAGCCGGGAGCCTGGCTCCTCCCGCGTCCGTTCAGCGTCGGCTGGACGGGCCCAGGCGGCGAGGTCGGCATCCTCCTGCGCGCATACGGACAGGGCACCCGGGCGCTCGCGAAGCTGGAGGTCGGGCAGACCGCCCTCCTCCTCGGCCCGCTGGGCCGCCCCTTCGATACGGAGGGCGCGGATGTCGAGTGCGTCGCGGGCGGCGTCGGGCTCGCCCCGTTCATCTTCCTCGCGGCGCGCGAAGCGGCCGCCGGGCGGCGCGTGCGGCTCATCTACGGAGAGCGGGACGCCGGAGCCGTCTTCGACCCTGTGCTCATCGCCAGCCTCACGGATCACGACCCGGAGTTGTTCACGGAAGACGGGAGCGCCGGCCGGAAGGGCCTCGTGACCGCAGGCCTCGACCCGGCGTCGAGCGCGCTCCTCCTCGGCTGCGGTCCGACGCCGCTCCTGCGGGCGCTCGCGGCCTTCGCGCGCGAACACGGCCGCCGGCTCCAGGTCTCCGTGGAGGAACACATGGGCTGCGGGATCGGCACCTGCCAGGGGTGCGTCGTGCGCGGGGCGGACGGACGCTGGGTGAAGGCGTGCATCGAGGGCTCCGTCTTCCCCGCGGAGGAACTCGACTGGGGGGCGATCTGACCCCGGCCGCGGCGTCCCCGGGCCTCGTCCAGCGCGTCTTCGGGGCGGAGTTCCCGAGTCCCGTGCTCCTGGCGTCGGGCACCTGCGGCTACGGGCAGGAATACGCGGACCTCATCCCTCTCGACGAAATCGGCGGGCTCGTCACGAAGGCGGTGAGCCTCGAGCCGCGCCCCGGCAACCCGCCGCACCGCGTCGCGGAGACGCCGGGCGGGATGATCAACGCGATCGGCCTCGAGAACCCCGGCCTACACGGCTTCATCGCGGAGAAACTTCCCTGGCTGCGCGAGCACCTCAGCCGCGCGCAGGTGTTCGTGAACGTCGTTGGGCACTCGGCGGAGGACTTCGCCGCCGTCGTGAGCGGACTCGACGGAGAGGACGGCTTCCTCGGGTACGAGATCAACGTCTCCTGCCCGAACGTGAAGGGCGGCACGATGTTCGGCACCGACGAGAGAGCGCTGGCCGACCTCGTGGCGCGGCTCCGCGGCTGCACGGAGCGGCCGCTCGTGATCAAGCTCACGCCGAACGTCCCCGACGTGGGCGACTTCGCCCGCATCTGCGAGGAGGCGGGGGCCGACGGCCTGAGCGCGATCAACACCTTCCCCGGGATGGTCGTCGACATCTCGCGGCGCGAACCGCTCATCGGCAACCGGTCCGGCGGCGTGAGCGGGCCCGCGATCCTTCCCATGGGGGTGTACGCGACGTGGCGGGCGCGGCAGACGTGCGGGCTTCCGATCATGGGGATCGGGGGGATCCGCAACGCGGAAGATGCGTTGCAGTACGTCCTCGCCGGCGCCTGTCTCGTCCAGATCGGGACGGCGTCGTTCGTCGACCCGGGCGCGGCCGTGGCGGTCCACGAGGGGCTCTCGGAGTACATGCAGGCGAACGGAGTGGCACGCCTCGAGGATCTCGTGGGGGCCCTCCAGTCCCGGCCGGGCAGGGGCCCCGCGATTCCGGCGGGCTGATGAGTCCCGGCAAGGCGCTGGTCGACCTCGCGTCGGCGCTCTTCGTCGAGTGGCACGGCGAACCGCCGGTGGACATCCGCCCCGTCGCCTCGGACGGCTCCGCCCGCAGCTACTGGCGTCTCACCGCCGGGGATGGGGCATCCGCCGTCGGCGCCCACGGGCCCGACGCGATGGAGAACCGGGCCTTTCTCTCCTATTCCCGCACGCTCCGCGAACTCGGCCTGCCCGTGCCGGAGGTGTACGGGGCGGACGAGAAATCCGGCGTGTGGCTCCTCGAGGATCTCGGCGACATGACCCTCTTCGACGCGATCAAGGAGGCGCGCGACCCGGGATCCGACGCCCTCCCCGACGCCGTCCTCCCCCTCTACCGGCGGGTGCTCGAGATCCTGCCGCGCTTCCAGGTCGAGGGTGGGAAGCGGATCGACTTCCGGCGGGCCTATCCCCGCGCGGCGTTCGACCGGCAGTCCATCCTCTGGGACCTCAACTACTTCAAGTACCACTTCCTGAAGCTCGCGCACGTCCCGTTCAACGAGGCGCACCTGGAGCGCGACTTCTCGCGGCTCGCCCGCCACCTGCTCGCCGGCGACCGGTCCTGGTTCCTGTACCGCGACCTCCAGTCCCGCAACGTGATGGTGCGGCAGGGGCCGGAGGGTCCGGAACCCTGGTTCATCGACTACCAGGGGGGACGGCGCGGGGCGCTGCAGTACGACGTGGCGTCGCTTCTCTACGACTCGAAGGCGAATCTCGCGGACCGGCACCGGGAGGCGCTGCTCGACCACTACATCGGCGTCATCGAATCGCACGGGGTGGCCCGGCGCGAGGAGTTCCTCGAACTCTGGCCGGGGTACGTCCTCGTGCGTTTGCTACAGGCGCTCGGGGCCTACGGCTACCGGGGGTTCTTCGAGCGAAAGCCGCGCTTCCTGCAGAGCGTGCCGTACGCGGCGGAGAACCTGCGGGGGTTGCTCGAGGGAGGTCTGCCCGTGGATGTGCCCGAGCTCGAGGGGGCGCTGCGCGGGATCGTCGATCGGTGGGGGCGCGCGGCGGAGGCGCCGGCGGTCGAAGGAGGGCTGGAGGTGACGGTCTCGAGCTTCCGGTATCCCGGCGGATATCCGGCGGACACGTCGGGTCACGGCGGAGGATACGTGTTCGACTGCCGCGGGCTCCCGAACCCGGGCCGGGAGGAAGCGTACCGGGAACTCACGGGTCTCGATGAGGAGACGGTCGCCTTCATCTCGGCGCGGCCGGAGGCGCAGGAGTTCTGGGAACGCGTGCGGGGGATCCTGGACGCGCACATCGCGAACTACCTGGAGCGCGGGTTCCACAGCCTGAGCGTGCATTTCGGGTGTACGGGCGGACAGCACCGCTCGGTGTACATGGCGGAGCGGCTGCGCCGGCACCTGAGCGTGCGTTTCCCCGGCGTGCGCGTGGAGGTCACGCACCGGGAATCGGCGGACTGGCCCCGCCGTCCCGCGAGGGTCTGAGACGCGTGGAGGCGATGATCTTCGCGGCGGGCCGGGGGCGCCGTCTGCGGCCGCTCACCGACACGACTCCCAAGGCGCTCGTCGACTTCGGCGGCGTCCCCCTCCTGCAGCGCGTCGCCGGGAACCTCGTCGCGGCCGGCGCGCACCGGCTGATCGTGAACGCGCACTACCTCGCCGGGCAGGTGGCGGCGTGGGCCGAGGCGTCGTCGCTGGGCGTCCCGGTGTTCGTGTCGCGGGAAGACGAGGAGTCGCCGGCCCCCCTGGACACGAGCGGCGGACTCTTCCACGCGCGGTCGCTGTTCGAGGGGCGGGAACCCTTCCTCCTCCACAACTGCGACGTTGCGACCGATGTCGACCTCCCCGCGCTGTATCGCGCGCATGTCGAGGGGGAGGCGCGGGACGGGCGGCTGGCCACGCTCGCGATTGCGGAGCGGGAGACGTCGCGCCCTCTCCTGGTGGACGGACGGGGCGTGTGCGGGCGTGCGAACCGGGATGAGGGGTGGGAGGTCGTCGCGCGGGAGCCGTCGGGCGCGGACGAAGCCCGGGAGTACGGCTTCTGCGGCATCCACGCGATCTCGCCGCGCGTGTTCGAACGCTACGCGGAAGGAGGCGTCTTCTCGATCATGGATTCGTACATGGACTGGATCGGGGACGGGGAGCACGTCGCGGTGTTCGATGCGACGGGCGCGGCGTGGTACGACATTGGGACGCCCGAGCGGCTGGACGCCGCGCGGCGCGCCTTCGGCGCATGAGGGTGATCCGCGTCCGGGAGACCGGCGGCCCGGAGGTCCTCGAACTCGTGGAACGGGACGACCCGGTTGCGGGGGCGGGCGAGGTGCGGGTGCGCGTGCGGTGCGCCGGGATCAACCGGGCCGACCTCCTGCAGCGGATGGGCCGCTATCCGGCGCCCGCGGACGCTCCACCGGACATCCCGGGACTCGAGTTCGCCGGCGAGATCGAGGCGGTGGGGGCCGGCGTCACCGGCTGGTCCGCGGGCGACCGCGCGATGGGCATCCTGGGCGGCGGCGGATACGCCGAGCGCGTGACGGTCCCGGCCGGGCAGCTCCTGCCCGTCCCGCCGACGCTGAGCTGGACCGAGGCGGGCGCGATCCCGGAGGTCTTCCTCACCGCGGCGGACGCCCTCATCGAGCGCGGCCGTCTGCGCCCCGGCGAGCGCGTGCTCGTGCACACGGCCGGTGGCGGCGTGGGAACCGCCGCCCTGCAGCTCGCCCGGGCGGCGGAAGCGGGCTCGATCATCGCCACGGCGTCGGCCGCCAAGCTCGACCGCATCCGCGAGACCGGACTGCCGCACGACCTCGCCGTCGACCGCAGGGCCGGCTCCTTCGCCGACGAGGTCGCCCGCCACACCGACCGGGCCGGCGCCAACGTCATCCTCGACACCGTCGGCGCCCCGTACTGGGAAGCGAACATTGCGAGCCTCGCCACCCTCGGCCGCCTCGTCATCGTCGGCGTCATGGGCGGCATGAAGGTCGAAGCCAACCTCCGGACCCTCATGGGGAAGCGCGCGACCGTCGTCGGCACCGTCCTCCGCGCGCGCTCGAAGGAGGAGAAGGCGACCCTCACGGAGATGTTCGCGACCCGCTTCCTCCCCGGCTTCACGGCGCCGGAGGACGACCCCTCCCACCTGCGCCCCGTCATCGACCGCGTCTTCCCCCTCGCCGAGGCCGCCGAGGCCCACCGCTACGTCGAGTCGAACCAATCCTTCGGCAAAGTCCTCCTCGACACCGACCCCTAACGCCGAATGTCCAGCAGGTCCGGGGCCGAACGGTGGTCAGGATTGCGGCTGGACGGCGACCAAGGGATAGACTAAGTTTACAAGACTAAGTTCTCATGTCGCGGAGATCGTGATGCGCACCGTCAATATGCATGAAGCCAAAACACACCTTTCCCGTCTTGTCCAGGCGGCCGTGGATGGGGAACCGTTCGTCATCGCGCGGGCAGGCAAACCTCTGGTCAGGGTCATTTCGATCGAAGCCCGCGGGGGAGCCGAGGTGCGCCGCACGGGGTTCATGGCTGGAGAAATCTCCGTTCCTGACGACTTCGACCGCATGGGATCGGCGGAGATCGAAGCGATGTTCGAGGGCGACGAAGTCACGTTGCGCGACGCGTGACGGTGCTCCTCGACACGCATGTGCTGTTATGGGCCGCGGGCGCGCCGGACCGGCTGTCGCCCGATGCGCGGGCGGTGATCGAAGATCCGGAGACGCCCCTCGCCTACAGCACCGCTTCGCTGTGGGAAATCGCGATCAAGAGCGGACTGGGACGGACCGACTTCAGCGTCGATTCGCGCGTTCTTCGCCGAAGATTGCTGGCCCACGACTATACCGAACTGCCGGTGACCGGTGCCCACGCGGCGGTCGTGGATCTCTTGCCGCCCATCCACAAGGATCCCTTCGATCGCCTATTGGTGGCCCAGGCACAACTCGAGGGACTGACGCTCTGGACGGTCGACGAAACCCTCGCGCGTTACTCCGGCCCGATTCGCGTGCTCTAGTCAGCACGGATCGGGTCTGGACTTCAGCCAAAGACGCGTCAGCCGCCGCTCACGGCGGGGAGCACGACGACTTCGGCGCCGTCCCTCACGGGTGCATTCAGGCCGCCGAGGAAACGGATGTTCTCGCCGTCCACGAAGATGTTCACGTGCGGCCGCAGGTCGCCCCGCTCCGTGACCAGGCGGTCGCGCACGCCGGGGTGGGCGGCCCCGAGTCCGGCCAGGATATCTCCGACCGAGGCGGGCGCGCCGGGGATCTCGACCACCGCCCGTCCGCCCGTGAACTCCGTCAGCGCGGCGGGCAGCGTCACGCGCACCACGCCGCCGGCCGGGGTCCCGGAGGAGGGCATCAGGCTTTGCGGGGGGCGCACGCCTTCACGCAGACCACCGGCGGGAGACCCTCGCACACCAGTCGCCAGCTCGTCCCGTCGTCGCGGGAGGCGTACACCTTGCCGCTGCGGGTGCCGAAGAACACCTGTCCGGGGGCGAGCGTGGCCAGCGCGTCGCGCAGCACGGTCTCGTACGCGTTCCGCTGCGGAAGTCCCTCGGTGAGCGCCTCCCAGCTCGCGCCGCCGTCCCGGGTCCGGTAGACGCGCAGCTTCGCCTCGGGCGTACACCGGAAGCCGTCCGATTCGAGGGGGACGATGTAGACCGTGTCGGCATCGCCCGGGTGCATCGCCATCGCGAAGCCGAAATCGGAGGGCACGCCGTTGGCGATGTCCGTCCACGAATCGCCCCAGTCGTCGCTCCGGTACAGTCCCCAGTGGTTCTGCAGGAAGAGCCGGGCCGGGTTCGACGGATGGTGCACGATCTTGTGCACGCACTGGCCGAACTCCGGGTGCTTGTCCGGGAGGAAGTCCGCCCGCACCCCGTTGTTGCGCGCGGCCCACGTCGCGCCGCCGTCGTCGCTGCGGTACGCCCCTCCCGCCGAGATCGCGATCGTCGCGCGTCCGCCCGGCTCGCCGTCCGTGATGAGGGTGTGCAGACAGAGTCCGCCGGCACCCGCATGCCACCGCTCGCGGTGCGGATGGTTCAGCAGCCCGTCCACCGCCTCCCACCTCTCTCCCGCGTCGCGCGAGATGAACAGGCAGGCGGGCTCCACGCCCAGCCGAATCACCTCCGGTTCGCGCGCCGACCCCGGCTGGATCTGCCAGATCCGCTTGAGGGAAAGCCCGGAGTCCTCGGGAAACTTCACCGAACGCTCGGCCTTCCCCGACCAGGTCGCGCCGAAGTCGTCGGAGAAGCGCAGCGTCGTCCCCCAGAAGGGATTGTGCGGCGCGGCCCACAGGCGCGACCTGCCGGCCCGGTCGTCGTACGCCATCGCGTAGACTTCCTCCCCCGGAAAGTGCGGGCCGTCCAGATCCCAGCCGCCATCCCCCGCGCCGCCGCCGTCGCCCGCGCCGTCCCCGCCGCGCGCCCGCGCCAGGAAGGCGCCCTTCGTCGTGCCCAGCAGGAGCGTGCCGCCCCCGCTCGTCCCGTTTCCGCTCGCCACGATCCGTCCCCTCGTTTCTTGCCCGTCGCTTCCCGACCGAAGTCCGTCGCTTCGTGACAGAAGTCGCCGGCGGCCAATGTACCACGCGGGCGCTTCCCGGGTGCGTTGGCCCGCTGACGGCGGGGCGGGTATCATCCCGGCCATGCAGGTCTGGATCGGCACGAGCGGCTACAGCTATCCCGCGTGGAAGGGCAGCTTCTACCCGGAGGATCTCCCCAGCAAGGAGATGTTGTCCTTCTACGGCCGCCGGCTTCGGGCCGTCGAGATCAACAACACCTTCTACCGCATGCCGCGCGAGAGCGTGCTCGAGAACTGGGCCGACGCGGTGCCCGACGGATTCCGCTTCGCGCTCAAGGCTTCGCGCCGCATCACGCACTTCAAGCGCTTGCAGAACACGGAGGAGGAAACGGAGTATCTCGTGCAGACGGCGTCGGTGATGGCGGATCGCGCCGGCGTCATCCTCTACCAGCTTCCGCCCAACTTCAAGCGGGACGATGAACGGCTCGCGCGTTTCGTGGACCAGCTTCCGAACCCTGGCACCTCCGCCTTCGAGTTCCGGCACGCCTCGTGGTTCGACGAGGCGGTGTTCGACATCCTCCGAGCCCGGAACTCCGCCCTCTGTCTCGCCGAAACGGATGACGGGGACGACGCGCCGTTCGTCGAGACCGCGGACTGGACCTACCTCCGCCTGCGCCGGAGCGCGTACTCCACGGAGGAGCTGGAAGCCTGGGCCGAGCGGCTGCGCGCCTCGGACTGGGACCGGGTCTACACCTTCTTCAAGCACGAAGATGCCGGCGTCGGCCCCGCGCTCGCCGGACAGTTCACGGAGATGATGGCGGAGAACACGGCGGGGATGACGGAGGGGACGCGCGCATGACCCGGGTCGTCGGCCAGTTGCTGCTCGTCAACATCCTCATGTACGTGTTCACCCGCGGCAATCCGGCCCTGTTCCAGGAACTGTGGCTCGTCCCCGCTCAGGTCCTGACCAAACCGTGGACGCTCCTCACCTACCAGTTCCTGCACGACCTGGGCGGCCTGTCCCACATCCTCTTCAACATGCTCGCGCTCTTCTTCTTCGGGCGGAAGCTCGAGATGCTCCTGGGATCGAAGAGTTTTCTCAAGCTCTATCTCACCGCGGGGTTCGCGGGAGCCGTGGTTCACATCCTGTGGACGCTGCTCGCGATGTCGCAGGGCGGTCTCTACGTGCCGATGGTCGGCGCATCGGCGGCGGTCTACGGCGTGCTCTTCGGCTACGCCAAGTACTGGCCCCGCGACCGCGTGCTGCTCTGGATGGTCGTCCCGGTGCAGGTGCGCCACCTCGTCATCGGGTTGACGGTGCTCTCGCTGTGGCTGGGGCTGGGCGGCGCCGGCGGGGGCGTGGCGCACTTCGCGCATCTGGGCGGGTTCCTCGGCGGCTGGATCTTTCTGAGGCTGCGGGCCACGCGCTCCTCGGCGGCGCAGTTCCGCAAGAAGGCCGAGAGTCCCGGCGTCCGCATGGGAGAGCGGGAGTTGAACACGAAGTGGGGGCGCATCGATCCGAGCGCCATGCATCCCGTGAACCGGGCCGAGTACGAGCGCATCGCCGATAAGCTCAAGGCCGCGGGGTGGTCCGCCCTCACCGACCGCGAACGCACCTTCGTGGAGCGATTCGGCGGAGGCTTCGGCTAGCGCCCTCCAACGCCATGGACGGACGCATTCTTTTTCTGCCCGGCGATGGGATCGGCCCCGAGGTCCTTCTCGAGGCGCGGCGCGTGCTGGAGGCCGTCGGCGAGATCCATGGCCACCGTTTCGACGTCATCGAAGCCCCGATCGGCGACGGCGCGCGGGAGCGGTTCGGGGATCCGCTGCCGGAGGAAACGCGGGCGCTCGCCGTCGAGGTCGACGCGGTGCTCGTGGGCGCGGTCGGGCTCGCGGTGCGCTCCGCGGATGGGGGGCGGGTCGACGCGTCCAGGCGACTGCTGGATCTGCGGCGGCTGCTCGGAAACCACGCGAACATCCGGCCCGTGGCCGTGCCCGACGCGCTCGTGGACCGGTCTCCGCTCCGTCCCGAATGCGTCCGCGGCGTGGACCTCGTCGTCGTCCGCGAGCTGCTCGGCGGCATCTATTACGGGCATCCTCGGGGGGTCGAGGACGGCGTCGCGTTCGACACCGAGATCTATACGGAGGAGGAAGTCCGGCGGATCTCCGTGTCCGCGTTCGAACTCGCGCGCACGCGGCGGAGGAATGTGACGTCGATAGACAAGGCGAATGTCCTGGAGTCGTCGATCTTCTGGCGCCGGATCGCCGAAGAAGTGTCGCGCGACTATCCGGACGTCGAGTTCTCCAGCATGCTCGTGGACAATTGCGCGATGCAGTTGATCCACAATCCGCGACAGTTCGACGTGCTGCTGACGAGCAACATGTTCGGCGACATCCTCAGCGACGAGGCGGCGGTGCTCGTCGGGAGCCTCGGCATGCTGCCCTCGGCGAGCGTGGGCGGCGACATCGGTCTCTACGAGCCGGTCCACGGCGCGGCGCCGGACATCGCGGGGCGGGGGATCGCCAACCCCGTGGGCGCGATCCTCTCCGTCGCGATGATGCTCGAACTCACCTTCGCGCTGCCGGAGGAGGCTGGCGCGGTGCGGGCCGCCGTCGACCGCGTGCTCGAAGACGGACACGGCACCGCGGATCTCCACGCCGACGGCGGCCGGCCGCCGGTGTCCACGGCGCGGATGGGCGAGCTGATCGTCGAAGCCCTGGGCGCGGCGGGCACGGCGGGCACGGCGGGCACGGCGGGCGCGGCCGGCGCCTGACCCCTATCTTTCCGGCGGTCGCCGGGGGCATCCCGATTCAGCGGGATTGAGAGCGTACCCCATGAACCTGATCCGGCTCATACCGGCGTAGGGAGCGCGGCCCGCGCGGGGCGCGTCCCCGCCCGGCGTCGACCGTCCCCCGTCCGGCGACGACGCGGGTGTGCCGGGGAAACGACGCCGGTCATGACGTACGAAGGAGCCTTCCCCAACTCCACGAGGATCTTCGCGGATGGTCCCGGCGGCCTTCGCGTCCCCATGCGGGAGATCGCGCTTTCCGGCGGCGAGCCGCCGCTCCGGGTCTACGACACCAGCGGTGCGGGCGGATGCGATGTGCGCGAAGGCCTGCCGCTTCTGCGCGACGAGTGGATCCGCGCTCGCGACGTGCGTTCCACGGGACGCTCCGCCACGGCCGTCCGCGGACCGCGCGACGACGCGCTGGAACTGCCCTCGACCCTCGTCCGCGAAACGCGGCGGGGGAACGGTCCCGTCACGCAGATGCACTATGCCCGCCGGGGCGAGATCACGCCGGAGATGGCGTTCATCGCCGTGCGAGAGGGGATGGACCCGTCCTTCGTTCGCGACGAAGTGGCGCGGGGCCGCGCGATCATCCCGGCCAACGTCAACCACCCTGAACTCGAGCCCATGATCATCGGGCGCGGCTTCAAGGTGAAGATCAACGCCAACATCGGGAACTCCGCCGTCACCTCTTCAATCGAGGAGGAGGTGGAGAAGCTCCGCTGGGCGACGCTGTGGGGCGCCGACACGGTGATGGACCTCTCCACGGGGAGGAACATCCACGCCACGCGGGAGTGGATCCTCCGCAACTCCCCCGTCCCGATCGGCACCGTGCCCGTCTACCAGGCGCTGGAGAAGGTGGGCGGCGTCCCCGAGGAACTCACGTGGCAGATCTACCGCGACACCCTCGTCGAACAGTGCGAGCAGGGGGTGGATTACTTCACCGTGCACGCGGCGTTGCGGCTCCGGTACGTGCCGCTGACGGCGGAGCGTGTGACGGGGATCGTGAGCCGCGGCGGGTCGATCATCGCCAAGTGGTGCATGGCCCACCACCGCGAAAACTTCCTCTACACGCATTTCCGCGAGTTGTGCGAGATCGTGCGGGAATACGACGTGTCGCTGTCGCTGGGAGACGGGCTGCGGCCGGGGTCGATCGCCGACGCCAACGACGAGGCACAGTTCGCCGAGTTGCGCACGCAGGGCGAACTCACGCGGATCGCGTGGGAATACGACGTGCAGGTCATGAACGAGGGCCCGGGGCACGTCCCCATGCACCTGATCCGCGAGAACATGGACAAGCAGCTCGAGTGGTGCGACGAGGCGCCCTTCTACACGCTGGGACCGCTGACGACGGACATCGCGCCCGGTTACGACCACATCACGAGCGCGATCGGCGCGGCGGCGATCGGCTGGCACGGCACGGCGATGCTGTGCTACGTGACGCCCAAGGAGCACCTCGGGCTCCCCGACCGCGACGACGTGAAGGCCGGCGTCATCGCGTACAGGATCGCGGCGCACGCGGCGGACCTCGCGCGCGGGTACCCCGGCGCGCAGGCGTGGGACGACGCGATCTCGAAGGCGCGCTTCGAGTTCCGCTGGGAGGACCAGTTCAACCTCTCGCTCGACCCGGTGACCGCCCGCGCCTTCCACGACGAGACGCTCCCGGCGGAGGGCGCGAAGATCGCCCACTTCTGCTCGATGTGCGGCCCGAAGTTCTGCGCGATGAAGATCAGCGAGGACGTGCGCCGCTACGCCCGCGAGCGCGGTCTGGACACCGCCGAAGCCATCGAACAGGGGCTGGACGAGAAGGCGGATGAGTTCCGTCGCGCGACCGCCGGCCCTCGCCTTCCGGGGATCTGATTCGCCCGGCACGGCTCGCCTGCATATATTTCAGTCATCGGGATGTGACGGGCCGAGGACCACCGGCGTCAATCCGGGTGAGCCAAAGCCCGATCGGGGAGGAAGGGAGGAAGGGATGTTCGACCGAAGGAATGTGACCGCAGTGCTTCTCGCGGCCGCGCTCGCGGCCGGCTGCAGCGAGGGAACGACGGAACCACCTGTCACGGCGGAGCCGCTCTCCGCGGCCGAGTCCGTGGCGCTGTTCGAGGCGATGCGGGCGATTCAGAGCGACACCGCCCCCACGATCATCGGGGGCTCCGAGAACAGCATCGTGATCGCGTGTCCCATGGGAGGGCAGGTCGCCATCACGGGAGGTGTCGTGGAGGAGTCCGTGGCCGACACGGCGAGGCTGACGTCCGATTTTACGGCCTCACCCAGCGGCTGCCAGCTTTCGAGCGGCGAGATGCGGTTCACCGTCGACGGCCGCCCAAGCGTCCGCGACCGGACCGTCACCACCATCGTCGGTTTTTTCGAGGCGTTCACCCTCGAGGGTTCGGTGACCGGCGCGCTGGACTGGCAGTCCGACGGTCGGTCCGGATCCTGCGACATCGATCTGACGCTGAGCGAGGCACCGGCCTCCTCCGGCACGGGATCGTCCGTGGCCGCCATCCTGGACGGCACGCTATGCGGCCACGAAACCCGCCTCGAACTGGAGGGCGTAGTGGACCCCGACCCGTCCGGCTGATCGACTCCCGCTGATCGACGACGGATTTGGCTAAGGGACGCTAGACGACCTCGGCTCCGGCGCCCGCCGGGCGGACATCGGAGCGGGGCTCCATGAAGGCTTCGGGCGCGGTGCCGTCGGGTCCGCGATCGGACGACGGATCCGGCGCCGTGCCCTGCCAGGCTTCGAGCGCGGCCTTCTGCAGGCCGACGATGTCGCGCTCCATCCATTCGAAGCGGCCCGCCATGATGTCCTGCGCGATGCGGTAGTCCGCCGCGTCGTGGTTCGAGCGGATGCGGCGGAAGAGTTCGCCCACGCGGCGGCGTGACTCGGCGGCGAACGAGTCGGCGAGGCGCACGGCCTCGCGGGCCTCTTCGCGCGCCCCCTCACCCTCCCGGCGTCGCAGCATGTCGGCCCGCGTGACGGCCGCCGCGATCGCGAACAGTTCCGCGCCGATGTCGATGACGCGGAAGAGGAGTCCCTGTCGCCGCTCGAGTTTGGGTCCGTGGCGGAGTATGAGGTGGAAGGTCGTCCGCGCGAGCTGGCGGCTGTTGCGCTCGACGAAGCGCAGGTGCTTCGCCAGCCGCCCGTGGCTCGCGAAGCGCGGCGGCAGGCTCCAGCCGATCCACGTCGACGGATACCAGGTGGCGTAGAACCACGCCGCCCCCGGCAGAAGCTTGAGCTTGGCGCCGAGGCCGAGGCGGGGGTCGACGAGGCCGCCCGCGATCTGGAGGTGCCGGTCCACGGCCTCGCGGGCCATGAACAGCCGCAGGATCTCGCTCGATCCCTCGAAGATCCGGTTGATGCGGAAGTCCCGCAGCCAGCGCTCGACCGCGACGGGCTCCTCGCCCCTCGCCGTGAGCGAGTCGGCCGTCTCGTAGCCGCGTCCGCCCCGCACCTGCAGGGCGTCGTCGACGAGTTGCCACCCCGTCTCCGTGTTCCAGAGCTTTGCCATCGCGGCCTCGAGCCGGATGTCGTAGCCGCCCCGGTCCGCCATCGACTGCGTGAGGTCGGCGATGGCGGACATGGCGTAGGTCCGGGTCGCGATGGAGGTCAGGTAGTGTGCGATCGTCTCGTGCTTGCCGACCGGCACGCCCCACTGGATCCGCTCCGCGCACCAGCGGCGGCACGCCTCGAGCGCGGCCTGCGCCCCGCCCACCGAGGAGGCGGGGATCGTGAGGCGTCCTGTGTTCAGCGTCATGAGCGCGAGCTTGAGTCCGCTCCCTTCCTTCCAGAGGAGGTTCTCGGCGGGCACGCGGACGTTCGTGAAGCGGATGATCCCGTTCTCGAGCGCCTTGAGTCCCATGAAATGGCAGCGCCGCACGATCTCGACGCCCGGCCAGTCGCGCTCGACGATGAAGGCGGAGATGCGGCCCGTGTCCGGGTGGCGCGCCATGACGACGTAGAGTTCGGCCAGGGTGCCGTTCGTGCACCACAGCTTCTCGCCGTTGAGGATGAAGGCGGACCCGTCCTCCGTGCGCTCCGCGGAGGTCGTGAGCCGCGCCGGGTCCGAACCCACGTCGTTCTCGGTGAGCGCGAAGGCGCTGACGGCCCCCTTCGCCAGCCGGGGGAAGTACGCCTCCTTCTGCGCCTCGGTCCCGAACATCTTGAGCGGCTGCCCCACGCCGATCGACTGATGCGCGGAGAGGAGGGCGACGACGTTGCCGTCTACCGAGCCCACGACCCGCATCGCGTTCGCGTATTCCGTCTGGTTGAACCCGAGGCCGCCGTACTTCTCCGGCACCTTGATGCCGAAGGCGCCGCGTTCCGCGAGCGACCGCACGACCTCCGGCGGGATCTTGCCGTCCCGGTCGATGCCGTCCGAGTCCACCTCGTCCCGCAGGAAGACCCTCAGATCCTCCGTCCACGCGCGGGCGCGCTCGGAGATGAAGTCGTCGGGGTCGGGATAGGGGTGGATCGCGTCGAGCCGGAGCTTCCCGAGGAAGAGGTTCCGGACGAAGGTCCGCCCCGTCCAGTCGGTCTCGCGCGCGGCCTCGGCGACCTTCCGGGCCTCCGCCTCGCTGACGTGGGTTTTGCCGCTCGCTTCTGTATGTGCAGACATGTGAATCTTCCGCCTCTCGTGCCTCATATCGGGAAGCCGCGGCTGGAGCGCGACACTCCTGCCAAGCTACCCCGCGCGATGCGTTCGCGACAAACCGACGGGTCGCGTCGCACGGACCCTCCTTCGTACCCTTGAGCGTTCCAAACGGACCTCCGCCTGCTTCGAAAGGCCGCCGCGAGTGAACTCGACCCCTCGAACCCCGCCCGTCGCGCGCCGGGAGATCGTCTCCTGGGCGATGTACGACTTCGCCCACTCGGCATTCGGCACGATCATCGTGACCTTCATCTTCTCCGCCTACTTCGCGCGCTCGATCGCACCCGACGCCGTCGTGGGAGGTGTCTGGTGGACGCGCGCAGTCACCGTCTCCGCAGTCACGACCGCGCTCATCATGCCAGTGGTGGGCGCGATGGGGGATTTCGGCGGCCTCAAGAAGCGGTTCCTGTTCATCGCCACCGTGGTTTGCGTCGCCCTGACGGCAGGCCTGTTCCGCATGGGGCCGGGCGACGCGTGGATCGCCGCGCTCATGTTCATCGGGGCCAGCGTGGCCTACGAGTCGATGCAGTCGCTCGCCAACGCGTTCCTTCCCGAGATCTCCACGCGAGAGAACATGGGACGGATATCCGGGCTGGGCTGGGGTCTCGGGTACTTCGGCGGCCTCCTCTGCCTTGTTCCGGCACTGGGAATGGTCAGCGGCTGGCTGCCGGAGGATGGGGGGCTGAACGTGCGGTCCACGAGCCTCCTCGCCGCCGGCTGGCTCCTCGTGTTCTCGATTCCGACCTTTCTCTTCCTTCGGGAGCGGCAGCCCCGCCGCCGCGCGTCACTCGGCACCTATGTGCGGATGGGATTCGGCCGCATCGCGGACACGGCCCGGGACCTGAGGCGCTATCGCCAGGCGGTCCGCCTGCTCGTCGCGCGTCTCGTCTACAACGACGGGCTCGCGACCGCCTTCGCCATGGCGGCGATCTTCGCCGGGGCCGAGTTCGGAATGGAGACGGCCGACCTCCTCGTCCTCGGCATCGTCGTAAACGCGACGGCGGGCGCGAGCGCGATCGGCTTCGGCTTCGTCCAGGACCGGATCGGCGGGAAGCGAACGATCGCGGTCACGCTCGTGCTGCTGATGGTGGCGATCGGCATGGCATGGACCGCGCGGGATCTCCCCATGTTCTGGGCCGCGGCGATCCTTCTTGGGCTGATGGTCGGGCCGAACCAGGCGGGGAGCCGCGCGCTCCTCGGTTCGTTCGTGCCCGAGAACAAGCAGGGCGAACTATTCGGCTTCTACGCCTTTTCCGGCCGGCTTTCAGCCGCGGCGGGACCGCTCTCCTACGGGCTCATCCTCGGCGCCACGGGAAGCCACCGCTGGGCCATCGCCTCCATCCTCGTCTTCCTCGCCGCGGGGCTGCTGCTCCTGCTGCGGGTGGACGAGGAGGAAGGCGTGAAGCTGGCAACGGCGGAGGAAGCGCCCGGCTAGCCTTGCAGGCGGGCGGCGGCGGCGAGGGCGCGGCGGAGGAGGACCCGCTCGATCGCCGCGGTCGGGGAGATCGCGGCGGCGAGTGAATCGGCGCGAGCGCGCATCGAAGCGATGGTGACGGTCTCGAAGGCCCCGGGCACGGAGCCGCCATCGGGGCTTTCCGCCGCGGCGTCGAACAGGAACCGCACCAGCCGATCGTCGGGGTCGAAGGGACGGCCCTGGCCGAGCGATTCCGGCCACAGCAGCGCGGCCTCCAGGTGGCGGCGGGCGGCCTCGCGGTCGCCGGCGTCCAGTTCATCGAGTGCGGCCCCGACGTGCGCGAATTCGTACAGGCGGTGGGCCTCGCCGGAGTTCTCCGACGGAAGGACGTGCGTGTCGCCGAGGATCCGGATCGCCTCGCCGTGCTCGCCGGCCTGGAGGAGTCCCCGCACGTGGAGGAGGGCGAGGTTGAAGTCGTACGGGAAGAGTTCCCGTCCCCGCCCGGACGCCTCGCGCGCCTCCGCCCAGCGGCCCACTTCCTGCAGGTGCCGGATGAGGGAGATGTGGAGGAGGCGGTGGTCGGGACCCACCTCGACCGCGCGCCGGAAGTCGGGGCCGGGGTCGCCGCTCGTGGCCCTCGCCAGGTGCGCGCGCGCCGCGTAGGCGGGTCCGTAGTCGGGCTCGTCGCCCAGGGTTGCCAGCACCTCGGCCGCCTCGGCGTCGCGGTCGAGCGCCCACAGGTTCAGGCCCAGGAGATAGCGCCAACCCCAGTGCGGGTCCTCGCCGGCCGCCCAGCGCAGGACCGGCAGCGTTTCGGGGCGGTAGGGGAAGGCGAAGGCGGGATCTGCCCCCGCCCGCAGCGCGTCCGCGTCTTCCGTCAGGAAGGCGCGCCACGCCGTGGCCACGGGGCCGCCGCCCACCTCGTCCGCCAGTTCCAGCAGGCGCGAGGCATCGCCGGACAGCCCCCGGTTCGCGTAGCCCACGGTGAGCTCCAGCAGCGTCTGCCCCGGATACTCGCTCCGCATCGAAGCCGCGAGGCGCGCAGGGTCGGCCCCGCCAGCCGCCTCGTCGCCGTCGGTCGCCTCGTCGCCGCCGGATCCTCCGGCGCGCGCGGCGAGATAGCGCTCGGCCAGCACGAAGTGGTTCAGCGGGTCGAGTTCCAGAAGCTCCGCCCGCGCCTGCGCCGCGCCCGTTTCGTCTCCGTCCATGCGCGCCGCGATTGCCAGCACTTCGCGGGCCGGAATGCTCACGCGGTCGTGGTCGAGCGCGAGCCCGGCGTGACGCTGCACCTCGGCCAGGTCCCCGGCCTCGAGCGCCAACTCCGCCAGCCGAGTGCGCGCCGCGGCCCGGAAGCCGACCGACCGGGCGGCCCAGCCGAACGCGTCGAGCGCATCGGCACGGCGCCCGAGGGCGAGATAGAGGTTGCCGGCAAGGAAGTTGGCCTCGGCATCGTACGTGTCGAGTTGCAGCGCGCGCCGGGCGTGGACGAGGCCCTCTTCGTAACGGGCCGACCTCAGCGCCAGCGCGCCCAGCCCCAGGAGCGCCTCCCGGTTCCAGGGCTCGGCGGCGACCGCCCGTTCGTACAGCGTCCGCGCCTCCGGGTAGCGCCGCCCCCGCGCGAGTTCCCGCGCCTCGAACACCAGGCGATCCGTCTCCGGGAGGGCGTCCCACGCCTCGGCGTTCGTCGCAAACGGCCGGGACACGGACGGCTCTCCGCCGAATCCGCAGACCCCGGCGAGCCCGGTCGCGCCCGGCGTCGAGCACGCTTCCAGACCGAGCCCGGGCAGTGAAACGCGCCACGGCTGCGCTGGCGCGACGTCGAAATCCACCGTCAACGGCTCCAGCGGATCGAGCGCTACCGCCCGCGCGCCGACCTGTTCGCCGCCGGACCACGCGGTCACCGTGTCGGCCCCAGCCCCGAATGCCTGGACCACGACCCTCAGGCGACCACCCTCCCGCTCGACATGCATGGCGCCGTGGGGAGATGCGTCGGTAAGCCCGCCCGTCCCCTCCAGCGGGAACCACGTCTCCGTCCAGCGGCTGGCCGAGAGGGGATCGAACGCGCCCTGCGAGATCGGGTTGCGGTCCGCGCCCGGCTGGTACTGCGCGTGCAGCCGGCCCGCCTGGAACTCGACGTACTGTCCGTCCGTGTCGGTGAGCAGATCCTCCCAGACGCCGCCCGCCCGGGAGAGCGCCCACAGCCACATCTTGCGCCCGGGCATCTCTTCGTGCGGGGCCCAGTGCCCCCACCCGTAGTCCTCGTCGTGATAGTAGCCGCCGAAGAAGTCGTTCAGCGCCCCCACCACGTGATAGGACTTGTGTCCCCCGAACGCGTTGTTGCGGTACAGGGGCAGGAACCGTCCCTCTTCATCCTCGGGCCACGGGCGCACCCGGCCGGAGTGCTCCAGGTAGGCGTCCCCCGGCACGAACAGTTCCAGGTCGTCCTGCGCGAAGGCCGCGGCCGTCATCCAGTTGTAGTAGGGCTGCTCCAGCGGGGTCGGGTTGTACCACAGAACGCGCGTCTCGAAGGCGGCCCGGTCCGGCGGAAGGCGGATCTCGACCCGCCACGGCGTGCGCGACGGGAGGTCCGTGGCGCCGACGATCGTGCTGACGCTCCCGTCCGCGTTCTCCCGCACGAGATAGTCGACGGGCGTGGCCGTGGCCGGCGTGTGCCCGATGACGCCGAAGTTGAACTCGAGGCCGCCCGAGGTCCACGGTCCGCGCAGCGCGATGTCCCGGAACTTCATCACTTCGTTCCGATAGATGAACTCGTGGCCCGTCTCCTTCACCACGGCCCCCCACACCTTGCCGCCCACCTCGGGAAGGACGAAGACCTCGACGAGGTCGTTCTCCATCCTCACGACCTTCCACTCCCGGGGCTCCGACGTCGCCGCGTACCCCTCGAACGTGTGGTAGGGGTACAGCCGGCGGTCGGTGGCGAGCACCGGCACGGGGTTCGGATCCGAGAACGGGTACGTGTCGAGGACGCGCACCTCCTCGGAGATCCGCGCACGCGGTCCGGGGGCGTCGCACGAGACGACGGCCAGCGCGGCACACAGAACGGCCGCCCACGACAGCCCTCGCCTAAGCCGGGACCGCACTGGAGCACCGGGACATTTCATGCGAACGCTTCGCTCAACGTTGCACCTCGGGGAAGAAGGCCCTTCGTCCAGCCTAGCGGCGCTCGTAGCCGGACTCAACGTCTGGATTGCGTGGTTCGGTGCATCGGCAGCCCTCGGAACCTAGTTTCGAAGGGCTGCGATTCGAGGGAGGAGAACCTATGAAAACGGCGGAGATCATTTTTGAGGTGACGGAGGCCGCTGAAGGCGGCTACGACGCCCGGGCGCTCGGCCACGGCATCTTCACGCAGGGAGAAGACTGGGCCGACCTCAAAGCGATGGTCAGGGACGCCGTCCGTTGCCACTTCGACACCGATGCGCTTCCCCGCGTGATCAGGCTTCACCTCGTCAAGGATGAAGCTATCGCTGTATGAAGTTGCCGCGCGACCTGTCGGGCGAGCGCCTGGCCCAATTGCTCCATCGTCACTTCGGTTACCGCCTCACCCGGCAAAGCGGCAGCCACATGACTCTGACCACCACGATCGAAGGCTCGCCCCAAAGCGTTACCGTTCCACGGCATCGTCACCTGAGTGTCGGAACGTTGAGCGCGATCATGTCTGCCGTGGCGGAAGCCACGGACGAGAGTAAGCGGGACGTGCGAAAGAGGTTGTTCGGAGGATAGCCGGCTTTCGCACGTTACGACGTTACGGTGGCGCCGTCGGCGGCGTCGGCGACGAACAGGGCGCGGCGGTCGACCCCTCCGCGGGCGGCGTAAAAACGATCGATCAACGCCTCGATCACGGCCTTCGCCCGGTTCGCGCGGCAGAGCGCGACCACGCAGCCGCCGAATCCCGCGCCCGTGAGCCGCGCCCCGGCCGCGCCCGCATCGAGCGCCACGCTCACGATCTCGTCGAGCGCCTGCGTGCTCACGCTGAAGTCATCGCGCAGGCTCGCGTGCGATGCGTTCATCAACCGGCCGAAGGCGGCCATGTTCCCGCTGCGAAGCGCGCGCTCGGCCTCGGTCACCCGGCGACCCTCCGTGGCCACGTGACGAAAGCGCCTCGACAACGTGAGCGGCAGGGACTTCCCGGCCCCGGCCAGGATGGCTGCGAACTCGTCCTCGTCGGCTTCCACGACCTCCGGCCAGGATGTCCGGCCCACCCGTTCGAGGGCCTCCGCGCACTGGGCCCGCCGCTCGTTGTACAACTCGCGTACCGCGCCCGCCTTCTCCGCGCGCGCCAGCGACGAGGCGACGATCCACCGCCATCCCTCCGGCACCGGCACCGGTGTCACGCGCAGCGGCCCGAAGTCGATCCGCAGCGCGTGCCCTTCCTTCCCGCAGAGCGACGCCGCCTGGTCCATCCCGCCGCCCTGCACCCCGACGTAACGCTCGGCGCGGGCGAGGAGCGCCGCGAGTTCCAGCGCCTCCACCTCCGCTTCGTTGGCGTGCAGGAGCGCCAGCGCGGACGCCACCACGAGCGCGGACGAGGACGACAGCCCCTCCGCCACCGGCACGGTGCCCGTGACCGTTCCGCGGATGCCTCGCTTCAGTCCCACGCCGTGGTCCTGCAACCCCCTGGCCGCGGCCCTCACATAGTTCGACCAGTGTCCCCGGGGTGCGGATTCGATCGTGCGGTCCAGCCGGAAGGCGAACGAACCGTGGGCGGCGTCGCCTTCGAGTTGGACCGTCGCGTGCTCGGCCCCCTCGAACTCCAGGTGGACGTGCCGGTCGAGAGCCATCGGCAGCACGGGCAGGCCGTTGTAGTCGATGTGCTCTCCGATCAGGTTGATGCGCCCCGGAGCGGTCGCGACCCCGCCGGGCGACGCCTGCGGCGGACCGAAGAGCGACGCCTGCGCCGCGCGGAGCGGCTCCGGGCGAACGTGCGGCGTCCAGAGATCGACGGGATACGCGCCGGCCTCGGTCAGTTGGCGGAGCGAGACGGCGACGCGCTCGCGGTCTTCGGGGAAGGTGACCCCCATCCACCCCGGCCCCACGGGCACGAGGCCGCAGCGCGTCCGTTCGGCGGCGGCTAGGTCGCCGACGGCCTCCGACAGGTAGAACTCGTCCTCGAGCCCCGGGGAGGCCGCGAGGAAGTCCCGGAAACGCTCCTCCAGCTGGGGCAGGATCTCGGGGAAGAATCCCCACAGGCCCATGCACGCCGGACTGTCCGCGTCGACCCGGACCGCCGCGCCCGAGGCGGTGCGCCCGACGACGCCGGGCGGGGCGGCCGGGGATTCGGCGCCGGCGCCCGCCCGCGGCGCGTCGCCGTTACCCGTCCGCGATGCATCGCCGTCGAGGCGCAGATCCAGGCCCTCGGTCATGCGGAGCAGCGTGCCGTCGGGTCCCGCTTCGCACAGGCCGCGCGACACGCCGCCGTGGGCCGACAGAGTGTCCGCCAGAGGGGAGGTCGCCGTGAAGGCGCGGATGCCCGGGGGAGAAGCCGCGAGCGCGTGCGCCAGGCGCTCGTGCGCGACCCGCCCGTAGAAGTCGTCCGCGTTGCAGACGGCGAACGGACCCTGGCGGGGCAGGGCGGCCGCCGCGGCCAGCACGGCGAATCCCGTGCCCCAGGGCCGGACGCGCCCGGGCGGCGGGAGCGGGACCAGGTCCGCGTCAACGAGACGCTGGAAGGCGAAGGAGAGGGAGATCCCCGCATCCCGCAGCGGACGCAAGCGGGCCTCGAACTCGTCGCGCTGACTCTCCCGCACCACGAGCACGAAACGCCCGAATCCCGCGCGCACGGCGTCGTACACGGTGTATTCGATCAGCGATGCGCCGCCCGGCCCCACCGGTTCGAGCTGCTTGGCGCGACCGAACCGCGTGGATCGCCCTGCGGCGAGGATGACCAGCGTCGGCCGCTCCGGTCGATCGGCCGGCCGCGCGCCGCCGATCGGCCCGGTCCCGCTCACCGGGACAACTCGACCGTTCGCATCTCGCCCGCGACGACGAGCCCTTCAACGCGCGCCCGGACGGCGCCGTCGCCGGTGGCCTCCCCGCGAGCGAGGAAGGCGGGCAGCCGGGAGCCGATGCGCAATCCGCGCCATGGACAGGCGTCGACGAACTCCTCGATCGCGCCCAGCGCGAACAGCGGCCCCCAGCTCTGGAAGCGGCGGCCCCGCCCCCGGCCGGTGCGCGCGTCGAAGTTCTCGCGGCAGAACCCCGTGCGCCGACGGTCGGACAGAAACATGAGCGCCCCTTTCCACGCCAGCTCGCTGGCGAATTCGTCGAACCCGTAGCGCCGCAGGCCCTGCAGCACGAGGTAATTCATGGGCGGCCAGATGGAGCCGCGCCAGTACTGCTGGTCGTCGAACGCGGGGTCGTCGCGCGAAATCGTGGGCAGCACCCACTCTCCCCAAAAGCGCGCGGGGTCTCGCAGCACATCCACCATGCGCCGCGCTTGCCGCGCCGACGGCACGCCGGCGATCAGGGGAAGGAAGTTCGACGCCGCCACGCGCGGCGAGTGGCCCCCGGGCAGTTCGTCGAGGTAGAGCCCGGCGTCCTCGGACCACAGCACCCGGTTCATCGTTTCGACGAGGCGGCGACGCTCAACCTCCAACCGAGCCGCCTCCGCCGGGTCGCCGAGGATGCGGGCGATCCGCGCCAGGCACTCGAGATCCAGGGCTCGGTAGCTGCACAGATCGACGGCGGACATGGCGAGGATTTCCCGCTCCGGATCCCATTCTGCCTCCTCCCACAGCGGGAGGTCGTCCTGGCCCGATTCCCACGCCGCCCGCTGGTGTCCGCTCGCGCCCACTTCCCACTCCGGGAGCCGCCCGCGTTCCGGGACCAGGGCGGTATCCGAGCCCCACGCGAACAGACCGGGCGTGAGACCCTCCCGGCGCGGGCGCCCACCCTTGTCGGCCACCCACCAGTCGTTCCACGCGCGGAGCCCCGGCCAGGCGGCGGCCAAAGCGTCCGCATCGGGGCAGGCGAGGTGCAGCTTCAGCGCCGTGAACGATCCGACCGGGGGTTGAGAGCGGTCGGGCGTGCCGCCGAGACGGCTCTTCCAGTTGGGCACGTTCCCGTTCGGGTAGCGCGATTCGATCCCGGCGAGGAGGGCGTCCCAGGCGAGGGGTCCCGACGCGGTGGCGAGCGCGAGGGCGTTGAAGAAGGAATCCCACCCGAAGACGGTCCAGTCGTCGGGATCCGGCGCGCGGTCCCGGTCACCGTCCCACGGCTCCCCGTCGCCCTGCGCATCGCCTCTCCGTGCGCCATCCCTCGGCTTCGGGAAGATCCAGCGGCGGCCGGCCGGTGCGTACAGGCGTCCGGTTTCCGGCTGCAGCAGGACGGTCCACATCAGGTTGTCCGTGACGGCCTCGACGAGTCCTTCCGCGGCTCCCGACCCACGAGGACGGCGGCGGTCCCAGTCGGCGCGCGCGTCGTCGATCCAGCGGTCCAGCTCGAGCAGGAGGCGGTGGGCACGGTCCAGGGCGGCACTGGATGGGGACGGCCGCCCCGGCGCGCCACGCAGCTCCCAGACGACCACGGCGGCTACGCATTCCCCCTCCCGAGGTGCGAAGGCGGCTGCGATCTCCACGCCTCCCAGCGCGGCCCGCCAGCCGTCGGACGCGTCCTCCCACACCGTCTTCCATCCCCACGGATCGTCGCCTACCAACTCCACCCGGCCCGGCGCCCGCGCCACCGCCCGAAGCGCCACGGCATCCTCGCGGCGCGACCACTCCAGGATGAGCGTGCTTTCTCCGGGGCGGGACGTGGGAGACGGCTCGGCGGCGAGATCGAACTCCACGCGCGCATAGGATCCATCCGGCGCGTGGGGACCGACGCGGGAGACCATCCAGTACCAGTCCTCCAGGTCCCGGCGCTCGCCGTCGGGCGCGGTGAAGACGAGGCGGAGCCCGATCCCGCCGCCGGATCCCGCCGCAAACACGAGCCCGGCCCAGCGGCGCGCCTCAAGCGCCCCGACCCGCATCATGCTGGTCCGATCCGCGTGCTCGGTTGGGCGGAATTCATGCCCTGCCAGTCTATGGCTGACCGTCCCGAGGGGCGACGGCCGCAAGGACTCGAGGGTTGGCAGGGCGGCCGTCACGCTCGCGAGCTTCAGCTCGGTCCGGCCTCCGCCGGCGGATCGGCTTGGCACGGCCAGCCGGCCGGCGCCATTATGCGAATAAGCGCCACACGGTCAGCAGGACCGGACGCGACCGACCACGACGGCAACCAACCGGCCCCCGACAGCGCGGTGTCGGAACAGGCGACAACCGCGCAGAGCCACGATGATCGACGCACTGATCGGATACACTCCGACGCTCCGCCTCCAACGCGTCGTGGAGCCGGGTATGGCGGAGGTCTGGGTCAAGCTGGAGGGGATGAATCCGGCCGGCTCGATCAAGGACCGGACCGCGCGCGCCATGGTCGACGACGCCGAGACGCAGGGATTGCTCGAGCCCGGCGGCACTATCGTCGAGCCGACCTCCGGCAACACCGGCATCGGCCTCGCCCAGATCGCCGCCTGGCGCGGGTACAGGCTCATCCTGTGCATGCCGTCGTCGATGAGCGAGGAGCGGAAGCGCACTCTCAGCGCGTACGGCGCCGAATTCGTGCTGACCGACCCGGAACGGCGCATGCTGGCCGCGCGCGAGGAAGCCGAACGCATTTCCCGGGAATCCGGCGCCTACTATCCCGACCAGTTTTCCAATCCTGCGAACCCGCGCGTCCACTACCAGACGACCGGACCGGAACTCTGGACCGACATGAAGGGACGCATCGACGTGTTCGTATATGGCTCCGGGACGGGCGGGACCATCAGCGGCACCGGGCGATTCCTCAAGGAACAGGATCCGAACATCCAGGTCGTAGCCGTCGAACCGGCTCGCTCGCCGGTCATCTCGGGCGGCGAACGCGGCCAGCACCAGTTCCAGGGAATGGGGCCGGGCTTCATCCCCGAGAACCTGGAGCGCACGATCCTCGACCGCGTGATCACCGTCTACGAGGAGGACGCGTTCCCGCTGGGCCGGCGCCTGGCCCGGGAAGAGGGGCTTTTTCTCGGAATGAGCAGCGGCGGCATCATCTACGCGGCGCTTCAGATCGCACGCGAGATCGGCCCCGGCCACCGGGTCGCCGCCATCTCGCCCGACGACGGCGCCCGCTACCTGAGTACCGTGCTGTATTCGCCCGAGGATCCGCCGGAGACCGTGGCCCGCTAGCGGAGCCCTTCCAGCTGGATGCCGCGTACGAAGTACCGCTGGGTGAAGAGGAACAGGAGCGCGATGGGCAGGACGGCGACGACGCCGGCCGCCATCTGGTAGGGCCAGTTGATCTCGTAGGTCGAATGGAAGGCGGCGATCCCCACCTCGACCACGCGCATCTCCGTGGAGCGGGTCACGAGGAGCGGCCACAGCAGGTTCTTCCACGCGTCGACGAACGCGAACAGCGCGAGCGTGGCCACGGCGGGCTTCGCGAGCGGCAGGGCGACGCTCCAGAAGATGCGCACCCGCCCCGCCCCGTCCACGCGCGCGGCGTCCTCCAGTTCCCGGGGCACCGTCCGGAAATACTGTCGCATGAGGAAGATCCCCCACACGGAGACGAGTTCCGTGGAGACGAGCCCCTGGTAGGTGTCGATCCAGCCGAGGGCCTCGATCATGAGGAAGCGTGGGATGAGTACGACGACCGCCGGCACCATCATCGTCGACAGGAAGAGCATGAAGAGCCCGTCCCGCCCGGGAAATTCGAGGCGCGCGAAGGCGTACCCGGCCGTGGCCGAGGTCGCGACCTGGCCCGCCGCCACCGCCGTCGCGAATAGGAGCGAGTTCAGGAAGTAGCGGCTGAAGGGCTGGACCGTGAGCGCCTCGGGATAGTTCGACCAGCGGGGCGCGCGCGGCAGGAGGCCCCCGCCGGCGAACACCTCGAGCTGTCCCATGAGGCTCGTCAGGCCCATCCACGCGAAGGGCGCTGCCATGACGAGGCACGCTGCGGCGAGCAGGAGCCCGCGCGCCGTCCGGGGGAGGGTGCGCTCAGGCACGGGCGCGCCGCGCATCGAGGAAGCGGAAGTGCAGCCAGGTGGCGGCGAACACGACCGCGAACAGCAGCCAGCTCATCGCCGCCGCGTTGCCGAACTGCAGGAACTCCCACGCCTCGCGGTAGATGTGATAGACGGCGACGTCCGTGGCGCCCAACGGGCCGCCCTCGGTCATCACATAGACGAGCCCGAACACCTGGAAGGAGCCGATCACCGATGTGACAAGCACGAAGAACAGGGTGTGGCGCAGGCCGGGCAGGGTGACGTGGCGGAAGCGCTGCCACGGCCCCGCGCCGTCGACCCGCGCCGCATCGTACCAGTCGCGCGGGATCGCGGCGAGGCCTGCTTGAAAAATAACCATCTGATAGCCGACGACCATCCAGATGCCGATCAGCATCAGGCTGACGAGCGCGGTGTCGGGTGACGTGAGCCAGGGGACGGACTCGAGTCCGGCGCGCTCCAGACCGCGGTTCACCAGCCCGTACCGGTCGCTCAGCAACCACTTCCACACCACCGCGATCGCCGCCACGCTCGTGATGCCGGGCAGGAAGAGGGCGAGCCGCGCCCAGCGCATGGCGCGGCGCGATCCCCGGGTGAGGAGCGCCAGGGCGAGGGCGATGGCCATCGCGGCGGGCACGTGCAGGGTGAACAGCGCCGTGTTGCCGATCGCCGACCACCACTCGCCGTCCCCGAGCAGCGTCGCGTAGTTGTCGAGTCCGAGGAAGAGCGGCGCGGGGTCGATGAGGCGCCATTCGTGCAGCGAGATCCACAGGGAGAAGAGGAGCGGTCCGAGAGTGAACGCGAGGATGAGGGCCGCCGCCGGGGCGAGGAGACCCCACGCCGCCAGCGTTCGGCGCAGGGCGCGGGGGCGGGCCGCGAGCTGCGCGAGGTGGAGGGCCAGCGCCACGAGGAGGGCGGCGAGCGCGCCGGCCGCGGCCAGCGGGAGAGCGGGCGAGGCGGTGCGCTCGTATCCGAGGAAGGCGAGGTGGACGTCGGCGGTGCGAGCTGCGTGCCAGGTGGCGCCGTCCGCTTCCACCGCGTACGGCGCGCCCACGGGCGTGTCGCCGGGCAGCGCCGTGCTGCGGTCGGGCCGCGCGGCGATCGCCGCCGCGGCGGCGGGCGGCATCGTCCATTGCTCGTCCGCAGCCTCCAGCGAGCGGTCCTCGGCCCACGGGAGGTGGGCGACCCGGGCGGCGCGGGCCGGATCCGCGCCGGTCGCCATAGCGAGTTCGACGGCCCGCGCGCCCTGGGCCACGGTGGAGGCGCTCAGCGCGCGGAGTTCGCGGTCCGCCCACCTCCCGGCGGCGACCGTCGTCAGGGCGACGCAGCCGATGGAGAGGAGCGCGATGCCGGTCGGGTAGCGCCCGACCGTCGGCCCGCGGCGTCGTCTCGCGGCCCAGCCCGAGATGAGCGCCGCGCCCGCGAGCGCGATGGCCGTGGCGGCGAGGGGGAAGGTCGTCCCGGGACCACCGGCGCGGTGCGGCGCGACGGCGATCCAGACGGCGGGGTCGAGCGCGGCCGCCTCATAGGCGTATGCCCCGGCCCGGCCGCCTCCGTCGCCCGCACCGAGGATCGTCGCGCGCTCGCCCAGCAGCCCGGCCACCGCCTGGTCGCTGCCCCCTTCCTCCTCCCACAGCGCGGCCGCCATGCGAGCCTCGGCTTCCGCCGCGACCGTCCGTGTGCCCGCCACCCGGCCTGCGACGACGGCCAGCATCAGACCGAGGCCGGCCACGAGGGCGACGGCGGCGAGGGCGTCGAGCACCGGCTGCCGCAGGCCGCTCACCACTCGAACTCCGCGTCGATGCGGCGGGCCACGTCCGAGGCGCTCGACGCGAGGGATTCTCCGCGCACCAGCCGGCGGTCCATGATCTCCACCGCCAGCGCCTCGATCCGGGAGAAGTCGCGCACCCGCGCGCCCCACGTCATCCGGGCGCCCGGCACGAGCGCGATGAACGCGTCCTCGACTCCGGTGCCGTCCGCCGCGGCGATCTCCGCCGCCACATCAGTCCGCGAGGGAATGGCGAGTCCCGACCGCGCCCGGATGCGCTGGGCCTCGGGCGAGGCGAGGAAGCCGGCGAGGTCGATGGCGCGGCGCAGGTTCGGCGCGTTGGGCGGCACGGCCCACCCCGAAGCGTAGAGCACGCTGGTCGCCGCCGTCCGCGAGGGGTGGTGCGGAATGGGGACGATGGCCAGGTCCAGCGCGCCCGCCTCCACCAGATCGCGGAACACGGGGAGCGTCCAGTGTCCCGAGAGGAGGAACGCCTGTCCCCCGGATGCGAAGCGCGCCTCCCGCGCGGGGTCCCCCTGCTGGACAAACTGCGCGCCCGGCGTGAGGCCGTCCTCCGCCAGCGCCGTGAGGAAGCGGTACGCCTCCAGCGCTTCCGGCCCGTCCAGGTAGCCCGCCGCGCGGCCTCCGTCGGGCCCGAGGATGTCGCCGCCCGCCGACCACACGAAGGGAACCCACTGGTACAGGTTGCGTGGGAAGTCGAACCCGTACACGTCCGGCCGGCCGTCCCCGTCGTGTCCCCTACGACCGCCTCCGCGGCTCGCCGGAAGTCCGTCCAGGTCCAACCGGCCGGCGCGACCTCCGATGGCCCCGCAGGCGACCAGACGGCGGGCAGAAGGTACTCGGCGCCCGCGGCGGCGAGCACGCTCCGGTTCGCGTACAGGACCATCGGCGTGAAGTCCTTCGGCAGCGCGAACATGGATGGGCCCCGGCGAAACGCGTCCGCCACCTGCCCGAACACGCTGTCCGGCCGAAAGCCGAGCGCCTCCTGGTAGGGGGCGAGGTCCAGCGCCAGCCCGCGTTCCACGAAGGTGGGGATGTCGGGCGAATCCATGAGGTAGACGTCGGGGGGACGCCCCGCCGCGATCGAGGTCAGCAGCCGCTCCTCGTATCC
Organism: Gemmatimonadota bacterium; assembly: GCA_022825725.1. Lineage (GTDB taxonomy): Bacteria > Gemmatimonadota > Gemmatimonadetes > Palauibacterales > Palauibacteraceae > Palauibacter. The sequence goes on from JAJDWE010000055.1 coordinate 145,497, forward strand.
GTTGGGGGCTGATTCGAGCACGATCCGCACGCCGGGGTGCAGGGCTTCGTAGCGGTCGGCGACCTGGCGCTCGATCTCCAGTTCGTGGCCTCCGGCCCAGAGGGCTACGCGCAGGGCGGTGTCGGACCCGCCGGGGGCGCACGCGACCGTCGTGGCGGCGACGGCGAAGACGACGGCCGAGACGAGGGCCGTGGCCCCGCCGGTGGCTGGGCGAAGGGGTCGGCGGGTACGCGGCCGCGAGTTCGTCATGGCGAGGCCGGCAGGTCCATGGGTCGCGGCGCGGCCTCCTCGCGGCGGCCGTCCGGACCGAACAGGTGGCTCCGCTCCCACGCGACCGAGACGCTCACGCGGTCGCCGGGGTCGACCCGCAGGGCCGGGGACGCGCGCGCCACCCAGGCCGCGTCGCCGGGGCCGTCCAGGTGCACCCGCTGCTCGCTGCCCAGCGCCTCGACGCGGAGCACGCCGGCCCGGAAGTCACCCGCTTCGCCCGAACCGCGATCCCCGGCGCGCGCTTCGCCGTCGCCCTCGCTCGTCCTCGCGACGGCCAGATCCTCCGGCCGCACGCCGAGCGTGGCCCGGTCGACCCCCGACGGCGCCTGGAGCGCGAACGGGCCGCCCGCGAGGCGCCCCGCATCGTCGCGGGCCAAGGCGATGCGGTTGATGGGCGGCGACCCAACGAACCCGGCGACGAACAGGTTGGCCGGGCGGCGATAGACCTCCTCCGGCGTGCCCACCTGGTGGAGCCGGCCCTGATCCATGACCGCGACCCGCTGGCCCAGCGACAGGGCTTCCACCTGGTCGTGCGTCACGAAGATCATCGTCGTGCCGAGGCGCCGGTGCAGGGCGGCGATCTCGTCGCGGGTCCGCAGCCTCAGCTCCGCGTCGAGGTTCGAGAGCGGCTCGTCGAACAGAAACACGCCCGGATCGCGGACCATCGCCCGTCCCAGGGCCACCCGCTGGCGCTGTCCCCCGGACAGCTCGCCGGGCCTCCGCGACAGCAGTTCGGCGAGCCCGAGTGCGGCCGCGGCCTCCGCGACGCGCCGCTCGATCCCGGCTCGCGGAGTCCCGCGCACGCGCAGGCCGAAGCCCAGATTCCCGGCCACCGTCATGTGCGGGTAGAGGGCGTAGCTCTGGAACACCATCGCCACGTCGCGGGCCCCCGGTTCGACGTCGTCCACCCGCCGTCCCCCGATCCACACCTCACCCGCGGTGGGTTCGACGAGGCCGGCGATGAGTCGCAACAGCGTGCTCTTGCCGCACCCGGAAGGGCCGACCAGAACCATCAGCTCCCCGGGCCGGACCTCGAGATCGAGCGACCGCACGGCGACGACCTCGCCGTACCGCTTCTCCACGCCGCGCAGTTCGACGCCCTGCGGGGCGCGACTCACGGAGCCCTGTGATGCACGGCTCACGGAGCCCACGGAACGCGCAGCGCCTCGCCGCGCGGCCCCTCCAGCCGCTCTCCGTCCACCGTGGCCGTCACCCGCCCCGGTGCCACGTCCACGCACACGGTGCGCCCCCTCGCGACGACGGGTCCCAGCGACACGCGAGCCGGACCGTTCGGCAGCGGCCGCACCTCGATGCCCGAGGCGTCCAGGTGGAGCCCCGCGAATCCGCGCGCCAGCAGATCGAGGATCCACGAGTGCTGGTAGTCGTCGATGCCCCGGAAGTGACAGGCCCGCCCCGTGTGCGGGTTGTAGTGCTCGAAACAGTTGGGGCGCGAGGGATCGCCGTCGGTGAACATCATGCGCGCGAAGCGGTTGAGCATGTCCGCCGCCAGCGCGCCGGCGCGCTGGCTCCCGCCGCGCCAGCACCGCAGCAGCCCTTCGATCACGTGGCTCGTCGTCATCGGCCAGACGCGTCCGTTCCACGGACAGTTGCGGCGCTTCCCCCGCCAGATGCCCTCCGCCGAAAATCGCGGATCGTCCACGCTCGACGAGGGCAGCGGGAAGCGCGTGCCGAACGTCCGGGGATCCTCGAGGTGGTCGAGCAGGGCCTCGAGGCGGGCTCCGCCCACCCGGCCGGTGAGCAGCGGGTAAAATCCAACCGCGGCCTTCACGCCGGTGCGCTCGCCGGTGCGTCCATCCACATCCGTGAACAGACCGGCCTCCGCCGACCACATGCGTCCGTCGATCGCCTTCCAGCAGCGGTCCGCGAGCCCGCGCCACCCGGCCTCGTCCCCCGGCCGCTCCACGCGGCGCGCCACCGAAGCGAGGGCGCGGAACAACTGGTGCGCGTACACGGTGACGTCGATCCCCTTGAGGCGGAGACGGGGACGCCACCCCGCCACGTCGGCCTCCCCGTCCACCGCCATGTAGCGCGACATGTATTCCTGTCCCGTCTCGAAGTGGTTCGTGACGGTGAACATGCCCGACGCCTCGGGGTCGCGCTCCGCCGTCAGCCAGCGGGCGTAGCGCGACAGTCCCTCGTAGCAGCGGGCCAGCGCCGCCGCATCGGGGTGCATGTCATCGACCGCGAGCAGCGCGTCGCCCCAGTTCGCGTGGTAGAAGTCGGTCCCCTCGAGGCGCTCGGGATAGAGGCGCCCGTGGAAGGAGCCGTCGGGCTTCCGGTTGTCGACGAAGTTCAGGAGCGAGCCCCACGCCTCGCGCCCGCCCTTCCGCCAGCGCATCTCCATCATGTGGCACTGCGCGCTGTAGGCGATCGGCGCGTGGAAGTACTCCGGCCCCTCGGCGATGGCGGGATGCCGCACCGGCCCCCACCGACCCTCGATGCGGTTCAGGCCGAGGCCGTAGATGCGATAGTCGAAATAGCGGTCGAGATACGGGTCGCCGCTCTCGAAGTGCGGAAAACCGCCGAAGAAGGACTCCCAGGCGGACGCCGTCCCGGACGACGGGGCCAGCCCCCGGGCTTCGGCGCCCCGGAGGCGGAGGGTCAGACGGAAGGTCTGAGGCCCGCCGTTGTCGATTCCTGCGAGCGGAAGCGCGACGGCGATCCAGATCCACCCGGAGCGTCGGACCCCCGGATCGGCGTTCGGATCGGCGTTCGGGTCGGGAGGCGGGCCGGACGCGGCGCCGGCACCCGCGGCCGCCGTGTTCCCCAGGGCACCGCCGCCGTCCGCGAAGGGCGAATGACGCCATTCCGGCGTGGCGCGGCCCTCGGATGGGATGATGCGCCGCCATGCGGGCGAGACGGAGCCCGCGAGTTCCATGCGCAGGACCAGTTCCTGCCCGCGCCGGTCCGAGACGGTCCGTGTCCAGCCCACCCCGGCCGCCGTGGGCTCCACCCCGTCCGTCGCGTCCGCCGGCTGCGCGGTGAAGCCGACGACACACCCCTCGAGTTCGGCCGGGACGTGCCACGCGGATTCCAGAATACCGCCCGGCAGCACCTGGCGGCGCTCCTCGAAGATGAGGCCGCGCTCGTCCGACCACGTGGCGACCAGCCGCCCGGGCCGCCACCGGCGTGGCGTCGCCTCGCGACCGTCCGGGTCGCCGGCAGCTCCTCGGAGCCGGGCCTCCGCCCCGTCATCCACGAGCGCCACGGAGAACCCCGGGCCGACTTCGTGCTGCAGCAGATGGACCGGATCCCAGAACCCCGGCCGGTGCAGCCACCGCGGGAACGGCGGCGCCCACACCACGCCGTCCAGCCCGCCCAGAAACCACTTGTCCTCGCGCTCCAGCGCCGCGATGCGAGCCCGGGGGGAAGCGGCGGGGCGGGACGGAGGGGCGTTCATCGGAACAGCATCGAACCGCATGCCGCGCCGGTCAACGGCCCGACGTATCCGGCGGCGCCGCGCGGCGCCTCGCAGCAGAGCCGTCTGACACTTCCCGCCGGCCGGGCGCGTAGACGCGCACAGGCCCCTGAAAACCATGCGTTCAGCGTCTGGAGGAAAGAGATGTCCTGGAATCGTCGCTCTCTCGGCCGCCCCTCGCGGCGGATCGCCCTCGCAGCAGCCCTCTTCTGCAGCCTCACGTCGGCGGGCTGCATCTTCGTGGGCGACAGCGAGTCGCGGGACGAAGCGGAGGAAGTGCGGGAAGACCTGCGCGATGCCGCCGACGACATCGCGGCGAGCGTCACCGACGCGATGGAGGAGCTCGGCGAGCACCTGTCCGACTTCGCCGAGGAGGTGGGCGGTGAGACGCTGGTCGATCAGCCGATCCACTTCCGCGAGTTCTACGACTTCCTGCCCGAGCGGGCGGCGGGCCTGAGGCGGACCTCGCGCGAGGGGGCGACGGGCGGCGCCCTGGGGTTCCACATATCCGTGGCCGAGGCCGAGTACGAGGGGAGCGGCGGGGCCGAGATCGAAGTCTCCATCGCCGACATCGGCGCGATGCCGGTGATCGGCTCGGAGGGCTTCGTGGAGTGGCTCGATCTCTCGGTCGACGAGGAGAGCGACCGGGGGTGGGCACGCACGATCGAATACGAGGGCTATCCGGCCATGGAGGAGTTCCGCCGCACGCGCGGCGACCGCGGCCGCGCGGAGTTCACCTGGTTCATCGAGAGCCGCTTCGTCGTCGTGCTCGACGCACGGGACGTGACGATCGACGAACTCCACGAGCTTCGAGACGCGATCGACACCGACGCGCTGGCCGACCTGCGCGACCGCGAAGGAGGATAGCGGCGCGTCAGCCGTCCCGGCGCGACGCTACAACTAACGGCCCCAGTCCGCGGGGTCGGGGATCCCGCGGCTGACGAGCACCTCCAGGGCGGGATCCACGGCCAGCGCCTCCTCTACGGCCCCGGCCAGTCCGGCGGGCGACGGATCCCGCAGCATCGCGCGCACCTGCCGGGTCGCGGGATCGCGCACGATGGCGGCAGCCGCGACGAGGCCGCTCTCGCCGCTCTCGCCGTCGAGCGTGAAGGACCCCCCGGGCCCGGAGAGCGTGAGACTCGCCAACTCGCCCGCCCACCCGGGCCGGACGGGCACGGCGAAGGCGAAACCCGAGCCGCCGTTCCCATCGGCGATCCGCCACATGTCGAAGCTCACCGCGAACAGTTCCTCACCCGACGCGTTCCGGCCGCGGATGCGATAGTCGCCGCCGCCCACGGGCGGAGATGGCGGAGCGTCGAGGACGAACGCGGGCTCCAGGTAGGGAACGCCTCCTTCGCTGACGCCTCCCCAGAGAAGCAGCGAGCGGGCATCGCCATCGGCTGCGGGGCTCGGGGCGGATTCGAGCGGCTCGCTGCGGCTGCGGAAGCGCATCGCGTTGTAGAAGTGATAGTCCCCGATCCAGTGCGGATCGCAGTATCCCATGATGTCGGCCCTGTCCGGCGGCACGAGTTGCCCGCCGTCGCGAAAGTCGTATCCCCACGCGCCGATGAATCCGCTCGCCTCGGGATACCACGGATCGGGGCCGACCGCGCTGCAAGGGGCGTGGCTGAGGCTCATGTTGTGACCCAACTCGTGCCCGATGATGTCGGCCCGCGGGTCGGAGAAGCTGACGAACCCGCCGACGTGCGCGATGCCTCCGCCGTCGCTGTTCGTCATCGTGCCCATGTAGTGCCGGGTGCCGCCCTCTGCGGCACGTATCGCCGCCGTCAGGCCCAGAAGCGCGCTCTGGCTGTTGGTGGATACCATCACGCGCTCGTGCGGCGTGACCGTCATGTCCCCGATCGGGAGCAGCGTATGCGTGTCCCAGAAGAGTTCGTGCTCCGGGGTCAGGATGTTCACGAGGTTCACGATCGAGGGATCCGGTTCCGAGGTCAGCACGAACGGAATCACCGTGAGATCGAACGTGGGCATCGCCCGGACGTTGACCGCGCGCCGGCCGCTATCGGGGATCCGCCGCGTGAGTCCCAGGGTCGGGTCCAGCGTGCCGCCGGGATCCGTCTCGACGACGATCTCGAGCCCCGGCTGCACGACCCGCCCGGGAATCACGACGTTCGCGGAACCGGCGAGATCACCCTCCTCGATCGCCGTCGGCACGGGATTCGACTGCGCGGGAACGTCGGCGACGTGGATTTCGGCGCCCTCCAGGTAGAACCGGGCCCGGACCGCCGGAAAATCGACGGACGCGCCCTCGGGGGCCGTGAGAAACACGCGCAGGAGCGCGGAATCGCCCGCGACGAGCGGTACGGGAAACTCCGATGACTGCACGGCCTGGGTGATTACGATCGACCCGTCCTGCCCGCATGTGGCGACCCGGTACCTGTAGAGGCGCTCCAGCCAGCCCCGGAAGGCGGGCTCGGCGGGCGCGCAGAGCCCCGAGCCTCCCAGGTGCAGTTGGACCAAGTCCCGGATCGAAGTCAGCTCGACGGGCAGCGGGCCGGACATCCCGGCGTTGCCGGACAGGTTCAGCGCGCGCAGCGTCACAAGGCGCCCGAACGTCGCGGGCACCGGTCCCTCGAGGTCGTTGCGCATGAACAGCAGATCCTCGAGCGCGGTGAGATCCCCCAGTTCGGGCGGCATCGGTCCCGTGAGATCGTTGTCGCTCAGATCCAGCAGACGCAGGTCGCGGAGGTTGCCCAGTGCGGCCGGGATCGATCCCTCGAACCCGTTGCGGCTCAGATCCAGTTGATCCATGTAGCTGAAGTCGCCGAGCCACGGCGGGATCTCGCCGTCGAAACGGTTGTCGCTGAGGTTCAGCAGGAGGAGGATCGGCAGTCGCCCCAGCTCCGCCGGGATGGTCCCATCGAGTTCGTTTCGTGACAGCGTGAGGGTATGGAGACGGTCGAGGTCTCCGAGTTCCGGAGGGAGATGTCCGCGGAGCCCGTTGAACTCGAGGTCGAGATCCGTCACCCGCCCGTCGTCGTCCACGCTCACGCCGTACCACGTGTCGAGCGGCCGACCCGTCAGCCAGTTGTCGTCGTGGGTCCAGCCCTCGCCTCCCGTCGCCTCGTACAGCGCCTGGAGCACGACGTGGTCCGCCGTCACGGGCTCGGGCACGAGGACCCTGAAGTCCAGCCGGGCCTGCAGCGCCCCGGGATCGCGGGCCCGGATCGTGACCTGCGCCTCTCCCGGCGCGACCCCGACGACGGTGACGGCAGCGTCGGAAAGCGAGACGGAGGCGACGCCGGCGTCGGAGGTCTCGGCCGAGAACCTGAGGGCGTCCCCGTCCGGATCCGTGAAATAGGCCCCCGCGTCCACCGTGAGCGTGTCGCCGGCCGCCAGTTCCTGCGGCGGGATCGTGCTCGTCGGCGTCGGCCGGCGGTTGGGAGTAGCGGTGGTTGGCGGCGCCGTGGCTTCGTCGCCGCACGCCGCAGCCGAGAGGATGGCGAACGCCAGCAGGCCCGCCGATACGACGGGCGAGGCTCTTCGCGGCCGGCTCAGGGGGCTCAGCGGTCGGCTCGCGAGGCGCCGCGGCCGCCTCATTGGGCGGCGTGCGACAGCTGGCGCTCCAGATCCTCGAGCGCCGACCGCTCCCGGTCGGAACTCTCGATGATGTGGTCCGCCAGGTACTCGATGTTGTCCACGGGCGCCTCCCCCGCGAGCGACTTGATCCCCACCGTGGCGACCCCTCCGAGCGCCTCGGCGATGTTCCGGGCCTCGGCGACGAACTGCAGCGCGAGCGCCTGAATCGTGCCCTCGGCCTCGGCGATCACGACGTCGGCCTTGCCCGACAGCTCCTCGAGGCGCCGCGATTCCTCGATGTCACGGTTGCAGCGGTCCATGACCGCCAGCCGGGCGTCGCAGTCATTGTAGAACTTGCGGAGCGCCGCCGCCCGCGCGTCGAGCTTCCCGAGGGCCTCCCCGAGCTTCGCTTCGAGTCGGTCCGCGACCCGGCCCTGTGTCCGCGCGAGTTCGCTCTCCGGTTCGTCGCGAAGGCGTTCGCGCCAGTACGCGGCGGAACGCTGCGCCTCATCCGCCGCCCGGGTGAGTTCCGACCGCGCTCGTCCCCACTCCGAGCCCCTTCCCAGCGTCCGCTCGCGGTGCGCCTGGATTCGCTCCCGGAACTCCGTCACCGCGTACTCGTGTACACGGAGCACTGCCCAGGGCTCGCGCCGCCGGTAGGCGACGATTCCGTCCTCCGCCTCCTTCCGGATTGCGGACCGCCTCTGCCGGGCGGGATGGGCCTTGCCGAGCCCGTTCAGCGCCCAGAGCACGGCCGCGACGCCCAGAACGCCGAACATCCCCGGCCCGCCGCTTACGACGCCCGCATAGCACGACCCGACGATGACGAGCGGGACGACCCAGTGCGTGACCGACCGGGGGTCCCTGGTCCGCGAACGCGCCACCTCCGCATCGAGTTCGCGTTCGGCCGCCCCCGCCTCCCGCTCGAAGCAGCGGCGGGCGAGGGCGTCTATTGAAACGTCGGCCGCGCTCAAGAGGCGCCGCTCTCGCCGATCAGCTGGTGGCGCGGGGCGGGGTGCGCACGATCACGCCCGGTACGCCGGCCTCGCGCAGACGGTTGTTGAACTCGGCCACGTCCGTGTCGATGATCTGCTGGAGCGTGCCCAGCCACCCGCCGAGTTCCTCCTCGAGTTCGTCGGCGCGGACCGCGGCCACCGCGTTCGGGCGGTCGTAGGTCGACGCGATGTAGCCGTACAGGTTGGCGATCTCGTTGTCGAGCATGGGCGGGAAGTTGAGCATGTCCTGCCCCGAGCGGTTCCTCGTCTGGAAGAGTTCCTCCTCCACGTCCGTGAGCTTCTCCCCCGCCGCGTCCGCCATCTCGGTGAAGTCATCGCCGTAGCCGGCCTCCTCCACGGACTCCGCGATGTCGCTCATCTGCGACCGGATCGACCGCGCCTCGCGCACGGCGTCGTGCGACTGCTGCAGAAGACCGCGCACCCGGACCATCAGGTCGTGCTGCTGCCGCAGATCCGCGACCGTCACCTGGTCGGCCACCCGCGGATCGATGTGGACCGCCAGCGGCTGCGTCTGCGTCGCCTCGCCCGCCGTCAGACGCACCTCATAGCGCCCGGGCACGGCGGGCACGCGCCCCGTGAAGCCCCAGATCCGGGCACCCTGCACGAGATCGGGCCCCTCTCCCTGGAGATTCCACACCATCCGGTTCATGCCCGCGCTCGTCTGCAGGCGGTCCGGCGACCAGCTCGACCCGCGCCCGATCGCGGCCTTCGCCTCATCGTCCCACGAACCGGGGTTCGAGGAGTAGACCCGCACGACCTCGCCCCCCGCATCCACGATCTCAAGGTCGATCGTCTCCTCCATCTCCTCGCCTAGCGCGAAGTAGATCGACGCCCCGCTGGGGAAGACGCCCTGCGCGCGCACCGCCTCGCGCGGCGTGTAGAGGTGGACATCGGACGCCAGCGTCGCCGCCGACATCGTCCGCAGCGGCGTCACGTCGTCGAGGATCCAGAACGAGCGGCCCTGCGTCCCCATGACGAGGTCGCCCTCGTGCACCTGCATGTCCGTGATCGGCGTGATTGGCAGGTTCTGCTGGAAGCGCTGCCAGCTGTCGCCGCCGTCGAAGCTCACGTAGAGCCCGAACTCGGTGCCCGCGTAGAGGAGCCCCTCACGCACGGGGTCCTCCCGCACCACGCGCACGAAGTGGCCCGGCTCGATCCCGTTCGCCGAGAGGCGGGTCCAGCTCTCACCGTAGTCGTCCGTGCGCCACATGTAGGGGGTGTTGTCCTGCATCCGGTAGCGGTAGACGGCGACGTGCGCCCGCCCCGGGCCGTGCGCCGAGAGGTCGATCATGTTGACGGTCGAGAACTCCGGCAGGTCGCCCGGCGTCACGTCCGTCCAGGTCGCCCCGTCGTCCCGCGACACGTGGATGAGGCCGTCGTCCGAGCCCACCCACAGGACGCCCGCTTCGTGCGGCGACTCCTCGAAGGCGAAGATCGTCCCGTACATCTCCACCCCGGTGTTGTCCCACGTGATGCGCCCGCCCGCGTGCAGCATCTTCGTCGTGTCGTTGCGCGTGAGGTCGGGGCTGATCGTCTCCCACGAATATCCGGCGTCCGAAGTCCGGTTCACGAACTGGGACGTGTGATAGATGACGTCGGGGTTGTGCGGGGAGATCCGGATCGGCGCGTTCCACTGGAAGCGGTGCTTCATCGTCTTCGGCGCCTGCCCCAGCTGGAGCTGCGGATAGAGGAGCATCTGCCGCACGTCGCCCGTCTCGCGGTCCACCCGGTTGATGCTGCCGCCGTAGCAGCCCGCGTACGTCACGTTGGGGTTCCGCGGGTCGATCGCGATGTGGCCGCTCTCGCAGCCCCCGACCGCGGCCCAGTGCTGCGCCTGCTGCACCGCCGGCATCCCGCGGCTCGGCACCATGATCGTGGAGTTGTCCTGCTGCGAGCCGTACACGCGGTAGGGGAACTGGTTGTCGACGAACACCCGGTACATTTCGGCCGTGACCTGGTTGTAGTAGGTGGACCAGCTCTCCGCGCCGGTCGTCGTCACCTGGCCGCCGCCGTCGTTCGCCACGACCTGGAAGTCGGGGTTCTCGTAGTTGATCCAGAGGTCGTGCACGTCCCCGTGCGGGACGCCGTAGCTCTGCCACGTCACGCCCCCGTCGACCGACTTGTTGTAGCCCACGTTGAGGGCGTAGACCGTGTTCTCATCCACCGGATCCGCGTAGATGTGCGTGTAGTACCACGCCCGCTGCAGAAGTCCGCGGTCGCTGTTCACCCGCCGCCAGGTGTCGCCGCCGTCCTCGGAGCGGTAGACGCCGCCGCGGTCGTCGGACGCCTCGATGAGCACCCACACGCGGTCGGGGTTCGCCCGCGAGACGGTGACGGCGGACTTGCCGACGAGGCCGGTGGGGAGCCCGCCCTCGAGCCGGTCCCAGGTGTCCCCGCCATCGGTCGACCGGAAGACGCCGGACTCCTCCGAACCCGAGGTCGCGGTCCAGGGCTTCCGCTCGGCCCGCCACGCCGAGGCGAAGACGATGCGCGGATTCGACGGGTTGATCGCGAGGTCCACCGCGCCCGTGGAGTCGGAGATCGCGAGGACGTGGTCCCAGGTGTCGCCGCCGTCCGTCGTGCGGAACACGCCGCGCTCCGGGTTGGGGCCGAACGGGTCGCCGAGCGCCGCCACGAACGCGATGTCGGCATCGTGCGGATGGACCTTGATGTCGCCGATCTGGCCCGAGTTCGGGAGCCCGATGTGGGTCCACGAGTCGCCGCCGTTGGTACTGCGGTAGATGCCGATTCCCTTGGAGATGTTGCCGCGGATGCAGGACGAGCCCGTGCCCACGTAGATGACGTTCGCGTCGCTGTCCGCCACGTCGATCGACCCGATGGCGCCCGTTCCGATGTAGCCGTCGGAGATGTTGCGCCAGTTGAGGCCGGCGTCGTCCGTGCGCCACACGCCGCCGCCGGTCGCGCCCATGAAGTAGGTGAGCGGCTGCTCGGTAATCCCCGCCACGGCGGTGCTGCGGCCTCCCCGGGGCGGCCCGATCGAGCGGAAACTGAGGCCCGCGACGTCGGCGGAGTCGAAGACCACCGCCTCCTGGGCTGCGAGCGCCGAGGGCGCGACGGCGAGGTCCGCCGCGCCGAAAACGGCTGCGGCGAGGGTGAACGTGGTCGGCGTGAGGATGGCCAGCTTGCGCATGGGGCTCTCGCTCCTGTTACGGCGGCACATTGATCCGGTTGCGGACCCGCGGAAACCGACGGCCGGTGCCGGTCGGGACCCGCGGGAGCGCCAACCTAGATTATCCAAGGGCGCCGCGACAATCACGGCGGGTGGGCGGCTATCCCGCGTGAGGGAACACGAGGTCGACGGTTCGGCGTGCGCAGTCGCGGGCCTCTGCCGCGTCCGCCCTCGAGTAGAACCCCGATGGAGTGAGATCCTCCGCGCCGTAGAAGGCGAGTTCAAGATCCCGCCGGAGCCGCCGCGACACATCCGCCAACCACTCGACCCGGGCGACCAGATCTGCGGGGAACCGGTCCCTTTCAGCCAGCAGCACCCCCGAGACATCGTGGGCGCGCGGCGGATTCACCCCGCACGAGCGGAGCAGGGCCTTCAGCGCCAGTTCCACGACCTCCTGGGACTCGCTGACCACATCCGGCCAGCTTTCGGCGTCAAACAACACATCCAGCGCCGGCAGACGTACCTTCGCGCGCCGAGCGTAGTCCCGAGCGAGTGCCGGGTTCCTCACGCGCCGCTCCCTGCTTCGGTGAAGAAGTGGCGCAGGCGGCGGATCACGAGGGCGTCCTCGCCTTCGCGGAGGAGGCGGGTGCGGATCGTCATCAGGTAGGCGAGGCGGGGCTCCCCGGCCATGAGTCCGGCTTTCGCCTCGTCGGTCGTGAGGGGGATGACTTCGGGGTCCCAGGTGAGTTCCACGTCCTCGTAGCCCGCCGTGTTCGTCACGACCTCGGCGGTGAGGCCGCGGACGTCGGCGAGACCTGCGGCGATGCGGCGGGCCATGTCGGACCAGCCCGCGACCCACGACTCGACATCGCGCGCCACGTAGCGGTCCAGGGCCACCAGGAGACCGACGATCTCCTCCTTCCCGACCTTCATGCCCCGGCCGATGCCATCGTTCGGCGAGGCGTTCAGACGTGCCGCTTCGACGAGGTCCGCCCGCCCGGCGAGGATGCCGGACGACTGCGGGCCGCCGATCCCCTTGCCGCCGCTGATCACGATCAGATCGGCCCCCGCCTCGACGAACTCCACGAGACCCACCCCGGTCGGGAGGTCAGATGCCATGTCCACGAGCACGGGGACGCCCGCCGCGCGCCCGATCTCGATCTGCTCGCGCACGGTCATGACCTCGGATCCCGGGGCCGGCGCCCAGTCCACCGGGGCCGGAGGCGCGAACATCGTCTGGCGTTCGGCCGTCGCGAGGGCGGCGATCATCGCCGTCCGCTCCGAGAGCGCGGCGCGGAAGTCCTCCCGCGTCTCCGCCTCGACGATCGTCATCCCCGCGTCCCGGTACGCCCGGTCGTACCCGAACCGGTGCGGCGTCTGGATCAGACACTCGCGCCGCGGCCACGTGGGAAGGGGAAGCGCGTGGACCCGCGCCGGATCCGTGCCGGTCAGGCACCCCGCGGCCCCCAGCACCATGGCCGAGAACCCGCCGGCCGTCACGAGCGCGGCCTCCGTCCCGAGCCGCTCCGCGATCCGCGCCCCCGCCGCCTCGAACAACTCGTTCATATCGACGAAGAACTCGTTCGCCTCGGCCATCGCCGCGATGACCTCCGCGTCCATCCGCCCGCCGCCCAGCCGGGAGACGTGCTCGTGCGCCGGAAGGTGCGGCCGGACGCCGAGAAGGCGCGTATAGATGTTGTCGCGGTAGCGCGCTTCGAGCGCATCCGGATCGGTCGGCCACTCCTCCGCGCCCACGCCCTGCCCGCTGCCCCCCGTCCCCGTCCCGCACCCCGAAAGGCCGATCGTGAGCCCCGCCGCCCCCGCGCCCGACCGGATCACAAACCCCCGCCGACCGACCGTCACTGGTCCTCGCCCTCTCCGGTATCCTCGAAGTTTCCGGTCCGGTACCGCACGTAGCTCTCGAGCACGCGGTTCATTCGCGTCTGGTAGCCTTTCCCCGGAGCCTTGAAATAGGCCAGCACGGACCGTTTGACGCGCATCGTGATCTGGTCGGTGAGATCCGGTTCGACGAGCGCCGCCCGCTCCCAGAACCCCTCGTCGAGTTCGGGGATGTCGCTGAAGTCGATGCTCTCGTCCTTCACTGCCGCAATCTGCTCGGGAGTGAGGGGCCTATCGTAGCGTCCGCTCATGGTAGACTCTCCGTTCCTTGCGCGATGCCGGACGGGCTGAGATCAGACGGACGCGCCCACGGCGCTCGGTGTGGGCCACCACGATCAGCGCTCCGGGCTCCACGCAGCCAATGCTGATGTGGCGGTCCTCACCGTACTCTTGGCGACGGTCGGGCGACGTTGCGACCGTCCCCTCAAAGATGCGCTTGGCGGTGTCGAACCCGATGCCGTGCTTGCGGATGTTCGTCTGGTTCTTGATCTCGTCCCATTCGAATTCCATTGACTCGATTATATGTATAGATTGTAGTTACAGCAAGCGACCTCGAGCGGCCGGGTATCCCGGATCAGCGGGTTTCCGGTGTTCGACGTGCCCGAAGACGCCCCTCTCATCACGCCCGAGACGGTCGCGGAGGTGTTGGGCGAGACCTGACCTGATCCAGTCGGGGCGCCTCGGGGGCGCCCCGCTAGAGCTGTTTGACCTCTTCGGTGATTCGGGCGAGGGCGTCGGAGGCGTCGCCGAAGAACATGCGGTTGTTTCGCAGGTAGAAGAGCGGGTTGTCGATGCCCGCGTAGCCCACCGAGAGCGAGCGCTTGATGACGATGCACGTCTTCGCGCGGTCCGTCTCGATGATCGGCATGCCTCCGATCGGGCTCGACGGGTCGTCGCGCGCGAGCGGGTTCACGACGTCGTTCGCCCCCACGACCACGGCGACGTCGATGTTCTCCATGTCGGGGTTCACGTCCTCGGGCTCGCAGAGCTGCTCGTACGGCACGTTCGCCTCGGCGAGGAGGACGTTCATGTGGCCGGGCATTCGTCCGGCCACCGGGTGTACGCAGTAGCGCACGGAGACGCCGCGCTCCGTCAGCAGGTCCGCCAGCTCGCGCACCCGGTGCTGCGCCTGCGCCACCGCGAGACCGTAGCCGGGGACGAAGATGACCTGCGAGGCGTAGCCCAGGACCATGGCGGAGTCCTCGGCTTCGATCGGCGTCGCCACCCGGTCGCCGTCCGCCGCGCGCCCCGCCGACGCCGCCGTCGTCCCGAAGGCGCTGAACAGGACATTCGCGAGCGAGCGGTTCATCGCGCGGCACATGATGCCGGTGAGGATGAGTCCGGAGGCCCCGACGAGCGCGCCGGAGATGATGAGCGCATTGTTTTCAAGCACGAACCCTGCCGACGCCGCCGCGAGCCCCGAATAGGAGTTGAGCAGCGCCACCACGACCGGCATGTCCGCGCCCCCGATCGGGATCACGAAGAGGACGCCGAGGATGAGAGCGGCCGCGATGAGACTCCAGTAGAAGACGAGGTTCGACTCGAAGCCGACCAGGTAGACCGCGAGTACCACGGAGAAGCCCAGGAGGATGCCGGCGGAGAACTTCACGAGCGGGTTCGAGATCGCGTTGCCGGTCACGAACCCCTGCAGCTTCCCGAACGCGATCATGCTGCCGGAGAAGGTGACGGCGCCGATCAGCGTCCCGGCCATGATCGACACTCCGGAGTCGATGGCGAGCACCTCGGCGCTCTGCATTTCGCGCAGGTACTCCCCGACCGCGACGAGACCGGACGCGGCCCCGCCGAACCCGTTGAAGACCGCGACCATCTCCGGCATGGCGGTCATCTTCACCGTCCGGGCCATCACCACGCCGACGAGTCCCCCGACGGCGAGGCCCGCGACGATCCAGGTGAAGTCGAGGATGGCCCGGTCGAGCAGCGTCGCGATCACCGCGAGCAGCATGCCGATCGCGGCGAGCCGGTTGCCGCCCGCCGCCGTCTCCGGATGGCTGAGCCGCTTGATCCCGAGGATGAAGAGGACGGCGGACGCGAGGTAGGCGAGCGGGATGACCGTCGAGAATCCTGACATTTCCATCGCTAGCTCGCGTCCTTGCTCTTGAACATCTGGAGCATGCGGTCGGTGACGAGAAAGCCGCCGACGACGTTGATCGTGGCGAGGATCAGCGCCGCGAGCCCGATCCACCGCATGAGGTGCGCGTCTCCGGCGCGTCCGATCACGAGCAGCGCGCCCACGATCGAGATCCCGGAGATTGCGTTCGATCCCGACATGAGTGGCGTGTGCAGCGTGGGCGGCACCTTCGTGATGAGTTCGAACCCGACGAACATCGCGAGCACGAACACATACAGTCCGATCAGGAGCGTTCCTTCCATCGGCCAGGCCTCGTCGTTGAGTTTCGCCCGGGGTCGACGGCCCCGGGCTCCGTCGTCATGTGCGCGTCAGGCGCCGAACCGGACCTCGCCCGCGTGCGTCACGCAGCAGGGTCCGATCACATCGTCCTCCAGGTCCACCGCGACCCCGTCCTCCCCGAACATCGGCTTCACGAGCGCGGAGAGGTTGCGGCCGAGCAACTGGCTCGCGTGGTAGGGAAGCGAGCCGGGCACGTTGAGCGGCGCATGGATCGTCACGCCGCGCTCCACGACCGTCTCTCCGGGCGCCGACAGCGAGCAGTTGCCGCCGGCCTCGCCCGCGAGATCGACGATCACCGAGCCCTCCTTCATGCGGTCCACCACGTCGTCGGTGATCAGCACGGGCGCGCGGCGTCCCGGCACGAGCGCCGTCGTGATGACGACGTCCGCCCGCGCCACGTGCTGCGCGAGCAGTTCCCGCTGCCGCGCCTGCTCCGCCTCCTCGAGTTCCTTCGCGTAGCCGCCCTCGGCCTCCGCGTCGTCCGCCGCGCCCTCGTCGAGGTCCACGAACTTCGCGCCGAGGCTCTCGACCTCCTCGCGCACGGCGGCGCGGATGTCGTAGCCCCAGGTGTCCGCGCCGAGCCGGCGCGCCGTCGCGATCGCCTGCAGCCCGGCGACCCCCGCCCCCAGCACGAGCACGCGCGCCGGGGAGAGCGTCCCCGCCGCCGTCATGAGGAGAGGGAAGATGCGCCCGAGCGAGTTCGCTCCGAGGAGGACGGCCTTGTACCCCGCCAGGTTGCTCTGCGACGAGAGGGCGTCCATCGACTGCGCGCGCGTGATCCTCGGCACGAGTTCCAGCGACAGCGCCGTGACCCCGCCCGCGGCGAGGCGCTCGATCAGCGCCGCGTTCTCGTGCGGGCGCAGGAGGCACGCGAGGACCGTCCCCTCCCGGAGTCCGTCCGCCTCGGCCTCCGACGGCGGGGCGACCTTGAACACGACGTCGGCCTCGCCCAGAAGCCGGCCCGCATCGGGGACGATCTCCACGCCCACGTCCTCGTAGGCCGCATCCGGGAAGCCGGCCGCCCGTCCCGCTCCCGCCTCGATGGCGATCGAAACGTCATCCGAGAGCAGACGCTTCGCCCCGTCCGGCGTGAGGGCGACCCGCGACTCCCCGGCGGCGGTCTCCCGCGGGACACAGATTCGAACGCTCAAGGGCGACTCCCATCATCCACGGTGTTGATCCACGGTCCTGCTGCGTATGCGGCGGCGCCGCGAATCTTGACCGCACGACCGCCGTGCGCAACGCACCGCGCCCCCGAGTGTGGCGCCGCGCACTTCCGCGACACCGCGCCGGATTGCGCCGCCGCCCCGGCGAGTGCCTATTCTCCGAAAGTCCCAGCCCCAGGAGGACCGCATGTTTCGCCGTTCGTTCGCCGTTCTGGCGGTGCTCATCCCCGCCCTTTCGATCGCCGCCGCCCACGACGTCGCCGCCCAGGACGCCGTCGCGCTCGCCATCGCCCCCATCCCCACGGAAGCGGAGCAGGCGACCGCGAAGGTCCTCCAGAAGCAGGGAGATGAGTGGGTGACGCTGCGCGAGGGCGCCGGACCGTTCATCTGCATCGCCGACGACCCCGCCGTCGACGGGTTCCACTCCGCCTGCTACCACGACTCCCTCGAGACGTACATGGCGCGCGGCCGCGAACTCACCGCGCAGGGCGTCACCGGCCGGGAGAACGTCGAGATGCGGATGGCCGAGATCGAGGCGGGCACGCTGGAGATGCCGAGTTACGCCTTCCTGCACGCGATCTACGCCGCCGAGGGGTGGTCCGGAGACCTGGAGACGGTCCAGCGGCACCAGGCCGTCATCTACACTCCGTTCGCGACGGCCGAAGACCTGGGCCTCCCTACGAGGGCGACGCGGGGCGCGTGGCTGATGGGGGCCGGCACGGCGAACGCGCACGTCATGATCACGCCCTGACCGGCCTCCACCCGCACCGCACGGCGAACCGTAGGCCATGGCCGAGATCACACGACACCAGCTGAGCGCCCTTCTCCTCAGCGCGCTCCGCGACCGGGGACTGGGCGCGCGCGACCTCTTCGAGGGGCGCCAGGAGCCGCTCTCCTGGTTCTTCCGCGTCGTCGCCTACGACCAGTCCGAACTCGACATCCTCGAGTCCGGCGCGCTCGACACCCTCCACGCGCCGTCCGCGATGGTCGAACTCGTCATCGACGAGATGGCGCTCGGACTCGCGAACATCGGCACCGAGGGGCTCGGCACCTACCTCGCTCCGACGGAAGACCCGATTCCTGGCCGCGACGGGCTCGAACTCGGTCCCGAGGTGATGCTCGGGTACGTCCACATCGACGTCGCCCCTCCCGCTCTCTGGCTGGATGAGCGGGAGTCGAATCCCACGCGGAACGACGCGCTCGCGTCCCGGCTCTCGAAGGTCGCGCAGGAGGTGGGGGCCGTCTCCGACACCGTCGAAGTGCACATCGAGGGCGCCCTCGACCCCGAGGGCGGGTGGACCGATCCGAAGGAGAACGTCCGGCCCGCCGGCGTGGCGGTCCACTTCACCTTCGACATCCCGCTCGCCGGCACGGGGAAACGGGAACTCGCGGCCGTCTTCGCGCGCGCCGCCGACGGGGCCCGCGACGCGGTGGAGGGGATGCGGTCCGTCTTCCGCGGAGACCACGAATAGCCGCCCGCGGCAAACCCCGCTTCCGCGTTCTTCCCGCCGCAGCCCTCGCCGCCGGCCTCTTCGCCGCCTGCGACGCCTCCGCCCCGCCCGCCTCGATCGACTGGATCGAGGGGGGGGACGGAACCCGCGTGCGCCTCCTCTCCTTCGAGGGCCAGCCCGAGGGCGGATTCACCCCGCTGTCGCCGCGGAGGACGGGGATCGAGGCGGTCCCCACCGTCTCCCGCGAGGCCCGGCTCGCGAACCGAACGCTCATCCACGGCGTCGGCGTGGCGCTCGGGGACGTGGACGGGGACGGCTGGGTCGACCTCTACCTCTGCATGCTCGACCGGCCGAACGTCCTCTACCGCAACCTCGGAGGCTGGCGCTTCGAGGACGTGACGGAGCGCTCCGGGGCCGGCCTCGGGGACCGGCTGTCGCGGGGCGCCGTCCTCGCCGATGCGGACGGCGACGGCGATCTCGACCTCTTCGTGGCCGTACACGGGGGGACGAACGCGCTCCTCCTGAACGACGGGAGCGGGGTCTTCGAGGAGGTGGACGCGGGGTTCGAGGGAGAGTGGGGGAGCAGCACGCTCGCGCTCGCCGACATCGATGGGGACGAGGACCTCGACGCGTACTTCGCGAACTACAAGACGGTCCAGGGAGACGATCTCTTCAGCCCCGAGGCGCGAAGGCCGCGCGAGATCGCCGAGCGCGTCGGCGACGAGTTCGTGCTCCGCCCCCCCTTCGACGAGCACTACCGGCTCGAACTCCAGGGCGAGGGCGTGCTGCGCTTCGAACTCGCGGACCCCGACGAACTCTACCTTAACGATGGATCCGGGGGCTTCGCGCCGGTCGATCTCGCGGGCGGGGTCTTCCGGGAGACGGGTGGCGAGCCGGTCTCCGCCGTCCCCCGGGACTGGGGGCTCGTCGCGAGGTTCTTCGACGCGGATGACGACGGGGACGCGGACCTCTTCGTCGCCAACGACCTGGGCAGCCGGGACGGGTTCTGGCTCAACGAGGGGGGCACGTTCACCGCCGCGTCGGGACTCGCCTTCCGCACCGAGAGCACCTCCTCGATGGGGGTCGACTTCTCCGACATCGATGGAGACGGCGACACGGACTTCGTGACGACGGAGATGCTCTCGCCCGATCCGTTGAGGCGGAGGGAGCAGGTCGCCCTCGCCGTGCCCGGGTGGACGCCCCCCGGCGGGCACGCGACGCGGGTCTCCGTCGACCGCAACACGCTGCAGCTCAACCGGGGCGACGGGACGTGGGCCGAGACGGCGCGGGCCGCGGGGCTCGATGCTTCGGAGTGGACGTGGGGCGCGATGTTCCTCGATGTCGACCTCGACGGCTACGAAGACCTGCTCGTCACGAACGGGCACGCCTGGGACCCGCTGGACGGAGACACGCAGGAGGCGCTCCGGACCCGCCGCATCCAGGTGGACTGGCGCGAGGAACTCGGAGTGTTTCCGCCGCTCCGGCTGCGGAACCTCGCCTTCCGCAACCTCGGCGACGGCGCCTTCGCCGACATGACCCGGGGCTGGGGCTACGGGACGGAGCCGGACGTGAGCCACGGGATCGCGGCGGCGGACTTCGACCGCGACGGGGACCGGGACGTCGTGATCACCCGGCTGGACGAACCGCCCCTCCTCCTGCGCAACGACGCCGGGCGGGCGCGGGTCGCCCTGCGCGTGCTCGGGGAGGGCGGCAACACCCAGGCGATCGGGGCGCGCGTCGTGCTCGCGGGAGCGCCGCCGGGGCAGACACGGCAGGTGACCGCGGGGGGCATGTACCTCTCCGGCTCGGATCCGGGGCTCACCTTCGCGCTGGGCGATGCCGAGGCCGCCGAAGCGAGGATCGTCTGGCCCTCGGGGCGGAGCCGGACCGTGCGCGTGGTCGCGAACCGCGCCTACGAGGTGGGGCTGCCACCCGACGGCACGGCGGCGGAGGGCGGCGATGCCGGGGCGGGGAGCGGCGGGGTGCTGTTCGCGGCGGCGGAGGCGGTCGGGCGGCACGGCGAATCGGCCTTCGATGAGCTGGCCCGGCAGCCGCTCCTGCCGCTCGAGCTGTCCCGGAGCGGCCCGGGCGTGGCGTGGGTGGATGCGGACGCGGACGGCGACCCGGATCTGCTCGTCGGGGCGGGGGTGGGAGGCCGCGCCCAGCTCGCCGTCAACGAAGCCGGGCGGCTGGCGGACCCCGTGCCCATCGGCGCCCCCGCCGCCGGCGACCACACGTCCATCATCGCGCTTCCCACGGTCGGCCGCCCGGTCATCATCGCGGGCGTCAGCTCCTGGGAAGCCCGTTCGCCCGCCGATCTCGACGTGATTCCGCCCCTCGCCCGCCTCGATCCGGGCCCCGCGCCGGCCATCCCGCCGAGCAACCACGCGACCGGGCCCTTGGCGGCCGCCGACGTCGACGGAGACGGCGACCTCGACCTCTTCGCCGGCGCCCGCGCCACCCCCGGCGCCTACCCCCTGCCGGCCGATTCGAGGCTTCTGCTCGCCGAGGGCGGCGACTGGGTCGTCGACGCGGAGGCGGCCGAGACGCTGCGGCAGATCGGCCTCGTCTCGGGGGCCGTGTTCTCCGACGTGGATGGCGATGGCGATCCCGACCTCCTCCTCGCGTTGGAGTGGGGCCCCGTGCGGCTCCTGGAAAACGACGGGGGGCGCTTCAGCGACGCGACGGAGGCCTGGGGCCTGGCCGAGCACACCGGCCGCTGGAACGGGATCGCGACGGGCGATTTCAATGCGGACGGCCGCCCGGACCTCGCGGTGACGGCGTGGGGCACGAACACCGGCCGCTTCGCGAGCGCCGAGCGCCCCGTCGGCGTCGTCGCCTCCGACTTCGACGGGAACGGCCTCGTCGACCTCATCGAGTTCGAGACCGGGGCGGATGGCGTCCGGCGCCCCGTGCGGGACCTTCTCACGCTCGGCACGACGCTCCCCTTCCTGCGGCGCGCGGCCCCGACGTTCGAGGCTTTCGCCCGAAGCTCAGTCGACGACCTCCTCGGGACGGGACGCACGGGACTCTACCGCGCGAGCGCCGCGACGCTCCTCCACACCGTTTTCCTCAACGTCGGCGGGCGGTTCGAGCCGCGCCCGCTGCCGGCGGCCGCCCAACTCGCCCCCGCCTTCGGCGTCGCGGTGGCGGACTTCGACCGGGACGGCCGCGAGGACCTCGTCCTGGCGCAGAACCATTTCGCGGTGCCGGAGGGCATCGGCCGCCACGACGCGGGTCGCGGGGCCGTGCTGCTCGGCGACGGCGCGGGCGGGTTCGGGGCGCTCGACGCGGCGCGGAGCGGGGTCGAGGTGTACGGGGACGCCCGCGCGGCCGCCGCGGCGGACTTCGATGCGGACGGGCGCTGGGACCTGGCCGTCGGGCAGAACGGAGCCGAGACCGTCATCTTCCGGGGGCGGGGCGGGGCGCCCGGGCTGCGCGTCCGGCTGTCCTCGGGCGAGGCGTCTCCGGGCGCCGCCGGCGCTTGGCTGCGCCCGAGATACGCCGATGGAAGCGAAGGCCCCGCGCGGGAGATCCAGTTCGGGAGCGGCTATTGGTCCTTCAACGGGTCCGTGCAGGTGCTGGGGCGCGCGGTGGAGATCCGCGCCGTGACGGTGCGCTGGTCCGACGGCGCCGAGGAGACGTTCCCGGTCGAAGCCGGGACACTGGAGGTCACGCTGAGACGAGGCGAAGGCTCGTGAACGCCGACGACGCGGCCACCGCCGCGCGGCTCCCCGCGCAGTCCCAGGTGCGGGCCCGGGCCCGGTCGCGGACGCGAGTCCGGCGCGCCCGGGCAGCGGCGGCGCTGCTCGCCGTTGCGCTGGCGGCCGGGTGCGGAGAGCGCGCCGCCGATCCCGCCGATTCCCCCGGTTCCCCTGATCTCACAGCCGGGACGCGCGAGATGGCCGCCCGCCTGCTCGCGCTGGCCGACTCGGCGGATCCGCTGCTCGATGAGCAACTCAACACCGCGCGCCTCCGCTACCTCACGAACCTGCCGCCGTCGGCGGATGGCGCGGAGATGCTCGTCCGCGCCGCGAACGCCGCGCGGGAACTCCTGAATGCGGGACACACCCAGCCCGCGCTCGAACAGTTCATCTTCGTCGACCAGACGCTGGAAGGGATTCCCGCCGAGCCCTTCCCCGGCTTCCGCCGCTCCATCGAGGAACTCATCGGGATCGCCTTCCTCCGCCTCGGCGCCGAACTCGCGTGCCCCGCCTCGGGACCCGCCGCGGGCACCGTCGAGCCGGCCCTCGAGCGCTCCCCGTGCTGGCCCGCCGTCCCCTCGACCGCCGCCGTCCCCTCGGCCGCCTCCGCCCCCGCCTCCGATTCGGCGCGCGCGGCCCTCAACGCGGCGGTCGGCTGGCACCGGTCGCTCCTGCAGCTCCGCCCGGACGACCTGCGCGCGCGCTGGGTGCTGAACCTCGCCGCCATGACCGCCGGCGCATGGCCCGACAGCGTGCCGCCCGAGTACAGGATCGAGGGGAGCGCCGTGGGCGGCGCCGGAGCGTTCCCCCGCTTCGAGGACGTGGCCCCGCGGGCGGGCCTGGACGCCGTCTCCCTCTCCGGCGGTGCGATCGTCGACGACCTCAACGGCGACGGCCTGCCGGACGTGATGACCTCCTCCCGCGGCCTCCTGCACCAGCTCCGCTACTTCGAGAGCGACGGCGCGGGCGGTTTCGTCGACCGGACGGCCGAGGCCGGGCTCGAGGGCCTCCTCGGCGGGCTCAATCTCGTCCACGCCGACTACGACAACGACGGGGATGCGGACGTCTTCGTCCTCCGGGGCGGCTGGCTCGTCCAGCCCCTCCCCAACTCCCTCCTGCGCAACGACGGCGGCGTCTTCTCCGACGTGACGCGGGAGGCCGGACTCCTCTCCGAGCACCCGACCCAGACCGGTGCGTGGGCCGACTTCGACGGCGACGGCTGGCTCGACCTCTTCATCGGGAACGAGTCGAGGGACAGCCTGACGCACCGCAGCGAACTCTACCGGAACCGCGGCGACGGCACCTTCGAGGAGGTCGCAGCCGACGTCGGCCTCGGCGTCGCCGACTTCGTGAAGGGGGTGACCTGGGGGGACTACGACAACGACGGCCGCCCCGACCTCTACCTCTCGATCCTCCACGCCTCCAACCGCCTCTACCGGAACCTCGGTCCGGACGCGTCCGGGGGGTGGGCCTTCGAGGACGTGACCTCGGCGGCGGGCGTCGGCGAGCCGCTGGCGAGCTTCCCGACCTGGTTCTGGGATTTCGACAACGACGGGTGGCTCGACATCTACGTCGCGGGCTACGCCGCGCAGACCGCCGACCTCGTGCGCGAGATGACCGGAGAACCGCACTCGGCCGAACTGCCCCGCCTGTACCGGAACCTGGGGGACGGCGCCTTCGCCGACGTCACGGCCGCGCAGGCCCTGGACCGGATCATGTACGCGATGGGATCGAACTACGGCGATCTCGACGGCGACGGCCGGCTCGACTTCCTCGTCGGCACCGGCGATCCCGACCTCCGGCAGCTGATGCCGAACCGGATGTTCCGCAACCTCGGCGACGGCTTCGAGGAGATCACCGGCGCCGGCGGGTTCGGGAGCCTGCACAAGGGCCACAGCGTCTCCTTCGTGGACATCGACAACGACGGCGACACCGACGTCCACATCCAGCTCGGCGGCGCGAACGAGGGCGACCTCTCGCCGAACGCACTGTACGAGAACCCGGGCTTCGACCACCGCTGGATCGCGCTCACGCTGGTCGGCGAGCGGGCGAACCGGCCCGGAATCGGCGCCCGCATCGCGGTGACCGTCGAGGGGCCGGAGGGGACGAGAACGATCCACCGCCGCGCCGGCACGGGCGGGAGCTTCGGCTCGAACCCGCTCCGCCAGGAGATCGGGCTGGGCCGGGCGACCCGGATCGAGGCCGTCGAGATCCGCTGGCCGGGTTCGGGCACCGTCGACCGGCTCACCGGCCTCGCCCTCGACCGCGCCTACCGGATCCGCGAGGGGACCGGGGTCGCCGAACCGCTGGAGAGACGGCGGGTCCGCCTCGGCGGCGGATGAGCTTCAGCGGCGCGTAACGTCCCCGGCGGGGGTGGCCGCCCTCAGCGGTGGCGGGGCCCGGCGCCGAAGCGCTCCAGGGACAGGACCCGCCGCACGAGGTCCACCTGCCGCGCGATGCCGTGTTTCTGGTAGACCCGCTTCAGGTGCCACCGAACGGTGTCTTCCGAGCGCCCGGTGTCCCGCGCGATGTCCCGCACCTTCCGGCCCGTGGCGAGGGCGATGGCCAGTTCGCTCTCCGTCGAGGTCAGTCCCAGGGCCGCCGCCACGTGGTCCGGGTCGAGCCGGCGCTGGCCGGCCGGATCCACCATCATGACGACCGCGCCCAACCTCTGCGTTCTGAAGTGCGGAAAGTCATCGCCCACGGGAGTAATGTGCAGAGCCAGTCGTCTCGCGGGACCTTTGGCGGGCGAGCGGCAGGTGACCGTCATCGAGCCCGCGGAGCTCCGCACTCCGAAGGGGGGCAGAGCGCGCGCCAGCAGGCGGGACAGTTCGGCGTCCTCCGCCGGCTTGGAGGCACCGACGGAGCCATCCCGGTCCGTGAGGCCATCGCGCCGCCGCAGGATCTCCAGCGCCCGGTCGTTCGCGGTCATGATCCGGCCGCGCCGGTCGAGATGGATGACCCCGAGACGCGAGCTGGCAAGGAGTTGGGCCGCGGATGTGCCCATCACCTCGGCTTCGGCCAGCGCGTGGGACACCAGCGCAAACTGGCGAACATGCGGCTGGAGTCGGCGGATCAGCCTGAGCTGATCGGGACGCCAGCCCGCCGGGTCGACGGGATCGCCCAGGGCCCAGAAGACGGGCGGACCGTCAGGGTTTTTCAGTCGCATGTTGAGGCCGTCCTGCGCCTTCAGGTCGACGAGCAACTCGTTGTAGGTGCGCGACGTCCTCTTCTCCGCGTCCGTGAACAGGTCGCCCGTGCGGACGATGCGCCCGTACCTCTGTCGAAGGGCGCGCGGGACGCGTTCGTCTTCGGCGTAGTAGTCCTCGAAGTACCTGCCCTCCCAGTCCCGGCGGCGTTGTCCGCCGACGCAGATCCGCACGAAGAAGGCCGTCCCGTCGGCCTGGGACGTCCCGCTGAAGATCGCGACGCCGCTGCTCCGTGTCCCGACGATTCTGCCGATCAGACGGTCCGTCGCGGGCCACCGCGCTCCGTCGAGCGCGGCCTCGTGCAGCGCTGCCAGGATGCGACCGAACGGACTCCGCGGAGACTTCATCCGCCGCGGCCGGGCACGGCGCCGAAGCCCTCCAGCGACAGTACCTGCCGCACCAGATCCACCTGCCGCGAGACGCCCAGCCTCCGGAAGGCCTCCCTCAGGTGCCACCGAACGGTCTCCTCGGAGCGCCCGGTCGCGGCCGCGATGTCATGCACCGTCTGGCCGGAGGCCAGCGCCACGGCCAGCTCACTCTCCGCCGGTGTAAGTCCCAGGGCCGTCTCCACCCGGGTCGGATCGATCCGGATCGGGCTGGCCGGATCCACGAGGAGGACGATCGCACCGCATCTGCTCGTTCTGAAGTACGGGTACCCCTCGCCCACGGGAGTCACGTGCAGAGCAAGCGGTGCCCGGGAAGGGGAGAATGGGCGGGTCACCATCATCGAGCCGGCGGACCCCTGCATTCCGAAGGGCGGCAGGGCGCGCGCCAGCAGGCGGGACAGCTCGGCGTCCCCCTCCGGGACCCGGGTCTGCAGGAACCCATCCTTGTCCGCCAGCCCATCGCCTTGCCGCAGGATCTCCAGCGCCCGGTCGTTCGCCGTCATGATCCGGCCGCGACGGTCGAGATGAATGACCCCGAAACGCGGGCTGGCGAGGAGTTGGGCCGCGGACGTGCCGGCCACCTCGGCTTCCGCCAGCGCGTGGGACACGATGGCGGACTGGTGAACGTGCGGCTGGAGTCGCCTGATCAGCCGGGTCTGATCGGAACTCCAGCCTCGTCGCTCGACGGGGTCGTGGACCATCCACAGCAAAGGCGGACCGTGTGGGCTCTCCAGCCGCATGTTGAGGCCGGCCTGTGCCTTCGTCGCGACCATCAACTCGTTGTACGTGGCCGACGTCTTCTTTTCGGCGTCCGTGAACAGTTCTTCCGTGGGCGCTATGGACCCGGGCTGCAGTCCAAAGAAGCGGAGCGTGCGCTCGTCCCGGGCGTAGTAGTCCTCGAAATACCTGCGCTCCCAGTCCGCGCGGCGTCGTCCGTCAACATGGAGCTGCAGCAGAAATACCGTGTCATCGGGCGCAGGTCTCCCCGCGACGAGGGCCCAGGCGTTGCCCCTCGAACGGCTCATTTCGCAGATCAGGCGCTCCGCCTCGGGCCACCGCGTTTCGTCGAGCGCGGCCCTGTGCAGCGTCGCGAGGATGCGATCGAACGGATCTACTGAATGTTTTTTAGGCATGGCGCTATCTTCTACACGTAGATCGCGTCCTCGGCTACCCCCAAAATTGGGGGGTCACCCACCAATTTTGGGGGAAGGCTCCCCGCATCTGGGGGGGCGCCTCCCCTGTTTGGAGGGGTGGTCCGACAGGCCGGATCAGCGGCGGACGGCTACGGGCATCGGCGCGCCGTTCAAGGCGATACGGGCTCCGAGGGTGAAGCGGGGGCCGGCGGGGGAGTGGTTGAAGGCGCCGGTCCAGGTGAGGAGTTTGTCGCCGGACATCCGGATGCCGTATCCGCCTCGGAGATCGAGCGCCCACGGGTCCCGGGCGCCGTTCGCGGTCTCGCGGCCGTCCGCGTCCATGACTTCGGCGGGGGCGTAGCGGCTCTCGATCTGGTCGCGCCAGAGGGCGTCTCCGCCGGTGGCGGCGTCGCCCCAGCGGGGGGACATGGAGAGGGACGGTCCCTCGCCGCCCGGGTTGCCGAGGCTGAGGGTGACGGCGAGGCCGCGCTCCTCGTAGCCGGCCGCGGAGTGGACGGCGAGCATGCGGCCCTGCGCGTCGATGCGCAGGAAGCCGGCGCGGGCGCGGAGCCCGCCGGCAAGTTCGAGTCCGTCGCCGGCCTGTCCCGCGCCGCCGGTGCCCGTGCCGAACCCGGTGCCGCCGCCGAACCCTGGCGCTCCGCCGGAGCTGGCGTACGGGGTCGTCTGCGACATGGCCCGCGACGTCACGCCGGAGAGCCAGCCTTCCCACATTCGCTCGGCCTCGGAGCGGGATGCTGAACATCGGTTCCGAGCGAGTAGGCCACCGCCGAATCGCAGAGCGTGGTCCGGTGCCCATTCGAACCCGTCACCTCTGTTCCGCCACTGGTAAGCGCGTGAACGGAGGCGGGCGGGACGCTATCGGCCAGCACGTCAAGGACTGCCAGCGACGAGGACTCGAAGTCCTCGCACCCATAGGCCGCATTCCCCACTACCGTTCGCCACCAGTGCAGGTCCTCGCCCCATGAGACGGGAGGATCTTCAATCCCCGCTCCGATCGCCGACACCACCACGGGCGCACGGTTCGGCTGCGGCACAACCGGCTCGACCGGCTGAACCGTGACGGATTCCTCGCCGCCGCAGGCGCAGAGGAGGGCCAGCCCGAATCCCAGCGCAGCGATGGACGGGTCGGCGGAGTGCGAAGGGGTCATCATCTACTGCGGCGGGCTGTCGCCGCCTTTCAGCACGAGCAGCGTGTCGATCGCCGAGGAAAAAGTGCCGAAGTCGGCCGCGCCCCGGAGGGCCACGCTGTCGCCGAGGATGAAGTAGGGCGTGCTCGAGATCCCGGCCTGGGTGACGCTGGTGTAGTCGCGGAGCACGAGCGGGGCGAGCGTGCTGTTGCGGACGCAGGAGCCGAACGACTCGACGTCGATGTCGAGTTCCCCCGCGTACTCGACGAACAGCGCGTAGGGGTCGGCCGCGCCGCTCCACTCGTCCTGGCGCTCGAACAGGAGGTCGTGCATCGGCCAGAACTTGCCCACGGCCCCCGCGCAGTACGCCGCCTCGGTGGACACGAAGGCCTCGGCATGGCCGGGATTCGCGTAGGCGATCCACAGGTAGCTGACCAGGCCCGTCTGGATGTAGGCGCTGTCGAGCCTCGAGAGCGTCTGCACGTGGAACTGCCGGCAGTAGGGGCACTGGAAGTCGGAGATCTCCACCACCCGAACGGGCGCGGTCTCTTCTCCCTTGATGCGGCTGCGGTCGGCGCGCTCGCGGGCCACCTGGGCATTGGGCGGCACGATGGAGCGCTCCTGCATGTCCCCGGCTTCGGCCTCCGCGGCGCAGCCGGCGGAGAGGACGATGCCGGAATAGAGGCCGGCGACGGACAGGAAGGGTCCGAAACGGAATCTGGCGTTCAACCCGGTTCTCCCGGTGAAAGGTCGGCGGCGGCCCGATGGAGCGCATCGAGCGCGTCGTCCAGGTGGCGCTCCTCCGTGTGAACGCTCCCGACGGACAACCGTACAGTATAACGTCCGTCCAGTTCCGTGTGCGAGAGAAACGAGCGTCCCCCCGCGTTGACCCGGGACATGATCTCGCGGTTCAGCCGCGCCTCGCCCGCCGGGTCGCCCTCCCGCGCGGCGCGGAAACAGACGGTGCTGAAGGAGACGGGCGCGGCGAGTTCGAACGCGCCGCCTTCGACGAGGTGGGCCGCGGCGGCTTCGGCCATCGCGATGTGCCGGCGCATCGTCTCGGCGAGGCCGTCCGTCCCCGCGCACCGGAACAGCACCCACAGCTTGAGCCCGCGGAAGCGGCGGCCGAGCGCGAGGCCGATGTCCATGAGGTCCGTCTCGTCATCCTCCGATTCGAGGTAGGTCGGCGTGAGCGCGAGCGAAGCCCGGAAGGGGGCGACGTCGCGGTACAGGAGCACCGAACAGTCGAGCGAGGTCCCGAGCCACTTGTGGGGGTTGAGGACGATGGAGTCCGCCGCCTCCCAGCCGCGGAAGTGGGGCCGCTGCTCCGGGATCATCGCCGCGGGTCCGGCGTAGGCGGCGTCCACGTGCAGCCAGACGCCGTGCCGTTCGGCGATCGCGGCGAGGGCGGGGACGGGGTCGACGCTCGCCGTGGAAGTCGTGCCGATGGTCGCGCACACCATCGCGGGGCGGATCCCCTTGGCGAGGTCGTCGGCGATGGCCGCCTCGAGCGCGTCCGGGCGCATGCGGAAGGCGGCGTCCGTCTCGATGCGGCGGACGGAGCGGCGGCCGAGTCCGGCGGCGATGGCGGATTTCTCCACCGAGGAGTGGGACTGCTCGGAGGTGTAGACGGCGAGCGCGGGGCCTCCGGGGAGACCGTCGTCGCGCACGCCGTCGCCCGCCCGCTCCCGGGCCGCGAGCAGCGCCGTGAAGGTGGAGGTCGACGCGGTGTCGAAGATGAGCCCGGAGAAGGTGTCCGGGAGGCCGACGGCCTGCCGCAGCCAGTCGACGGCGGTCCGCTCGACCTCGGTCGCGGCGGGGGAGGTTCGCCACAACATTGCGTTCACGCCGACGGCGGCGACGAGGAGTTCCGCCACGATGCTCGGCGCCCGCGTGGAACTCGAGAAATAGGCGAGGAAGCCCGGATGATTCCAATGCGTGAGACCGGAGACGATGTGCTCGTCGAAGTCGGCGAGCACGCGCTCGAAGGGTTCGGGGGTGCGCGGCGGGGTCTTCGCGAGCGCGCGGCGGACGTCGCCGGGCTGGACGTCGGGGAGGACGGGCCGCTGCTCGACGCGCTTCCGGTAGTCGACGGTCCACTCCGCCGCGCGGTCGAGCGCCTCGCGCAGGGTGTCCCCGCTCCAGTCCGCGGCGGGCGCGGCTTCGGCGGCCTCGCGGGTGGCCTCGCGCGCGGGCTCGCCGTGCGGTCGATCGATGGGGTCCGGCATGCAAGCTCCTGACTCGCTGGAGTCGTTGTGGCTTCTGTTGGCGGATCTCCGGGTCGCGATCGAGGAGGAGATCGAGGCGGTCGCGGCCGACCTCTCCCGCCGTCGCCTGGACCGGCCGATTCCGGCGCTCTCCGGACGCCTGCGGGGAGAGGCGGGGACGGGCCACCGCTACACCTTCCAGATCGCGGGGGGAACATACGACATCCGCGCGGACGACCGCGTGCGCATCCACGCCGGGGGGCGGGAGGCGCTTGGGACGGTCCACCGTTTCGACCGCACGCTCGGGCTCCTGCAGGCCGTGAGCCCGGAGTGGCTCGGCGAACGCCTGGACGGCGCCGAACTCGAGTTCGATCCCACGTGGCTCCTGCGCGAACTCTCCCAGCGGCTGGCCGAGGTGGGCCGGGATCCGGAGGACTTCTTCCCGGACACCGTGCTCGGAGCCTTCGGGCGGCGGCCCCCGAGTCTCGGGCGGGAGCCTGCGCGGCTCGAGTCGTCCGAGGACCTGAACCAACCGCAGCGCGACGCCCTCGAGCGGGTGCTCGGGAGCAGCGCGCAGTTGGTCTGGGGTCCGCCGGGGACCGGCAAGTCCCGCCTCGTGGCGCGCGCGGCGCTGGAACTCGCGGTCCGCGGACGCGTGCTCGTCGCGGCGACGACGAACGGAGCGGTGGACGAGATCGCGCGCCGCCTCGCTTCGGTGGCTGACCCGGTCATGCTCGACCGCGACCGGATCATCCGCGTGGGGTTCGATCTCGGTGCCGCGCCGGATGCGCGCATCGACCTGGGGGCGGTGCTCGCGCGTCGGATCGAGGGGGGTGCGGGCGGGGTAGACCGTACGCTCGCGGAGCACGAGGGGCGGCTCGGGGCCCGTCCGCCGGACGGGGGGCGCGGGGAGGCCCCGGTCCTGAGTCCCTACGCCCGCGCCGGACGCCTGCTCGCGCTCGCGCGCTCGCGCAACGATGCGGAGTCCGCCCGCAGCCTGGGCCGCGCCATGCTCGAGATCGCGCGCCAGGCGGAACGCGCGCTGGAGGAGGCGGACATCGTCCTCACGACCTTCGCCCGGCTCTCGATCCGGGAGGAACTCCGCGAACTGAGGTTCGAATCCCTCCTCATCGACGAGGCGAGCACGGCGCCGCTCCCGTATGTGGCGCTCGCCGCCTCGAGGGTCGCGGGCCCCGCGATCGCCGTCGGCGA
>JAJDWE010000072.1 GCA_022825725.1 Gemmatimonadota bacterium
CTCGTGCTCGCCAACGCGCTCATCCAGCAGGATCGCATCTGGACGGCACGTCCGCCGCGGGAAAACTCCTGCCCCGCCTTCCCGACATCTTGCCCTGCCGTGAGCGGTCACGGATGATCGCGTCGGGCCAGAGCGAGCATCGAAGCGGAGGCGTCGCGAAGGACGCCGCGAGACAGGCCGCTTCGAGAAAAAGGGGCATCCGCTTGACATGGATACTCCCATCCACGTCCAAGGAGCGCGGATCGGCATCGGCGCTCCGCTGGCCGTGGCGCAACCGAAAGCGGGCCAGCGACTTGGACGGCCGGGGCCGTGTCCAACCGAACGGCGATTTCGTGTCCGGCCACCCCCAAAGTGTGCCGGACAACTCTGGATCGGCATCGGGAGCGTCGAAAACGCCTCCGAACGAGGCCCGTCCGCTGGAAGCTCAGTTCCGGCGGTAAGGGCCCCGTCATCCGCCCCCCCCCAGCCACAGTTCTTCGAGCTTGACCAGGATCCCGACCTCCGCCGGGATCTCGCCGTCCAGTTCGTTGCCATCCAGACGCAACACCCGCGCAACTCCGGAAAGTACCGGATCTCGCGCGGGATCTCTCCCGAGAGGTTGTTTCGGTTCAGGTCGATCGCAATGACCCGCCCCGTGGAATCATCGACCGCGATGCCGTACCAGTTCTCCAGCGGGGCGGTCGTCCCCCAGTTGGCCGACTCCGTCCAGCTGTCGCCGCCCATGGCCTCATACAACGTCATCAGGTCCGACCGCTCCTCGTTGCAGGCGAGGAACTCGCCCTCGCGCGTCGGAACGGCGTTCAGCCATGCCTGAAACCCTTCGTCGCGCACCGTGCACAGCATCGTGCCGCCGTAGTTGAGCGTCTCCATGCCCAACGCCGAGAGGGAGGAGGGGATGGGGCCGGAGAGATTCTCATTGGCGTCTACAACCAGTTCGGTGAGGAAGGCCAGACTGCCGAGGTCCGCCGGAAGCTGCCCGTTCAGGCCGTTCTCCCTCAGGTTCAGCGCCGTCACCCGGGAGTTCGCATTCGCCGTCACGCCGTACCAGCTCCCGACCGGCGCATCGGTCCCCCAGCCGTCGTTATTCGTCCCACTCGAGTCCGCGCGTGCCTGTGTAGAGCGCCATGAGCGTCGCGCGGTCCAGGCTGTGCACCGCCACCGGGGCGGAATTCGAGACGGGGCCGGACGTGGCGGTCAGGCTCGCGTTGCCCTCCTTCAGCCCGGTGACGAGCCCGGTCGCGTCCACCGTCGCGGTCGCGGGGTCGCTGCTGGCCCACGTCACCACCGCGTCGGAGATCGGCTGCGCCCGGTCGTTCAGGACGCGCGCCCTCACGCGGATCGTGTCCCCCGCTACCACGGCAACCGTCTCCGGGTCCAGGGTGATCCTGGCCGGCACGGTCGCCGTTGGGGGCGGTGGCGGCGGTCCGGGCGGCGGTCCCGACGTGTCGCTCCCTCCACAGGAGAGGATCGCGAGACCGAGAAAGCCGAGCAACGCGGAGCGCGCGGAGCGTGCACGAGAGGAGCGAGAAAAATCGGAGCTTCCGAAGGTCGTGCGGATGCGCTTCGCCATGGGTTCGCCGTGCGTCTTTTTCGGGGACGGTGCCGACCGTGAAGGACGACCGAGCAACGCCCCCAAGGGGTGCCTGTCAAAAGAAACGAGAATTTGATCGAAATGTTATCATGCAGGGAAGCGGTCCGCTGAGCCGACCCTCACCGCTGTGGAGTTGCTTTCACGGTCGGGAGATAAACGGCGAACCTAGTAGGATGGCCTTCTCGTCGTCACCCAAATAAGTGTCCGGGTAGGCGACGTAGCCTGCTGCCATCAGCCGGTCGCGGTCGCAGGTTGGCAATCCGGCGTCGCACCCGGGCGGGTGGGGAACGAGAAAAGCGTGCGCCAACTCGTGGGCGAGTCCCCCGTGCCACCGTCCCAGCGGCAGCGGTCCCCAACCGCAGTGCACGAATGCCCGGTCCGTAAGACCCAGAAGGTCCCACCGTCCCAGCATCGCCAAGCCGTCCCAAGCGCGTCCCAACTCGAACGGCGCCGGGCACGGCTCATCAACGTCCGTGTACACGACCCAGACAAACTGCCCGGAGCCCTCCTCAACCGGAGCGCAGGCGTTAACGCCTTCGAGCGTCCTCGCCCATGCGGCGGCGGCGTACCACGCTTCCGGCTCCGCCAACGCACAAACTTCGGGCACCGAATCGTGGATCCGAAAGGTTGCCCCGTCGAGCTGTTCTCGATACCAGCCCTGCACGTTTTCAAGCGCCGCTTGGATGGAATCACTGAAGATTTGGTTGAACTCGCGATCCGCGGGGTAGGCGTAGAGCAACCTGACGGTCCCGGACATCGGTTCCGGCGACGATACTTCCGGCAACAGAGGGTCTTCGCATCCACCTGTTGAGCCGAAGGCCAACACAGTGTAGACGACCAAGACCGTGGTCCCCCTTGCACTGGACGCCCCGCTGGGGGAGGCAGCGACGACTCCGCTCCTCACGATCCCCTCATCGCCCTCCGTACTCTGCCGTATCCGGCCAGCGGTGCGGACCAAAAATCTCATCCGAATCGGAACAGAGGGGTACCTGCACCCCATGTCTAGCCAGGAACTCCAAAAGCCGGGAATCGTTCGGACTGCAAAGCATGTCGCTGTTATTATCCAGATTCAAGCTCTCCAAGTTGACAAGATTCACGAGTTCTAAGGGGATCGCGCCCGACAAGCTGTTGGAATCGAGGTGCAGGAACTCCAAGCTGGTGAGGTTGCCCAGCTCCCGAGGTATCCTGCCCGACAGGTTGTTTCCATGGGCTCGCAACTCAGTCAGGTGGGCGAGGTTGCCCAGCTCCGGGGGGATCGCACCCGACAGCGCGTTGTCGAAGAGGTAAAGGACCTCCAGGCGGTCAAGGTTGCCCAGCTCCGGGGGGATCCCGCCCGACAGCGCGTTGCCAAAGAGATACAGGTGCGCCAGGTTAGCGAGATCGCCCAGCTCCACGGGGATGGAGCCGGAGAGCCCGTTGTCGAAGAGGTATAGGACCTTCAAGCTGGCAAGGTCGCCCAGCTCTGGGGGGATCCCGCCCGACAGGTTGTTGCCCTCGGCTCGCAACTCCGTCAAGTGAACGAGATCGCCCAGCTCCGGGGGGATCGCACCCGACAGCACGTTGTCAAAGAAATACAGGTGCGTCAGGTTAGCGAGATCGCCCACCTCCACGGGGATGGAGCCGGAGAGCCCGTTCGCGTTCATTGCTAGGCCAGTTACCCGCCCATCCTCGACGACGACGCCATACCAATCCGCTATCGCGGAATCGGTCAACCAGTTGGTGTTGTTCGCCCAGCTGTGACCGTCCATGGTTTCATAAAGTGCAACCAGCGCCCGACGGTCGCGGTTGTGGACCCTGATCTCGGAGGTTCGCCGGACATCTCCCAGCGCGAGCGTGATCAGCGCTCTCCCCTCGCCAATGCCCGAGACACGCCCCGAAGCGTCCACCGGTGCCACTTCGGGATGGCTCGAGGACCAAGTGAACCGCGCGCCCTCCACCGAGTGACCGTTGGCGTCCAATACCTCCGCCACCAACCGCACCGTTTCCCCAAGCAACAGCGTGTCCGCCTGCGGTTCCAACACCACGGATGTCACCGTCTGCGACACGGTCACCGTCGCGCTCCCGGATACCGCGCCTGACCTCGCTGACACCTTGGTTGTGCCGTTGCCCACGGAGGTTACGTTGCCCCGCGAGTCCACCGTCACGACGGTCGACGCAGCACTAGACCATTCAACGGCCGAGCCTGTCATGACCCTCCCGTCCTGATCGCGGATCACTGCGGAGAACCGCAGGGTCTCGCCGAGCGCACTAAACATCGCCGCGTCAGGGCTTACGGTTACCGTGGCGGTTGCTGGGGCGGGTGGGGGAGATGTGCTTCCGGAATCACCGCAACCCAGCAGGGCTCCGCAACCCAGCAGCACGAGGCGGAATCTCGGGGGGGGGGCCCCCCCCCCCCCCCCGAAGATTTTCCGAACATTCCCCGACCTCCGAATCGCAAATCCGAGGATGACAACATGGTAATGACGGCATGACTTCCACCTCACGGTTCCGGTCATTTGTTCTGCTGCTCCACTTGCTCTCGTATTCTGACCATAAGCGTCGGGCGACGCCAACACCATGTCCGATCCGGTGCCGGGTCGCGGAATTCTTGCCACGATCATTGCCGTCCCATCGGTTCCCGTTCGCCAAGAGGGGCGCAGCGTGGGACGCAACGATATAACATGTCTTACATATAATTATCAAATAACGACATATGCCATGCCATGAAGCGGAGGGGGTGGGATTCGAACCCACGTGGGCTTTCGCCCGCCGGTTTTCAAGACCGGTGCATTCAGCCGCTCTGCCACCCCTCCGGGGAGACCGTGATAGCCATCGGGCTCGGGAGGGAAGATAGTGCCGTTCGTCGGTCTTCGCGCGTGGGCGTGGCCAAAACCGGTCGAGGACGGGGGATCGTACGGGGGGGGCTGTTGTCCGGGGGCTGTGGGGACCGGCACTTTCGAGTTTCGAATTGACGAAAGGCATCAGATGGGCGGCGGCGCTGCCGGGCGGTCGCGCGAAGGGAGAGACGTGATGACGAGGATCGGACGCATCCGGATCGGATTGGGGTTCGCGGCGGTCGTGGCGATGGCCGTTTCCCAGGGCGCCCTGCAGGCCCAGGAGTCCTGGCTCATCGGGACGTGGGAGGCCACGGCGGAGGCCACGGGGATGCCGGGCCCGACCATCTCGATGACCTGGACGATCGAGGCGGCGGAAGATGGAACCTTCGCGGGAAGCTGGACGGGCGCGGCGCAGGGACAGAGCTACACCCGGGACCTGTCCGACATCTCGGTGGACGGAGACGCCTTCGGCTTCACGGTGCGCATCGAGGACCAGGGGCAGACGGGGAACTTCGTCTTCGAGGGGACGATGGCGGAAGGCGAGGTCAGCGGGACCTTCGAGGTTCGCCCGGACGGAATGCCGGCCGTGATCACGGGCACCTTCTCCGGCGCGCGGGCCGAGGGAGAGGGGGCCCGCCGATAGGCAGAGCCCGGCGACGGGCGAAGAAGCGGGCGACCGGTCTCGAACCGGCGACCTTCAGCTTGGGAAGCTGACGCTCTACCAACTGAGCTACGCCCGCGCGCTGCCACGCTTGTAATGGGGCGGGAGGGACTTGAACCCCCGACTTCTGCGATGTGAACGCAGCGCTCTGGCCAGCTGAGCTACCGCCCCGGACGGTCCCCTCTCGGGGCCAGCGATTCTACCCCGCGACCCCGCCGCGTGTCAAAGCCGCAGCCGCCGCGACATGCGGTTGCGGCGCGGGGCTCAGGCGCGCCAGGGCGTGAGCAGCTTGAGGAAGGCGTCCGAGTTGTCCTGCACCAGCTCCCTCAAGCTCTTCTCGGTGTTGGCGCGCGTGGAGATGTAGCACTGCTCGCAGGTGTTCTGTTTCGTGAACTTCTCCAGCATGTCCTCCTGCCGGTCGAAGTACGCCATCACCATCGCGCACGGCGTGAGCCTTCCGTCCGGGTTGATGACGAGGAAGCGGCGCCCCGCCTGGCATCCCGGGATCCCTCCCGCCGTCAGAAACCGGTGGAATTTCCACAGCACGCGGGGCGTCGTGTAGACCGGATACCCGGCGTTACGGAGATCGATGACCTCCTGCAGGCTGTCCGCCAGTCCGTCCAGCCCATCCCCCTCGATGAGCCCGTCCCGGTCCTGCACCCGCAGGTGCGTATAGACGGAGAAGTTGATCGGCACGCCCCAGTCCTTCGCGACGCGCACCATGTCTCCGATGTCCCGGTAGTTCCACGCGGTGATGCACACGTTGAGCAGGATGTCGTCCGTGTCCGTGCTCTGGCGGCGGATCTCGGGAACCACGCGGGCCATGCGGTCGAACAGTCCGGGAATGCGGCGGAACTCGTCGTGCCTCTCGTCCGGGAAGTCGAGCGAGGTGGACAACTGGTGCATCCCGCTGTCCTTGAGACGGAAGAAGCGTTCCGGCGTGAGGTTCGACGCGTTCGTGACCACGATCATCCAGGGCAGCCCGCCCTCGTTCGTCATCGCGTCGACGATGTCGTACACATCTCCGCGTGCGAGCGGTTCCCCTCCTGAAGCGTGCGACACGACGGGCCGAAGCTCCCGGCAGATCGCCGCGTAGTCCGCGGCCCCGAGGCGGTCCTCCTTGATGGGTCCGCCCCAGTTGCAGTGCCAGCAGTTCGCCGTGCAGGCGTGCGTGATCTCGAACGAGACGGAGAGCGGCTTGTTCTGAATCCGGTTGCGGATGCCCCGCGCGAGCATGCGTGCGGCCATGGCCCCGGAGATGTTCGGCATCCGATCAACCCCTCCAACGCTTGTACCCCGCAGGGATGGCCTTCACGAGGTACAGCGCGAAGACCACGGCGACGCAGGCGATCAGCACCCAGTTCGGGATCGGAATCGTCGCCCCGAGGAGCGCGAGAAGGTAATAGCGGGGAAAACGGGCGACCACCAGCGCCGCCACCCACTTCCACATGGGGTACTGGATCGAGAACGCGAGGAACTTGAAGGGGAAGAAGGGGATCGGCGCAAAGCCGGTGGCCACGATGGTGGCGAAGGGCCACTTCATGAACCAGGAGATCGCCTTCCGGTAGAACCTCTTGTGCTTGTACGCCCGGATGTTCCGCAGGTTCAGGAGGGGGACGAAGACGAGGTGGTCCATGACCCCCGCAATGGCGGTGCCGAGCGTGGCCCACGCCGCGGCGAGCCACAGGTCCGCGACTTTCCCGAAGTAGATGAGAACCGGCTCGTGAGGGAAGACGGAAATCGCCGTGTTCGCCGGGATGGAGTAGAAGGCGAGATACAGGTAGCTGTCGGATTCGAAGTCGCGCAGGAGGAGGATCGACGTCGTGATGCCGATCGCGATCATCAGTCCGCCGCAGATCCAGACCGCCGGACCGATGCGTGTGTCGATCTGATCCTGTCGCAAACCGCTCTCCGCCGTAGCTTTGTGTCCCGCGGCACGGCCGGGTTTCCGACCAAGTTACCGCCACCCGACCCGCGGTGCCCGGAGAGGACGCGCGAGGAGGAGGATCCGATCGGCGATCAGCGCAACGACACGCGGATGGACTGCCCGGAGTGCGGCGATCCCGTGGGGCGGGCCGACCAGACCTGCCAGAAGTGCGGCGCGCCGCTCTCGTTCGCACCGGACGAGACAGGCGTGCACTGCGCGGTCTGCGGGGACGCGATCGGCGCCTACACCGAGACCTGCCCCGCCTGCGGCGAGACGGGCTATCCGGCGCTCCGCCCGCGCCGCGGCCGCAAGTGGAAGGGCTCGCGCCCGGAGGGCCTGACCCGGACGTGAGCGAGGGCAGCGGACGGCTCGACCGGACGTGCATCGTCCTCCACGAGCCGCAGGATGTCGTCAACGTCGCGCTCGTGACTCGCGCGATGAAGAACATGGGTCTGTCGCGTCTTCGGCTCGTGAACCCCGCGGAGTTCGATGCGTGGCGCATCACCGGCATCGCGCACGACACGGAGGATGTCGTGGAGCGCATCCGCATCTTCGACGATCTCCCCTCCGCCCTCGCCGATGCGAGCTACGTGCTCGGTGCGACCGCCCGCCGCCGCTCCACCCGCCACGAGTGGTGGAGTCCCGAGGGCGCCGCGACGGAATTCGCGAGCCCCGCCGGTGGGCGCGAGGGGAGACTCGCCGTCGTCTTCGGCCGCGAGGATCGTGGGCTCTCCAACGAGGCGCTCGATCTCTGCCACGGCCTCGTGTGCATCCCTACGAACCCCGACCACACGTCGATGAACCTCGCCCACGCGGCCGTCATCATTCTGTACGAACTGCGGAAAGCGGCGCTGGGCCCGGCCGACTGGGAGGAGCGCGACCTGGAGGGCAAGAGGCGCCGCCGGACCCCGCCGGCCCTGCACGGCGAACTGGAAGAGTTCTTCGATATCTGGGAGCGGGCGATGGGGGAGATCGGCCTCTTCCACGGCATCGATCCGGCGCCGAAGATGCGGAGCTTCCGGAACATCTTTCAGCGCGCGGACCTCGACCGGCGCGAACTCGGCCTCATCCTCGCGGTGGCGTACGAGGCGCTGAACTTCGCCCGGAGAGAGAAGAAGCGCGCCCGTGAGCGCGCGGAGGCGGAAGCGGAAGGCTAGCCGCCAGTTGCCAGCTGCTAGATTCGCTGGCGCAGCTTCGAAACGAGTTCTTCGTTCGAGTCGGTCTGCCGCATGAGGCCGAGGACTTCCTGCATGGCCTCGACAGGCGGATAGGTGCTGAGTTCGCGCCGCATCGCCTGGGCGACGAGGAGTTCATCGTCGTTCATCAGACGTTCCTCCCGTCGCGTCGCGCTGGAGTTGAGATCGATCGCCGGGAAGATCCGGCGATCGGAGATATCCCGGTCAAGGACGAGTTCGCTGTTCCCCGTCCCCTTGAACTCCTCGAAGATGACCTGGTCCATGCGGGAGCCGGTGTCGACGAGCGCCGTCGCGATGATCGTGAGCGATCCGCCGCCCTTGCTCTCCGGGACGCAGCGCGCGCTGCCGAAGAAGCGTTTCGGCTTCTCGAGGGAGTTCGCGTCGATGCCGCCCGTGAGCGTGCGCCCGCTTCCCTCCTCCGTCGTGTTGTATGCACGCGCCAGCCGCGTGATGGAATCGAGGATGAGGACGACGTCCTGTCCCATCTCCGCCAGGCGCCGCGCGCGCTCGAGCGTGATCTCGGCGACCTGCACGTGGCGCTCGGCCCGGTGGTCGAAGCTCGAGGCGGTGACCTCGCCGAGTCCCGTCGCTTCCATCTCCGTCACCTCCTCCGGACGCTCGTCGACGAGGAGGATGAGGATCGTGGAATCGGGGTGGTTCTTCGAGATGCCCTCGGCGATCGCCTGCAGGACCATCGTCTTCCCGGCCTTGGCGGGCGCGACGATGAGAGATCGCTGACCCATTCCCATGGGACAGATGAGATCGATGATCCGATTGGTGTAGTCGGGCTGTCCGCGGCGCTCGAGGCCGCACTCCAGCCGCAAGCGCCGGTCGGGATGCATCGCGCTCAGGCGGTCGAACTGTCGGCGTCGTCCGAGCTGGTCCGGGGGGGTGCCGTTGACGGTGTGAAGATACCGGAGCGGGGGGCTCTTGCCGGGGCGGGGAGGGCGGCCGGCCTGGCCGCAGATCTCGTCTCCCGTCCGC
Source organism: Gemmatimonadota bacterium (assembly GCA_022825725.1). Lineage (GTDB taxonomy): Bacteria > Gemmatimonadota > Gemmatimonadetes > Palauibacterales > Palauibacteraceae > Palauibacter. Next base: position 9,176 of record JAJDWE010000072.1, read on the forward strand.
AGATCGTAGCGGGAAACGATCTTTGGACTCACGTAGATGTCGTCGTCGCTCGGGGTGTACCCGGCGTGCTGGCGGCGGATGAACCCTGTGCCGTTGCCGAGCCGTTCGATGAGTCCCAGGTAGCCGTCCTTCGGACCCTCCGGAACTTCGGCGGCCGCATCCTGCTGGTCGGGCCGCGGCTGGCGGGGCCCCTTCCCTCCCCGGTTGCGGCGTCCGCGCGAGCGGCGGCGCCGGTTCCGGCCCTTGCCTCCGCGGCCACCCGACCCCTTTCCGCGGCCCTTGGGCTGTCCCTTGCCGCCGGGTTGGCCTCCGCTCCCGCGCGGGGAGCCGCCACGGGGCTGTGATGTGTTGTTCGTCAAGGCATGTCGGTCGGAGAACGGATCTCGCGCCTGCGGAACACCTGGCCGGCGCAAAGGACGTGGCGATCATCGAACGGGGATCCCCCGGAATCGCCTGAATGGGCTAGTATGGGGCGCACCCGGGGCTCGCGCCAGTTTCCGGGCGCTTCCGGCGGCGTGCGCGGCCGTAGCCGGAGGATCGAGATCCTGTATATTCCGGGCGCTCCGCCCGGCACGAACGCCGCAGGAACGCGACGGGCCGGGGGACGCGCCTCCTGTGCAACTCTTGTGAATCTCATCGGAAGAACTCTGGAGTGAATAGAATGATGAAGCGATCGACACGACTCACCCTGGGCGCCTTCGTCTTCGTCGGATGCGGCGGCGGCGAGAGTGACCAGCCGTCGCCGGCGCCTGCCCCTGCCCCGGCTCCCGCCGCAGAGGCCGCCGCGACGGCTTCGGGGCCCGTGGCCGTGGACTGGATCTCGGTGGACGACGGCGCACGCACCGTCACGATCGATCTCGTCGCGGGCTCGACGGACGCGAACAACCGCTGGAACTTCAACGGCTACGCGAACGGCGAGGCCACGGTCGTCGTGCCTGCCGGATACGCCGTCACCCTCAACTTGGAAAACCGGGACCCGGTCAACTATCACAGCGTCGGCGTCCTCGAGCGGGCGGCGAGCTACCCCCCGATTTTCGATGACGCCACGCCCATCTTCGATGGCGCGATCACGACGAACGCGACTTCGATGACGGAGGCCACGGCCCCCGGCGGCGGCACCGAGAGCATCAGCTTCACGGCTTCCGCGGCCGGCGAGTACGCGCTCGTGTGCCCCGTTCCGGCGCACGCGGTCACGGGGATGTGGATCGGGTTCGACGTCTCGGAGTCGGGCGAGTCCGGGTTGCGGAGCTAGCGGGGCGAGGGTCGGTCCGGGGATGGAGGCGATGAGGAAGGCGCTGCTGTGGGCTTCCACGAACCGGTGGCTCTCGCAGCGCCTTCCGGAGCGTCCCTTCGTGCGGCGCGCGGTTCGCAAGTTCATGCCGGGCGAGACGCTGGAGGACGCGCTCGGCGAGGCGGCCGGTTTGCGGGAGGAAGGCATTCCCACTCTCGTCACCACGCTGGGCGAGAACGTCGAGACCGCTGAGGAAACCCGCGAATCCGTCGCCGAGTACGTGCGGGCGATGGACCTGGCGGAGGAGATGGGGCTCGATCTGGAGGTCTCGATCAAGCCCACCCACCTCGGACTCGACCAGGACCCGGAACTCGCGGTCGACAACGTCGGAGCACTTGCGGCGCGCGCCGAGGGTCACGGCACGCTCTGGATCGACATGGAGGGGTCGTACTACACGGAGGCGACCCTCTCCCTCTACCGCGCGGTCCGGCGCCGGCATGTGAACGTCGGACTCTGCATCCAGTCCTACCTCAGACGGACGGCGGACGACCTCGAATCGCTCATGGAATTCGGCCCCCGCATCCGGCTCGTGAAGGGAGCGTACGCGGAACCGGCCGAGATCGCCTTTCCCGACAAGCGGGACGTGGACGAAAGCTACCTCGCCCTCGCGCGGCGCCTCGTGGATCACCTCGGGAACGGAGGGGACGGATTCCTCGGGCTCGGGACCCACGATCCGGCGATGATCGGGCCGCTCTCCGCGGACGCCGGGGCGGCGGGCCTCGATGGCAGCCGGTTCGAGATCGAGATGCTGTACGGGATCGGACGGCGCGAGCAGAGGAGGCTCGTGCGCAACGGCACCCCGCTGCGGGTGCTGATCAGCTACGGGGGGGCATGGTTCCCCTGGTACATGCGTCGCCTCGCCGAGCGGCCGGCGAACATCTGGTTCGTCGCCCGCAGCATGTTCCGCTAGGAGGGCGAGAGAGAATGGACGGGAAACCGGGAGCCGACGCGCTCTTCGCACCGGGTGTCCTCGCAGGCCGGACGGCGTTGATTACGGGCGGCGGCAGCGGCATCGGGTACGGAATCGCGGAGTGCCTCGCGGCGGCGGGCGCCTCCGTGGGCGTGTTCAGCCGCAACGAGGAACGGGTCGGGCAGGCGGCGGAACGCCTGGCTTCGGCTCACGGGGTGCGGACGCTCCCGACCGTCGGGGACGTGCGCGAACCGGCGGCGCTCGAACGCGCGGTGCGGGAGACGCGAGACGCGCTCGGGTCCATCGACATCCTCGTGAACAACGCGGCGGGTAATTTCTACGCGCCGACTGCGGAACTGTCGCCGAACGGTTGGCGCGCCGTGGTGGAGATCGATCTGTTCGGCACCTTCCACGCCTGTCGCGCGGTCTACCCCGTGATGGCCGAGCAGGGGTACGGGCGCATCGTGTCGATCTCGATGACGCTGCATTACCGGGGCTGGCCCCTCATGGCCCACGCGACGGCGGCCAAGGCGGGGGTGGATGCGCTCACGCGTACGCTCGCCATCGAGTGGGCGCGGGACGGCATCAACGTGAACGCCGTGGCGCCGGGCCCGATCCCGACGGAGGGCGTGAAGAAGGCGTTCGAGGCTCCTCCGAGCGAGGAGGTCGACATGTTCGGCGTGCGCTCCGGCGCCGGGTTCGCGGAACGTTTCATTCCCGCCGGGCGGCTGGGGCACCCTCACGACATCGGGCGGATGATCACCTTCCTGTGCTCACCGGGTGGCGACTGGATCACGGGCGGCGTGTTCGTCGTCGACGGCGGGGAGTCGCTCGTGAGCCCGCGCACCGTTCCCCCCGGACGCTCCGAGAGCTGACGCGGGGTTTTGCCACGGGCTGCTAGACCGCGGCCGCCGCCGGCGCGCTGGCGGGCACGACGGCCGTCAGACGCCCGTCGCACGCCCGCAGGCGCGCGGAGAAGCGATCGCCGGGGGTCGCGTCGCCGAGGAGTTCGACCCGCAGGTAGTCGCCCGTGACGCCGGCGACGCGATCGTCCCGGCCCTCCACGACGATGTCGGCGATGGTGCCGGCGCGCGTTTCCAAATAGGCCTGGCCCTTGCGGAGGCCGATCTCCCGCAACGTTCGGGAGCGGGCTGCCGCCACGTCGCCGGGCACCCGGTCCGGGAGACTCGCCGCCACGGTTCCGTCCCGCACCGAATAGGGGAACACGTGCAGGTAGGTGTAGGGCAGCTCCTCCACGAGCGTCCGCGTCTCCTCGAATTCCTCCTCCCCCTCGCCGGGGAACCCGACGATGATGTCCGCGCCGAGACCGAACGCGCCGGAGCCGATGGCGCCCAGACGCTCAGCGATCGCGAGCACCCGGGCCCGATACGCCTCGCGCGTATGCCAGCGGCGCATGAGGCGAAGCACGCGGTCGGACCCGCTCTGCATCGGCACGTGCAGGTGGGGGGCCAGGCGTCCATCCGAGGCCGCGAGCAGATCCACGAGCCGGTCGTCGATTTCCGTCGCTTCGATGGAGGAGAGGCGGAGGCGGGCAGGGACTTCCTCGAGAAGCCGTTCGCACAGAGTCGCGAGACCCGGGGACGTGCCTGCGGAGCCGGCGGCGAGATCCTTTCCGTAGTGGCCGATGTGAATCCCGGTGAGCACGAGTTCCGGGTGCACGCGGGCGAGCGTCGCAGCCTCCGCCACGACATCGTCTACCGCGCGCGAGATCGAGGCGCCGCGCGCGATCCGCGTCGCGCAGAACGAGCATTTTCGGTCGCACCCGTCCTGGATCTTGAGCCAGGCCCGGGTGCCGCGCGCATTCCGCTGCAGCGGGGCGGACGAAGCGTCGGAAGCACCTGCCGTGACCGGACCGGCCGCGCCGGAGTCTTCCAGTTCCGGTACGAGTCGCGCGACCGCGGACGGATCGTGTCCGGGCACGACGCCATCCACTTCTTCCAGCGCGTGATACTCGGCTTCACGAAAGGAGGTTGAACAGCCGGCGACGACGATGCGGAGATCGGGACGTTGGCGGCGGAGCCGGCGCACGAGTCGCCTCGCGTTCGCGTCCGCCTGATTCGTCACTGTGCACGTGTTGATGACGGCAATGTCCGCCGCGTCCGCGTGGAGCGCCGTCTCAGCCCCGCGGAGTTCGAGCTCCTGACGGATCCGCTCGGTATCGTACTGGTTCGCCTTGCAACCGAAGGTGTGGAACCAGACGGAAGGCTTGTCGTTCACGTCGCTCACGTCGCCGAGTCGTGTCGCTCACGGAGGGGTTCGCACGTTCTCCAGTATAAGATCGGTGCAGCGCGAATGAGACGCCATGTTGTCGGGTGGACTGCACCCCGCTCCGATGTATCTTTCCCAGAGTTATTTTATCCGGCCGCAGGCAGGTACGGATCGTGCGCGGACCCGACCGTCGCCGCGCGACCCGGCACAACGGCCATGGAGGAATGCAAGATGTGGTGCGTGAAACAGAAGCGGTACGCAATCGTCGCCATCCTGGCGATCGGTCTTTCAATCGCGGCCTGCGGTGAAGACGACCCCGTGGTTCCGGAGCCCATGTTCGACAGCCCGTCCACCGTGCGCGTGGTCAACCGGCTGTTCGGCCCCGTGATCTTCTTCTTCGCGCGACCGTGCGGGACATCCGACTGGGGCCAGGATCTCTTCGGAACGGACCATCCCGTCGAGGGGACGATCCAGCCCGGCGGACAGCGGGACTTCACGGTCGAGGCCGGCTGCTACGACTTCCGGGCCGTGCACCTGGAGACGACCGAACCGGGTCCCGCGCTCGAGAAGATGCTCTTCAACCAGGCGGCGTCGCCGGTCACGCCGGTGATCTGGACGCTCGAAGACGACCCAGTAGACCCGACTTGAGCCGCAGCCCGGCCAACACTGAAATCCGGCCCGGAATGAGGGCGGAGGAACCATAATGAGGCAGCAGCTCGTCCAGGTAGCGGAAGACATTGGGGCCAAGGGCAAGGGGATCCTGGCCGCCGACGAAAGCTCGGGAACCATCAGGAAGCGGTTCGACGGGATCGGCGTCGAATCGACGGAGGAGAGCCGGCGCGACTACCGGGAACTTCTCTTCCGGACGAGCGATGCGCTGAGCGAGTGCATCTCGGGCGTCATCCTCTTCGACGAGACGCTGCGGCAGTCGGCGGCGGACGGCACGCCGCTCGTCCAGCTCCTCTCCGATGCGGGATCGATCCCGGGGATCAAGATCGACAAGGGGGCGCATGACCTCGCGGGGGCGCCGGGCGAGAAGGTGACCGAGGGCCTCGACGGGCTGCGCGAGCGGCTGGCGGAGTACTACGAACTCGGAGCCCGCTTCACGAAGTGGCGCGCCGTCATCGACATCGGACGGGGCGGAGATCGCGCCATCCCGAGCGCCTACTGCATCGGGGCGAATGCCCACGCCCTCGCCCGGATGGCGGCGCTCAGCCAGGAGCAGGGACTCGTGCCGATCGTGGAGCCGGAGGTGCTGATGGATGGCGACCACGACATCGACCGCTGCTTCGAGGCGACCGAAGCCACGCTCAAGCAGGTCTACATGGCCCTCTTCCACCAGCGGGTGCTCCTGGAGGGCTCGGTCCTGAAGCCCAACATGGTGCTGTCGGGCAAGCTGTGCGCCGATCAGGCGGGCGTCGACGAGGTGGCCGAGAAGACGGTGCGCTGCCTGAAGCGTGCGGTGCCCTCGTCGGTTCCGAGCATCGTCTTTCTGTCGGGAGGACAGTCGGACATCGAGGCCACAGCCCACCTGAACGCGATGAACGCGGGGTTCGATACTCCGTGGAATCTGAGCTTCTCGTACGGGCGGGCGCTGCAGGCGGCCCCGCTGCAGGCCTGGGGCGGCGCCGCGGATAACGGGCCGGCGGCACAGGCGGCGTTCGCGCACCGCGCACGCATGAACGGTCTCGCGACGCGCGGAAAGTGGTCGATGGAGCTGGAGCGGGCGGCCGCCTGACGCCGCGCGGGCGGCCCCGGCGCGACTCCGGGGTCAGTTGGCCCGCCGGATCTCCCGCATCGCCTTCCCGAAGGCGGACCGGATCTCGGCCTCGCCCGCGACCGATCCGCGCTCTACGCGCCGTTCCCCTCCGACGTACACGGACTCGATGTCGCGCTCGTCGCCCCCCACGAGCCACGCGTCCATGAGGGTCTCCCAGTCGTGTCCCAGCGTGTGGGGGCCTTCGCGGTCCAGGACGACGAAGTCGGCTCGGTAGCCGGGTGCGATTCGCCCCATCCGCCGCGACGCGCGGGCACCGGCCGCCGGGTCGGCCGAGGTCGCCGCCGCCTCGCCTCCGCCCTCCGCGAGCCACGACCATATGACGGATCCCGTGCCCGCTTCGGTGGCCAGGCGGGCCCGCCGCCGATCCCGCAGGCGCTGCCCGTATTCGAGTTGCCGCGCCTCCTCGATGGCGGAGATGCGGACGTTCGCGTCGGAACCCGCCGCGGCCGCGCCACCGGCGAGAAAGTGCTCGCGGGCGGGAAAGATCCCGTCCCCCAGGTGGGCTTCCGTGATCGGACACAGGACGACCCTCGCCCCCGCGCTCCGCAGCCGGGCGCGCTCCTCATTCGTGGCGTGCGTCGCATGCACGAGGCTCCAGCGCGGGCCCAGTTCGACCGTGTCGGCAAGGAGGTCGACCGGCGTTCGGCCGTGCGCCGCGAGGCATTCCTCGACCTCGAGTTCCTGTTCGCTGATGTGAATGTGCAGCGGCGCCTCACGGTTCAGCGTCGCATCGACTCCCGCCACGAGCTCCGCGAGGTCGGCCGCGGGGACCGCCCGGAGGGAGTGCGGCGCCACACCGACGACCGCCGGGCCCAACTCCTCGACGGTGGCCATGAATTCGTCGACGGAAGCGTGCGCGAAGCGTCGCTGGCCGGCGCGAGGCGCGGCTCCGTCGAAGCCGGCGGTCCGGTAGTAGACGGGCAGCAGACTGATGGGAAGGCCCACGTCCGCGGCCGCCGCGAGCACGGCTTGCGTCGTCTCGGGTCCACGCGCGCCGTCCGGGCCGTGATGCAGGTAGTGGAACTCCACCACGTGGGTGAAGCCCGCGCGCAGCATGCGGGCGTACCCGTGCCGGGCGACATCGAACAGTTGCTCGGGGGTGATGGAGCCGGCCAGCCGGTACATGGCTCGGCGCCAACTCCAGAAGGAATCGTCCCCCCGCGCCTCTTCGCCGAAGCCGGCCAGGGCGCACTGGAAGATGTGCGAGTGCGCGTTCGGCATGCCGGGGACCGCGAGTCCTCCGTCACAGGGGGCACCGCCGGCAGGCACCGCTCGAATCGCACGGATCGTCCCGTCCGGAGCGATCTCGATCGACCGGTCCCGCTCGAGGCCTCCGGGGCCCAGAATCGCGCGAAACGTCAGCGTGCGGCTCTTGGTACTCACGGCTCCGACAATACACGGCGGTCGGACGGCGCGGGTAGCCCACCGATACACCATCCGCCCTCCGCGCGTTATCTCTTAGCGAAGCCTTTTTCCACGGGCTGGTAAGGTCTTCGGAAAGGAGAACGCCTTGAGTCGCCCTGTCGGCGCTGTGTTGATCGGCCTTCTCGCGGGGCTCTTGGTCCACCCGTCCATCGTCTCCGCCCAGGGGGTGACGACCGCCGGCGTGGCCGGACGCGTGATCGACGCCGACGGAGCCCCCGTGGCCGGAGCCCGGGTCGAGTTCCGCCACACCGAGACGGGCGCCACCCACACCGTCCTGAGCGACGACCTCGGCCGTTTCAGCCTCGCCAACCTTCGGCCCGGTGGCCCCTACACCCTGGAGGTCGCACGCATCGGGCTCAATCCGGCGACGCGGGAGGGTTTGACGCTCATCGCCGGACAGCGGCTGCGGCTCGAGGTTCAACTCTCCGAGACGGCGGTTCCCCTGCCCGAACTCTCCGTTCGCGTCGAGACGGATCCCGAGTTCGACCCCACCCGCATGGGCTCGACGACGGTCGTCGACCGGGAGACGCTCGAGACGCTCCCCACGATCTCCAGGGACTTCACGGGATTCGCCCGACTCTCTCCGCTCGTGGCGGTGGACGAGATGGGGACGTCCGTAGCCGGCTCGAACATCCGCTTCAACAACATCCAGGTGGACGGCGCCCTCAACCAGGACGTCTTCGGCCTCTCGCCGACGGGGGTGGCCGGCGGACAGGCGCGGGGGCGCGTCATCCCGCTCGCGGCGATCGAGGAACTGCAGGTCCTCACCGCGCCTTACGACGTGCGCCAGTCGGGGTTCACCGGGGGCGTTCTCAACGCGGTCACGCGCACGGGGGGCAACGACTTCCGCGGCTCCGCGTTCGGTTTCTTCCGCAACGACGCGCTCGTCGGCGACGCGGTCATCGGCGGGATCCCGCGGGCGCCGGGCGATCTGGAGAACGCCTTCGCGGGCTTCGATCTCGGAGGGCCGATCCTGCGCGACCGCCTGCACTTCTTCGTCGCGGGCGAACTCGAGAGCAGGACGCGGCCACCCGATGGCTTCACGGTCGGCATCGACGAGATGGTGCGGACGAAGCTGGACCCCGACTCGGTCAGCCGCGTGTCCCGGATCCTCCGGGGTTACGGCGCGGAGGCGGGCGAAGCCGGCCTCTACACGCTCGAGAACAACCTCGCGAACCTGTTCGTCCGCGTCGACGCCCGACCCAACGCGGACCACTCCCTCATGTTCCGCTACAACCTCGCCTACGCCGCCGACGATCCGGCCACGAACCGACTTCCCGGCGACGCCTACGAGATGTCGTCCACGGGACGGGAGATCGAATCACGGAACCAGTCGTTCGGGGCGCAGTGGCTCGCGACGCTCGGTCCGCGACTCTCGAACGACCTCATGGTGAACGCGCAGTTCCTGCGCGACCGGGAAACCGCGAACTCCCTCTATCCCCGCGTCGAGGTCGGCCTCCAGGCGGGCGTGCCGGGGGCGGGGTTCCGGCGCGAGTTGCGCCTCGGGTCCAACTACTCCGGGCCCGACGGGGAACTCGACCAGAACATCCTGCAGGTCACGAACGCGCTGACCTTCTCGCTCGGTGACCACCATCTCACGCTGGGAGCCGGGTTCGAGCGCTTTTCCATCCGGCGCGAGTATCTGCCGGGCAGCCTCGGCAGCTACTACTTCCGGTCGCTGGCGGACCTCGAGGCGAACGCCCCCGAGGAATACGTCGTCCACGTGCCGCTCTCGGAGGACGCCGGCATCTCGGACTTCGACGTGCACCAGTTGTCGGCCTTCGTGCAGGAGGAGGCCCGGATCGGGGAGCGGCTGAACGTTCGGGTCGGCCTGCGGATGGACGTGCCGCTGATGCCCGACGCGCCGGCGCACAACCCGGACGTGGAGCGGTCGTACGGCTTCAGCACGAGCGACCTTCCGGGCGGCACCGTCCTCTTCTCCCCGCGGGCGGGCTTCAACCTCGGTCTGGGCGGGGACCGCACGACGCAGATCCGCGGCGGGATGGGGCTGTTCACCGGCCGGCCCCCCTTCGCGTGGCTCGCGAACGCCTATCAGAACACAGGGCTCTCATCGGTTTTCATGACTTGCCGGCGACGGAATCTCGGCGTTCCCGATCCCGAGATCGTCCCCGCGTTCGATCCTCTCGCGCCTCCCCCGACCCTCTGTGTGGACGGGACGGGCGGCGAGTCCGCGGTCCCCATCGTCACGCTGTTCGACCCGGACTTCCGCTTTCCGCGCGACTTCAAGGCCTCGCTCGCCGTCGACCAGCGCCTGCCGGGTGGAGTCGTCCTCTCGCTCGAGGGCATCTACACCCGCTCCGTGAACCAGATCGCGTTCCAGGATCTGAACATCGGTCCCGCGTTCCCCGCGGGCGACCGCACGGAGGCGAACGGGTTCACCTACGGCTTCGGCTTCGGGACGCGCGAGACCTTCGCCGACCCCGGCGCCGGGAGCGAGTTCGTCGATCCGCCGCCGGGCGAGCCGCCGGGCGCGCGGGAGCCGATCTTTCTCCCCCGCCGCGTCGATCCGGGCTTCGGACAGGTCATCAAGATCGGCGACCGGCCCCTGAACTTCTCGTACGCCCTGAGCGCGCGGCTCCGGAAGCAGTTCGGCGACCGGCTCTCCGTCGACGTGGGCTACGCGTTCAACCGTTCCGCCGACGTCCGCAGTCTCTCTTCGCTCGATGCGATCGCGAATTTCGGCTACACCGCGGTCGAGGGCGATCCGAACGATCCCCAGCGGCAGGCCTCTCTCTTCGACCGGCCGCACCGCCTCGTGGCGAGCGCGACGGCCGCCCTGCCGGAACTGGTGGGGGGCGGCCGCCTGTCCGTGCTCTACGTGGGACAGTCGGGGCGGCCCTACTCGTACGTGTATGCGGACGACATCAACGGGGACGCCTATCCCGGGTACGGCCGGGCGCTCGACCTCGCGAACGACCTCATCTTCGTGACCGGCGCGGCGTTCGACTTCCCCGGGGGAGGACGGACCCCGGTCAGCGGCATCCTCTTCGAGCAACTCGTCGCGCAGGAACCCTGTCTGCAGGAGAACCGGCTGCGGATTCTGCACCGGAACGCCTGCCGGACGCCTTGGTCGCACCAGCTGGACTTCCGCTTCAGCCAGCCCATCCCGCTGGGCGGCGCGGAGGTCACGGTGACGCTCGACGTGCTCAACGTCCTGAACCTGGTGAATCGCGACTGGGGGCACGTCCAGACCGTGAACCCCGTCGTGCAGCTGCTGACCGTCGAAGACCGGATCGAAGACGACTTCGACCTTCAGAACATGCTGCCCGAACCGGACGACCCGCTCCGGGCCCGCTACGCCGGACCGCTCCAGACGAGCGACACGGGCGGCGTACGCGCCTCGGTGCCCTACCTGCCGCAGATCGGCGCCTCGCAGTGGCAGGCCCAGTTCGGCATCGCCATCCGCTTCCGCTAGCACGGTCGGCGGGGATAGGTTCCGCCGCTCGACCTTCCGCAACCCCTGGAGTCAGTACCATGCGACCACGTCATCTCGCCCTTCTCGTTTCCCTCGTTCCCTTCGCTGCGGCGGCGCCGGCGGTCGCGCAGACGCATGCCGGCAGCCTGGACCATGCCGCCGGGGCTCCGATCATCGGCTTCGGGGCGGCGGCCGCGGTTTCCGGCGACGAAATCTTCGTCTCGCGGCCGGGCGAGTTCGCGATGTTCCCCATGCCGGGCTCCGAACCCGGCAGCGTGCACGTATTCCGGCGCAGCGGCCCGGATGGCTGGGTGGAGATCGCCGCGATTCCGGCGCCGAGCGGCGTGTACGGAGACGGTTTCGGGGAGGCGCTCGCCGTCGAGGGCGACGTTCTCGTGGTGGGCGCTCCCAAGGAGAACGAGAGCCGGGGGGCCGCGTACGTCTTCGTCCGCGAGGGCAGCATGTGGAGCTTCTGGGAGAGGCTGGAGGCGCCGGACGGGATGCCGGGAGACGCCTTCGGTTCCTCGGTGGCCATAGGGACCGGCGGGCAATTCGGCGTCATCGGCGCGCCGGGACGCGGGGCCAGCGGTTCGGTGTTCGCCTACGCCCAGTCCGATATGGGCCTGACGTCTGTCGAGCTCACCGGGTCCGACGCCCCGGCGGACGCCCGTTTCGGGGCCGCCGTCAGCGTGGAAGGCGATCTGGCCCTCGTCGGCGCGCCCGGGCCGTTCGCGCTAAGCCAGTTCGCGGCGCCGGCCCAGCCCCAGGCGGGAACCGGATACGTGTTCCGTCGCAGCGGGACGGACTGGTCCGAGATCGGGAGGCTGACGCCGGCCGGCGGCCTCGTGGCCGGCCAGTCCGCCGTGCTCGAGGGTGGAGAGGCGTTCCTGGGCTCTCCCCTCGCGAACCAGGCGCAAGGCGCCGTCTTTCGCTTCGCGGCGGACGATGGCGGGACGTGGTCCCAGACCGGGATGATCGCGGCCGCTTCACCGTCCCCGGCGGCCTTCTTCGGCTATGCCCTCGCCGGGGCGGGAGGGCGACTCGTCGTCGGAGCGCCGGGAACGAACGCCTTCTCGGGCGCGGCGCACGTCCTCCGCGCGGGCGACGACGGCGAGTGGAGCGAGGAGACCGTACTGCAAGGCGAGACCCGGGGGCTCATGGGTTTCATGGGCAACTCGGTGGCCGGAGGCGACGGCTTCGCGGTGGTCGGGGCGCCCGGATCGGAGTTCTTCGAGGGCATCGGCTTCGTGTTCGAGCGCGACGCCGGCGGCACGTGGAGCGAGGCTGCTCCCATCCACGAGACCGCGTTCGGTCTTGCCTCCGTCACGGGCGACGAGATGCGATGCTCGGACGACGGCACGGTCGCAGGCTTCGACTGCTCGGAGGTGGATCTCGTCTCCTTCCTCCCGGCCCGGGAGGTCGGCGGCGGACGCGGGATCATGGTCAGCGACATCTGGGGCTGGGTGGATCCGCAGACGGGCCGCGAGTACGCGATCCTCGGACGGTTCGACGGGACCTCCTTCATCGACGTGACGGACGCCGGGAATCCGGTCTATCTCGGGAATCTTCCCCTCACCGAAGGGGCGATGCCCAATCTGTGGCGGGACATGAAGGTCTACGCCGACCACACCTTCATCGTGGCGGACAACGCGGGCGAACACGGGATGCAGGTCTTCGACCTCACGCGACTGCGGGACGTGACGAGCCCGCCGGTGGATTTCGACGAGGATGCGCACTACGCCGAGTTCGCCTCCGCGCACAACATCGTCATCAATGAAGAGTCGGGCTTCGCGTATGTGGTGGGCGGGAGCGGGGGCGGCGAGACGTGCGGCGGCGCGCTGCACATGGTGGACATCCGCGATCCCCGGAACCCGACCTTCGCCGGCTGTTTCGCGGACCCGGAGACGGGGAATGCCGGATCGGGCGGCTACACGCACGACGCGCAGTGCGTCATCTACGACGGCCCCGACGCCGACTACGCGGGCCGCGAGGTGTGCTTCAACGCGAGCGCGACGAAGCTCGGCATCGGCGACGTGACCGACAAGGACAACCCGACGCCGATCTCGAACGCCGCCTATCCGAACGTCGCCTATTCCCACCAGGGGTGGCTGTCGGAGGATCAGCGCTACTTCTATCTGAACGACGAACTCGACGAGCTGTCGGGCGGGACGACCGGGACCCGGACGCTCGTGTGGGACGTGGAGGACCTGGACGATCCGGTGCTCGTGCGGGAGTTCGTGCAGGACAACGCGGCGTCGGACCACAACCTCTACATCCGCGGCGACCTCATGTACCAGTCGAACTACGTGAGCGGACTCCGGATCTTCGACATCTCCGACCCCGAGAACCCCGTGCCCGCCGGCTTCTTCGACACGGTGCCGGGGAGCCCGGACGCGCCCGGCTTCGCCGGATCCTGGAGCAACTACCCGTTCTTCCCCTCCGGGAACATCATCGTGTCGAGCATGCGCGAGGGACTCTTCGTCCTCAGGAAGCGGGAGACCGCCCTCGTGCCCTAGCAGGCCGTGGCAAGAGCCCTGCGAACCGTGGCCCTCGCGCCGCTCATGACAGGGTCTCCACCAGATTGGCTTCGACGATCCTGCGGTCGTGCGTCAGCAGCGTCGCGCCGAATACGCGGGCCGTGGCGACGAGGATGCGGTCCGCGGGATCCCGGTGGAAGGAGTCGGGGAGGGCGGCCAGTTCCGTCGCGATGGCCGGCGAGATCCCCTGCCGCCTGACGAGCGGCGGGGCGACCGCCTTATCCAGCCATTCTCGTAGCGGGACGGTCAAGCGGATCCGGCCCAGATCGCAGAGGGTGGCCACCTCCCAGAGCGAGATGTCCGACACGAGCAACGGCGAATCTGCGCCCGCAGACTCGATGACCTCCCGCTGCTCCGGCGAGAGCCGCGAGACATCGTTCAGCCACCAGATCAGGATGTGAGTGTCAAGCAGCGCCGTCATCGCCGAGGCTCTCCCAGTGATCCTCGGGGACGGCAGGCGCCACGATGTCGCCGACGACGGTCACCGTGCCCTTCAGTTCCCCCTGCGGGTACTCGGCTTGCGCACGGCTTGGTGGCCAGAGTTCGGCTACTGCCTTCCCACGCTTGAGGATGACTACGCGTTCGCCGGTCTCGCAGACGCGATCGAGGATGGCGAGGCAGCGCGCCTTGAAGTCGGATGCGTTGATCGTTTCCATGTGACTAGTATTTATGACCAGTTAGATTGTGTCAAGCACTTCCGCGAATGCTCTCCCGGGCGGCGAAGAGTTCAGTCGAGCGACTCCATGAAGCGCACTTCGATCCGCAGGTAGCTCGCGCCCCCGCCCGGGACGTCGGCGAAGATCTCGCCCCATTCCGGCGTGCCGAGCACTTGGGGGAGTTTCTCGTCGCGCTCCGCCTTCGACGCCCAGCGGATGACCCACGTGACGTTCCCCGGCCCGAGTTCGTCCTGTTCGGCGCCCCGCACCTCGGCGGGAATCCCCGAGTCGATCCAGAACCCGGCGATGTCCAGGTGGTCCCGCAGATAGCGGATATACTCGCCTCTCGCGACCTCCGCGTACTCCTCGAAACGGGCCGGGTCGAAGTGATAGGTCCGGACCTCGTAGATCCCCCCGGGCTCCGCCGCCGCCTCCTCCGCGTCGCCCGTGGCCAGTTCGATCCGCGTGCCCTCGCCGAGGCAGGCCGAGAGGGATGTGAGGGCGAGCGCGGCCGTCGCGAGTCCGGTGATTCGAGTGCGAAGCTTCATTGCTCCTCCGGTCAGCCCGTCGTGCGGGCCAGGGCCTCGACGAAGCGGTCGACCTGCTCCGTCGTGTTGTAGATGTGCGTGGAGATGCGGATCGCGTTGTGGCCGTCCCGCTGGTGTTCGTCGATGTGGGACGAGATGCTCGCCTCGATCGCACCCACCGCGGCCACCGCGTCGAGGTCTTCCTTCTCGAAGATCGTCGATCCGGGCGCGCTCCGGTCGCGGGCGCCGCTGAGGAGCGTGACGCCGCTCACCTCCGCGAGGCGTGACTTGAGGTGATCCGAGAGAAAGCGGCAGCGGGCCTCCACGGCCTCGAGTCCGAGCGTCGCGACGAAATCGACCGCCGTCCCGATCGCGGCGCGCACCGGAAACGCCGCGGTACCCGGGGGATCGAACTGCGGCTGCTCCGGGGTGGCGTCGGGCGCGAAAGCCGTCCGGATGCGGTCGCGCGCATCGCGCCGCACGAAGAGGAAACCGGTCCCCGCCGGGGCCAGCATCCACTTGTGCAGGCTCACGCTGTACGCGTCGCAGCCCAGGGAGGTCAGGTCGACGGGAAACTGGCCCACCGCCTGCGCGCCGTCCACGAGGCTCACGAGTCTCCGCTCGCGCGCGAGACGGCAGATCGCCTCCACCGGGTAAAGATGCCCTCCGCGGGTCACGTGACAGAAGGCCACCGCCCGCGTCCGGGGCGTGATCGCGTCCTCGAACCGGGAGAGGACCTCCTCCTCAGGGGGAAGGGGGCTGGGGATGAAGACCTCGTTCACCCGAATGCCCTCCCGCACCTGCCGGAACTCCCACGGACGACGGCCCGCCGGATGTTCCTGGCTCGTGATCAGGACCTCATCGCCGGGGCCCAGCGCGACCCCGATGCTCTGGAGATGGAGCGCCTCCGACGCGTTCCGCGTGAGCGTGAGTTCGTCCGGCCGCACCGAGAACAGCTTCGCGAGTCCGGGCACGACGTGTTCCGCGATCCGGGCGCTCAGATCCGAGCGCCCCCGGGCGGGAAGTTCGGCCATGGCCCGATACCCCGCGGCGACCGCATCCACGACCTGCCTCGGCGGCATGCCGATGCTCGCGTTGTTCAGGTAGGCCGTGCCGGGTTCGACGAGGAAGTGCGCGCGCACGTCGTCCCAATCCGCGTCGCCCGGCCCGGCCCGGGCCCGGAGCGGCGGGAGTTCCGCCGAAGACGCGTCCCCCTCCCAGGCGGCGCAGGCCGGGAGGCCGAGGGCGGCGGCGCCGGTCGCCCCGAGACGGAGCCACTCCCTCCGGCCGATCAGACCGTGGCGGTCGTCTCCGGCACACGCACCGGTCATGGACAGCACGCGGAACTGCGCGTGAAGGACATCGAGTTTCCGCTGGGGAAGCGCAGCGTCAGCGCGTCGCCGTCGATCTCGACCCCGGTGGGTTCGAGCGGTCCCTCCCCGTCCCGCGCGGTCATCGCGAGCGGGCTCGCCGGAAGTCCCGCCATCGTGCGTCCGTACGAGAGGTGATGGAGGTGCTCGAAGGTGAGCGTCTCTCCGTCGAAGGTGTAGCGTCCGCCCTCGCCGGACCCGCGCCTCGGCTCGTCGCCATCCATGACGAAGAAGAGGACCTGCCACTCGCCGTCCGTGAAGATGATGCGCCCCCGCACGGGGTGCCGAGCGCCGCTCGACAGGACGTATTCGTTCGCGGCCCAGGCCCCCGCGAGGGCGTCGGCTCGAGGCGACGGCGGCTCAACGGCGTCGGGTGGCGGGAAACCGGCGGGACTCCCGGCCAGCACGGCCAGGCAGAGCGTGGAGCCGAGGAGAGTAAGGGGCGGTGTGGACATAAGCTGCGTCTCCGGGTCGCCGGGGATCGTTCGCCCCGCAACGTGACGCGGCCCGCGGCGAGCGACAAGCGGCGACCCGGCGGCCACCGACGGCCGGGGTCGCCGGGTCTTCGCGATCCGCGTACCGTGAGACCCTCCGCCCGAGGACGAAGGGCGCAACCGGATCGAGAGGTCGAACGATGCGAACAGAACGGGGAGCGTTGAGCGTGGCCTGTGCACTCCTGACCATGGCGGTAACGGCGTACGGGGTCGCAATCGTGGCTCCTGTCGCGGTCGAAGCCCAGGAGGTCGGCCCGCCGAACGGGTCGCTCGTGATCGTGGGCGGCGCCATGCGAAGCCAGGAGATCGCGAACCGGTTCGTGCAACTGGCCGGCGGGACGGACGCGCGGAT
Organism: Gemmatimonadota bacterium; assembly: GCA_022825725.1. Lineage (GTDB taxonomy): Bacteria > Gemmatimonadota > Gemmatimonadetes > Palauibacterales > Palauibacteraceae > Palauibacter. The sequence continues at coordinate 26,183 of JAJDWE010000072.1, forward strand.
CGTCGTCATCCCCACGGCGGGCGGGGCCGAGTCCTACGGGCCGTCGTTCGGCGGCGTGAGGCCCTTCCAGGCGGCGGGGGCCGAGAACCTCACGGTTCGCCACACGAACGACCGCGACGAGGCGAACAGCGACGCCTTCGTGGCCGCGATCCGCGAGGCGACCGGCGTCTGGTTCACCGGGGGACGCCAGTGGCGCCTGGTTGATTCCTATGCGGGGACGCGGACCGAGGAGGAGTTGTGGGCGCTCCTCGAGCGCGGCGGGGTCATCGGCGGCTCGTCGGCCGGCGCGACGATCCAGGGATCGTACCTGGCGCGCGGGGACACGGCGACGAACACGATCATGATGGGGAGTCACGAGGAGGGGTTCGGGTTCGTCCGAAACACGGCGATCGACCAGCACCTCCTTTACCGGAACCGCCAGTTCGACATGCTGGAGATCATCGAGGCCCGTCCCGAACTCCTCGGCATCGGGATCGATGAGAACACCGCCATCGTCGTGCAGGGCGACCGCTTCGAGGTCATCGGAGAGTCCTACGTCGTCATCTACGACAACCAGAGCATGCTCGACAGCGGCGGCCTGTTCTACTTCCTCGCGCCGGGCGACCAGTACGACATGGCGGAGCGTCAGGCGTACCGTCCGGCCCGCACCCTGGCGCCCCTCGGACGCGTCGAGAGCCGCCCCTGGCCGACCCGCCGACCCGACCGCTGATCCACCCCGCCGGAGCCGGCTCCGGAGGGAGTCCCACGCGCAGGGGGCTGATCCTCCTCGCGCTCATCGCGGCCGGGGAGGCCGTCTTCTTCCTCCCCTTCGTCCTGGCGCGCGTCTTCCGCCCGACGCTGCTCGACGTGTTCGGGATCACGAACCTGGAGTTGGGGACCGCCTTTTCCCTCTACGGCGTCGTGGCGATGGTCGCGTACTTCGCGGGCGGCCCGCTCGCGGACCGGTTCTCGGCCCGTCGGCTGATGGCGCTTGCGCTCCTCGCCACCGGCCTCGGCGGCATCGTGCTCGCCGGCTTCCCGCCACCGCGGACCATGAACATCCTGTGGGCCTTCTGGGGGATGACGACGGTCCTCCTCTTCTGGGCGGCGATGATCCGGGCCACCCGCGAATGGGGCGGGCAGTCGAAGCAGGGGCGCGCCTACGGCTTCCTCGATGGCGGCCGCGGTCTCCTCGCGGCGCTCGTCGCGTCGGTCTCCGTGGCCGTCTTCGCCGCGCTCCTCCCGGGCGAAGCGTCCTCGGCCACGCCGGAGGAGCGGGCCGCGGCCTTCCGCGGCGTCATCTGGGTCTTTACCGGAATCACGCTGGGCATCGCCGTCCTCGTGTGGATCCTCGTGCCCGACAGCACGCCCGGCGGGGAGGCGGGCGACCCGGAAAGCTCGCAGAAACTCTCGCTGAGCGGAGTGAAAGCGGCGTGCGGCATGCCGGCCGTGTGGCTCCAGGCCATCATCGTCGTCTGCGCCTACACCGGGTACAAGGCGACGGACGACTTTTCGCTCCTGTCGCGGGACGCGCTCGGGTTCGACGACGTCCAGGCTTCCGGGATCGGCACGCTCGCCTTCTGGATCCGGGCCGCGGCGGCCATCGCGGCGGGCTACCTCGGGGACCGGATCGACGCCTCCCGCGTCATCGTGTGGGGCTTCGCGATCCTCATCGGCGGCTGTCTGCTCATTGCGTCCGGCGTCCTCGTGCCCGGACCGGCCTGGATGCTCATCGCCACCATCGTCACCGCGAGCGTCGGCATCTACGCGCTCCGCGGCGTCTATTTCGCCCTGCTGGCCGAGGGCGCCGTGCCGCTCGCCTGCACCGGGAGCGCGGCGGGCGTCGTCTCCGTCCTCGGCTTCACGCCCGACGTCTTCATGGGACCGCTGATGGGCGTCCTGCTCGACAACTCACCGGGCCTCCCCGGGCATCAGCACGTCTTCGCCGCCGTGGCCGGCTTCGGCGCCATCGGCCTCGTCGCCGCGCTCATCTTCCGCCGCGTGACCCGCGTCTCGACCCCGGCTTAGGGTACCGGGGCGGCCTCCGGCTTCAGCAGCGCTCCCGTCTGAAGTCCGCGGGGCGGCAGGTGAACCCCCACTCCGCCCACAGCCCCCGCCCCTCCGCGGCCGCGGCGGCTTCCGCGGCCTCGATCCGGTCCGCGTAGCGGCGGTTGGGCGGGATGATGAACGCGAGCGCGTCCCCGCTCGCGACCATGTGTTCGTTCAGCATGTCCCCGCCCGGGAGGAAGAGGTAGGCGAGGTCCCGGTCGAAGGTGTCGATCCGGACGGCGTCGTACTCGACTCCGAGCGCCGTGTTCACGGGGGCGACCCGGAGCAACTCCTCGCGGGCGCGGGCGCCCCACGGTTCCTGCGCCATTTCCGGGGCGTCGATGGAGAGAATCCGGATTTCCCGGCCGTCGGCGCAGCGGACGGAATCTCCGTCGATCACGAAGGACAGGACGCAGTCCCCGCTCGGCATGGGGGGCGGCGGGGGCGGGGGCGGCGTCGAATCCGAGCACCGCACCACCGCGAGGGCGGCGATGACGACCGCGGCGGCGATGCTGAACCGGCGACCCTCCCGGCGCGGTCCCGCGATCCCGCCCGGGACTACGGGCCGGACCGGGGCCATGGGCCGGACCGGATCACGGGCCGACCCGGATCGTCCCCACCTCATCGGTTCCCAGGTGGCGGCCGTCGGCGTTCACGTACCATCCGCGCAGTCGCGGCAGACGGAGCCCGCCGTCCGCGGCCAGGCCCTCGAACGTGATGTATTCGCCATCGTTCGCGCTCTCGTCGTGGTAGAAGCGGCAGCCCACGAGCTGCGCGGTCCCGGGATCGAAGTAGAAGTACCACGTGTCGCCGCCGGTATCGGGGTCGTAGGTGACCCGGACCGCGTGGACCTCCCGGTCCATGAAGCTGGTCTCGATGATGTCCGGATCGAGGTGGGAGCCGGGGTCGGAGATTTTCATCGGCAGACCCGCCAGGAACCCGTAGTAGCTGCGCCAGAACATTCCGTCTTCGCGATGGAGGCGCATGCGCTCGCGGTCCGCGTCGGGGAGGTCCGCCTGCGCGACTCCGTCCACGGTCGCGGACCAGCCATCGGCCGTCGTCTCGTACTCGATCGGGGATCCGCGATAGCGGCCCGACAGGGCGAAGTCGCGCTCGTCCGCGCCGAACTCCAGCTCGACGGCGACGCGTTCCCCGCCCTCTCCGTCCGTACCGACCCACGACATCGAGATGGACCGGCTTCCCCAGATCCCGTCCGGATCGTGGAAGGCCACCGATCTCGCCACGAGTTCCTGTGCGGGGGTGAGATCGGCCTCCGCAACCGAACCGGAGGCGTCCTCGTCCGCCGCGGGACGAGGGCCACAGGCGGCGGCGAACAGGACGAGCCAGAGCCAGGACGCCGCGCGGGAAGCGGGTCGGCGCGCCGGCCGCAACGCCGGTCGGAACATCCTTGGAGTGTTCATGCTTGATACTAGCAACCCGCGTTGAAACGCCGCTACATTCGGGCGATTCGCCACTTTCCACACTCGGAGGCTTTCCATGCAGCGTGACAGGATATCGAACGGGTTTCGGGCCACGGCGAGCTTGCTGCTCGCGCCGCTCGCCATCGCATGCGCGGGGGACGCAGGAGAGGACGCGGCGGACGGCGCGGAGAGCGCAGAGGAGGCCGCGGCGATGGCCGAGACGGTCGACTCGCCCGAGATGGCCGGCTCGCCCGAGGGCGTGATCACGGATCTCCGGGAAATCGCCTTCGTCGACGAACTCGCCGTCGATCTCGATGCGATGGAGGAGACGGAGAGCGGCCTCTTCATGCAGGTGTTGCAGGGTGGGAGCGGTCCGCCGGCCGGCTACGGCGACGAGATGCATGTGCACTACACCGTCTGGCTGCCGAACGGGAGCAAGGTGGACTCGAGTCACGATCACAACCCGCCGGAGCCGCTCGAAATGATCCTCGGCTCGACCGCCCTCATCGACGGTTGGGTGGAGGGGGTCACCGGCATGCGCCTGGGCGAGCGCCGCAAGCTCGTGCTGCCGTACGATCTCGCCTACGGAACCGAGGGACGGCCTCCCGCGATTCCGGCCTACTCGCCGCTCGTGTTCGAGGTCGAACTCGCGGAGCACATTCCCACCGGAGAAGGCTGATCGTGATCCGGACCGGGGCGGTCGGGCCGGGGCCGTGACCGCGTACATCCGCTATCTCGCGCCGGACGCCACGGACCACACGTACGCCGCAACTGCCGGGGACGGCGGCGCCCGCTGGGGGGTCGTGGAGGATGAGGTCCTCGCGGACGGAATCATCGAGGGCAGCATGGTGGAGGAACTGGCGGCGCCTCCTTTCGGCGGGGAGGTCCGCACCGGGAAGCGGATGCCGCTCGATGAGCTTCATCTCCTTGCGCCGGCGACGCCGTCGAAGGTGATCGCGGTGGGCCTCAACTACAGAAGCCACCTCGACAACAGCCCGATCGGGACCCGCCCGGAGCCTGCAGAACCGCCTCTTTTCGCCAAGCTGCCGAGTTCGATCGTCGGGCCGGGCGCCGCGATCGAGATTCCCCCGGACGCGGAAGTCGTCCACGCGGAAGGAGAAGTCGTCGTCGTGATCGGCCGGGTGGCGCGTCACATCGGTCCGGAAGAGGCCGAGGATCACATCTTCGGGGTGACCGCGGGCAATGACGTGAGCGAGCGCACCTGGCAGCGCGACGACCTGCAGTGGCTCAGGGCCAAGGGCAGCGATTCGTTCGGGCCGCTCGGACCGCGGATCGTGACCGGCGCGGCGTGGGACGATCTGCGCCTGCGCACGCGCCTCAACGGCGAAGTCGTGCAGGACGCGCGCACCTCTGATCTCATCTTCTCCATCCCCGAGATCATCGCCTACGCGAGCCGCTACTTCACGCTGCTTCCCGGCGACGTGATCTATACCGGAACGCCGGGGAAGACGTCAGCGCTTTCCCCCGGCGACCGGGTGGAAGTGGAGGTGGAGGGGGTCGGCGTGCTGGCAAACGACGTGAAGGTCGCATCACGGAAGGACGGGACATGATGAAGCCCCGCACGCAGTCGTTCGGCAGCCCGCGGCAAACCCCCGCGTCGGCGGCGAGGGCCGTGTCGGTCGCTCTCGCGTTGGCGGTCGTGTGCGCCGCGTCTCCGGCCTCCCGCGGGCTCGCCGCCCAGCAGACGGCGGACCTCGCCACGCTGTTCGAGTTGGGGACACTCGTGATCGATACGAACGGCGACAGCGTGCCCGATCTCGTGAACGCCGCGCTCGTTCTCGGGGACGACCCCTCGTCGGCCGCCCGGGCGGCGGGCGCCGAGGTCGCCGCCCGGCTGGGGTTCGAGACGATGGCGATGGACCTGCCGCTGTCCCGCGACCCTGATGGCGGCCAGGTCGGGATCGTCGTGGGACGGAGCGGACTCGAGGGCGCCGGCCTGCGTTCGCCGGGCATCGACCCCGCCTCCCTCGATTCGGGGGAAGGAGCCGTGGCGGTGCGCGAGGAGGACGGGCGCACGTGGGTGCTCGTGGTCGGCGGGGACGACGAAGGGCTGCAGGCCGCGGCGCGCCTGTTCGCCGGAGTCCTGCCGCATACGCGAACGCTGTCGACGGCGGAACTGAGCCGCGTCCGGGACGATCTCGCCGAGACGTTGGAAGCCGGGGGCGTGGCGGGCGCGGTCGTGCGCCTGACCCAGGCGAGGGTCAGGGCGGGACAGGCGGGCGTGGGACGCGTGATCGCCGAGATCGAGGTGGATGACGCGAACCTGGGCGCCGCCGCGGAACTCCTCCGCGGACTCGCGACGGGCGACGCGGACGCCGAGGCCGGCGAACCGGAAGAGACGGAGACCGAGGCCGGGGACGAATCGACCGATGAGGAGACGCCCCGGACGCGTCTGGCCTACCCGGGGCTCGAATCGGTGGAGGCGCGGCTGGCGGGCGGCCCGACGATCCGGATCGCCGGGCGCGCGGCGCCCGATGCGCCGGGGCCCGTCGCCGGCCGACCGGGCAGCGGCGGCAAGGACGACATGGACCTCTCCAACCTCTATACCTCCGACGGGCTGCTCGGCGGCGGGGTACTCCCGAACCGCGTGGACGCTATGCTCGCGCCCGGCGAGGGAGGCATCGACGGTTTGCCCGATCTGGCCGGACGGCTCGGACTCGAATCGACCGGGATCACCGTGCCGCTCGTCGCCCCGGCTTCGTCGATCGACCGGGCCGCCGCCCGGCCCACGCTGGTCCTGACCGGGGTGGACAACGCCCTGACCCGGCAGCTCGCCGACAGCGCGAAGATCGATACGGGTTCGCTCGCCCCCGGCGAGGGGCTCATCCAGGTGGTCCCGGCGGCCTTCGGGTCCAAACCGGCGCTCGTCGTCTCCGGCGCGGACGCCGCCGGGGCCGAGCGCGCGCTCGATCAGCTGGCCCGGACCTTCCCGCACCTCGCGGAGCGCGGCGACGACCGCCCGACCGTCGACGACGTCGAGCGCGGCCTGTGGGACGCGCTGTCCGGCCACTCGCCCGTGGGCCAGGCGGCGACCGGCCTCTACAAGCTCGGCCGCATCGCCGACAAGCTCGCGGACCGGCAGATCGCCCGCGCGGACGTGCTGATGTCCGTCGAGAAAGCGGACCCCGGCCTTGAGGCGTATGTGCAGGCCCGCGCGGCGGAAGCGCTGGGCATCTCCGACGCGGCCGCCGTCGACGTCACGATCGACGACCGCGATGTCCAGCGGGCGGCCACGATCTTCGCCGACACGCTCGCCCTGCCGTCGGAGGTCGACCGCTTCCGGGAGCTGTTCCGCGACCGGGTGCTCCCGGCGGCCGCGGCCGCCGAGCCCATCCGGGTGGAGGCCCGCCTGAGCGAGCCGCCGGAACTCCGCCGCCAACTGGAGGAGGAGGCCCGGAACGCCCTCATCGAAGCGGGGGCGCCGGCCGACGCCGTGGAGGTCCGCGTCCTCTCCGCCTTCAAGCAGGGCTATTCCTGGCTCGAAGAGGTGATCCTGCCGCAACTCGCAAGCCGGGCCCCCGGTGAGATCGGAGAGATCGTCATCCGCTTCCGGCGCAACGATCCGCCGGAGGACTGGCCCCAGCAGGCGATCCACACCCCCGTCCGCTGGCTGCACGAGATCTTCCCCATCGACGAGGTTCTCGCCCGCGACCTCGGCCTCGAACTGGAGAAGATCCGCTTCGAGCAGACGACCGACGGACCGACCTACGAGGTGACGGTCACGGACGCGAGCGGCGACGAGATCCTGTCCGGCGATTTCGAGCCCCGCCGGGTGATGCGTCCGTATTTCGACCGCTTCCGGGACTACGAGCACGTCCGCGTGACGACGGGCTGGATCTACGCCGCGGCGGGAGACCGCACGCTCGCCGACGAACGCATCGTCACGGATCCCGAGACCTTCTGGGACCATTACCAGAGCGTCGTCCTGCCGGCCATCTACGACTACGTGATGGACCGGCACGACGGGATTCCCGACGGCGGAAACGCGGACGCGCCCTACTTCGGCGAACTCACGGTCGAACTCGAGATGAGCGAGCCCAACTACCGGCTCGAGATCGACAACGAGATTCACGCCCCGATGGACGCCCTCCACGAGGAGATCTACTTCGGGACGATCGAGTTCTTCGACGTCCTCGGACGGAACTCGCGCGGGCAGGGGCTGACCTTCCCCGGGCGCATCCTCCCGATCATGCGGCCGCGGGGCGACGGACGACCGGCGGAACTCCGGGTGAGCTTCACGGGGTTCGCCACGTCCCGGCCCGCGGTCGTCGTCGCTCTCGAGGACGCGGCCGGCGCGGCGGACACGATGCGGCTCGACATCCCGAAGACCGGTCTCGAACGACCTTCCGCGCGGCTCGCCGTGGTGCGGGCGGGCGAGCCCGGGATCGCGCACCTCGGGCTGCGCGTCCGCGTCGACACGGACGCCGACATGCGCGACAGCCTGCTGAACTACGCCTCGCCGAGGCAGGTCGACCGGAGCATGGTCTCCGCCGAGCAGGTCGAGGCGACCGTCCGCGAGGTCGAGGCGCTGCGCGCGGCCGGCCTCTACGCCTCCTCGCTGGCCTGGACCGGCCTCGGTTCCCTCGAAGTCTGGGCCGAATGGACGCACGAACAGGATCCGGAGTCCCGCCGGACCGCCCGGCTCGCCGCGAACGGGACGCCGCCGCCGGCACCCGACTGGCGCACCCTCCTGCCCGAAGGCTGGAGCTACGGGGGCGAGCGCCTCGTCCAGTGGGAGACGCCGATGCCTCCGCCCGAAGGCCACGGCATTCTCGCCATGATGGCGGAGACCTTCGAGGAAGTGACGATGTACAAGGCGGGCGAGTCCTACCTGGGCCGGGACATCTGGGCGGCGGATCTCATGCCCCCGATCGCGGCTTCACACTGGTCGCGCGTGAAGGCGACGACCTTCAAGCCCACGGTCATGCACTCCGCGCGGCAGCACGCGAACGAGGTCTCATCGACGAGTCACGTCCTCCGGCACGCGGAACTCCTCCTCACGGACCCGGCACACCGGGCGAAGCTCGACGACGTGAACGTCATCATCCACCCGTTCACAAACCCCGATGGCGCGCAGCTCGCGTACGATCTGTACCGGATCACGCCGGACTTCATCCTGCACGCGGGCTATCTCGCGTCGCTGGGGATCGACGTGATGACGGGCTCCCGCGACGATCACCCCATCTATCCCGAGGCGCCCATCCGCAACCGGCTGTGGAGCCGCTGGCTGCCCGACATCTTCCTGAATCCGCACGGGTACCCCTCCCACCAGGTCGTGCAGCTGTTCAGCGAGTTCTCCGGACTCGTGCGGCGCGGCCGCGTGACCGAGCGTAACTGGGGCCTGAACAAGGGCTGGTTCATGCCGGGGTTCGGGTACGTCGACAGCCCCGACTTTCCCCGGCACCGGGACGCGGCATTCGAGATCCGCGACTACATCACGCGCGGGATCAACTCCAACCGCGACGTGTTCGAGCTGAACCAGCGCACCTATGAACGCTACCGCCGCTACGGCGCCGCATACGACCCGGACGTGTTTCGCCTGCCGATGTCGGACAGCGTGCTCATCGAGATGCCACTCAAGGGATCGAGCGGCGAATCCCGGTTCGGCTTCGATCCCCGCATCACGATCTGGTCCGGCACGACGGAAGCGCCGGATGAGACGGCGTATGGGCCATGGATGGAGCTGGTCGCCAAGGCGGGACTCTCGTGGAACGAGGCGCTGCTCGACTACCTCTACGAGGGAGAGCACGAGGTGAAACGCTCCGGTTCCTCCTTCTTCGGCGGCGTGTCGCTGCGCATGAACCGCCCCCGGCCACCCGAGGACGACGACGAATCGGAAGAGGAGGAGGCCGTCACGACGGACGGCGGAAGCTCGTAGGGGCCCGTACTTGCTCCGCCCCGGCTTCGGAATTCAGGTTGGGGGCGTTCCCGGACCCGTTCAACGTAAAGGAATCCCGATGCACATATCGAACGACAACTCGAACCGTCTTCCGAACGCTTTCCCTTGGAGAGGGATCCGCGGGTCGGTCTGGGTGGCGGCAGTCGCGGTCATCCTCGGCGCCTCGAGCCTCGCGGGCCAGGAGGAGGGTGGCGAGGACGGTGAGGCCGAGGAGGCGGCGGCCACGCTCAACACCACCCAGGGCGTGTTCAGCGAGGAACAGGCCACGCGGGGCGAAGACGTCTTCTGGAACATCTGCGCCGAATGCCACTTCGAGGAGGACTTCGGGGGACCCTTCATCCAGTCGTGGGTCGGCGCCTCGGTGAAGGACCTCGTGGACGAGATCGTGGCCACGATGCCGGAGGACAACCCCGGCGGAATGCCCATGGAGCAGTATCTGGACGTCGTCACGTACATGTTCAAGATTAACGGCATGCCCACGGGCGAGGACGAACTCGCGACCGACGACATGGACGCCGTGGAGATCGAGGTCGACCTCGACCCCTGACGCCAGGCGCGACTCGCTCCGACAGCCCGCCGGAATCCGTTTTCCGGAGCCGAGGAAAGGTGCCATGCGAGTCACCAGCGCCCCCACGCTGCTATTTGCTCTACTCGGTCTGACCACCGCCGCACTTCAGGCGCCCGCCGTCAACGCACAGGTGCCCAAGGTCACCGCGGGTGAGGTGGTGGACCGCGAGACCCTGAAGGGGTTCGTGGAGTATGCGACGGCTGTCTCCGCCGCGATCACCGACATCAACGAAGGGTCGCGGCTCATTCAGGCGGTGAGGACCGAGGGCAGCGACTGGAACGTGGGCAACATGTTCCTGATTCTCATGACCCCCGCCGGCCAGGTGTTCATCCACGGCGAAGACCCCAACCTGGACGGCAAGAACGTACTCGAGGTGGTGGACGACAACGGGACCAGGGTCGTCCATCAGCTGCTCGCCGCCGGCGCGGCCGGGGGCGGATTCGTGGAGTGGTGCTGGGACGACCCGGCCGACCCGAACGACCCCCGCTGCAAGGACAGCTACGCGATCCAGTACCATTCCCAGGTGGCCGGAGCGGACCTGGTCGTCGTGGGGGGGTACTACCAGGATCTTTCGGCCGCAGGGCAGCCGCTCCCTCCCGTCCCGCTTCCGGAAGTGACGGCCGCCGACGTGGTGGATCGGGAGAGCCTCCAGCAGTTCGTACACGGCTCTCTCGACTGGCTGCTCGAACTCGTCGGGCTGGTCGGGTTCCAGCGCGCGACCGAATGGAAGGCCTTGATGCGAGAGGAGGGCGGCCCGTTCAAGTCCGGCCCGATCTACCTCTTCGTCCTCACTCCCGAGGGGTATGTCATCTTCCACGGGGCCGACCCCTGGCGGGAAGGGCGCACGGTGCTGGACAACACGGACTTCCAGGGGAGACCGTTCGTAAGGGACATCATCGCTGCCGCTCAGGGGGGCGGGGGATTCGTCGAGTACTTCTGGGACGATCCGACGGTCCGGGGGGATGAGGACACCGGAACCCCCAAGGTGAGTTACGCCGTCTCGTTCAAGAGCGACCTCCCCGTCTATCAGGGCGTCGAGTTCATCGTCGCCGCCGGGTTCTACCGGAACTTCTCGACCGCCGAGGCGGAGATGGCGGCCGCGGACTGGCTCGACCGTTTCGGCCGCTCGGTGGCGAGCCAGGCCATGGAGATGATCGGCAATCGCGTCGCGCCTTCGCACCGGGGCTCCGACCACGTCACGGTCGGCGGGCGCACGATCGATCTCGCCGCGCTGAATGCGCAGGGCGGGCTGTTCGGCGGCTTCGCGCCGGCAGGGCGGGGCCAGGGGACTTCGGGCTCCGCCGGCACCGGCCGCGTGGCGCCCACCGCTTTCCTGCCCGCATCCATCGGCGGCCTCGTGGGCGAGACATCCTTCCAGCTGTCCCCCGGACAGCACGCAGGAGGCGGAGGCAACTACTCGCTGTGGGGCGCCGGCGAGATGATGCGGTTCTCCAGCGGCGGTGACGGCGGATTCCACGACGGCGAAGTCGTCACGGCCGCGTTGGGAGCCGACTACCGGTTCGGATCGGTCCTCGCGGGGCTCGCCCTGTCCTACAGCATGGGATCGGGCGGCTTCGAACTGGGGCGGGCCGGACAGGATGACGTCGGCGACGTGACGACGTCGCTGACGAGCGCCTTCCCGTACGCGCGGCTCGCACTCGGCGAACGGCACTCGCTCTGGGGCGTGCTCGGGTACGGGTTCGGCCGGCTGAACCTCTCGGGCGGCGGCGAGGAGGACCCCTCGAGCGACATTTCGATGCGCATGGTCGGCCTGGGGGCGCGGGGGGAGCTTGTGGGGTCCGGCGATCCGCGCGACTTCGCACTCGCCCTGCGGTCGGACGGCTTCGTCGCGCAGATGAATTCGGAGGAAGTCGAGGGACGGAGCGAACTCACCGCCGATGTGAGTCGCGTTCGATTGATGCTCGAAACCTCGACGGGATACACGCTCACCGGGGGAGAGGTGGTCCAGCCGCAGCTTCGCGTCGGCATGCGCCGCGACGGGGGCGACGTGGAGACCGGGTTCGGCATGGAGCTGGGCGGTGGGGTGACCTTCCTCGATCTCGAGCGGGGCCTCACGATCTCCGTGCACGGCCGCAAGCTCGTGGCCCACGAACAGAGCGACTACGACGAGTGGGGGCTCGGCGGATCCCTCACCCTCAACCCGCAGGGCGAGGGGCGAGGGTTGTCGCTCGGCGTGAGCCCCTCGTGGGGATCGACGGCGAGCGGCCTGGCGCGGCTGTGGGCGCAGGGGGCGACCGGGTTGACGCCGAACGGGTACGGGTACGGTTACGGCAGCCGGAGAGTCGATGCGGAGGTCGGATACGGCATCGACGCGCTGGCGGGCCGGGGCGTCTTCACGCCGTACGCGAGGCTGGTGCTGTCCGAACAGCCGGGGCCGGGACAGTTCGGTGGGGGCCACTTCCAGGGTCCGGTGGCGCTGATGCCGCTCGAAACATCGGGGCAGAGCCTCCATGGCTACCACCTGGGCGGACGTCTCAACGTCGGTTCGGGCCTCCGGCTGAACGTCGAAGCCGGCCGGAACGCCTACGGCGCCGGTCCAGATCCGGCGAACAGCCTGATGCTCAGCCTCTCCATGAACTGGTAGGGGACAGGATCGCGGTCCGCAGCAGCAGCGTGAATCGTCTCTCGGATCCCTACACCACCGAGGATTCCCTTGCCGGGGTCCGCGCGGGTCTCGACCGCTGCCTCGCACAGGCGGCGGACCCCGAGCGGCTGGACACCGTCACGCTCGACGTCTCGGCGTGGAGCGTCCGGGACCACCTCGAACACCTGTTCCTCGCCGACCGGCACGTGCTGAGCTGGGTCGTCGACGCGCTGTCCCGCCCGAACCCGAAGGCCCGGGAGCACCTTCCGCACGAGATCGGCGTGTCGCTCCTGGCCTACGGCTCCATTCCGCGCGGCAGGGGCCCCGCCCCGGACTTCACGCGTCCAGCGGGCCTTGAGCGGGCCGAGCTGGAGGAGGGGTTCCGGGAGTTACGCGCGTTGGCGGCGGGTCTCGCCTCCCGGGCGGCGGAACTGGACGCGTGCCGGCACACACAGCCACACCACGTGCTCGGCCACTTCACCCCGGCCGAGTGGCTACGCTTCCTCCACCTCCACCACCGCCATCACGAAGCGATCATCCGCGACATCCTGAACGCCTGACCGAGAGCCTGGCTAGGCCTGGACCCTCGCTGCGCGGACCCTCCGGATGGCGGCGGCGCCCTCCAGCAGGAGCCAGATCTCGAGGATGAAGATCGCGGCCCCGATCACGAGCAGCAGCCACTGGTTCGTGCCGAAGAAGCGGTCGAGGTTGATGACCATCGCCCACGTCGTCATCAGGAGCAGGAAGCCCATCGGGATCATCGTCACCCAGAAGGGGCGCCCCTGCCCCATCAGGAAGAGCGACACGATGAGGAGCGTGAGGCCGGCAAGGAGCTGGTTCGTCGTGCCGAACAGCGGCCAGATCATCATGCCGCCGGCGCCGCGGTCCGCGGAGAGCGCCAGGATCGCGCAGCTGATGACGGCGATCGCGGTCGCCACCCAGCGGTTCTGGATCGCCTTCACGTTGTACTCGACGCCGAGTTCGCTGATGATGTAGCGCTGCAGTCGGATTGCGGTATCCAGCGTCGTCGCCGCGAAGCTGATCACGACGACGGAGGCGAAAATCACCGCCACGCTCTCGGGGATCCCGATACCGGCCGCAAGCACGCCCACGCCGTTGACGAACGCGGTCGTGGCGCCGGCCGTTGCCGCCTCGAAGCTGCTGTAGTGCTCCTGCCAGAGGACAAGACCCTGCGCCGCCCCCACGTCCCGGCTGAGGTAGATCGCGAAGCCGGCCGTACACGCGATGATCGAGGTGACGGCGAGCGTACCCTCCCCGATCGCCCCGCCGTAGCCCACGTAGCGCGCGTCCGTCTCCTTCCCCAACTGCTTGGATGAGGTGCCCGAGGCGACGAGGCCGTGGAAGCCGCTGATCGCCCCGCAGGCGATCGTGATGAAGAGGAGCGGCAGCCAGCCCGGCGTGTCGGCGGGCAGTTCCGTGTTCACCGTGGGCGCCACGACCTCCGGGTTCACCACGAGCACGGCGAGGCTGATGATCCCGAGCGCGACGAAGAGCTGGTGCCCGTTCACGTAGTCCCGCGGCTGCAGGAGCAACCACACGGGGAGGACCGAGGCGACGAAGGTGTAGGAGAAGAGGATCGCGATCCATCCCACGCGGCGACCATCGGCCGCTGCCGCCTCTCCCGCCGCGGCCGCATCGCCTCCCGCCGCGGCGAGTTGCGCCTCGGTCGGGCTGAAGCCGATGAAGTCGGGCAGCGTGAAGGGCATGTCCTGCCCGAACCATATGAGCACGTACAGCGTCGCCAGCGCCCCCAGCGACGGAATGAGGATCCCCGTCCCCGTGCGGTAGATGAGGAAGCCGACGATGAGCGCGATGACGAGCGAGCCCCACACCGGAACCACGGCGCCGGGGTTCGCCATGAACAGGTTCGCGATGATCACGGCGAAGACCGCGTTCACCATCAGGAGCAGGAAGAAGATGATGAGGAGGAAGAGGACCCGTGCCCGCTGGCCGAGGATGGACTCCGTCAGCGTCCCGATCGACCGTCCCTTGTGGCGGGTCGAGATCCACAGGGCGCTGAAGTCGTGCACCGCCCCGGCGAAGACCGTCCCGAGCACGACCCACAGGAAAGCGGGCAGCCAGCCCCAGATGACGGCGATCGCGGGTCCCACGATGGGCGCCGCCCCCGCCACCGACGTGAAGTGGTGCCCGAAGAGCACGTGCTTGTTCGTCGGCACGTAGTCGACGCCGTCCTTGAACTCGTGCGCGGGCGTGACGAAGTCGGGGTCGAGCTTGAAGACCTTGCCGGCGATGAAGCGGGAGTAGATGAGGACTCCGGTCAGGAACGCCGAGAGACCAATCACCAGCAGGACGATCGCGCTCATCGTGTTACCTCCCAGCAGTCCGTTTCAGGCATCGACTAGCTGTCGACGGGAATCCGCCTCAGAGCGTCCACCCCCACCGGATCGGAGTCGAGGAGGGCGACGCGGAGGACAGGCCAATCTCCGAGAGACTGCGAGATCCTCGCAAGATAGGCGGCCTGACGTTCCCGCCGCGCGGCGAGGAACGGATCGTCGCCCGCGCCGGCGGCCGGCGCCGGGAGCACCTGGTTCACGACGATGGCCCCTACCGGGACGTCGTGTTTCGCGAGGGCCTCGACCGCCTTCTCCGTTTCCCAGATCGGCAGGCGCTCGGGGATCACGACGAAGACGAACGCGGTCCGCCGGCGGTCGGTCAGAATTCGCCGCGCTGCGCGGAAGCGGTCGCGCCGCGCCTCCAGCGCCCCGAGCAGAGGGTCGTTCTCGGGCGTCGGGACCTCCTCGGAGCCCGCGACGTTCTTCCACATCTGCGCCAGGGCACCGATCTTCTTGCGCCGCTGGATGAGTCCGCTGATCCACGTCGCCATCAACTCGGGGAGAGAGAGAAGCCGGAGCGTCTGTCCCGTCGGGGCGGTGTCGAAGACGACCCGGTCGTAGTCGCCGCCCTCGTCCTCGAGGATGCGGGTGAAACGGTCGAAGAGGGCGGACTCGGCGGCGCCGGGGGAGACGCGGGCGATGTCGATCTGCCGGTAGACCTCGCCCAGGAGGCGGGGCGGGGCCGCGGACGCGACGCGCTCCTTGACGGCGTCGATGTAGCGGTCGGCCTCGCGCTCCGGGTCCACCTCCATGGCCCAGCAGCCGTCGGCGACCCTTCGCGGCCGGTCTCCCAGCTCCGCCTGAAGCACGTCCGCGGTGGAGTGCGCCGGGTCCGTGGACACGAGGAGCGTCCGGTGCCCGCGCGCCGCCATGTCCAGCGCGGCCGCCGCCGCCATCGTGGTCTTCCCCACCCCGCCCTTGCCGCCGAAGAAGAGGACGGGCCGGTCGGGGAACGGCAGCGGGGTCCGACGCGAGCTGTCGTTGCTCAGCAACAGCGGAAGCCGCCTTCGGGCCCGCGCTCCATCCCGACCCGGACGTGCCACTCGTGGAATTCCTCGATGAGCGACGGATACAATTCAAGCATGTAGAACTGGACCGGGTTCGGCACGCCGAGGAGATCCGAGAAACCCATCAGCATGAACGCGTCGTGCTGCCGCAGGTACTCGCGGTGGATCGTCGCGCGGTAGGGGGCGATGTACAGCCCCTCGTACACGTCGCGCGCCTCCCGCAGCCAGCTGCGCCAGCGGCCCTCTCTCTTCATCACCATTCCAGCGGCCCCCGGTTCGGGACGAGATTGCGAAGGAAATCACGGACCGGCAGGCACCAGACCTCGCCGATGCGCAGGCGCTCGTCGCCCCGGTAGAGCAGGGCCGCCTCAGCCTCCGGATAGTCCTTCCGGAAGGCCTTCAGCGCCCTCAGGTCCGAGGGGTCCACCCGACCGGTGTTCTTCACCTCGAACGCCTGCAATCCCGTGTCTCCGTAAACGATGAAATCGACCTCGGACCCACCCCGCGTCCGCCAATAGTAGATGTGGACGTCGAATCCGGAGTAGGCTGCCCACGCACGCAGATGCTGGGCGACGAGACCTTCGAGCGCCTGTCCATCGATCTCCTCGGGCCGGTCGAGAGGACCCCGGGGCCGCAGCGACCGGAAGACGCCCGCATCGAACAGGTAGAACTTCTCCCGCACTACAGTCGCGCGTTTGGCCCGCTTCCGAAACACCGGAAGCCGGAACGAGAGGAGCAGGTCCTCGAGAATGCCGATGTAGGACGACACCACCTTGCGTTCGACTTCGCACTCGCGGGCCACGGCCGCCGCGTTGAGTTGTGAAGTGTGCGAGAAACTGACGGCTTCCAGAAACCGCGCGAACTGCCCGACGTTCCGGGTCAGACCCTCGGCCCGGACTTCCTGCTCGAGATACAGGCTCGCGTACGCGTCCAGTACGCCCGTCGGGTCTCTCGCAGCGAGAACGAGGGGCAGAAGCCCGAGGGTCAGCGCCTGTTCCAGGTTGAAATCGGGTAGTTCGGACGCCATGAAGGGATGCAGCGTCCGGTGCAGGGCCCGGCCACCCAACAGATCCACGCCACCCCGACGGAGCTTTCGGGCGCTGGATCCGGTGAGAGCGAAGCGCGGAGGCGATGGCTCTTCCAGGAGGGCGTGGACGACGGTGAGCAGTTCCGGCACCTGCTGGATCTCATCGATGACGACGTTTGCGCTGTGGGGAGCCCCCGCAAGGGCTTCCCGGAGCCGCTCGGGCCGGGCGCTCAGCCTGCGGCGCAGGGCGGGTTCGAGGAGGTCCAGGTACAGCGCGCCTGGCAGCCGTTCCCGCAGCCAGGTGGATTTGCCGGTGCCACGCGGACCGAACAGGAAGAAACTCTGCTTCGGAATCTCGAAAAATCGACGTACAAGTTCCATTTTGCGTCGCAAATCGGAATTAGCGATTCCGAAATCGAACTCTTACAGCGCCACCAGTCAAGGTGTCAGTGGGTGCCGCCAGTGAGTCGGCGCTCTTCCCAGGCGCGGACGCGAGGGATCGCGGCGTCGAAGATGCGCTCGTAGTTGAGCCGTTCGACCTGGGCTCGGGCCTCGGGGCCGAGGCGTTCCCACAGCGGCGCATACACCGCGTGGTTACTCACATAGGCGTCCCAGTCGGTGGGCGCCACGGCGTCGGTGCCGAAGAGGAATCGCGTCGGATGGCGCTCGATGAGCGCGGTCCAGGCCTTGAGGCTCGCCTCGTCGCGCACGACGTACTTCGCCACCTCGTCCCACGAGATGTCGAGGGCGATGTGGTCGTAGCGGGGGTCGGCGAGCATGCGGTCGAGCCCGGCGACATGCCCCTCGGCGGGGGCGATGAAGCGGCCGAGGCCGGTGTGCGCCCAGATGATCGTCGCGTTCGGGTGGTCCGCGAACAGCTCCAGCAACTCGGCGGCGAAGTCCGGCGGATCGCCCGGGCGAACGTTGTCGATGTCGCAGTGGAGGATGACGACGAGCCCGATCTCCGCGGCGGTGTCGAGGATGCGGTCCAGAGCGGGGTTGCGGAGACTTGCCGCGTGGCCGGACACCTTCGACGACACGAACTCCTTGTGAATGCTGAACTCGCCGATGCCCGCGAACACGCCGGGGAAGGTGAGCAGGACGCGCTCGATGTGGTCCGCGGAGTACATGTCCGTCGGGTTGAAGCCCGTGATCATCGGATCGACCCGGCCGCGGTCCGCCTCGGGAAGCGACAGGTACTCGCGGGCGATGACCGCGTCCACGAACGAGTAGTAGTACAGGTCCGCGTTCGACCGCAGGTAGTAGTCCGGTGCCCGGTCTCCCGACAGGAAGTAGTCCCACTTCTGCTGCAGCGGGATGCCGAACATGGCCACCCGCCCCACCCGCCCGTCGGTCATCTCCAGGAACTCCCGCGCCGTCGGGCCGCGCTGGACGTAGTTCAGGAGATGAAAGTGGGAATCGTTGAAGAGCGCCGTTCCGGACGCCGTTCCCGTGGTCATCGCCGGAACCGGGGCGCCCGTTTCGGCGGAGGACGTCGCGGGCGGGGCGGGGGATGGGGCAGCGGGCGCGGCGGCCGGCGATGCGACCGCTGACGGCACCGCCTCCGGGCCGCGCCCCGTCGCGCAGGCCGCCAGGAGCAGGGCCGCCGCGAGCGCGCCCGGCCGGCTCAAAACGCCACCGCGGCGCTGTTGTTGCGGTTGTGGGAGGCCGCGCGCAGCTCGCCCGTCTCCGGATCCCGCGAGATGGCGACCCACAGGCCCTCGCCGCCGAAACGGGCCTCCATCGGGAAGATCTCCTCGTATGCGTAACCCGTCCCGTCGAGGACCTCGCGCGGGAACTTCCCGCCCGGCACGCGGAAGGTCATCAGGCCCGTCGCCGGATCGGTATTCGGGAGGAAGAAGTCGGGTGTATCGATCGCGTCGTCCACCGCCATCCCGAAGCGCATGAAATTCAGCAACCCCTGGAAGGTCCGCTGGTGGAGGCCGGACCCCATCGAGGCGAAGCCGAGCACCGGCCGCCCGTCCCGGAACAGAATCCCGGTCTGCGTCGGCGCCGGGAGCCGCGACCCCGGTTCGAGGCGGGCGATCTGCGTCTGCTGGAAGGAGGCCGGATCCCCGACCGTGATCCCGTCCACGACGATCGCCGTCTTGCCCCAGAGGACCGCGTTGATGCTGTGGGTGATCGCGGCGATGTTGCCCTCGGCGTCGATCGCGACCACGTCATCGGAGTGGCCGGGGCCGTGCGGCGCCCAGTTGCCGAAGGGCAGCCCGGTCTGGATGACGTTCCAGAGCCGGTCGGCGTGGTCCGGCGTGACGCGCGCCTCCGGGGTGAACTCGCCGCCGACGAGCGACGCGGCCATTTCCGGCGGCAGGAAGTCGAGCAGCGAGGCGCGGGTCACGTCGAGCGCGGTCCTCAGGGCCTCCGGCGATTCCGTCCAGTGGCCCTCGTCGCGCAGCCCGGAAGCCGCCGCGAGCCGCTGCGCTTCGATCATCGCCACCCCGCCCGCGTTCGGCGGAGGGTTCGTGTACAGCTCCCAGCCGTCTCCCAGCTCCGCCACGAGCGGCTCGTCCCAGATGACCTCGTAGGCCGCGAGGTCCTCGACCGTCATCCGGCCCCCGTCGGCCTGGATCGCGGCCGCCGCCTTCTCGGCCCACGGGCCGCCGTACATGTAGTC
This sequence comes from Gemmatimonadota bacterium, assembly GCA_022825725.1. GTDB lineage: Bacteria > Gemmatimonadota > Gemmatimonadetes > Palauibacterales > Palauibacteraceae > Palauibacter. The sequence continues at coordinate 45,769 of JAJDWE010000072.1, forward strand.
GGTCCCCCGCTCCGCCACCGCGCGCAGCGTCGCGGCCAGCGCGGGCTGCCGCAGCACGTCCCCCTCGACGTACGGAGAGCCGTCCTCCTTCAAGAAGGTCGCCTTCGTCTCGGGAAGCCGGGCGAGGTCCGCGGCCCGCCCCTCCCAGTAGCCCTCCACCTTCTTCGAGATCCGAAAGCCCTGTTCGGCGACGTGGATCGAAGGCTTGAAGATCTCCGCCCACGGGAGCCGTCCGAACCGCTCGTGCGCGGCCCCGACGCCCTTCATGAACCCGCCGACGAGCGCAGTCCGCCCGCTCACCTCGGTACCGTACATCCCGCCGGGAGAGGAGAGGTCGATCCCGCCGGGGATGTTCGCCGGATCGTCCTCGCCGAGCACCGTGTTCCACTCGGCGTTCATCGTGTGGACGCGATCCGTGCCCGCGTCGTAGTACACGAGCGACATGATGCCGAAGTAGCTGATCGGCGCTCCGGCGGTGAGCGCGACCTGCATGAGCGACGTCGTCATCGCCGCGTCGATCGCGTTCCCTCCCTGCTTCAGCGCCTCCAGTCCGGCACGCGCCGCGAGCCCGTTGTAGGCGACGGTGACCGCTCCGTTCTCCCCCGTCGCGACACCGGCTTCCGTCCGGTCGACGAGTTGCGCCTCCATGAACCGCTCGTAGTCGGCGGCCCACCGCTCCGGCGAGAGATCCGTCTCCGCCTGGCACGCCGCCAGGACGAGGACGGACGCGAGGCACGCGAGGAAGCGACCGCGCGCGGACCGGCCTCCGGAGCGGCTCGCGGCCGGGCTCATTGATCGGAGGCCGCGGAGGAACGGAGCCACTGCTCCCACCATTCGAGTTGGACCCACATCCGGTGCACCATGCGCCACGGGGTCCATCCCCCGTGGTAGGAGTCGGGGTAGCGCACGAACTTCGCGGGCACCTGCTGCTTCCGGAGCGCCACGTACATCTGCTCGGCCTCCTCGATCGGCACCCGGTGGTCCGACTCCCCGTGGACGAAGAGGGTCGGCGTCGTCACGCCCTTCGCGTGGATGATGGGGGAGGAACGCAGCAGGTTCTCCAGTCCTCGCTCCTCCCACGGCGGACCATAGAACTCGCTCTCCTTCGTGCGCGGGATATCGGCCACCGCGTAGTCGCTCACCCAGTTCGAGATCGACGCCCCCGCGACGGCGGCGGCGAAGCGGTCCGTCTGCGTGATGACCCAGTTCGTGAGATATCCCCCGTAGGAGTAGCCGGTCACGCCCATGCGCGCGGTGTCGATCTCGTAGCGTTCGATCGCGTGGTCGACGCCCGCCATCACGTCGTCGTAGTCGTTGAAGCCCCAGCCGCCCCACGTCCCCCAGCGGAAGTCCTCGCCGTATCCGGTCGAGGCCCGCGGGTTCGTGAACAGGACCATGTAGCCCCGTCCCGCGAGGAGCTGCTGGTCGAACGAGAAGGTGTTTCCGTAGGCCCCGTGCGGTCCGCCGTGCATCTGGAGGACCATCGGGAATCCACCCTGCCCGGGGGCGTAGCCGCGCGCCGGGAGCATCCAGCCTTCGACCTCCGTCCCATCGGGACTCCGGAACGAGAGCCGTTCCGGGCTGGACAGGTCGATCTCGGCGAGCAGGTCGCGATTCACCTCGCTCAGCCGCACCTCGTCGTCCGCGTCCGCCCCCACTTCCGCGACCCAGACATCGCCCGGTTCCGTCGGCGCCGTGGCCCGGAACGCGACGCGCGAGAAGTCCTCCGAGAAGGAGAAGCTCCCGAGCCGGCGGTCCCCCGCCGTCACCTGCTCGACCGGTCCCCCTCCCTCGGCGACGCGGAAGAGGTGCGTGTTGCCGCGAATTCCGGCGGCGAAGTAGACGTGTCCGCCGTCCGCGCTCACGGTGGGTCCGCCGGGGATGAGATCCCACTCCCCGGTGAGGTTGCGGAGCCGCGCACCGTTCTCCGCGTCGAATACGAACAGGTCGTTCGGCGCCCCGCGGTCGCGCGCTTCCGCGATGATGATGTCGAGGCCTTCGTTCCCTCGGACGACGAGCCGCGCGCCGTCGGCGGACCAGGCCGGGGAGGAGTAGTTGTATCCGTCGTCCGTGAGCCGGTTCACGTCGCCGTCGAGGTTGACGACCCAGAGATCGGACCGCTCGTAGGAGTGTTCATCGCGCTGGTGCGCGTCCGCGGTGAACGCGAGCCGCCGGCCATCGGGACTCCAGGCAAGCCCGGAGGCGTCGAAGCCGAGTTCCGTGAGCTGCCGCGCTTCTCCCCCCTCGGCCGGCAGCAGGTACACCTCGCGGGGCGGCGTCGCGTTCGGATCGCGCGGGTCCGGGAGATAGCCGCGCCGGTCGAAGCGGTAGTTCATCCAGTCGTACTCTCGTCCGTCGAAGCGCTCGACCGTGCGGCGCTCGAAGTCGGAGGCGTAGGACGGTTCCGGCGGCGGTCCGGGCGGCGTGGGACGGGTGAAGGCGATCCAGCGGCCGTCCGGGCTGAAGACGGGAGAACCGCCGAGTCCCTCGAGTTGAAACGCCTCTCCCGCCGGCCTGTCCATGCGCAGGAACCAGGTGCTTCCGCCGCGCGCACCGTCCGGACCCGGCCGGTTCGACGTGAAGACGAGGTGGCGGCCGTCCGGCGTCCAGCGGGGCGAGGAGGCGCTGAAGCTCGGGCTCGTCATCCGCGTCGCCTCCCCGGAGCCATCGGCGTTTGCGAGCCGGATCTCGCTGTGGCGACGGTTCTCCTCCTCGAGGACCGTCGTTACGACATAGGCCACGCGCGACCCATCGGGCGAGAGGGCCGGGCTCCCCGCGTCCTTCAAGCGGTAGTAGTCCGCGAGTTCGAGCGGCCGGCCTTCCTGCGAGGCGAGCGGGGCCGGTGCGACGGCGCTGTGGACGGTGAAGGCCGCGACCGCCGCGACCGACGAGAACAGGGACGAGAAGCGAACGCGCATCGCGAGCCTCCTGGGGCGGACCCGGCTGCCTAGCGAGGCAGCCGGTAGGCGAGAAGAAGGTTTCCGGGCATCTGGCTGAACATGTCGTATCCCGAGTTGACGAGGACATAGCCGCGCGCGACGACGGGTCCGGGTCCGTCGAGTGCGCCGCCCCGGCCCGGCACGCCATTGACGGTCTCGAACTCGCGCGCGGTGTCGACATCCCAGAGCAGCGAGCCGTCCTCCGTGGAAAAGGCGCGCAGGTGGCCGTCCAGGCTCCCGGCGAGCACCGCCCCTTCGATCGCGGTGGGGGCCGCGGAGAAGAAGGGCATGCAACCGGCGCGGCCCGCGCACACGGACGGATCGGGGGGAGTGTGCCAGAGGACTTCCCCGCCGGTGAGTTCCAGGGCGTAGACGCCGGGGGTGGGCGGATCCTCCGCGTTCATCTGCGTGGAGGCGCCGGAGCGCGGGTCGGAGATGATGGCGAACGGGTTGTCGACGTTCGGCACGTAGGCTCGGCGTCCGTCGGACGTGAGACCCCAGTGGATGCCGCCGAGGGAGCTCCCCCGCCCGACCCGGCGCGCCCACGCGAGTTCGCCTTCCGAGTCGGGGTCCAGGGCCCACACCATGCCGGATTTCTGGCCGGCGATGAGGAGTTGGGACCCGTCCTCGGCGGTGACGATGATCGGGGCCATCCCGAAGTCGTGGTCCGGCCCCGTCGGCGCGGGGCAGTTCTGGAAGCGGGACGAAAGACAGGACATGTTCCAGGCGTCGTCTTCCCGCCCCTGGAAGGTCCAGCGGGCCTCGCCCGTCTCCATGTCGAGCGCGGTGATCGCGTCGCTCCCGCCCGTCGTCGGTCTCGTATAGTTCTCGCCGGTCCCGATGTAGAGGAGGCCGCGCGCGGCGTCGACCGTCGGGCTCGACCACACGGGCGCCCCCGAGGGCGCGAAGAGCCGGGTCCCGGCCTCGTTCTCTCCCGTGTGTCTCGGTTCCTCGGCCACGGTCCGGAACTCCCATAGCGGTTCGCCCGTCTCCACCGAGAAGGCGGCGACGCCTCCGCTGGACGTGCAGCACTCGTAGGTCGGATCGCCGGCGCTGATGATCTCCATCGAAGAGAGGGGGACGAAGACGCGGCCCTCGTGGACGGCCACGCTCCCCGTGACGACGTGATCCGCGTGGGTCCCGGCGGCGGCGCGCCAGTGGAGGGCGCCGGTCGTCGCGTCGATCGCGTACACGTTCGTGGCGAAGTCGGCGAAGAAGGCGGACTGCCCGCCGTCGGGGCCGTCGCCGATCGCGATCGCGCCGCGCACGGCGGCGTCGCCCGAGAACACCCAGTGCACGCAACCGCTCTCCAGATCGATGGAATACACCTCGCCGAACGCCGAGCCGACGATGATCCGGTCGTCGATCACCGCCGGTTTCGAGCGCACCTGGCTCACGTCCGGGAAGCCGAAGGCCCAGGCGAGTTCGAGATTCGGCAGGTCCGCGGCCGTGAGCCCCGCGCGGGCCGCATCCGCGAAGCCCGTCTCGCCGCCGCCGCCGCCCCAGCCGGACCAGTGCACGACGCCCTCGGCCCGAGGTGCGCTCGTGCAGAAGGCGGAGGACGGGAGGCGGGTCTCGACCAGCGTCTCGCCGGTGAGCCACTCCGCCACGGCGCGGCGCTCGTCCGCCGTGAGATCCTCGCCGTGCCGGCGCATGCGGCCGCCCTCCAGCGAACTGAGGACCGCCCGGGGCGTCATCGCCCCAAGCGTGGTGAGGCCGGGTGCACGCACCGTGCGCTGCCCGGAATGACACTCCGCGCACGAGGCGGCGTACACGCGCATGCCGGGACTGTCATCCATGGGCGGCGGATCGAGCAGCCCCCGCACCCGCTCCTGGGCGGCGGCCGGCCGGGCCCCGGCGGTCAGGGCACTGCCGGCAAGTACGGCGGCGAAAGCAGCGGCAACGATGCGCATCGGGCGTTTCTCCGGAACGGGGTCGAGAGAACCCGTGGAACATAGGCCCTCACGTTCCGTTGCGGCACGGCGAGCCGTCAGCGTCGGTTGCGGGCGAGCCGCTAGCGGCGGATGGGGCGTGCCGCCTCGATCACCCGGTGCACGATGAGATCGGCCACCGCGTCGGCCTGTCTCCCGTCGTGGTCGCCGGTGCCGCGCCAGTGGGTCTGGGCCACGACGACGAGTTGCCGATCCGGCACGACCCACACGAACTGGCCCCCGTAGCCCCACAGCACGAACGCGGACACGTCGTCACCGCCGCCCCGGCGATCGCTCCACGTCTGATAGCCATACCCCGCGTCGCGCAGGACGTAGCCGATGTCGCCCACCTCGACGAGCCGCCCGATCTGTGCCTCCACCCAGCTGCGGGAAACGATCTGCCGCGAGCCGGAACGTCCGCCCTGCAGCAGAAGCTGTCCGATCTTCGCGGCGTCCCGCGGACGGAGCGCCAGCGCGGCGCCGCCCACGATTACGCTGTCCTGCATCACCGGCCAGCGCTTGTTCCCGATCCCCAGCGGGCCCAGCAACTCCCGCTCGGCGAACTCCAGCGCGCTGCCCTCGACGACGTTCTCCACGATCACCGTGAGCAGGTGCGACCCACCGGTGTTGTAGATGAACCGCCGGCCCGGCGGGGCGACGATCGGCAGGTCGAGGACGTAGCCCACGGGCCGGCCGGACCGGACCCACGGGCCGAAGTCCTCCTCATCGGACCACTGCATGCCGCTCGTCATCGTGAGTAGGTCGCGCACGCGGATACCGCCATGTTCCGACCGCAGTGACGGATCCGGCAGCCAGTCCGTCATCGGGTCCTCCGGATCCAGCAGGCCGCGGTCCGAGGCGAGGCCGATGAGCAGCGCCGTCACCGTCTTCGTGACGGACCGCATGTCGAAGGCCGAGTCCCGGTGCATGCCGCCGAAGTACGCCTCCTCGACGAGCCGCCCGTTCCGGACCGCGACGAGAGCCCGGATGTTCGGCACGGCGCCCGCCGCGTCCGCGAAGACGCTCCCGAGCACCTCCGGATCGAACCCCTCCGCTTCGGGCGTCGACGTCGCCCACGCGCGCGACAGATCGACCGGTGCGGGCACCGGATCGGGTCCGGCCCCGGGATCCTCAGGATCCGCCGGCGCCACCGGGTCGCCGCACCCCGCCAGCCCCGCCAGCGCCCCGAGCGTCGCCGCCAGGAGGGCTCCGCGCGGGCGGGCGGCCCGCACCCTCCCACCTCGCCCTCGCGAGGCCCGCCTACTCGCGGCGCCTCCGCCGGAACGGCATTGAGAGCATCCCGCGCAGCGTACCCCACTCCGACCGGTCCATGTTCTCGAGCCCGAGGCGGATCCCGCGCGGCTCGGACCGGAGCCGGAAGCTCCCGAAGGCCCGGTCCCAGACGGAGAAGATGCTCGAGTAGTTCGAGTCCGTCTCGGGCTGGTAGTCGGAGTGGTGGACCCAGTGCATCCACGGCGTGACGATGAGCCAGCGCAGGCACCGGTCCACCCGGCCGGGTAGCCGCACGTTGCTGTGGTGGAAGAGGATGATCGGGAGGAGGATCGCCTCGTAAACCAGGAGTTCGGCCACCGTCACCCCGAGTAGGGGAAGCACGGCGAGCCGCGCGATCGAGGAGAGCACGATCTCGCCCGTGTGAAAGCGGACACCCGACGTGGCGTCCAGCTCCGCGTCCGAGTGGTGGACCTGGTGGAAGCGCCACAGGAACCGGATCCGGTGGTTCATCCGGTGCCACAGGTACTGCCACGCATCGAAGATCACGACCGCGGTCCCGATCCTCGCCCACGCCGGGAGTTCGAGCAGGTGAAGGAGGCCGAAACCGCGTTCCCTTGCCGCTTCCGTCACGAACAGTGTGGCCGCGGCGAAGATGACGGCCGCCACCGCCGCGTTCCCCACGCCGAGGGCGAGGTTCCGCGCTCCGTGCCCCGCCCTCGCGCTCCGCCCCTCGAACAGCGGGAGGACGCCCTCGACCAGCCACAGGATGGCGAGCGCGATGGCGGCTCCCGCCGCTTTCAGAGTGGTGGGATCATCGAACACGGGAGCGAAGATAGCCCGGCGGGCCGGATTCGGGCACGGGCCGGCGATCCTCTATCGGGCGGGCGCGACCCCCTCCGCGACGCTCACTTCGGCCGCGCCGAAGAAACCGAACGCGAACCGGGACGGGCGATCCAGATTCGTGACGTTCCCCCGCACGTTCGCGGGCGGGATCGAGAAGGGGTTCGCCGACCCCAGCGCGTTCTGCTCGAAGAGCGCGTAGTAGTAGTCGTAGCCGAGCCTCGAGAGCGAGATCTGGCGAATCTCCGCGTGTTCGCCGGATACGATGGCGACCTCATCGTTCGGCTGGAAGCCGATGACGTCCTGCCCATCGTACAGTTCGTCCCTGCTCACGAGGTTGATCGCGTTTCCGGGGTCCGGCGGGATCTCGTTCACGCCCTCCACGAGTTGTTCCCACAGGTAGTAGTTCGGGACTCCGGCCGGGTCCGCGAAGTCGATCGCCGCCCGATAGCCTTCATCGTCGATGAAGAGCGACTCCTCCTCGAACACGAAGTACAGCGAATCGATCGGGGCCACTTCCCGCAGCAGAGCCGACGCCTCGTACACGTCTCCCGCGTACTCGAGGAAGAGCGTGTACGTCTCGCCGACGCGCCCGACGAGATGTTCCGTTCCGTACAGGCCCGGCGCGATCTCCGGGAACGGGTAGGCGCGGCCGGCCCCGTCGACGACCGTGACGATGGCCCCCGTCGCGGGCGGCGTCGGCCGGCTGTCGAAGAAGCCCGCCGTCGTCGTCAGCCGAATGCGCTGCCTCCCGCTCGGCGCCTCCTTGAGGCGTTCGATCCGTCCCTCCACGACGAGCCTCGGCTCCGGATCGGGAATGTCGACGTCCACGACCCGTTCGCAGCCCGCAGCCGCAAGGCACCCGGCCAACGCGAGCAGGCGGCCCGCCATCGTCACGCGACGCCCGCCGCCGCCACGCATCAGAACTTCCACCGGTAGCTGATGCTCGGCACCAGGCCGAACACGGCGGTCTCCACGGCCTCGGTGACCGTGCGCGAGTCCCGATTCTGTCGGAAGGCGATGGCCTGCGCGTTGAAGCGGTTGTACACGTTGAAGAGCCCGAACTGGAGTTCTCCCCGCCCCCACCTCCTGGTGGCCGACACGTCCAGACGATGATAGTCCGGAAGGCGCCTGGCGTTCCGCGGCCCGTATTCTCCCAGGATCAGGCCCGCGAACTCATACCGCGCGACGGGGTACGTCGTCGGCAGCCCCGTGGCGAAGACGAAGTTCGCCCCCAGGCTCCAGTCCTCGCCGAATCTGTACAGTCCCGTGAGGGCGAAGTCGTGCGTCCGGTCGTAGGGGGATGGATACCA
>JAJDWE010000041.1 GCA_022825725.1 Gemmatimonadota bacterium
AAGTGAGACCGATGCGCCACCGCCAGCGAGGCCCCGAGCATCGACATCCAGATGAAGCAGAAGCGCGACACCTCCTCGCTCCACGGATTCGGATAGGAGAAGAGGTAGCGCATCAACACCTGCAGCAGGACGACGTCGCACACCGCAATCACGAGAACGCCGACGGCACAGGTTTCGAGCGCGATCAGCACCCGGTTGAGCGCCCGCAGTCGCCAGATCATGTGCTCACTGCTGCTGGTTGCCAGGAACCGTGCGCTCGGTTTCGGCCACCAGCCTTGCGATCAGGGCGTCGCCGTCCGGCAGCCGATCGGCCAGTTCGTCCCGGATGCGCGGCCTGACGGCCGGGGCGAACGGCGCCAGATCCGGACAGGAGATCTCCACGCCGCCCGCACGCATTTCCTCGATGGCATCGGCCTCCATCCGGCGCGCGACTTCGCTCTGGTAGGCGAGCGCCTCCGCCGCGGAGCGCCCGACGGTCTCCCGGATATCGGCGGGAAGCCCCCGGTAGAACGGCTCGTTCACGAGGAGCGTGATCGGGTTGTAGGTGATGGACGTGAAGCTGTAGAACTTCGCGACCTCGTGGAGCCGGCTGCTCACGAACCCGATCGCGTTCGCCTCCCCGCCGTCGATCACGCCCTGCTGGAGCGCCGAGTAGACCTCGCCGTAGTTCATCGGCGTCGCCTGCACGCCGAGCGCGGAATAGGCCGCCAGGTACGTTGCGTTCTGAAGCACCCGGAGCTTGAGCCCGGCGAGATCCCCTGGCGTCTCGACGGACCGGCGCGCGTTGTACACGTGGCGGAACCCGTAGTCGAGGAAGCCCAGCGAGCGGACGCCGGTGCGCTCCAGGAGCAGGTCGCGCCACCAGTCTCCCACCGGGCCGTTCATCACCGAGAGCCCGTGGTCCCGGGTCTCGAACAGGAAGGGGAGATCGAATATCTGCGTTTCGGGCACCCAGCCCGAGAGCACGGGCGTGCCCGTGATGGCCATGTGCACCGCGCCGGCCTGGATCTGCTCGAAGGCCACCCGTTCGCCGCCAAGCTGTCCCGATGGATAGATGACGACCCGGAACCGGTCGTCCGTGCGCTCCAGCATCAGGTCCCGGAACCGTTCCGCCATGAGGTGGAACTCCGAGTGCGTCGAGAGCACATGGGAGAAGCGAACCTCCCAGGTGCGGGCGTCGGCGGGAGACGCGGAGTCGCCGCCCCCGGGGCCCCGGCACCCCGCCAGCAGGAACATCGCCACGACCGCCAGCGTGGAACCGGGCCGGAGCCGCGCTGCGGACGCCGTCACGAGCCGGTCAGGCACCCCAGATCGTCTGGCCGGCGTCGATGAACAGGCTGGCGCCCGTCACGAGGCGCGCCTCGTCGTTCGAGGCGAGGTAGACCACCGCCCCCACCACGTCGTCGGGGACGCCGATCCTGCCCAGCGGGATGCGGGCGAGGCGCCGCTCGCGGAACTCGTCCTGGGCAATGTCGGCCCGGTTCAGGTCGGTCTCGATCAGGCCCGGCGCTATGGCGTTCACCCGGATCCCGTGGGGCGCGAGTTCCAGCGCCATCTGCTTCGTGAGCATCTCGACCCCGGCCTTCGACACGCAGTAGTGGGTGAGGTTCGGCGCGGCCACCGCCTGCCCGGCGGACGACACGTTGACGATCGCCCCCGCCGTCCCGGTCTCGACCATGCGCCGCCCGACCGCCTGCCCGACGAGGAAGTACCCCTTCAGGTTGACGCTCTGAATCGCGTCCCACTCCTCCTCGTCGATCTCGAGGAAGGGCGTCCGCTTCAGGATCCCCGCGTTGTTCACGACGATGTCGAGGCCGCCCAGGAAGTCGTCCGCCTCGCCGACGAAACGCTCGATGTCCGAACGGGAATCCGTGGAGCCCCCCACCGCGACCCCGCGACGCCCCATCCCCTCGATCTCACGGACGGCGCTCTCCGCATCCTCGCGGCTCCGCCGATAGTTGACCGCCACGTCCGCCCCCTCGCGAGCCAGCCCCAGGGCGATGCCCCGACCGATGCTCCGCGAGCCGCCCGTAACCAGAGCACGCTTGCCTTCAAGACGCATGGGAGAATCGGGGTTCGAGGCCAGTGAGGTGGCGAACTCACATAGTCCGGGCGCGGACGGGGATTCGCAACGCACCTGGGCTCCCCTACCTTCGAGCAGGTTCCATCTTCTCGGGGAGCGATCCATGAAGCCCACGGTTCGTCTCGCACTCGCCTGTTCGCTGGCATGCCTCTCCGCTCTGACGGTTTCGCTGATGCCGGGGGCAACCCGGGCCGCGGCCGCCCAATCCTTCCCGTCCGACGACCCCGTCATCCGGGCGATCTGGGAGGAGGGGGTCGAGCGCTCTCAGGTCTACGAACTCGGCCAGGTGATGATGGACTCCATCGGGCCGCGCCTCACCGGCTCGCCCGCCATGGCCGGTGCGAACGACTGGGCGCTGGCCAAGTACGCGGAGTGGGGCATTGAGGCCTACAAGGAGCAGTACGGCACGTGGCGCGGCTGGGAGCGGGGGATCAACCACATCGATCTCGTCCAGCCGCGGGTGCGGTCGCTGGAGGGCATGGCCGCCGCGTGGAGTCCGGCCACCGACGGGCCTGTCGAGGCGGAGGTCGTGATTCTGGCGGACGCGGACAGCCCCGGAGCCTTCCAGGCATCGCTGTCGGACGTGCGCGGCAAGTTCGTGCTCATCTCGCGCCCGGAGCCGAGTTGCCGTCCGCAGGAAAACCTGGAGCAGTTCGCCCGCCCCGAGACGACGGCCCGCATGACGGCGGAGCGCGAGCGCGCCATCGCGGAGTGGAACGAACGCGTGGGGAACACGGGGTTCGATGTGCGCTCGCTGCCGGAAGTGCTGCACGTAGCCGAACCCGCCGGGATCATCCGCTCGCAGTGGTCCGAGGGCTGGGGCGTCACGAAGATCTTCGGCACCCGCGCCCTGCGGGCACCGGTCCTGGACCTGAGCTGCGAGGCGTACGGGCTCCTGTACCGCCTGGCCGAGAACGATCAGGGGCCCGTGCTGCGCGTCGACGCACAGGCCCGTTTCCTGGGAGAGGTACCGGTCTCCAACGCCTTCGCGGTGATCCCCGGCACGGCCGAACCCGAGGAGTACGTGATCCTCGGAGGCCACTACGACTCGTGGGACGGCTCGGACGGCGCGCTCGACAACGGCACCGGCGCCGTCGCGATCATGGAAGCGATGCGCATCCTGAAACACGCGGTGCCGAACCCCCGCCGCACGATCATCGGCGCCCTCTGGAACGGCGAGGAGCAGGGCCTGAACGGATCACGCGCCTTCGTCGAAGACCATCCCGAGATCCTCGAGCGCACCCACACCGTGTTCAACGTCGATCACGGGAACGGGCCGGTCACCTTCATACCCATGCAGGGGTTCGCGGCAGCCGCAGGGCGCTTCGGCGAGTGGCTCGCGAAGATCCCGAGCGAACTCTCCGACCTCGTGACGCTCGAGGTCCCGGGGATGCCCGAGTCCGGCGGGACGGACCACGCGTCCTTCCTCTGCGCGGGGGTACCGGCATTCAGCTTCCACGTCGGCGCCGGCCGCACCGAGATGAACATCGCCGACAACCGCTGGGACACGAGCACCTACACCTGGCACACCAACCGGGACAGCTTCGACAAGATCGTCTTCGAGGACCTGCGCGACGACGCCGTCATGACCGCGATGTTCGCCTACCTCGCCTCGGAGGACCCCGACCGCATGCCCCGCGACCGGCGCGCCATGCCGCCCGGCGAGCAGTGGCCCGACTGCCGCCCCCCGGCGCGCAGTTCCGGTCAGAGCACTCGATAACGGATCCGGCTTAGTCGTCGAGGTTCAGGGACCAGTTGTTCCACTTGAGATCCGGGGAAGCCCCCAGGGACCGGTAGAACCCCTCGGCTTCGCGGTTCCCCTCCATGACCGTCCAGATCAGCTCGGCCGCATCGATGGACGTGGCGTGCGAAATCACCGCCGCCATCAGCGCCTTCCCCGCCCCCAGGTTTCGCGCCGCCTCGACAACGAACAGCTCCTTGAGCACCACCTTGGGCCGCAGCGTGTAGGTCCACGGAATCGTGTACACCACCGCCATCCCCACGAGATCGTCGTTCTCCTCCGCAACGAATGACGTAAACAGCCGTTCCTCGCCGAACCCATGCTCGAGAACGCTCTCCCGCGTCACCGCGAAGTCGTCGATGTACTCTTCGAACCGCGCGAGCCCCCGCATAAGTTCCAGCAACCGATCCACATCTCCCGCCTCAGCCAACCTCACACGCATGCGATGGCACCCCGTTTTTAGGAAAGCGTTGAAGTAAATCGAGAGCCCGCAGCTTGATCGCGCGGCAGCCCCGCGGCGGCGAGCGGGCGAAGCCCCCGCGAGCAACCCGACAGACCCACCCGGCACCTGAGCAAAAACAAAGGAACTCCGGGAGAATTTGGTCAGCGAAGGGGCGAAGCCCCGAAGCGCGCGAATTCTCGCGGGCGCAGTCTCGACGCCCGAAGGAAGGAGAGAGTGCGCCCGGGAGAATTCGAATCCCCAACCTCCTGATCCGTAGTCAGGTGCTCTATCCAGTTGAGCTACGGGCGCTCGAAGCCGACCGAACTGCGACCGGCGATGTCGTCGACAGGGCCGGAGCCCGTGCCGTCATGCCCAGGAGAGGATTCGAACCTCCACGTCCGTAAAAGGACACTAGCCCCTCAAGCTAGCGCGTCTGCCAGTTCCGCCACCTGGGCTGGTGATGCTCGGGGGGGGAGTCGAACCCCCACGGGAGTTTAATCCCACAGGATCCTGAATCCTGCGCGTCTGCCAGTTCCGCCACCCGAGCCTGCGCCCCTGAACCCTCGTATTCGGGGAGTCGCCCCCCACGAACCGGTGCTGCTGGGCCCGGCCGGGACGAGTGCGCCCGACAGGATTCGAACCTGTGACCTCTTGCTCCGGAGGCAAGCGCTCTATCCAGGCTGAGCTACGGGCGCAGACACGAAACGCGTCGCCGAAAGAGGCGACGCGCCGTGCGGCCAATCTAATCGGATCGGCCCCCAGCGTCTACCTGCCGGAGGGGACCGACCTCGATTTGGTTCAGCGCGATCCGGATGAGGTCGCGGCCGCGTCTTCGATCGAGCCGATGACGAGGTCGAGGAGCCCGTCGATCGCGCCGCCGGGGATCCAGCGCGCCACGACGACGAGATCGTTCACCGGGTCGCAGTAGATCATGTTCGTGCCGTTGCCGAGATGGGCGAACGCCTCCTCCGGCGCGCTCGGATAGCGCTTGTTCCCCTCTTCGTCCGCGACGTTGAGCATGAAATTCATGTGCCCGTAGGAGCCGTTCGCCGGGCCGGGCGTCGTCGCGAGGTCGAACCACTCCTCGGAGAGCAGTTGCCGGTCCCCCCACGTTCCGCGCCGCAGCGTGAAGAGGCCGAAGCGCGCCTGGTCGCGGGCGCTGATGAACATGCCGCCGCCCCAGTGGCCACCCCCGCTCACCGACTGCACGCGACGCCCGTCGATCGTGACCCAGGAGTTCTCGTAGCCGTTCCAGCGCCAGGTCGGGGAGGCGCCGATCGGCCCCATCACCCGCTCGTGCAGGACCTCGGGCAGCGGGCGCCTGAAGACGCTCATCGCCGCGAGCGCGAGGAGGTTCACGCGCGTGTCGTTGTACTCGTAGACGGTGCCGGAGGGGTGGCGGTCGCGCGTCATCCAGGTGTCGGGGTCGCCGCTCGGACGGTCCGCCCAGTCCGGCTTGCCCCACAGCGTACCCTCCCAGTCGGAGGTCTGCCGCAGGAGGTCGTCCCACGTGATCGTTCGGTTGTGCTCGGACTCGAACATCGTCGTCGGATCGGGCTTCCCGAAGCCGATGCGGTCCACGGCCGGCTCGCCGTCGCCCGGGGGCACGTCGATCGGCGCCATGTACTCGCGCACCGTGTCATCGAGCGAGCCGATGAGGCCCTCGTCCCACGCGAGTCCCACCGACGTCGAGAGGAAGGACTTGGTCACGCTGTACGTCATGTCGACCCGCTTCGTGTCCCCCCACTCCGCGACGATGTAGCCGTGGCGCACGATCATTCCGGCCGGCCCGCCCCGCACGTTGAAGGGGCCGATCCCCTCCCCCAGCGGTTCGCGCCCGAAGCTCCGGCTGTGCTGGAACTCCCGGTCGCGCGCCTGGCTCGTCTCATGCTCGAGGGCGTATTCGATGGCCGCCTGGACGCCCGCCGCGCTCATCCCCACCTGCTCCGGCGTGCGCGTCTCCCACGCGTTCCCGCGCGCCGGCAGGTACTGCCCGGCCAGGGCCACCGGAGCGGCCGCCGCCGCGCAAACCGAGAAGAGTCCAGCCCAAAGGACGTCACGACGCGCCTGAATCATGCCCCGCATGAGAACCTCCCGATTCGGATCGATCTGAGGTGGGATCGTAACCGCTGACGCCGTCCGGGTACACGGGGGCTGCGCCCATTGAGAGTCCGTTGCGATCGCCCCCGATACTTATGGGACGGTGCCTTGGAAGACACCCCGGTGCCCATTTCGCCCGCGGCGAAGATTATGTACAATATTTATGTACATACTAACAGAGATTGATGAGGGGATGAGTAGAACCGTTGGCGTAGCCGTGTTCCGCAGGACGTGCGCACGACTGATTGCGCAGGTCACGGAGCAACGTGAACCGATCACGATCACCAGACATGGCCGGCCCGTTGCGCTGCTGACGCCCGTGCCCCCGCCCGACGACGTGCGAGAGCAGGTCATCGGAGCGCTGAGGGGATCCGTGCTGGGCTACGATGATCCTTACGCGCCGGCCGCTGATCCGGCGGAATGGGATGCCGTGCGGTGATCGTCGTCGATACTCATGTACTGATCTGGGCCATCCAGGGAGATCAGAGACTGGGTTCGGCTGCGACTCGCGCGATCGAAGGGAACGGGCGGGAGGGTCGTATCGGGGTATCCGCCATCACTCCGTGGGAGATCGCCCTCCTGACGGAGAGGGGACGGCTGCGTCTCGATCGCGATGTCGCCGAGTGGATCGACGCCGTCCTCGAGCTGCCCGCCTTCCGGCTCCTGCCCATTGAACCCGCGATCGCCGTGGGGAGCGTACGTCTGCCGGGCGCCTTCACGTCCGATCCCGCCGACCGGCTGATCGTCGCCACAGCTCGCCACCACGGGGTCCGGCTGCTCACCGCCGACCGGACCATCCTGGACTACGGGGCGGCCGGACGAGTGCGGACGACGGACGCGCGAAACTAGTCGATGCCCCTCGGTGTCCGGCTCGGCCCTGGACCCAAGACGCCGGACTAGCGCGAGGAGCGCCACCTGCCGATCCCGCGTCGCACCCAGCGGATCGACACGCTCGAGCCGACCGCCATCACGCTCGCCAGCAGGTCGAACCCGATGTCGAACCAGTCGAACGTGCGGCTGGGCAGGAAGAACTGGATGCACTCGTCCACCACCCCGACCGCCGTCGTCGCCGCGACGGCCAGCACGGCCGGCACCGGGACGCGCCACCCCTGGGCTTTCCGTTCCACCAGGGCCTCGTGGATGATGAGCGCCAGCACCGCGTACTCGATGAGATGGGAACGCTCCGCCGCGTCGATTCCCCGGGCCAGGCCGATGACGGCGATCGCTGCGACGCCCAGCGCAAAGCCGACTTCCACGCCGCGCGACCGCTCCCTCAGCCCCTGCACCAGGATCATCACACCGATGAGGAACATGCCGGCGCTGAACAGGGTCGGCGTGAGTTCGAGCAGCCCGCTCTCGCGCAGCGCGTCAACCAGCGTGCGCGCAAGATCGGCCGTCGCATAGATCGCCACGACCACGGCCAGCGCCCACAGCCACAGGCGCCTCTCCCGGTTGGACGAGAAGTCCGGCATCCGCATCTCCATCCCGGCCAGCGTGGATGGCCACCCCGTGAACCATCGCGCAACGAGCCGTATGATTAGAAGATCACGACCCTTTTTTGTCGCTGAGACGCTGAACCGCAGGGGAAGTTCCGATGAAGGTAACGAGTATTCGAGCAACGGTCGCGGTGGCGCTGGTCGCTGCGGTGTCGATTCCGGTCGCGCTGGCGCAGGATGGCGGGGCGGTGCCGCGCACGCCGGACGGGCGACCGGACCTGCAGGGCAACTGGACGAACGGGACGATCACGCCCATCGAGCGGCCCCGGGGGTTCGAGGCCGTGCTGACTCCGGAACAGGTCGCCGACATCGAGGGTGGCCGGCAGGAGTGCATCGAGGCCAATTCCCAGCTCAGCGATCCCGACCGCGACGCGCCGGCGGTCGGCGGCGTCTCCCTCGGCTGCGACTTCATCCTGGAGGCGGCGGCCGGCGGCACCGGAGGCTACAACGTGTTCTACCTTGATCGCGGCGATCAGGTCGCGGTCGTGAACGGCGAGCCGCGCAGTTCCCTCATCATGACGCCCGAGGACGGCCGCATCCCCGGGCGCACGCCCGAAGCCCGGCAGCGCCTCGTCCAACTCATGGCCGCCCGCGGCCAGCACGGCGAGTTCGACAACCCCGAGAACCGGCCCCTCTCCGAGCGCTGCATCGTCTCCTTCGGGTCCAACGCCGGACCTCCGATGCTCCCCAACTACTTCTACAACAACAACTACACGATCGTGCAGACCCCCGACCACGTCGCGATCATGACGGAGATGGTGCATGACACCCGCATCATCCCGATCGGCGTCGCGCCCGACGGTGGGGAGACGGGCGCGGCGGACGGGGCCGACGGTCCACGGCCCTTCCCCGACCCGATTCAGCCCTGGTTCGGGGATTCCCGCGGCTGGTGGGAGGGCGACACCCTCGTCATCGAGACGACGAAGCTCAACCCGCAGCAGTTCACCGCCTACCGCGAGTTCTTCGGCGCGAGTCCGAACATGAAGATCACGGAACGGCTCACGCGCGCCGACGCGAACACGATCACCTACGAGTTCCTGATCGATGACCCCGACACGTGGGAGAGCCCGTGGGGCGGCGAGGTCCCGTTCGTGAAGATGGACGACCTCCTCTACGAGTACGCCTGCCACGAGGCGAACTACGCGCTGGAGAACGTTCTGCGGGGCGCGCGGGCGCAGGAGCGGGACAACCCGTAGGGCGGAGGGAATGCGCCGTCAGGGAGTCGAACCCCGAACCTACTGATTAAGAGTCAGTTGCTCTGCCAATTGAGCTAACGGCGCGTACGACGTCACAACTTCGTGGGCGGACTCGCCTCCGCAAGCCGTCCCGGGTCGCGACGATGGAGCCGAGGGGATTCGAACCCCTGACCTCTGCAATGCCATTGCAGCGCTCTCCCAGCTGAGCTACGGCCCCGCACTTCAACTTCCACCTTCCGCGAACGGGCTGTCGCCGCTCCCGTCCGCCCTGCTTCCGTTCATACCCCCAAGGGGAATCGAACCCCTATCTCCACCTTGAAAGAGTGGTGTCCTAGCCGTTGGACGATGGGGGCTCGTGCCGATTCTCGTCCGTCGTCCCTGTCTGCCACGCGCCCGCCAGGACTCGAACCTGGGACCCCCGGCTTAGAAGGCCGGTGCTCTGATCCAACTGAGCTACGGGCGCCCGCCATCCCGTTCCAAGCTGCTCCAAGCTCGCGGCGGGATTTGAACCCGCGACCTCATCCTTACCAAGGATGCGCTCTACCCCTGAGCTACGCGAGCGACAGGGGCGGAGGGACTCGAACCCCCAACCGCCGGTTTTGGAGACCGGTGCTCTACCAATTGAGCTACGCCCCTCTGCCGCTTCCCGCGAACCGGCCGATGGCGGCCCGTGGCAATGGCTGGGGGCGGAGTCGAACCGCCGACACCGGCGTTTTCAGCGCCGTGCTCTACCGCCTGAGCTACCCAGCCCTTTGGCAGCCTGTGGCAAGAGCCCTGCTGCCCTACTCCGGGGGTGGGATTCGAACCCACGACCTAGTGGTTAACAGCCACCCGCTCTGGCCACTGAGCTACCCCGGATCGTACCCCCGTCCCGCAAGAGGGATCGGAGAGCAAAACGCCTCGCCCCGCAGCTTTGCGAGGCGAGGCGAGAGATAGCGGGGGCAGGATTCGAACCTGCGACCTTCGGGTTATGAGCCCGACGAGCTACCAGACTGCTCCACCCCGCAGCGCGACCCGCAGGATACAAACGGACGGGAAAAGTGTCAACCTGCCGTGGCCGATCCTCCGCCCCACCCACGCGGGTCCGGTCCTCCCGTCAGTCGCCCGGTATCGGGGTCGATTCCGACCGCGTGGAGTTGCGCGACGAACGCGTCGTTTGCGACGTCCAGACCGCGCCCCTCCAACTCATCCTTCAGGTGGTGGTACAGCTGCGGCTCCAGCTCGAGCAGGTGGTCCTCCCAGTGCCAGCGAGGGACGGATACCGCCTCCAGGGCCGACATGCCGAAGTCCACCGTATTGCTGATCGTGTGTTGGACGGCGCCCAGGATGCGCGTCCCGCCCGCCGCTCCCGTGACCAGAATGGGCTGTCCGTCCCGGAGCACGATGGCCGGCGAGATCCCCGTGATGCGCGCCTTCCCCGGCGCGATGCTGTTGGGTCGGCCCGCCACCGGGTTGAACTGGAACATGCAGTTGTTCCACGTGAAGCCGAGCCCTTCGGTGACGACCCCCGACGCGGAGCCCAGCGTGTGCGTGAGCGCCACGCAATTCCCTGCCCGGTCCGCCGTCGAGAGGTGCGTCGTGTCCGGCCCCTCCGGCGGCTCCTCCACGACATCGGGCGGGAGCTCGCGCCGGTCGACGAAGCCTCTCAATTCGGCGGCGCGGTCCTTCGACACCAGGATGTCCGTCGGGTCGTCGATGAACTTCGGGTCGCCGTGGTACCGGCGCCGGTCGATGAAGGAGAGGATCTGGGCGCGGCCGAGCAGTTCGACGTGGTCCGCCTTCCCGTGTTCGAGACCCGGCACGTCGTAGCCCTCGAGAAGGTTCAGGATCTCGATGACCTGCGCACCGCTGCCCGGCAGAGCGTTGGAGAACACGTCGTGCCCGCGGTACGTGCCGTGCACCGGGTCGTAGACATCGGGGGTGTACGCCTCGAGGTCGGCCATCGTGAGGAGGCCGCCGTTGCGCTCGAAGTCCGCCGCGATCCGCTCGGCGATCTCGCCCCGGTAGACCGCGTCCGCGCCGCCCTCGGCGATGAGTTCGAGCGTGCGGCCGTAATCGGGCTGCACGAGCCGCTCCCCGGCCCGCCACGGCACACCGTTGTTGAGAAATATGCGGGCGGAGGCGTCGGTCGTCTGGACCTTGGTGAAGAACGGAACGACGCCCGAGGACGACTCCGTCCGGGTCGTGAAGCCGCGCGCGAGCGCGCCGGGGATCTCGAAGCCGTCGTACGCAAGCCGGATCGCCGGCTCCACGAGTTCGGCCCACGGCCGGGTCCCGAACCGGCTCCAGGCCTCCCACAGCCCGGCGACCGTCCCGGGAGTCACGACGGATTGATAGCCGATCTGGTTGATGTCGCCGCGCACCTTCCAGCGATCCGCGTGTCCGTAGATCCGCCCCTCGAGCGCGCTCCGGTAGATGTCCGGCGTGGCCCGGCTCCCCGCCCGCCCGTGGAAATCGATGGACGTGGCGCGTCCGGTCCCCGCGTCGTACACGACCATGCAGCCGAAGCCGCCGACCCCGGCCGAGAACGGCGTCGTGATGAACTGCGCGAAGGCCGTCGCGACCGCCGCGTCGATCGCGTTGCCGCCACGCCTGAGCGCGCCGACCCCGGCTTCCACCGCGATCGGCCCGCGCGCGACAACAATCCCGCCGCCCGCATCCATGGCCTCCGCCTCCGGCTCGCCCGCCGCGGTCTCCTCGCCCCCCGGCCCGCACGCAGCGAGCGAGCCAGAGGCGACGGCGCCCACGCCGGCCGCCGCGGTCGCGATGAAGGCCCTTCGTGACTGAACATCCGCGGGTCGGAGGTCGGTTCCGTCGGTCTCCACGTCACGACTCCTTTTGGGCGGTGCCCGGTGGCGGCGTTTCGCCGCGGGCTGTTAAGGTTCGCCCCTCAGCCTGGCGCACGACGCGCGGCATGCGGCCAAACCCCATTACGGCCAAATCTCGATTGAAGATATACACGAAAGGCGGGGACGGAGGGGAGACCGGTCTCCTCGGCGGGGCGCGGGTTCCGAAGGACGATGCGCGGGTTGCGGCGTATGGCACGGTCGACGAACTCAACGCCGTGATCGGGGTGGCGCTCGCGCTCGACCCCGAGGGCGCGACGCTCGGCGAGTCCGGGCCGGCGCTCGCGGCCGTCCAGGAGGATCTGTTCACGATCGGGGCCCGCCTCGCGTCCGCGAACCCCGAGCGGCTGCTGCGAAAGGGCACGATTCCCACGCTCTCCGCCGACCGGATCGACGCGCTCGAGGCCTGGATCGACGCGCTGGACGCCGAGCTTCCCGAACTCGACGCCTTCGTTCTGCCCGGCGGGTCGCCCCTCGCCGCGCAGTTGCACATCGCGCGCACCGTCTGTCGGCGGGCCGAACGGGGCGTCACGGCTCTCCTCGATGCCCAGCCGGACCTCGCCGAAGTCGTCGTCCCCTACATCAACCGTCTCTCCGACCTGCTGTTCACCCTCGCCCGGGCCGCGAACCGGCGCGCCGGCCGCGAGGACAGGATGTGGCTGCCGCAGCGGCGTCGGGACGACGGCGGATGATGATGCTGAAGACATGACGCAGAACGTGACGCGAACCCCGTTCCGGCTCACGCCCCCGGGCGCGGACCTCCGCGGCGACTACTGGTCGGACGCGGCTCCCGCCGCAGCCGCCGCTCCCGCCGAGGCCGCCAGCGAGGGCGCCGGCGCCGCCATCGTCATCTGCCACGGCTTCAAGGGGTTCAAGGACTGGGGCTTCTTCCCCCATCTCTGCGAACGACTCGCGGAGCAAACCGGGATCCCCGTCGTCTCGTTCAACTTCGATGGCTCCGGCGTGCGCGACTCGGACTTCGACGACCTGGAGGCCTTCAGCCACAACACCTTCTCCCGCGAACTCTGGGACCTGGAGGCCATCCTCGATGGACTCGCGACGGGCCGGCTCGGCGACGTGGAGGTCGCTCCGGCCACGCGCTTCGGCCTGCTCGGGCACAGCCGGGGCGGCGCGACCGTCATCCTGAAGGCGGGTCTCCGGTCCCAGGTGCGGGGGCTCGTCACGTGGGCCTCGATCTCCTCGGTCACCCGCTACGAGAGCTTCGCCGACCGGTGGGAGGCGGGGGAGACCGTGATCATCCCGAACGCGCGCACGAAACAGGACATGCCGCTCGAGCGGAACGTGCTCGACGACATGCGCGCGAACCGGGAGCGCCTCGACGTCCTCGCCAGCGCCGCGAGCCTGCGGATTCCGGTCACCGTGGTGCACGGGACGGCCGACGAGTCCGTGCCCTTCAGCGACGCCTGGCGGATCGCCGACGCGGTGGGCGACCTTGCGCGGCTCGTCGGGGTAGATGGAGGGACGCACACGTTCCAGGCCGGACACCCGTTCGCGGGGACGACGCCGGAACTCGAAGAGGCGATCGACGCCTCGGTCGAACTGTTCACGCGCGCACTCAGGTGAGACGAATGACCCGATCCGGACCGATCGCGAGGCGAGCTTCACGGCTCGCGACGGCGACGGCGGTCGCTCTGGCCGCCGGACTCGCGCTGGGGGGCTGCCGCCTCGAGCGGCTGGACAGCAACGGAGCTCCCGTGGCGGACGAGGGGCCCGATCTCGCCGAGCAGGTCGCCTCCCTGCTCGACCGGCAGGCGGCGGCGTGGAACGCGGGCGATCTCGACGGCTTCATGAGCGCCTTCTCCCCGTCTCCGACGACGACCTATATCGGCGCGACCGGCCTCATCGAAGGCTTCGACGGGATCCGGGAGCGATACGCGCCGGGATTCGCGCCGGGAGCGGCGCGGGACAGCCTCCGCTTCGAGGACCTGCGGGTCCGCGAGGTGGACGAGCGGGTCGGCGTCGCGACGGCGCGCTACGTCCTCGAACGCGACGGGACGGTCACATCGACGGGGCCGTTCACGCTCGTCCTGCTGAACGTGGAAGGGGCCTGGCTCATCGTCCACGACCAGTCGGCCGAAGACCCGGGAGGCTGACCTGCGGATGAAGAGCTTCGATTACGTCATCGTGGGAGGCGGCCTCGCCGCGGTCTCGGCGGTGGACGGGATCCGGGAGATCGACCGCAACGGCTCGATCGCCATCTTCGCGGAGGAGCCGGACCCTCCCTACCACCGGCCTCCCCTGTCGAAGGAGTTCCTGCAGGCGGAGGGAGCGCCCCGTGACCTGCTGCACGTGAAACCCGCGCGCTGGTTCGATGACCTGGCGGACGAACTCACGCTGTTCACGGACGCGGCGGTGAAGCGTCTGGACGCTCGCGCGATGACCATCCACACGGTGGCGGGAGACGCGTTCCGGGGCCGTCGCATTCTGATCGCCACCGGCGGGCGGGCGAAGCGGCTCGATGTGCCGGGAAGCGACCTCCCCGGCGTGTCGACCCTCCGCACGGCCGCCGACTCCGAGCAACTGCGCGAGATCGCCCGCGGCGCGTCGCGGGTCGTGCTCGTCGGCGCCGGCTTCATCGGGATGGAACTGGCCTCATCGCTGTCGAAGTTCGACGTCGATGCCGTCGTCCTCGAGGTGGAGCCTCGCGTCTGGGCGCGCGTCTTTCCGGAGACGATCGCCAGCTTCCTCCGCCGCTACTTCGAGGAGCGCGGCGTGGGATTCATGATGGGCTCGGGCGTGGCCGCCTTCGAAGGCGAGGGACGTCTTGCGCGGGTCGTGCTCGACAGCGGCGAGGAGATCCCCACCGACTTTGCGATCATGGGCGTCGGGATGTCGCCGAACGATGAACTCGGCGCCGAAGCCGGCCTCGCGGTCCAGGACGGGATCGTCGTGGACGGTTTCGCCGAGACGACAGCCCCTCATATCTACGCGGCGGGGGACGTGGCCCGCTTCCCGGATCCCATGGGGGGCGGACTCTCGCGCCTCGAGCACTGGGACCACGCCCGCGCGCACGGGCGCCACGCCGGGCGCAACATGGCCGGCGCGAGGGAGGCGTTCGACCACCTCTCCTACTTCTTCACGCACGTGTTCGATCTCAGCATCAACGTGTTCGGAGAGACGGCCGAGGTGGACCGCACGATCGTCTCCGGCGAACTCGGCTCTGGCCGCTCGATCGTCTACTGCGTGACGGACAACCGGCTCACCGGCACGATCCTCATCAACGCGAGCGGCGCCATGGAGGACTGCCGGGCGCTGGTGCGCGCGCGCCCCACGGTAGAGGATCTGTTGAAGGAGTTCGAGAAGCCGGGCGTGCGCCCCGGCGAGTTGGTGGGATAGAGCGTTAGTGGGTCAGAGGGTCGGCGTCGGACAACGATCGAAAGGTGACGGATACGATGGAAGAGAAGGATACAAGGGATCAAGCAGAGTCGCCCGAGATCGCGGAGCAGGTGCGGACCGCGCTCCGCACCGTGACGGATCCCGAACTCGGCATCAACATCGTGGATCTCGGACTCGTGTACGATGTCGAGGTCGAGGAGGGCGAGGCGAAGGTCACGATGACGCTGACGAGTCCCGGCTGCCCGGCGGGCGGTCAGATTCTCGGGGGCGCCAAGGACGCGGCGGAGACGGTGGACGGCGTGGAGGAGGCGGTCGTGAGCCTCGTCTGGAAGCCGTTCTGGACGCCCGAGCGGATCGACCCGGCCGTCCGGGCGATGATGGGCTTCTGACGGTGTCCAGGCCGTGATGCTCTCAGGGTTCTGACCATGCTCCTCCGCCTGTTCCTGCTGTTCACGATCGTTCCCGTCGTCGAACTCGCGCTCCTCATTCGCATCGGGGGTCTGCTTGGGTTCGGCCCCACCCTTCTCCTCGTCATCGGGACGGGCGCCGCCGGAGCGTGGCTCGCCCGCCGCGAAGGGCTGCGGGCCTGGCTCGCCGTCCGCGACGAACTGCAGGGTGGTGGGCTTCCCGGTGAATCGCTCGTCCACGCGCTGCTGATCCTCGCCGCCGGGGTCGTCCTCATCACGCCCGGCGTCATCACGGACATCGCCGGCATCCTGCTCCTGATCCCGCCCGTGCGGGGGCGGCTCATCGCCCGCGTCCGGAACTGGCTCGGCAGGCAGGTCGAGGGTGGTACGATCCGCGTCGTGGGCGGGCCGGGGGGATTCTCGGGACTCCACGGAGATTTCGTGAGGCGTCCCGGGGCTCGTCGGCCGAGCCGCGCAGGCAAACGGCCGTCCGGGCGGGAGATCGTCATCGAGGAGGATGAGCCGAAGTCCGACTGAGGATAGCCCGACTGATGTAGCCCGACTGAGGTACGAGGAGGTACGACATGACGCACGATCACGAGGAACGGGGACGGATACTCACGCGGCGCGAGGCTCTCGCCGCCCTCGGCGTGGGCGGCGGGGCGCTGGCCGCCGGCCGGTGGATTCTCGGGACGGGCCCGGATGTGGCCCTCGCCGCCCAGGCGGAAGGGATCGCTCGCGCGCTGCCGGCCTGCGTGGCGAAGCCCGAACAGACCGAAGGGCCCTTCTTCGTGGACGCGGGACTCGACCGGTCGGACATCCGCTCCGATCCGTCCACCGGAGCGGTGAGCGACGGCATCCCGCTCACGCTGAGGTTCAACGTCTCCCGAATCTCCCAAGGGGACTGCTCGGCGCTCCCCGGCGCGCTGGTCGACCTGTGGCAGTGCGACGCCGACGGCGTGTACTCGGGGGTCGAAGACGAGGGAGCGCCCGCGGCGGCAAGGGAACAGCATTTCCTGCGCGGCTACCAGCACACGGATGACGACGGCGTGGCACGGTTCACCACCATCTATCCGGGCTGGTACCGCGCGCGCGCCGTCCACGTGCACTTCAAGGTGCGCACCGAGGTTGCCGGACAGCCGTACGAGTTCACCTCGCAGCTCTACTTCGACGAGGCGCTCACGGACAAGGTGCACGCACAGGCGCCGTACGCAGCGCGCGGACAACGCACGAGGATGAACGCCGACGACCGCATCTTCCAGGACGGCGGCGAGAGCCTCATGGCCCGGGTGAGCGAGGCCGACGACGGATACGCCGCCACCTTCGACCTGGGCCTCGATCTCACGGACGCCGAGACCGGCCGGCCCGACGGCGGAGATGGGAGACGCGGGAGGCCTCGGCGGACGTAACGAGCGGAACGACAGTCGTCCGTAACGCGGGCCTCCCCGCCGGCGCCGGCCACCCGGGCGGCGCGCGCTTGCAGGGCGGCTTGCAGTGCGGCACGCGGGAATCGACCTTTCGAAGCATGAAGAGCATGAAACAGTCCACCAGCGTGATCGGCGGCGGCGCGGCCTTCGCGGTCGCCCTCGTCGGCCTCGGCACCCTCGCCGCGGGCGAGGCGCGGGCCGCCGGTTCGGCCGGCGTCCGGCCGTGGGTGGACGCGGCGCCGTGGGTGGACGCGACGCCTTCGGTTGGCGCCTGCCTCCTCACGCCCGAAGTGGTCCGGCTCTCCGGCACCCAGAGCGCGCCCGGCAGCCGCGGATCGATGACGCTCACGCAGCCCGGCTCCCCGTTCGAGATCACCGTCGACGAGGGCGGCTTCCAGACGTTCGACATCGAGATCCAGGTCGAGCAGATGCGGAAGCGGCGCGGCGCGGTCTACGTCGCGTGGGCCGCGAAGCCCGAACTCGACGAGTGGGTGCAGCTCGGCACGCTCGGCGAGGACAACCGGCTCGCGGGGCAGGTCGCCTGGAACCAGTTCCTCATCTTCGTGAGCGAGGAAGCCTCGGCGGACGTCGAGCGCTGGCAGGGACCGATCATGCTCACCGGCCTCTCGCCCTCCGGCCGGCTCCACACGATGGCCGGGCACGGTCCCTTCGAGGCCATGAACTGCCAGCTCTACTTCTGAGCCCACCCGAACGGCGGTCGAAGACAGTGCGCACCCTCGCCGTCGCAGCCACCCTCACCGCGCTCGTCGGAACGGCGGGCGCGCCGGCATGGGGTCAGCAGCACGCGGGCCACATGATGGCGACGGACAGCATGGGGGCCTCGTGGCGCATGCCGCCGCAGCCGATCCCGATGCCGATGATGCTGCCGGGCCTGATGGGCGCCGTCCCCGGCGTGACCCCGTACCTGCCCGACCCCGGCCACGATCCCGCGATGCTCCCGGAGGCGGTCTTCCGCGAGGTCGTGGAGATGGCCCATGGCGACACGCTCCGCCTCGAGGCCGGGTTCGTCCGGCGCACGATCGGCACGCGGACCTTCACGATGTACGGCTTCAACGGACAGTATCCCGGGCCCCTCATCCGCGTCCCGCAGGGCGCGGAGATCATCGTCCTGTTCACGAACCACATCGACCTGCCGACGGCCGTCCACTGGCACGGCATCCGGCTCGAGAACGAGTTCGACGGCGTCCCCGGCGTCACCCAGGACCCGGTCGAACCCGGCGAGTCGTTCATGTACCGGGTCCATTTCCGGGACGCCGGCCTCTACTGGTACCACCCCCACCACCGCGAGGACATCCAGCAGGACCTCGGCCTGTACGGGAACATGCTCGTCGACGCGCCGGCGCCCGACTACTACGGCCCCGCGAACGGGGAGGACTTCCTCATGCTCGACGACCTGCTCGTCGACGACGGGGGCCTCTTCCCCTGGGGACGCGAAGCCGCCGTGCAGACGCTCATGGGCCGCTTCGGGAACCAGTTGCTCGTGAACGGCGAGCCGCGCTGGGAGGCGACCGTCCGCCGCGGCGAGATCCGCCGGCTCTACCTCACGAACGTCGCGAACACCCGCACCTTCAACCTCGTCCTGGAGGGCGCGGAGATGAAGCTGGTGGGCGCCGACGTGAGCAAGTTCGAGCGCGAGAGCTTCGTCTCGAACATCGTCCTCGCCCCGGCCCAGCGGTACATCGTCGACGCCCGCTTCGACGAACCGGGGACCTGGGCGCTCCTCAATCCGATCCAGGCCATCGACCACTTCAACGGCCGCTTCTATCCCCGGACCGACACGCTCGGGATCGTCACCGTGCTCGACGAACCGGTGGCGGAGGACCACGGGACGGCCTTCGAGACCCTGCGCGAACACGCGGACGTCATCGAGGACATCGACCGCTACCGCGCCGAGTTCGGCCGGCCCGTCGACCACGAACTCGAACTCACGGTCCGGGTCGGGAACCTCCCCAGCGACATCGTCGCGGTGATGGCGATCGACACTCTCTACTTCCCGCCCGTCGAGTGGACCGACGCGATGCCGATGATGAACTTCCTGTCGACGTCGGAGAACCTGACGTGGATCCTGCGCGACACCCGGACGGGGAAGGAGAACGGGGACATCGACTGGCGCTTCACCGTGGGCGACGTGCGGAAGATCCGCATCCACAACCAGCGCCGTTCGTTCCACCCGATGCAGCACCCGATCCATATCCACGGCC
Organism: Gemmatimonadota bacterium; assembly: GCA_022825725.1. Classification (GTDB taxonomy): domain Bacteria; phylum Gemmatimonadota; class Gemmatimonadetes; order Palauibacterales; family Palauibacteraceae; genus Palauibacter. Next base: position 19,318 of record JAJDWE010000041.1, read on the forward strand.
AGCGCTTCCTCGTGCTCTCGAAGGACGGGGTGCCGTCGGACAATCTCGCGTGGAAGGACACGGTCGTGATCCCGGTCGGATCGACGTTCGACATCCTGCTCGAGGCTTCCAACTCTGGCCGATGGATGGCGCACTGCCATATTGCGGAGCACCTGGAGGCCGGCATGTCCATGGTGTTCACGGTGGACCCCGGCTAGCCCGCGGGCTGCCAGCTCTAACTGGAGGAAAGCATGAAGGTTGGAAATCGAACTCTGACACTCGCCGCGGCCGCCGTGCTCGGCGCGGTTTTCGCCGCCCCGGCCGCCCTCGGCGCCCAGGCGATCGACGTCGTGGAGCGCGGCAGCCGGAACATGGAAGTGCTCGGGCACGTCCCGCTCGGCCCGCGGCTCAGCATCGCCGACATGGACATCGAGCAGGAGATGCACCGGCCGTACGCGTACGTCGCGCGCATGCAGTACGGGCCCGTCGGTCCGAAGGGGCTCGACATCGTCTCGATCGAGGACCCGGAGAACCCCGAGTTGCTCTACGAGTGGCGGATCGAGGACCAGGACCTCCACCTGCGAACCGGCGGGATGGATGTGAAGCACTTCAAGTGGGGAGACCGCTACTACGTCGTGCAGTCGCTCCAGTTCGGGCAGGGCGGACCGGACTCCGACATGGGGGCCGTCGTCCTCGACGTCACGGGACTGCCGGACGGCTCGACGGTGCGTGAGGTGGCCCGCATCAAGGAGCCCGACCTGCCGGGCGGCTTCCACAACATCTTCATCTACAAGCACTCGAACATGAACGTGTATCTCGTCGCCACGGTCTCGGGACCGTACGCGGCCGTCTACGACCTCGGCGCCCTCGTCGACGGGCGCGGCGACGCGATGGTGGCGCAGATCCCCGTCCCGGATCAGGGGATGGAGGGGAACCGGCGGCGGGGATACCACGACTTCTATCTCGGCTACCACCCGGAAACGGGGACGGACCGCTTCTACGGCGGCGGCAGCGGCGGCTACTACATCTACGACGTGACGGATCTCGACAACCCGGAGCTTCTGACGCAGATCGTGGGGGTTTCCGGGATCCGCAGCGGCCACACCTTCACACCGACGCCGGACGGGAACTTCGCGATCGCGGAGACGGAGTATCAGTACGCGCCGCTCCGGATCTTCGACCTCAGGCCCGGACTCAACGGCGAGGTCCCGGCGATCAACCGCCCGATCGCGGCGTGGACGGCGAACTGGAAGAACCTCGTCCACAACCACGAGGTGCGTTGGCCGCTCGTGTTCGTGTCCGGTTACCTGGACGGACTCGTCGTGTTCAACATGATGGACCCGGAGAACCCGATCACGGTGGGCCACTACGACACCTATCTGGGACCGCCGAACGTCGATCGGACCGCCGTCTTCAACGGCACCTTCGGGGTCGATGTCCGGAACGAGGACGGGCTCATCGTCGTGAGCGACATGACGACGGGTCTGTGGACCTTCCGGATGGAGGGCTTCCAGGGATGGAACGGCGACGACTGGGGCGTGCCGAACATCTCCAGCGCCCAGGACTGGGACAACGGACCGGCCGGCGCGGCCGGGCGCATCACGACGGACGAACAGGGCGACTGACGCCGGCGGCATGAGCACCCGGCCACGGCTCCTCGTGGTCGGGAGCCCCTCCCTGGACCTCCTGCACTTCGGGGGCCGCTCCGTGCGGTCCGCCGGAGGCGCGGGACTCTACACCGCGCTCGCGGCGCAGCGGGCCGGGGCCGCCGTCACGGTCGTCGCGCCGCGTCCGGACCCCATGCCGGCGGAACTCGAGCCCGCGGACCGCCTCCTCGACTGGCGGGGACCGCCGGTGCCGCCCTCGGCGCTCCCTCACTTCGAGATCGAGTACTTCGCCGATGGCCGGACCGTCTATCGGCAGGCGGTGCGGGGTTCCGAGGGGGACATTCGCTACGGCGACATCCCCGACGCGGAACCGGGGGCCTTCGCCTACGTCGTCCCTCTCCTCGACCCGGAGCTGCAGCTGGGGTTCGCGCGGCGGCTGTCCGCGGCGGGCGTGCGCGTGGGGTGCGGGACCTACGCGCCGGGGATCCGTGCGCACCGGGAGGTCGTCACGCGGGTCGTGGAGGCATCCGACTACTTCTTCTGCAATGAGGAGGAAGCCCGCCTCCTCTTCGGATCTCTCGACGACGTCGCGGTCGCGCCGGGGCGCGCGGTCTTCGTCACCCGGGGGTCGCGCGGGGCGCGCGTCGTCCTCGGCGACCACCCGATCGACGTCCCCGCCCCGGAGGTCGAGGAGGTGGACCCGACGGGCGCCGGCGACACCTTCTGCGGGACGGCGCTGGCCCGGCTCGCGGCCGGAGATCACCCTGCCATGGCGGCGCGCGTGGCGGCGGCCCATGCCGCCCGGACGGTGACGGGCATCGGTCCGGCGCCCCTCCTCTCGGACGGTCCGCCGCCGCGGGCGCCGCGAGATCCTCGGGTCCGCGTCGACGGGGATCGCGTCCGGCGCGTGGCCGGGGTCATCGCCACAGCCCCCCAGGCGACGGCATTCGACTTCACCGGCCCGGACTTCCCCGAACCCGGCGATCCGGCGGCGCTCGATTTCTTCTTCGCCGGGACCTTGCAGCAGTTCGGTTTCTGGCACGAGCGCGCGGGCCGCTATGAAGAACCCATGATCGCCTCTCTGGGGAGCCGGGCCGGGAGCCGAGCCCGCAAGGGGAGCGACTACCTGTGGGCCGCCTACCTGCGCTGGGCCCGCGAGGCGCCGGGCGAACTCACGCCCTCCGGGCAGGCCGCGCTCGACGATGCGGACTTCGATCATCGCCTGCGGGACGATGGAGGACGCAATCCGCTCCCCGCGGGCGCCCTCCATCCGGCGTGCGCGCGGGCCTACGGACGCGGCATGCTGGGCCTCGGCCTGACCCCGGCGTCGCTCCTGGCGGAAGCCAACGCCACGGAGCGGCCCCTCGCCCACTTCCTCGAGCGCCTCGATGCGGTCGGCGGATACCGGGAGGACCCGTGGAGGAAGAAGTCCGCCCTCCTCGCGGCGATCCTCAGCCAGCGCCCGGAGCGATTCCTCCGGCTCGGGGAGGGTGAGGACGTGCCGCCGATCGTCGACTACCACTGCCAGCGCAGTTGCCTCCGGCTCGGCGTCGTTGCGGTGACCGACGAGACGCTGGCCTCGAAGCTCGCGAGGCGGGAGGTTGTGAGCGCGGAAGAGGAGGAGGCCGTGCGCGCCGCCTGTTACGAGGCGGTTGCGGAGATCCGGCGCCTGAGCGGGCGCTCCATGGGGGCCGTGGACTGGTTCTTCTTTCAGAACCGGACGCGTTGCCCGGAGATGACGGAGCCCGACTGCGCCGCGTGCCCCGCCGACCCGGCGTGCGCGCACCGCACCCCACTCTTCCAGCCGGTGTTCCGTACGACCGCGTATTGAGGCCGGGACGGTTTACCACGACAGACCACGGGAATCGGGAGAATCTCATGAGAAAGTTCGGAGCGACGTTGCTTCTCGCCGCAGCGATCCTCGTCACGCCCGCGGTCGCCGCCGCGCAGGATGACGCCGAAGCGGGGGCGGTCGCCGCGGTACAGGCGCTCTTCGACGCCATGGCCGCGCGCGATGGCGACGCGATCCGCGGCCTGCTGACCGACGGCGCCATGTTCGTCGCCACGGCGGAGACCGCGGACGGCGTCCAGGTCCGGGAGAGCACGGGCGCCGAGTTCGCCGCCTCCATCGGCCAGCCAGGACCCGCCCTGCTCGAACGGCTGTGGGATCCCCACGTGATGATCGAGGGTCCGATCGCCGTCGTGTGGACTCCCTACGACTTCCACGTGGACGGCGAGTTCAGCCACTGCGGCATCGACGCCGTCAGCCTCGTGCAAACGAGCGACGGCTGGAAGATCTCCAGCATCGCCTACACCCGCGAAACCGAAGGCTGCGAACCCAGCCCCCTCGGCCCCCCCGGCGGCTGACGCAGCGGCTAGGCGGTCACCATTAGCGCGGTGCCGTACATCACGAGCAGGCCGAGGAGGAGGCCTGTGGCGTTGAGGGGGGTGAACAGGCCCTGCGGCCAGCTCTTCCGGATCAGGCGGGTGACCTCGACGATGACCTGCACGATGGCTCCGGCGCCGAGGGCGAGGAAGAAGGTCGCCAGCGTCGGCGAGTAGGAGAATCCGCCCGCCCACGCCCCCAGGACGGTGGGCAGTCCGGCGATCCCGCCCATGAACGCGAAGTGCCGGAGCGCGGGCCGACGATCCGCGACGGGCGCGACGATCGCCAGGCCCTCCGTCGTGTTGTGGAGCGCGAAGCCGATGACGAGGAAGCTCCCGAGCGCGATCTCTCCCAGCGAGAAGGCCGCCCCGATTGCGAGTCCCTCGCCGAGGTTGTGCAGCCCGATGCTGATCGCGATCAGGTACGCCACCGTGAGCCCGCGGCTCACCCCGCCCCCGCCCGCGTCGCCGGAGCCTGCGCCGCCCATGCCGCGCCCGAGGTTCCCGAGGGCCCTGAGACCGACGATGGCGCCGATGAAGCCGACGGCGATCAGTCCGGCCGCCTGAAATCCCTCCGCCACGAGCGCCGAAGTCTCGAGCGTGTCCTCGAGCGCATCGACGACGAGGAAGGCCAGGAGGCCCACGGTGAGGCTGAGGTAGAAGTGGATCCACTTGCGGTCGATCCGGCGCAGGAACGGATACCACAGCAGACCGATGAGGACGGGGAGTACGCCCGCGTAGAGGCCGAGGAGGCCGAAAGTCGTCAGGTAGAGCGCGTTCGGGCGCGGTGAGAGCGTCGCCACCGCCACCTCGTGGTCGAACGTGAGTCCGGTGGAGGTCACGATCCGGATGACGTGGAGTTCTCCCTCGACCCAGGGGTAGTCCAGTTCCAGCGTGGCCCGGGCGAGGCGCGGCAGCGTCGCGTCCCCATCGATCTCGAACTGCCAGTAGGCGTCGTCGACGATTACCTGCGCGATGGTGGCCGCCTCGGGACCTCCATTCACCACGTGCACACGCATGACGCCGTTTTCCGGGAAGCTCACGCGCTCGATCGTGAGGTCCTCGACGGGCGGGAACGCGTCGCGGAAGGGGGCCGTGGGGTCGGCGCCGAAGAAGAACGCGACGAGTCCCGCCAGGAGCGCGAGCGGGAGGAGACCCAGGACCCAGCGCGCCGGACCGCGCGGCCGGGGCCTGCCGCCCGACCGTTCGTCAGACATGGCCGCCATGGGCACCACGGTCGCGCACCGGCACGCCCTCCCCGGCGGCGAGCCGCTCGACCGCCTCGAAGAAACCCATCCACCCCAGTTCCGCGAATTCGCTCTGGTGCGCGTGGAACATGTGCATGCCGGGGTTCTCGAGACGGAACTCGAGGACGTGCCGTTCGCCCTGGCACATCATGATCGTGTCCGTGAGCTCGTACTGGTCCGGCCGGGTTCCGGTCCGGAAGACCTTGAACATGCCCGCGTGCAGGTGGAACGAGTTGATGAGGTCGAACTCGGTCGTGTTTACGAGATAGATGCGGCACAGGTCGTCCACGCCCAGGCGCACCGGATGGTGGTGGTAGTAGAACGCCGAAGTATTGACCGCGTACACCTCGTTGTCCCCGTCCAGGTTGCTGTCGAACGCGTTCATCACCATCACCATCTCCCGCGCCGGTTCCCGGCCTTCGGGCGGATCCACGATGAACGTCCCGTACAGACCCTTATGGATGTGCCGCTTGAGCGGCATCGTGTGGCAGTGGTACAGGTGGAGCCCGAACGGCTTCGCCTCGAACTCGTAGGTGAAGCGCTGCCCCGGCTCGACGATGGGTTCGAAGCCGTCCATCTCCGGCGGGTGCGTACCATGGAAGTGGATCGTGTGGGGGTGCGACCCCGCGTTGACGAACTCGACCTGGAGGATGTCCCCTTCCGTGCAGCGCAGCGTCGGGCCCGGCACCTGTCCGTTGTAGGTCCACGCCGGGAAGAAGACGCCGGGCGCGATCTCGATGTCGCGGTCGAGCGCCACCAGTTCCCAGCGCCGCACGACGCGACCGTCGGCGCGCGTCGTGACCTCGCCGTAGTCGAAGTCCGTGAGGAAGGCCGCGGGATCGAACGGGCCGTCGGGCCCGGGCATGCCGACGATCCCCATCGCCTCCTGGTGCCCCGCATGCGGCCCCCCCGTGGCGCCAGCCGTTCCCGGCTCGCGCGGCATGGCGCCGCTGGCCGCCAGCGCCGAAGCCGCGCCGCCCCGGGAGGCCAGATCCAGCACCGTCGCGCCTGATACGCCGGCAACTCCCGCCGCACCAAGCTTCAGCCAGTCGCGCCGACTCAACCTCTCCGGCTTCACTCGTCCTCCGAATTTCCCGAAAATCGGCCGGGCCGACGCCCGCAGACGACGCTCGCAGACGATGCCCGTGGCCGATTTTTAGTCTAGGCTAAAAATCGTTATCCGGAAGATGCAAGGATGCTTGAGCGGCGTCAACAAGCGCCTGGTGGGACCGTGGTGAGCCTGGCCGCGGCGGGCCGGCGCCGCGCGTGGGGAGCCGGGTCAGCCCGTGGTGGGTCGGCCCTGAGCGTGGCGGGGCGGGTCAGTCCGTGGCGGGCTGGCTCTCGAGGGTCATCGCTTCCACCGCGCGGAGGATGCGGGTGCGCGCGGCCTCCCGGGCCCGGTCGAGTTCGGCGACGGCCTCCGCCTTCGCCCGGGCGACGCGCGGGAACTTGCCGGTCCGGACCCGATCCAGCCGTGCCCGGGCCTTGGCGGCGGCGCGGTCGAGGCGCACGAGGCACTGCTCCTCGCGGGCGCGTTCGATTCGCAGCAGGCCGGCCTCCCGGGTCCTCTGGATGCGCGACAGCGCCCGATCGAAGCGCCGGTTCACGCGGTCCGCCGAGTCGCGGTAGAACTTCGCCGCGAACTCCCGGGGCGTCGCCGTGCGCGCGTAGAGCACGTTGGCGAGTCGCAGGACGCTCAGAATCCGGATGTAGAACCAGCCGATATCGAACTCCCACCAGTGCGCCTTGAACTTGGCCGAGCGCGGGTCCGCGTGATGGTTGTTGTGGAGCTCCTCGCCGAGGATCCAGATCCCCCAGGGATAGAGATTGTGGCTGTCGTCGCGCGTCCCGAAGGTCCGGTAGCCGAGCGCGTGCCCGAGACCGTTGATGATGTTCCCCGTCAGCGGCATCCAGAACACCATGCACGTCCAGACGATGAGCCCGGGGATGGCCCCGAACAGGAACAGGTCGAGAACGAGCATGAACCGGAGCCCCAGACCGCGGCGCTTCGTGTAGACGTTGCGCTCGACCCAGTCATCCGGAGTCCCCTTCCCGTACTTCTCAAGCAGCGTGTGGTCTTTCGAAGCCTTCCTGTAGAAGAAGAGCCCGCCGAAGGCGATGTTCGCGAGACCCTCGAGCGTGGGCGAGTGAGGATCGCCCTCCCGGTCTGCGTAGGCGTGGTGCTTGCGGTGGATCGCGACCCACTCCTTCGTCACGATCCCGGTGGTGAGCCAGCACCAGAAACGCATTGCGTGCTCCACGACCGGATGGAACACGACGCCGCCGTGCGTCGCCGAGCGGTGCAGGTAGAGGGTGTTGACCATGTTGGTGAGGTGGCCGGCGACAAGGATCCACACGAGGGCGATCCACCACGGTTCTCCCAGGACCGCATAACCTGGCATGCGTTTTTCTCCTCAGCTCTCGGCTTTTTGCTGCGCCGGTCCAACCTAACCCTGGAGCACCCCGAGCGCCCACCGGGCGTGTTCCCGGACGAGGGGCGAGGGGTCCTCCGCGAGACGGCGCAAAACGGGGCGCGCAGCGGGCGTGCCGGCGTTCCCGAGGCCGACGGCGAGGTTTCGGAGAAGCCCGTCGCGGCCCGGACGGCTGAACGCGGTGCCCCGATAGCGGGCCCGGAACCCGTCCGTGTCGAGACGAGCGAGTTCCTCGGCCCACGCGACCATGTCCTCGGGCGGCATCGGCTGGCCGGGCTGCGGCTCGAAGGGCGCCCGGGCCGGGGAGGGCGCCTCCGAGTTCCACGGACACACCTCCTGGCAGATGTCGCACCCGAACACCCGGTTCCCGATCGCGGGGCGGAGCGCCTCGGGGATGGAGCCCCGGAGTTCGATCGTGAGATACGAGATGCAGAGGCGCGCATCGAGCACGCGGCCATCGAGGATCGCGTCCGTCGGACACGCGTCGATGCAGCGCCGGCACGTCCCGCAGCGGTCGTGGACGAAGGGAGGATCGGGCTCGATCTCGAGGTCCGTGAGCAGTTCTCCCAGCATGAGATAGGACCCGAGGTCGGGGTGAAGGAGCATCGTGTTCTTGCCGATCCAGCCCAGGCCGGCGCGCTGCGCGTGGTCGCGCTCGAGGACGGGGCCGTAGTCCACGTAGCGCTTCGTACGGGCGCCGGGCGCGAGGTCCTCGATGGCGGCGGAGAGCGCGTCGAGACGTTCCTCGAACACGTCGTGATAGTCGCGGCCCAGCGCGTAACGGGCGACGACCGGCAGCCGACGCCTGCGGTCGGCACCCCCGCGGTCGGCACCCTCGCGGTCGGCCGACCACGGGTCCGGCGCCGTCGTGCCGGCGGGCGTCGATCCGTACAGGAGACTGACGACGACGAGCGTCCGGCAGCCGGGGAGCGCCTCCCGCGGGTCGAGGCGGCGGCGCACCGCGTCCTCGCGCGCCATGTAGGCCATCTCGCCGTGGTAGCCCTTCGCGAGCCAGGCTTCGTACACCTCCGCGTGCGTCGGGGGCGCCGCCGGAGCGAACCCCACCTGGTCGAAGCCGGCCGCACGCGCGGCCGCCCGGATCCGCTCCTTCAGCGCGCCGGCGCCGGCCATGGAGGCGCCGGCCATGGAAGCGTCGGCCATGCCGCCGTCGGCCGCGGAGGGGTCGGCCATGTCACCCGAACTTTCCGGCGCTCGCGCACAGCTCGGCCACCGGGCACTCGCCGCAACGCGGCTTACGGGCGTGGCACACCACGCGGCCGTGCAGGATCGACCGCCACGCGAACGGGTGCCATTCCTCGCGCGGCAGCACCCTCATGAGATCCTTCTCCACCTTCGGGGGATCGGTCTCGTTCGTGAGCCCGAAGCGGTGCGTGACTCGCTTCACGTGCGTGTCCACGACCACGCCCTCGTGACACCCGAACGCGTTCGAGAGCACGACGTTCGCCGTCTTCCGGGCCACGCCCGGGAGCGTGAGCAGATCCTCCATCGTCCCCGGAACTTCCCCGCCGTACACGTCGACGAGACGGCGGCCCAATCCCTTCAGGTGGCGCGCCTTGTTGTTGAAGAATCCGGTCGGGCGCACGGCCTCCTGAAGCGCCTCCAGCGGCGCGTCGGCGTACGCGCGGGCGTCGGGATACGCCGGGAAGAGCGTGCGCGTGACCCGGTTCACCCGTTCGTCCGTGCACTGGGCCGAGAGCACCGTCGCGACGATCAGCTGGAGGGGCGTCTCCCAGTCCAGCGAGACGGTGAGGTCCGGATACAGGGTGGCAAGTCGCGGGGACAGGGACGCGGCCAACTCGGAGCGGGCCTTCCACGAACGAGGCCGGGGCACGGGTTCAGGCGCTCTTCGCCGGCGACGGCCCGAGCGACACGAGCCCCATCCGCTGCAGCCGCTGCACTCGCGCGCTGACCTCCCGCGGGTTGAGCGCGCCGACGACGAACCCGTTCTCGATCACGAGCAGGTACGACACCTGGACTCGGATCCGGAACAGGGCTTCCGCCAGAGACTCGTCGGGACGGGCCGAAGGGAACTCCTCGGGGGGTCGCGTGACCGCCGATACAGGCGTGGTCGCGCGCGCCTCCTCCGGCACCGCGGAAACGGCCCGCGTCTCGACGACCCCGATCAGATCCCCGTCGCGCGACACCGGATACGCCTCCTCCCCTCCGCGTAAAAAATAATCGGATATCGCCCGCTCGACGGGCAGCGTCGCCTCGATCATGCGGGGCCGGGGGTTCATGATCGTCGCGACCGGGATCCGGCGCAGGAGCGTTCGGAGCTCGAAGTGCCGCAGGCTCGACGAGGCCGCGTTCACCACGAACCAGCCGATGAAGGCCGCCCACACGCCGGAGATGAACTGCCCGCGACTCAGGTTGAAGAGCCCGAGAACGATGAGTGCGCCGCCGAACAGCCGCCCCCCGTGTGTCGCCCACCGGGTCGCCTTGACGAGATCTCCGGTGACGGCCCACACGATGGAGCGGAAGATCCGGCCGCCGTCGAGCGGAAAGCCGGGGATCATGTTGAAGACGGCGAGCACGAAGTTGAGGAGCGCCAGGAACCCGAGCACCGTGACGACCGGCTCTGGAGCCGCCCACGCTTCCGCCGCCACCCGCCCTCCGTGAAACGCGCCGGCCAGTGCCACGCTTGCGAGGGGACCCGCCGCGGTGAGCAGGAACTCATCCAGCGGACGCCGCGGCTCGTCACGCGCCTGCGCGATGCCGCCGAAGATGAAGAGCGTGATGTGTTCGACCTCCACGCCCCGCGCCCGGCCGGCCAGGGCGTGACCCAGTTCGTGCAGGAGTACGGAGAGGAAGAAGAGGAGCGCCGCCGCCGTCCCCATCGCCAGGTACGTGGAGGAGGGATAGAAGGGCAGCGTCCGCGGGAATTCGCGCGTCGTGAACGTCCAGATCACCAGCGCGGCGATCGGGAACCACGAATAGTCGATCCGGATGGGGAAGCCGAACCAGCGTCCGATCCGGAAGCTGCCGAATAGCGGCACGGCCCTAGCCGTCCTTCGCGGGCAGGGGGTGGGCGGGCAGAGGGAAGGCCGGGGCGGAAAGCTCCACGGGCCGGCGGCGGCTCCCGCGTCCGAACCGCCACCACGGATGGCGACGGCTCACGACGACGCACAGCCGTCCCGCCGCCAGATTCGACACTTCCACGAACGCGCGGGCCGCCGAGGCCGGCGCTGCCACGGCGTAGCGCCGTCCGCGCCACTCGAACACCGCCTCCTCCGCGCGTTCCGCTACGGTCGACTCGACGAACAGCTCCGACTCCAGCCTCACGACGCCGTGCGGGCCGGACGGCACCGCCCTGAAGAAGTCCGGATCGAATGGCTCCCCCGCCAGCCGGCGCAGATTCTGTTCGTGCGCCCAGTCCACGGCGTCCAGACCCGCCTCACCGGCGGCCGATTCCCGGTGGTGCAGCAGTTCGTGCAGGATCGTCTCCCACAGCTCGCCCTCCCAGTCGAAGTCGGGATCCTCGCCGGCGAGAGCCCGGAAGGATCCGTGATAGAGAACGAGTTCCGAGCGGACGTCGCCGTCCCCGCCGGCCCCGCTCGGCCACGCCTCCGTGAGGCACTCCCCCATCGTGTACACCCAGTCGAAGTCGGGATGCCTTGCGGCCTCCGGCTCGATCGTCAGCCCGTCGACCCCCTCCCGGGCCCCTGAGGGGATCTCGTGCCACATGCGGCGGGCCGCCGTCTCGAACCGGTTGAAGTTCACCGCTGAAGTTCACCCCGCGCGATCGGACGGTCGCCGCCCCCGTCAGGCTTCTTCCCCCGAAGCCGCCGAGCCCGCCGCGTTGGCGGCCAGCCAGCGGTTGAGGCCCAGGAAAGCGGCGATCGCGATCGCCCACTGGATGAGCACCGTCCCGGCATTGAACTCCGAGAAGAGCGTGAACGACCCGGCGAGGTCGTTGAAGTCGACGGCCTGCCACAGCCACCAGACCATGATCACGACCGCCTGCACGGCGACGAGCCGAATGACGACGTTCCACCAGCGCCCGACCACGAGGTCGCTGCCCTCACTGTTCACGAGCCGCCTGCGGAAGCGGTCCACGCCGTGCCGCATGACCATGACCGAGAAGAAGAGGCCGCTGAGCATCAGCCCGACGCCCCACACCCAGTCCTGGTTCCGGAAGACCTCGATCCAGATCGCCGATGGGAGCCCGAGGACCAGCCCGAGGCCGCCGATCGTCAGCACGGCTCTCCTCCGCGCTATGCCGGCGTCGGTGAGGACGCGGCTGGCCATCTCGATCATCGCGATCAGGCTGCTCCAGGCGGCGAACACGAGCGCGAGGAAGAAGAGGACCATGAACACGGAGCCGCCCGGCATGAGACCGAAGAGTTGCGGCACCCAGATGAAGGTGAGGCCCTCGTTCCCGGCCCCCACGATCTGGTCCGCCGCGTTGGGCAGGATCGCGAACACCGTGCAGAGCACCATGATCCCGGCCAGCAGCGACACGGAGTTGTTCCCGAACCCCAGCATGAAGGCGTTCAGCGTCGTGTCTTCACGTTTCTTCATGTAGATCGCGTACGCCGTGATCAGACCCCAGCCCGCCCCGGTGTCCCAGGCGTTCTGCGTGAGGGCCTCGAGCCAGATCGAGGCGTTGCCCAGCATCGCCCAGTCGGGGGTGAAGAGGAACGCGAGACCTGCACTCGCGCCCGGGAGCGTGACCGCCCGGATCGTCAGCGCCAGGACGAGGAGGAGCAGACTCGGAATGAGGAAGCGCGCGGCGCGCTCGATCCCCTTCACGCCGCGCAGCACCACCATCACCGCGAGCGCGATCGCGAGGGCGTGCGTCAGGATCGGCCAGCCGGAACCGATGAAGCCGTCCCAGTATTCCTGCGGTCCCACGCAGGTCGCGGCCCCGGCCTCGCAGGGGGCGGTGGGCACGGTTTGCGTGACGGCTCCGAACAGGTACCGGAGCGTCCACCCCATCACGACCGTGTAGTAGAACATGATCGCGGTCGAGACGAAGGCGATCCACGCACCCATCCAGCTGTATTGCTTCCCGGCCAGCTTCGTGAAGGCGCCGATCGGACCGGAGCGCGCCGCCTTGCCGGTGGCGAACTCCGTGAGGATCAGGGGCACGGACCAGAGGAGGAGGAAGACGACCCACGCGACGAGGAAGGAGCCGCCCCCGTTGGAGGCCGCGATGCGCGGGAAGCGCCAGATGTTGCCGGTTCCGACGGCCATCCCGAGCATGGCCAGCATCATCGCGGCCCGGGAACTGAAGACGGGATTCGTCATGCGTCGCCTCTCTCGACTGACGTTTCTTCCTCTTCCTCGCGCGCCGGGAGCCGCTGGAGCCAATCGTCCAGCGTCTCGTTGAAGGCGCCGGGGCGCGAGATGTGCGAGCAGTGCCCGGTGCCGCGGATGGGGACGTACTCGGCATCGGGGAGCAGTTCGGTGATCTCGCGCGCCCAGTCCACGGGACAATACTCGTCGCGTGGGCCCTTCACCACGAGCGCGGGCAGCGCGATCTCCGGCAGATCCGCTCGCAGATCCACCCGCCGCAGGCCCGACACGCGGCGGTCGGAGACGGTGGGGCGGACGGTGCGCGGCCCGGTGAAGAGCGCGTACTCGATGAGGGCGTCCCGACCCGGCGAGTCGTCGAAGATCCAGATACCGAGACGGCTCCAGACCCGGGCCAGACCGCGGGAGAGTTCCGTCGGGAGATATCGGGTCGTCAGCATGGCGAGAGGGATGAGCGCGGCCCGGTTGAAGCCGACGTGCTGGTAGGAGACGCGCGCCAGCGGGTTGCACAGAACGATCCCCCGCAGGCGTTCCGGAAACCGGCTCGCGAAGCGCATCGCGATCGCGCTCCCGAGGCTCGTCCCGATGAGCACGAAGCGCTCGACGCCGCGCGCCTCGACGAGTTCGGCCACATCGTCGACCAGGCGGTCGAAACCGTCCGTCGTCGCGAACTCGCGCCGCAGATCCGCGCACACGACGCGGTGGCGCCGGGCGAAGCTCGGAAGCTGGTAGCGGAACGTCTCCTTCGGCCCGTCCGCGCCGGGCACCCAGACGAGCGCATCCCCCGACCCGGCGTCGACGAACTCGACCTCCTCGCCGTCGGAGTACTCGATGACCCCGCCGGGGAGCGCCCCGCCGGCGCCGTCCCGAATGGGCGGCCGCACCAGCGCCTCGTTGCGGCGCGTCATGGCCAGCCACCACGCGGCGCCCGCGAGCCCGGCCGCCGCGCCCAGCGCGAACCTGCCGGGCCAGCGCAGCCCGCTCACCGCCGTCCGCTCACTGCCAGCGTTCGACGCGCGTGAGCAGCATCTCGGGCGTCAGCCCTTCCACGCCGAACTGCGGGGCGAGCTGCGCGGCGTCTTCGCGCCGGCCGGCCGAGAGCACCTCGAGCAGGAACTTGCCCGCCGCGCCCGTGCGGTGCCATTGGGCCCCGAAGCGCTGGTTCAGCCGATCGATGATGATGGAGCTGAGCATCCAGCCCCGCAGGCGCCGCGCGGCCTGGAAGCCCCGCCGATGATCCGTGAGGTAGGTGCCCGGATGGTGCGCGAACCCGGTCGCTTCGCTCAGCAGCGCGGCGTATCGGTCGGCCTGCTCGCCGGGCCGCTGCGCCCGGGCCAGCTCCAGCTCCCAGAGGAAGCGCGCGGCGTCCCGGCGCAGACGGTAGAGCCGGAGGAAGCCTGCGAGTTGCCGATAGTCCTCCAGCGCGTCGCCCCTGAGGCCCGTCGCGGACTCGACCCAGACGCGATCCAGCGTCAGCGAGTCGAACACGAGCCCGAAGGACTCGCCGATCGAATCGTCGCCCAGCACCCGCTCCTCCCACGAAAGCGCGGCGGAGGCGTGCGTGTAGTGGAGCGCGTGTCCCGTTTCGTGGAGCAGGCGGCGCGCGTCGATCCAGCCGCCCAGCGGACACACGACCAGCCGCACATCCCCGGGCACGTCGATGACCGCCGTGAACGACCGCTCATCCTTGAGCCGCCGTCGGTCGATGTCGATGCGCACGGAGCGGTCGAACACCCGACCGAGGCCCATGACTTCGATGGCGCGGCGAAGATTCGCGGCGAACGGCTCGATCTCGAAGTGCCGCCCGAGCCAGCGCATCCCCATCAGCCAACGCGCGTCGGCCCGCGAAGGCGGCCCCTCGCGCAGATCGAGGCGAGCCTCCGCCTCCGCCGCGAACATCCGCCGGTAGCGCCCCTCCGTCCCCTCGAGGATCGCCGCCGCATCGCGCTCCAGGCGCTGCAGATCCAGGCCCGCCAGCCGCTCCCGCGCCTCGAAGTATCCCCCGAGACCGAGTTGAACCACGGCCTCGCGTCCCCGGTGCACGACATCGAGCCGCAGCGCCGCGGCCTCTTCGATCCGGCGGTGGCGCGCCGCCTCCCACCCCAGCCGCTCGCCCCGATCCTCGGCGCGGATGATCCAGTCCGGGACGCGTCGCAGCGGAATCTCCGTCTCGGCGAGGGCGACGGTCGTCCCGGTCTCCCACGACCGCAGTTCGTCCCCCAGCGGGGCGAGTTCGGCCTCGATCTGCTGGCCCGCGACCCAGTTGAAGAGCGTCTTCAGGCGGCGGCGCTCATCCCCGTACGCCTCGGAAAGGTCGCGCTGGATGGCCTGAAGCACCCCGGGACTGCGGAGAAGCCGGTGCTGCCCGTACAGCGACGCGAGCGAGGACCGCTCGTCCAGCCCGCTGCGGAGCCGATACGAAGCGCGCGCCAGGGCGCTCTGCAGGCGCTGGGCCCGGTCACGGATCTCCGCTACGCGAAACGGCAAGCGCGGCCCGCCCGATCAGGCGCCGCCGATCGCGGCGCCGAGCCACGCCGCGACGCCCGACAGCGGCACGCGCGTCTGCTCGAGCGAATCCCGATCGCGCACCGTGCACGTCTCATCCTCGAGCGTCTGGCCGTCGATGGTCAGGCAGAACGGCGTTCCCGCCTCGTCCTGCCTCCGGTACCGCTTTCCGATCGACCCCGCGATGTCGTACATGACGTTGAACTGCCCCCGCAGATCGGCCGCCAGCTTCTCGGCGATCTCCGGCATCCCGTCCTTCTTCACGAGCGGGAAGACCGCCGCGTGGAAGGGCGCCAGCGCGGGCTTGAGCCGCAGCACGACGCGCTGCTGGCCCCCGACGTCCTCCTCGTCGTAGGCGTCCGCGAGCACGACGAGCAGGGTGCGGCTGAGCCCCGCCGAGGTCTCGATCACGAACGGCACGTACTTCCGGTTCGCCGGCTGGTCGAAGTACTCCAGCTTCTTCCCCGAGTGCTCCTGGTGGCGCCCGAGGTCGTAGTCCGTCCGGTTGTGGATGCCCTCGAACTCCTGCCACCCGAACGGGAACCGGTATTGGATGTCCGACGCGTCCCTGCAGTAGTGGGCGAGTTCATCCGGCCCGTGGCGGTGGAAGCGGAGCCGCTCCGGCCGGATGCCCAGCGTCTCGACCCACGCCATGCGCCG
The DNA here is from genome assembly GCA_022825725.1 of Gemmatimonadota bacterium. Lineage (GTDB taxonomy): Bacteria > Gemmatimonadota > Gemmatimonadetes > Palauibacterales > Palauibacteraceae > Palauibacter. Next base: position 35,410 of record JAJDWE010000041.1, read on the forward strand.
TTCCTTCCACGTCTCGAACCACTCGTCCTCCGTCCCCGGCGCGCAGAAGAACTGCATCTCCATCTGCTCGAATTCGCGCGTGCGGAAGATGAAGTTCCCAGGCGTGATCTCGTTGCGGAACGCCTTCCCCACCTGCGCGATCCCGAACGGGACCTTCTGGCGCACCGACTCCTGCACGTTCCGGAAGTTGACGAAGATCCCCTGCGCCGTCTCCGGCCGCAGGTAGACGGTCGAGGCCTCGTCCTCCACCACCCCCATGAACGTCTTGAACATGAGGTTGAACTGGCGGGGCTCCGTCCACTGTCCCGTGGTCCCGCACACCGCGCACTGCTGCGCCTCGGGCTTCCCCGCCTCGATCAGCGGCAGGTCGTCCGCGCGGAAACGCCGGTGGCAACTCCGGCACTCTACGAGCGGGTCCGTGAACGCGCCCACGTGTCCGCTCGCGACCCACACCTCGGGGTTCATGAGGATCCCCGCGTCGAGCCCCACGATGTTCGGGTGGCGGTACACCATCTCGCGCCACCAGAGATCCTGGATGCGGTTCTTGAGTTCGATGCCGAGCGGGCCGTAGTCGTAGACGGAGCCCACGCCGCCGTAGATCTCGGAGGACTGGAAGATGAACCCGCGCCGCTTGGCGAGGGACACGAGCTTGTCCATCAGCCCGGGCGGATGCCCCGAATCGGCGGTGGAATCCGTGTTCGTGTTGTCGGTCATGGGGTATCTTCGACGACCGCTCGCGCCGGGCGCGGCGGCGGAATAGGCTGGACGAGGCTTCGGATGCGAGCCGCAACGATAGCCGCAGCCCGCAGTCGGTGGCAAAAGCGAGGCAGGTTCGAGGGACGCCAACAGGAGGACTTCCCATGACTACGCGAAAGAAGGCAAGCGATTTCCCCCAGGAGGTGCTGGCCCTCTTCGATGGCTACGTACACGGCCACATCCATCGGCGGGACTTTCTGGAGGGGGCCGGCAAGGTGCTGGGCAGCGCCGCCGCCGCCGTCGGAGTCCTCCAGGCCCTTCGTCCCAACTACGCATGGGCGCGGCACGTTTCGCGGGACGATGCCCGGATCCGGCAGGAGTACGTCACCTACCCGTCGCCGAGCGGATCGGGCACCATGCGCGGCTACCTGGCCGTGCCCGCCGGCGCGACGGAGCCCAAGCCCGCCGTCCTGGTCATCCACGAGAATCGCGGCCTGAACCCCTACATCGAAGATGTGGTGCGCAGGTTCGCCGCCGCGGATTTCGTGGCGCTGGGGCCGGACGCGCTCACTCCCCTGGGCGGCTATCCGGGCAACGACGACGAGGGCCGGGAGATGCAGCGGCAGCTCGACAGGGACGTGATGATGGAGGACTGGATCGCCGCCTTCGGGTTCCTGCGCGACCACGAGGCAACCACCGGGCGCGTCGGGGCGGTCGGGTTCTGCTACGGCGGCGGGGTCGTGAATCAGCTCGCGGTCCGGCTGCCGGATCTGGGCGCCGGCGTGCCGTTCTACGGGTCGGCGCCGGACCTGGAGGACGTGCCCTCCATCCAGGCGCCGCTGATGATCCAGCTCGCCGGGCTGGACGAGCGGATCAACGCCGCGTACCCGGCCTACCAGGAGGCGCTCGAGGCGAACGGGAAGGACTTCGCGGTCCACACCTACGAGGGCGCGAACCACGGCTTCCACAACGACACCACCCCGCGGTACGACGAGGAAGCCGCGAGCCTCGCGCAGGAGCGGACCATCGCCTTCTTCAACGAGCACCTTAGGGGCTGAACCCCGCGTCACGCCCCCCGGATGTGCGGGGGGCGCGATTCGACGATTTACTCAGCCTGTTGAGTAATTTTACTCAATGCATTGAGTAATCCGTCGATGTACGCCGGTCGCTGGCGGTGCGGGGCGCGGGAAACGAGATTTGGGCCCGCACGGCCCAGGCACGGATCCCCGACGAAGACGAGAGGACAGGCGGACGAGATGATCGGCACCCGGATGCAGGCGGCGCTCAACGAGCAGATCACGCAGGAGCTGTACGCGAGCCAGGTCTACCTGTCCATGTGCGCGCACTTCGAGGGGGAGGGCCTCCCCGGCTTCGCCCACTGGATGCGCGCGCAGGCCGAGGAGGAGCGGGAGCACGCGCTCCGCATCTTCGACTTCGTTAACGACCGCGAGGGACAGGTGACGCTGGACGCGATCGATGCCCCGCCCTCGGAGTTCGGTGCGCCGCTGGAAGTGTTCGAGGCGGCGCTGGGGCACGAGCGGAAGGTGAGCGGGATGATCGGCGCCCTCTACCGCCTCGCGATGGACGAAGCCGACTACCCGGCCCAGGTCATGCTGCAGTGGTTCGTCAACGAGCAGGTCGAGGAGGAGAAGACGATCTCCGACATCGTCGACCGCCTGCGGCTCGCCGGCGACGACAAATCGGCGCTGCTCATGCTCGAGACGGAACTGGGCGGACGGACCGGCGACCCGGAGACCGACTCCGCCTAGCCGCCGCGGGTTTCGGTGAGGTGGCGGGCGGGGCCCTTCAGCACGTGGCCCGGCTTCGCGCCGGTGACGGAGCCGTCGAGGATCACGGGGACGCCGTTCACGATCACGTGGTGGATGCCGGCCGAGTAGCGGTGCGGGTCGACGTAGTCGGCGCGGTCGATGATGCGGTCGGCGTCGAAGACGGTGATGTCCGCCCACATGCCGGGCGCGATCCGGCCGCGCTCGGACTGGCCGATCTGGTCGGTCGACATCGAGGTCATCTTCCGGATCGCTTCCTCCAGCGTGAGCACGCCCATCTCGCGCACGTAGCGCCCCAAGATGCGCGGAAACGTTCCGTAGCTGCGGGGATGCGGGAAACCGAGGCCGTATCCGACCGGGTCTCCGTCCGTCTCGAACATCGCCTGCGGGTGCCGCATGATGCGGATGACGTCCGCCTCGTCCATGAAGTGGTAGATGGCGCTGAAGCCGCCCGCCAACTGGAGTTCGATCGCGAGTTGCACGCCGGTGGCGTCGTTGTTCGGCATCCCCCGGTCCGCGGCGAGGTCCGACATCCGCATCCCGTTGTATTCGGGGAAGGCGCGGAGCGTGCGGAACTGGATGCGTGACAGGTCCCCGCCGGTCCAGTCCCGGTTCATCCACTCCTCCGTCTCCCGCTCCACCCGCGCCCGGGTCTCGGGGTCCGTCACGCGCACCCGGAAGGAGTCGATGCCGCCGGCCAGCACCCATTGCGGGAAGAGCACGCTGGAGCCCGTGCTTCCGGCGGTGTACGGGTAGATGTCGACCTTGACGTCGATCCCCTCCGCTCGGGCCGAGTCCACGAGCGCGAGGGATTCGACCGTCTTGCCCCAGTTCTCCACCCCCATCGCCTTGAAGTGGTTGATCTGGACCGGAAGCCCGCCCTCGGCGCCGATGCGGATCGCCTCGCGCACGGCCGGCAGGAGACCGCGCGCCTCATCCCGCATGTGCGTGTAGTAGATGCCGCCGTACTCCGCCGCGACCTTCGCGAGTTCGATGACCTCCTCCGTCTCGGCGTAGTTCGCGGGGACGTAGAGGAGCCCCGTCGCGAGCCCGAGCGCGCCGTCCTCCATCGCCTCGCGCACGAGGTCGCGCATCTCGTCGAGTTCCTCCGGCGTCGGCGCGCGGTCTTCCATCCCGAGCACCTGCTCGCGGGTCCAGGTGTGGCCCGCGAAGAAGCCGATGTTGGGCGCGACCTCGAGATCCTCGGTGTATTCGCGCAGCGGGTACGGCTGGTCGCCGCTGTGGAGGGACGGGAGGATGGTCGTGATCCCCTGGCGGATGAAGTTCTCGGCGAGCGGCCGCCGGTGGACCTGGTTCTGGACGTGGTTGTGGTGGTCGATGAACCCCGGGGAGACGATGAGGCCGGAGGCGTCGATCTCCTCGGCCCCCTGTCCCGAGAGCCCGCCATCGCGGGCGACTTCGGCCACGCGGCCGTCGCGGATTCCCACGTCGGCGGTGAAGCGGTCCGCCCCCGTCCCGTCGACGACGGTGCCGCCCACGATGACGAGGTCGAAGGCGGCATCACCCGCGCCGGCGGACGACGAATCATCCGCCGACTCCGGCACGACGGTGCACGCGGCAAGACCCATCCCCGCGGCGAGGAGGGTCGCTCGGCCGGGGGCGAGCCGGGTCGTGCGCCCGGGGGCGCGGCGAATCATGACCCTCTCGTGCTGGTCTGCGTCTGCTGCCCCTCCTCCATCTCCCACACCGGGACGCCGTCCCGCTTGTAGACGATCCCGTCCTTGATCACGTCTGTGACGTAGCCGAGCACGTTGATGTCGAACAGCGGGTTGCCGTCGACCACGATGATGTCGGCGAGCTTGCCGGGCTCGATCGTCCCGATCTCACGCAGCCCGAGCACCTCCGCGGACACCTTCGTCGCCGCCGAAATCGCCTCGATCTCCGTCATCCCCATGTCGACGAATGCCGACACCTCCCGCCACGCGGACTCGGCGTGGAAGTTGAGCGGGGATCCGGTGTCCGTGCCCATCGCCATCAGCGCGTCGGCTTCGATGAACTGGCGCGAGGCGCCCTCGCTGTTGCGGATTTGCCGCGGCGTGCTGAGGAAGTAGGGCTTCCGCCAGAAGTCGTCCTTCGTGTACGAGGCCAGCACCTGCTCGCGGATCGGGGGCGGGAAGCTGTCGATGATGTCCGGGTCCCACAGCCGCTCCGGGAACTCCACCGTGGCGGGATAGATCCAGATCCGGTGCGAGATCGTCTGCACGACAGGGATCCCCTCCATCGCGATGTGGTCGACGAGTTCCTGCGAGTACGGGGGGACGCTGCCGCCCGATCCCGCGTGCTGGAGCACGTCGCAACCGCCGCGGATCGCCCCCCAAACGACTTCCTCCGCGTAGACGTGGCAGTGGATGGGGACGCCGGCCGGGCCCGCTACGGCCTTGATCGCCCGCATGTCCTCCTCCGTCGTCCCGATCCACGTCTTGATGACGTCGACGCCCGCGTCGATCAGCATTCGCGTGCGCTCCGCCGCCTCCTCGGGCGTGCGGTGGAGGACGCGGAGTTCGTCCGGGAGGAAGCCCCACGCGTAGCGCGTGACCCACGGGCCGCTGGCGAGGAGCCGGGGCCCGGGCACCTCGTTTCGGTTCACCCGGTCGCGGAAGGCGAGGCTCGACATCGGCGCCGCGAGATCGACCCCCGCGGTCACACCCGCCGCGAGCAGCTGCTTGGCGGACGTCTCGTAGACGAGTTCGTCATTCCCCTCGAACCACGGGAACCACTGACTGTAGTCGCCGTGTCCGAGAATCATGATGTGGACGTGTGCGTCGACCATCCCCGGCATCATCGTCTTGCCGCGGGTATCGATGACCTCCGCGTCCGCCGGGATATCGATCTCGGCCGCGGGTCCGACCGCGACGATCCGGTTCCCTTCGATCACGACGGCCGCGTGGTGGATCGGGGGCACCTCGTACCCATCGAGAAGCTGGCCGCCAACCAGCGCGAGCGTCCGGTCCTGGGCCGCGGCGGACGGGACTGCGATGAGAACGGCGAAGGCGGCGAGCGCGAGAGCTCCGGTCGTCGGGGCGGGTCGGCGGGCGGGAATCATCATGGCCTCCTCTGCCTTGCGCGGGCTGGTCGCTGAGCCCTTGAAACGTGCGGCGCGGGCGGGCCGCGCGGCAATGCCGGCGATGACGCGCCGTTGATCGCCTCCGCCATTCCGTGATCGACAGCGCGGGCGGGTCTAGCGGCCGCGGTAGGTGGGGACGCGCTTTTGGGCGAAGGCTTCGAGGCCCTCGCGCCAGTCTTCGGAGGCCATGCAGGTGGAGAGCGCTTCGGCCTCGAGGCGGAGCGCCTCTTCGTGATCGACGGATTCCGCGCGGTCGAGCACGCGCTTGGCGAGGCGCATCGAGATCGGGGCGTTGCGGGCGAGTTGTGCGGCGAGGTCCCGGGCGGCAGGGAGGACCTCTTCCGCGGGCAGCACCTGGTTCGCCAGTCCCCACGCGCCGGCTTCCTCGGGAGTGAAGTAGCGCCCCAGCAGGATCAACTCGGCCGCCCGGGCGTGTCCCACGCGCCGGCGGAGCGTGTAGGCCGTGCCGCCGCCGATGAAGGTCCCCAGCGCGACTTCCGGCATGCGCAGCTTCGCCTCCTCCGCCACGATGACGAAGTCGCACGAGAGGGCGAGTTCGCAGCCCGCTCCGATCGCGTGTCCGTTCACGGCCGCGACCACGGGCTGCGGCAGCGTCTGGAGGGCCCGGTACACCCGCTGTCCCCTGTCGATGTAATCGCGGCGCCTTCGCTGCGAGCCGGCGGGCGCGGCTCGTACTCCGCGGGACACCCGCTCTGCCGAATCGACGTGGACGCGGCGCCCGTCCACGGGGGGTGTTTCGTCGCGGTGCGCCTTGAGGTCCGCCCCGGAGCAGAACCCACGGCCCGCGCCCGTCAGGATGACGACGCGGGTCTCGAAGTCGGCCGCGATGCGCGCGAGTTCGGCCTCCAGCATCTCGTACATGGGGAGGCTGACGGCGTTGAGGCGATGGGGACGGTTGAGGCGGAGGATCCGGATTGGACCCTCCGCCTCGACCAGAAGCGGGACTTCGGCTGCGGCGCTCAGCTTCCCGCGTCGTCCGTCGTCGTGACGGGCTTCGCCGGCTTCACGTGCATCTCGAGCCAGCGATCGGTCTCCCACAGGACGTGCAGCACCGACTCGCGCGCCGCGTAGCCGTGGCTCTCAGCCGGCAGGAAGACGAGCCGCGCCGTCGCGCCCAGCCCCTTGAGCGCCGCGTAGAAGCGCCGCGACTGGATGGGGAAGGTGCCCGAGTTGTTGTCGTCCTCGCCGTGGATGATGAGGATGGGCTCGTTCACCTTGTCCGCGTGCATGAAGGGCGACATGTAAAGGTAGAGGTCCGGGTCCTCCCAGAAGAGCCGCTGCTCCCGCTGGAAGCCGAACGGCGTCAGCGTCCGGTTGTACGCGCCGCTCCGCGCCACGCCGGCCCGGAAGATGTCCGAGTGGGCGAGCAGGTTGCCGGTCATGAAGGCGCCGTAGGAGTGTCCGCCGACGCCGACGCGGTCCGGATCCACGACCCCGCGCCGCACGCCCTCGTCGACCGCCGCCTGGGCGTTCGCCACCAGTTGCTCGCGGAAGGAGTCGTTGGGCTCCGCGTCGCCCTCGCCGATGACCGGCATCGACGCGTTGTCGAGCACGGCATAGCCCCGGGTCACGTACGGGACGGCGCCGCCGTAGGGGATCCGCGTGAACTGGTACGGCGAGTCGCGCCGCTGGCCGGCCGCCGCCGCGCTCTTGAACTCGGTCGGATACGCCCACACGAAGGTCGGGAGCGGACCGTCGCGCTCCTGGTCGTAGTCCGCAGGCAGGTAGAGCGTGGCGGAGAGCGGGATGCCGTCCCCGCGCTCATACTGGATCGCCTCCTTGCGGACGCCGGCGAACTGCGGATACGGGTGCGGGAATTCGGTCACCGCGCTGCTCGTCCCCCCCTCGAGGTCGCGCAGGAAGTAGTTCGGGGGCTCGTCCACCGATTCCCGCCGCGTCATCAGCCGCCCGTCTTCGAGGAGCGTGACCACGCCCTCGTAGTACGGTGCCTCGGAGCGGAACAACTCCTCTTCCTCACCCGTCTCGAGGTTCCGCTTCCTGAGGAAGGGACGGTTGCCTTCGGGCGAAGCGCCCTGTCCCGCCAGGAAGATCGAGGACCCCCCGTCGGCCGTCATGAGGACGCCCTGGCCGCGCTCGTTCGTCGTGAACATCGGGAACCCGGGGTCGTTGTACCGGTCCTCCGTCTGGAGGTCGAAGATCAGTTCCATCTCGCCCGGGGCGTCCGGATCGATGCGGTAGGTGCGCTGCTGGCGGGTCGAGAACCAGTTCTCGCTCACGAAGGCGAACCCCTCCTCCGCCCACATCACGCCGCCGTAGCGGAGGGGGAGCGAGGCGATCGCCACGGGTTCGCCGGAGAAGGGCGCCGCGTGCGTGAACACCCGGTCGCGGATCTCCGCCTCGGCGAGGGCGTCGCCGCCGTCCTGTGCCTCCGTCCAGTACAGCGTCGCGTCCGCGTCCGCGCGCCACGAGATCGACCGCACGCCCGTTGGAACCGACCCGAACGACGTGGGGACGCCATCCTGGAGCGGGAGTTCAGCGACCTGGTGAACCACGTTCCCCTGCGTGTCCCACACCTCGATCGTGCTCGGGAAGCGGGAGGCCGGCACCTGGTACGAGTACGGCCGGTGGGTCGTTTGCACGAGCAGATGCTCGCCGTCCGGCGACGGCGAGGAGCCCGAGAAGATCGAGGGATCGCCGACCATGGCCACGGATCCGTCGAGACCGACGCGGGCCAGCTGAGACGTCGAGTAGTACTCGTAGAGCGCCTCATCGTGCTGATCCTGCAGCAGGTCCTGATAGGTGCGGGCGGGGGCCGCTTCTCCCGACGTCTCCTCGATCATGGGCGCCGTCGGGACCATCGGCTCGGCGGGCGCCGGGCCGCGGCCGGGCGGCACCGCCCTGGCGTAGAGGAAGTCCCCTTCCGGCGACCAGTTGAACGGAGCCCCGAAGCCCACGTTCACGAGGTCGAGGTCCGAGAGCCGCCGCGCCGCCGCGGACGCGACGTCGAGGATCCAGAGTTGCACGGCCGAGTCGGTGTCGTGCGTGAACGCCACCGCGCTCCCGTTCGGCGACCAGCGCGTGTTGCGGATGCGCGGATTCTCCGGAAGGCCGGTCACGGCGCGCTCTTCCCCGTCGAAGGTGCGAAGCGCGAGACCGTTCGAGGGCCGCGCTCGGCTGGGGCCGTTCGTGCGCGGGTTGATGCGCAGTCCGGCGATCCGCAGCTCCGGCGCCGCGACCTCGGCGATCGACGGCAGGCTGGGCCGCATCGTGAGCAGCATCACCGACTCGTCGGGACTCAGGCTGATCCCCGGGGTCGCCGGGGCGTCGACGAGCGCGGCGAGTTCGGCGGCCGGCGTCTGGTAGCCGTCGGCGCCCTCCTGCGCGGCGACATCCGCCGTGGCCGCGGCGAGGAGGAACGCGAAGGAGAGCGAGAATCGAAGGACTCGGGGACTGCGGTGATCGTGTCGCATTGTACAGGCTCCAGCTGATGACCGACGTCGTGTGGATCGTGACCGTGGCAACGGTGGCATAGTCCGAACCGCCCGTAGCGCACGCAAGACGCGCCGCTGTCGCGCGCGCGACCCCGGTGCGATAGCGTTTCCGGGCCCGCGGACGGCAGCGGCGTTCGCAGGCACACACAAAAGGGAAAGGACGACAGGGAGATGCGGATGATGGACGCGCGTTACCTCCGGCTGTTTGCGGCGGGCGCCCTGGTGGCGGCGGGGTCGGCCGGCTGCGCACCGGGGGGAGATACCGAAGATGCCGACGCATCCGGCGCGGCGGCCGAGGAGATGGCCCAGGTGGCGGCTCAGGAAGCGGCCCAGGTGGCGCTCGGGCCGGTGGATGGGCACGACCTGCCTCCGGCGGACCTCGAGCGGGTGCTCGCAGGCAGCCCCGCGCCCGACTTCACCGCCCTTTCGAGCACGGGCGAGCCGATCACGCTTTCGGACTTCCGCGGGGAGAAGGACGTCATCCTCTTCTTCTACCGCGGCCACTGGTGACCGTACTGCGCAAAGCAGCTCGGAGAGCTGCGTGACTTCATGACGCCCGAACAGCGCGAACGAACCCAGCTCCTGGCGATCGCCCCGGACAGCCCCGAGGACATCGGACTCATGGTCGACCGCGTCCTCGAAGACTACGACTACGCCCTCGACTTCCCGCTCCTGTCCGATGACGGATCCGCGATCACCAACCGCTACGGACTCCTGAACGAGGAGGACGGGCGCGGGCGCCAGATCCCGCACCCCACGACCTACGTCATCGACATGGACGGGACGGTGCGCTGGAGCTTCACCGAGGTGGACTACCGCATCCGCCCCGAGCACGCCGACATCCTGGCCGCGCTCGAAGCCCTGGAACCCTAGCAGGCCGTGGCAACAGCCCCGCTGCGTTCGAGCGGCGGGGCTACCGCGAGGCGGCGTCCTCCAACCGGCAGCGGCCCATGCGGCAGGTGAGGCCGGTGAGTTCCTGACTCAGCTCCCGGAGGCGGGCGCGCGCCTCCGGATCGTACGCCTGGGCGTTGGCCTCGGCGGGCCTGAGCCCGCTGAAGTACTGCCCGCTCTCGAATTCGTCGGAGTCGACGACCTGCATCGTCGCGTCGGCACCCTCGGCGATGGTGGCGCGCGGCGTCGCGCCCAGTCGCCGCACCATGCCGGTCGGCATGTACGTCGCCGGATGGAGTGAGCCCACCACGATGCCGGTCCCGGCCAGGTCCTCGGCGAGGTCGTGCGTGAACATGATCTGGGCGAGCTTGCTCTGAGCGTAGGCCCGGCGCCCGCTGAAGTCGTTCTCGATCATCACGTCGTCGAAGTCGATCGGCGTCTGCGCTCCGGATGAGACGTTCACGATGCGCGACGGCGTGCTCTCCAGAAGTCGCGGCATCAGCATGTGCGTGAGCAGGAAGGTGGAGAGGTAGTTCACCTGGAAGCGGTATTCGTGCCCGTCCTCGGTGACCCATCGCTCGTCCGGCGCCGACCCGAACCCCGCGTTGTTGATCAGGATGTCCATCCGGTCGTAGTCGGCCAGCAGCGTCTCGGCGAAGGCGCGGACCTCCGCGAACGATGCGAAGTCGGCGCGGTAGAAGCGGGCGCTCCCCGGGCCCGCCGCGTTGATGGCGTCCACCACCTCCGCTCCGCGCTCCTCGTTGCGCCCGTGGACGATGACGTGATCGCCCCGCGCGCCCAGCCGCAGGGCGAGTTCCCGGCCGAGGCCGGAGGTGGAGCCGGTGACCAGGACCACCTTCTGTCCGGCGGCCGGCGCAGGGGTGGCCTGGGCCATGACCTCCGTAACGGAAGCGGACCCGGCGGACATGAGGACGGCAGCGGCCATCGCGATTTTCGTTCTCATGGGATGAGTTCCTCCTCGACGAGGCGGGCGATCCACAGCCCGGAGTGAAGGTCGGAGGTGAAGATCCGGCCCTTGAACAGCTGGGCGCCCCACGTCATCGACCAGTTCGGCACCGCGGCGTTCGGCGACGACGTCTTGATCGCGCCGATTTCGCGGCCCTGGCGGTAGAGATCGCCGCGCAGTTCGCCCGAGATGTCCAGCACCCGCAGCCCCGCCTGGTAGTAGCCGACGTAGAGCCGGTCGCGGTCGTCGCTCCACAGGTTGTGGGCCCCCGCTTCCGGCACGGTGTAGTGGGCGACCTTCACCGGGTCGTCCATGTCCGTCATGTCGAGCACTTCCACGAAGCCCCGCGCCTCGATGGGCCCGAACGCGTTGGGATCCCAGTCGGACGGGTAGATCTCGGCCGCGACGAACAGGTACTTGCCGTGACGCCACGCGACGTGCGTGTTCCCCTGCCCCGACACCCACCGCGACACGAGCTTCGGGTCGCGGGCCGTGCCCCCGTGCGTGCCCGCCCCCGCGTCGAGGATGTAGATGCCCTCGTTCCAGAACGACGCGTAGGCGTACCCGTCCTGGACGATGACGTCGTGCAGGCTGCGGACCGGTTCGTCGTGCACCCAGCGGTTGATCTCGCGCGGGTTCGACGGATCGGAGATGTCGATGATGACGATCTCGCTCGTGCCATTATGGCAGGCGTAGACGAGATCCTCGTCCCCCAGGATCCAGACGTTGTGCACGCCCCCCGTCACCGTGTCCGTGTACTCGGAGAGGATCTCCGGATGGGCGGGGTTCGAGAGGTCGAGGAGGACGATCCCGTTGCGCCGGCTCGAGGCCCCTTCGCGGGTGACGATCCCGAGGCGGTTGTTGGGGTGGATCTTCACATCGTTGATGCGGCGGGCATCGAGTTGGATGGAGTCGGTGAGGACCGGCTGCGCGGGGTCCGTCACGTCCCACACCTTCATCCAGTCGTGGTAGAAGGTGCCGAGGTAGGCGTAGTCGCGTCCGTCCACCCCCTCGAACACCCACGTGTCGCCGGCCCGGTGCGTGGACGTGATCCCGCTTCCCACGAGTTCGAGCCGCGCCGTGTGGCGGCGGGGGCCGACGCGCACGGAGACCGTCCGGGCGATGGCCGGGCCCGCGATCGCGGTCACGTGATAGGTGCCCGGCTCCTCCGCCACGAAGAGTCCGCGTCCGTCGACGGGTTCGACGCTCGCCCCGCTCGGCGTGACGCTCCACAGCGGCGCGAGGGCGATTTCGGCCCCGCCGGCGTCGCGGCCGAGCAGCCGAAACGCCGCGACATCTCCCGTCGAAAGCGCGCTCACATCCCCGGAAGCCGCCAGTTCGTAATCCTCGGCCGGGTTCGGCCGCACCGTGACCTCGACCTCCGTCGCGGCGGCTCCGGCAGAGACGGTCAGGACGGTCTGCCCGGGCCCGTGGCCGAGGACGCGCCCCGCGTTGTCCACCGTCGCGATGGCGGGATCGGCCGAGGCGAACTCGAACTCGACGTCCTCCACGGCGCCGCCCATCGCCGTCCAGGCGCCGATATCGAGCGCGGCCGTCGTGCCCGCGTAGACGGGGCCGGCGACGCGGGCCTCGATCCGGTCGGCTTCGAGGCGGGGGACGACGATCCGGACCCAACTCGGCTGGCCGCGGAACATCGCCGCGACGCGGGACTCGCCCGGCCGCACCGCCGTCACCATCCCCTCGGCCGTCACCGTCACCCCATCGTCGGCCGCGAACCAGCGCACCTCCGAGGCGGCGCCTTCTTCCACGGTCCCCTGGATCTCCGCGGTGAGCTGGAAGGACGCGCCGACCTCGAGTTCCAGTTCCGCCGGCGAAGCGACCGCGTACACCCGTTCCTGCGCGTGGATCGGCGGCGAGCCCGCGACGCCCAGAACGAGGGCGGAAGCCAGGGCGGAAGCAAGGAGTCCGGAGCGGAGCGACATCTTCTCCTCCATGTGCCAGAGCATGTGCCAAAGCGATTGGACCGGGGGCTCGCAAGCTCGTTTCGACCGGCGCGGACGGCAATATCCGGTGGTTGACCGGACCTTTGCGGGGTGGGAGCTTCGCCCATCATGGAAACGCTCGACGCCGGATACGCGGCCGGGAGGCCTTCGCTCTCGGAAGGAGAAGCGGCCGGGCTCGTCCGGAAGCTCTGGGGCGTGCGCGGAACGGCCCGCGAGTGCGCCAGCGAGCGCGACCGGGTGTTCGAGATCCGGGCCGGGACCGCGGACGGGACTTCGGACACGGCTGCGGACGCGACTTCGGGCGGGGCGGGAGTCCACGGATATCTGAAGGTCTCGAACGCCCTCGAGCGCAGGTCGGTGCTGGCAGCCGAGGCGGCCATCCTCGAGGGTCTCGCGTCCCAATCCTGTTACCGGCTGCCGACCTGGCGGGCCACCCCCGGCGGCGAGTCGTTGATCGAACGGACGCTGGACGGCCGCGCCCACCTCGTCCGCTTCCTGGAGCCCGTGCCCGGAGTGTCCCTCGACCGATACCGGCCGCACGGAGCTGAACTCCGGCGCCAGATCGGCCGCATGATCGGGATCCTGGATGACTCGCTCACCCCGAGGCCGGAGGCGGACCGGGCCGCGATCGAGGACCGGCCCATGATCTGGGACCTGCGGGGCGCCGCGACGCTCATCGCGGAGAACCTCGCCGCGATCCCGGCCCCGGGGCCTCGGGCGATCCTCTCCCGCATCCTGGAACGGTACGCCGACGTCGTCGCGCCGCGCCGTCCGGAACTCCGGGAAAGCCCGATCTACAACGACGCGAATCCGGCCAACATCCACGTCGACCCCGCGAGGATTCTCGACGGCGCGCCGAAGCTCGTTGGCGTGCTGGACTTCGGAGACGCGATCCGCTCCTGGACGGTGGCCGACCTGGCCGTCGGCTGCGCCTACGCCGGCCTCGGCACGCGCGACCCGCTCGGCGCCTTCTGCGACGTCGCCCGGGGCTACGCGGCCGAGTACGAGCTCCGGGAGGCCGAGGCGGACGTCGTATACGACCTGGCGCGGCTGCGGCTCGCCCTGAGCGTGACCATCTCGTCGGTCCGCGGCACGCAGGAGCCGGACAACGAGTACCTGTTCGTGAGCCAGGCCCCCGCATGGGAGGTGCTCGAGCGGCTGGACGCCACGCCTCCGAACCTGGGGCGCTACCGGTTGCGGGAGGCCTGCGGACACGCGCCCTGCCCCTCGACCGCTCGCGTCATCGCGGCGCTGGAGCGCGCGACCCCGGGCGCCGCGCCGGTGCTCGACCCCGATCCGCGCACTGCGCCCACGGTCACGCTCGACCTGAGCGTCGAGTCCGGGGATGACGGCGGGACGTTCGATCCCACGGATCACTCCGCGTTCTCGCAGCGGCTGTTCGACGAGATGCGCGACGCGGGCGCGGCGGTGGGCATCGGCCGCTACGACGAGGTGCGCTGGTGGTACACGGGCGAAGCCTTCCGCGCGCCGGGAAACGAGATGGACGAGTGGCGGACCGTCCACCTCGGCGTCGATCTGTTCGCCGAGCCGGGGACGCCCGTCCTCGCGCCGCTCGTGGGTCGCGTCGTCTCCGCGCACGACAACGCCGACCGCCTGGACTACGGCCCCACGATCATTCTCGAGCACGAACTGGAGGACCCGGCGGGAGGGGGAGCCGCGGAGGGAGGGGGAGCCGCGGCGGACGAGCCCGTACGCTTTCGCACTTTGTTCGGACATTTGTCGCCCGAATCGCTGTCTGCGGTCGCCGTAGGAGAGGTCGTGGAACCCGGCCGCACGATCGGCTGGATCGGGGCCCCGCCGGACAACGGCGACTGGGCCGCGCACCTTCACTTCCAGATCTTCGTCGATGCCCTCGGCTACGAGGGCACCTTCCCGGGCGTCGCCACCCCGAGCGCCCGCGGCGTCTGGACGGCGGTGAGCCCCGACCCGAACCACCTGCTTCGGCTCCCAGCGGAAGCCACGGCGCCGCGACCCCGCAGCCACGCGGACCTGGTCGAGGACCGGAACCGCCGGCTGGGGCCCTCCCTGAGTCTCTCCTACAGGCGGCCGCTCCACATCGTCCGGGGGCGGGGCGCACGGCTCTACGACATCGAGGGCCAGCCCTTCCTCGACTGCGTGAACAACGTCGCTCACGTCGGACACTCGCACCCGCGCGTGAACGAGGCGGCCCGCCGCCAGATGGCCGCGCTCAACACCAATACGCGCTACCTGCACGAGACCATCCTCGAATACACGGAGCGGCTGGCGGCCCTCTTCCCGTCCCCGCTCGACGTGTGCTTCCTCGTGTGCTCCGGCACGGAGGCCAACGAACTCGCCCTGCGCATGGCGCGCACGCACACCGGCGAGGTGGGCGCGGTCGTCCTCGACGGGGCGTACCACGGCAACTCGAGTTCGGTCGTCAACCTGAGCCCGTACAAGTTCAACGGCCCCGGCGGGAAGGGACTCCGGCCCTGGGTCCGGATGGCGCCCATGCCGGATCTGTTCCGGGGCATCCACCGCGGGTCGGAACGGGAGGTGGCCCCCCTGTACGCGGCCCATGTCGGCGAGGCGGCGCAGGCGCTCGAGACGGAGCCCACGTGGTTCGAGGACCGCCCGCCCGGCGCGGCTGCCTTCTTCCACGAATCGATCCTGAGTTGCGGGGGACAGATCCCGCTCCCCGCCGGATACCTCGCGGCTTCCTACGCCGCAGCCCGCGAGCAGGGCGCAGTATGCGTGGCCGACGAGGTGCAGGTCGGCTTCGGCCGCGTGGGGTCGCACTTCTGGGCCTTCGAGGAGCACGGCGTCGTCCCCGACATCGTCACCCTCGGCAAACCGATCGGGAACGGCCATCCCCTCGCCGCCGTCGTCACGACGCGCGAGATCGCCGAATCCTTCGCCAACGGGATGGAGTACTTCAACACCTACGGCGGAAACCCCGTCTCCTGCGCCATCGGCCTCGCCGTCCTCGACGTGATCGAAGAGGAGGGATTACAGGAAAACGCCGCGAACGTCGGAAGGCGCCTCCTGAACGGCCTCGAACACCTGCGCGACCGTCACCACCCCGTGGGCGACGCCCGGGGCCGCGGCCTGTTCACGGGGATCGAGTTCGTGCGGGAGGGTGACGACCTCGAGCCCGCCGCCGACCTCGCCGACGCCGCCGTCCAGCGCATGCGCGACCGCGGCATCCTCCTCAGCACCGACGGCCCCGACCACAACGTGATCAAGATGAAGCCGCCCCTCGTCTTCTCCGAGAACGACGCGGACCTGCTCATCTCCAACCTCGACCAAATCCTCTCCGAAACCGCCTTCCTCCCCTGATTCGCGGCCCGGACGGCCGGAAGAGCCGTAGTTTTTCCATACATGTGGGGAAAACGACCGCATTTTTCCCCGCATCCAAGCGATAATGTCCGGTCATTACCGGATTCTTGCCCGTCAGTGGCGCCAGTTGCGGCTCCGAAGGGTCATGCGCCACTCGTCGTCATCGGCTTCCAGGCGGACGGTCCCCTTGAGGTGACGGATCCGGTCGCCGAGCGGCCGGTTCGCCATCCCCTCGCGGAGAGTCTCCCGTTGCGGCGGGCGTTCGTTCATAAGGCAATCTCCCTGAGACGCTCGGCTATGTAGGCGTTCATGGAGAGCCGCTGGCTGCTGGCCTTGGTCGCGAGTTTGCGGTGTACTTCCGGTTCGATCCTTATGAGGACTCGGCCCGAATACGGCCTGCTGGGTTCCCGCCCCTTCTCCTCACAGAACTCGAGGTAGTCGTCCACCGCACGTCGCATGGACTCCTTCAACTCCGACACCGACCTGCCCTCGAAGTTGATCCCGTCTCGCGTATCGATGACGTGGCCCGAGAAAAACTCGTAGTCCTCGTCGTAGTCGAAGACGCCGGTGTATCCCTTGTACTCGATCATGGCGAGACTCCTGCCCGTTCCAGGAAACGACGCATCCGCTTGACGAGTCCCCTACCGCACTCCGGGCGTGGATGAGGTCGATGCACGGTTTCGATCTCTCCGTTCAACTCGACTACTACCGAAGAACCGCGTCGTTCGTGGATCTCCGCGCCCAGGTTCCGAAACATGGATTCGACATCGCTCCACCTCAGGTTCCCTCTCGGTTGCTTGTCGAAGATGGCGGCGAGAGTTCTCTGATGACGTCTACCCATGACCGCATGATATCACGCTACGATATCACGAACAAGCGGGATGGCGCATTTTCGCCGAACGACCCGCCCCCCCGTGCTACGAGCCGGCTTGGGTGGCGGCGGTGCGTTCGTCGTCGTGCGTGCCCCAGCGTTCGAACCACTTCCTGAGGATGAGTTGCGTACGCAGGAAGTTGGACGGCAGACGCGACGTGCCGTGCCACTCGCCCTGGAACTGGACCATCGCCGTCGGCTTGTTCTGTGCCTTGAGCGCCTGGTAGAACTGCTCCGTCTGCGACATCGGCGTCCGCAGGTCGAGGACGCCCGTCATCAGCATCGTCAGCGTCGTGACGTTGCCCACGTAGGTGATCGGCGAGCGGCGGATGTGCTCGCTCGGGTCCACCCACGGGAACTCCTGGAAGTCCGCGTACCAGCGCAGGTAGTTGCCGTCGACCTCGTTGGGGAAGTTGAACCAGTTCACGACCGGGCAGTTCGCCGACGCGGCCCGGAAGCGGTCCGTGTGTCCCACGACCCACGAGGTGAGGACGCCGCCACCCGAGCACCCGTAGACGAACATGTTGCTGTCGTCCACGTAGCCTCGGGAGATGACCTCGTCCACGCTCGACATGAGGTCGTCGAAGTCGTGGTTCGGATAGTCGTACTGGATCGCGTTCCCGAACTCCGTCCCGTAGCCGGAGCTTCCGCGCGGGTTCGTGTAGAGGACGACGTAGCCGTTCGCGGCGTGCTCCTGCCACGAGAAGTTGAAGCCGCCGTTGTACATGCCGTGCGGGCCGCCGTGAATCACGAGAATGAGCGGATACTGGTGCGACGGATCGAAGTCCGGGGGCTTGATGACCCAGCCGTGAATCGGGAGTCCGTCATGGGATGACTCGCTCCACACCTGTTCGACTTCACCCAGCGTCACGCCCGCCAGCACATCGGCGTTCACATCGGTGAGCCTCGTGCGCCGGTCGGGCCGGTCAACGGGGAAGACATGGATGTCGCCGGGTTCGTGCGCGTCGCCCCACATCCCAACGGCCATGCCGCCGTCGCTCACGTCGTTGAGGCCGAACATCTGCGGGCCCTCGGTCATCGCCCGCACGTCGCCATCCACCGAGGCGTAGTGGATGTTGCGATAGCCGTCCGCCGCGGCGTCGAAGTAGACGCCGGCGCCGTCCGGGGCCCAGTGCAGCGCGCCGGGGCTGCGGTCCATTTCGGCCGTCAGGGCGCGCGGGTTCGATCCATCCGCGTTCATCACGTAGACGGCGGACTCGATGTAGTCGAACGTCGTCGTGTCGTGCCCCACGTAGGCGATCATGCGCCCGTCCGGCGACGGGACCGGCCGGTTGTCCGGACCCTTGCGCGTCGTGACCTGACTCAGTTCGCCCGACTCCGCGTCAAGCCGGTAGATCTCGGTCTCCTGCCACCGGTACACGGCGTCCTCGATGATGAGGCTGCTGAACAGGAGCGACCGGCCGTCGGGCTCCCACGTGGGGACGCCGAAGTTGTAGTCGCCCTCGGTGAGCTGGCGCGCGGTGCCGCCCTCGGCGGGAACGACGAAGATGTGCTGGTACTTGTCGCCCAGGAATCCGACGCGGTCCTGCCGGTAGACGAGGCGCTCGATGATCCGGGGTCCCGGCGTCCATGTCGCCCCCTCCGGCTTGGGGAGGGACATGGACCAGTGGCGCGCGGTGGGCTCCTCCGCCCCCACGCGCATCGTGAACGAGAAGCGCGTCCCGTCGGGAGACCAGGCGAAGTTCGACGGACTGTCCGTGACCCGCGTCACCTGGGAGACGGCGCCCTCGGCGTCCATCCAGCGCACGAAGATCTGGGTGTTCCCCTCGTCGTCGGGCGCGAGGAATGCGAGCCGGCTGCCATCGGGAGACCAGCGAGGCGAGGATCCGTCGACGAGGTGCCGGGGGCGGCTGCCGTCCGGATTCACGATCCAGATCGAGGACTCCCACGCGTCGTTCATCTTGTCGACCCACAGACGCTCGTAGACCACGGCGTCGCCATCCGGCGAGATCTGCGGATCCTGGACCCGCTCCCAGTCGAGCCACGATTCGAGCGCGAGGGCACCGGGCGCTTCCTGCGCGACGAGCGCCGGGCCGGGGGCGGCGAGGCCGCAGACGACCGAGAGCGCGACGAGCGTGACGAGATGTGGGAACGGAGCGCGGAGGGGAGCGGGGGCGCGCGTGTCCATGGGTACCTCCTGGGGTCAAGGGCGCGGGGCCTTTCGAAACATGGGATGCGCATCGCCGCATGCATAGACCGCGTCGCGCCACATGCCTGGCCGCCCCCGCGCCGCGCCCGCCCCCATGCCCCCCGAAGTTCCGCGTCTTATGTTGCGTCGGTGAACGACCGCGGCTGCCGCGCGGGATGCGGCGGCCCACAAGCCGGGAGGTTTCCGTGACGACTCGCACGCCCACCGACGCGACCCGCCTGCCCGACCGTCGCCGATTCCTCAAGCGTGCCGCCGCGGGAGCCGCACTCGCGGCGACTCCGGCGTGGACGCGAGCGCCGGCCAGACCCGGTCTCAGCCTGGACGAACTGTCGGCGCGACGGGACTTCCTGGGGATGGAGGACGAATCCTTCTGGGAGATGGTGAAGTCCCAGTTCCCGCTCCGTCCCGGACTCATCCTCGTGAACGCCGCGAATCTCTGCCCCTCGCCGTATCCGGTGCAGGAGGCGGTGTTCGGCTACACGCGCGACATCGATCAGGACGCCTCGTTCCACAACCGGGCCAAGTTCAACGCGCTGGCCGCGAAGTCCGTGGAGGCGCTCGCGCGGCTGCTCGGCGCTTCGCCCGAGGAGATCGTGGTCACCCGCAACACCTCCGAGAGCAACAACACCGTCATCAACGGGCTCTCGCTGGGCGCGGGCGACGAGGTCGTGCTGTGGGACCAGAACCATCCCACGAACAACGTGGCGTGGGATGTCCGGGCGGACCGCTGGGGCTACAAGGTGATCCGCGTGGCGACGCCGCCGGTGCCCGAGACGGAGGACGAACTGATCGACGCGTTCGTGAGCGCCTTCACCGACCGCACGCGCGTGCTCGCCGTGACCCAGATCTCGAACATCTCGGGGGTCGAGCTACCGGCGCAGCGCCTGTGCAGCATCGCCCGCGACCGCGGCATCTACGTGCACATGGACGGGGCCCAGAGCTTCGGCGCGGTGGAAGTCGACCTTCACGCCATGGGCTGCGACTCGTACACCGGGAGCGCCCACAAGTGGTTCTGCGGACCCAAGGAAGCCGGGGTCCTCTACGTTCGGGCCGAACGGGTCGCGGAGCTGTGGCCGAGCGACGTCGGCGTGGGCTGGGAGGGCGCGATCGCGGGCGGCGGTGCCGACAAGTTCGGCACGTACGGCCAGCGGGACGACGCGGCCGTCGCGGGCGTGGGGACGACGGTGGAGTTCCACGAGGCCATCGGGGCGGCGGCGATCGAAGAGCGCATGCGGGCTCTCGCGGCCGGGCTCAAAGCGGCGATCCGCGACCGGATCCCGGGCGTGAAGTTCCACACGTCGGACGTACCGGGCCTCGGCGGAGGCGTGGTCATCGCGGAACTGGGGGTCGACGACCACACGGAGATCTACAACCGGATCTACGAGGAACACGGCGTCGCGGGAGCGCTCCGCCGGGGCGTGTTCCCCGGCATCCGGCTCTGCCCGCACATGTACAACACGATGGCGGAGATGGAACAGGTCGCCGACGCGCTCGCGGCTTCCGCCTAAAGCTCGCCGCGGTTCTTCGCCCAGAGCGCGTAGTGACAGGCGCGGGCGGTGAGGGCCATGTAGGTGAGAGAGGGGTTCTGGCAGGCGGATGAGGGCATCGCCGCGCCGTCGATCACGAACAGGTTCGGCGCGTCCCACGCCTGGTTGTATCCGTTGAGGACGGAAGTCGCCGGATCCCGCCCCATGCGCGCCGTCCCCATCTCGTGGATCGTGAGGCCCGGCGCCGTGAGGTCCGTGAGCAGTTCGATGTCGACGCCGCCGCCGGCTTCGAGCATTTCCGCGGCGCGGTCCGCGCTGTCCCGCATCATCAGGCGCTCGTTGTCGCTCCACTCGCAGTGGATGCGGAGGGCGGGGATGCCCCACGCGTCGACGCGCTCCGGGTCGAGTTCGATGTAGTTCTCCTCGCGCGGGAGACATTCCCCGAAAGCGCCGAGTTCGAACTCCCACACCCCGGGTTCCGTGAGCTGGCGCTTGTATTCCGCCCCGAAGCCCGGCATGTCGAGGCCGCGGCTCCAGCCCTGCCGCGTGGACCAGCCCTGGTAGCCGTAACCGCGGATGAAGTCGGGCGACGGTTCCGTCACGTTGCGGAAGCGGGGGATGTAGATCCCGTTCGGGCGCTCGCCCGTGTAGCCATGGTTCTCCCAGCCCGGGAATTTCGCCTTCGCCCCCGTGCTCATCGTGTGATCCATGAGATAGCGGCCGAGGACCCCGCTCGAGTTCGCGAGTCCGTCCGGGAAGTCGGCGGACGTCGAGTGGAGGAGAATCCGCGTCGACTCGAGCGCGGAGGCGCCCAGCATGACGATCTCCCCGAAGAACTCCAGATCCTCCCCCGTCTGACGGTCGATGACGCGCACGCCCGCGACGCGGCCGCGGGCCGGGTCCCAGATCACGCTGTGCACGACGCTGTCCGGGCGCAGCGTCATCCGGCCGGTGGCCTCGGCGGCGGGGAGGGTGGCGTTGAGCGAACTGAAGTAGCTCTTCGTGATGCAGCCGCGGTGGCAGGGACCGCAGTAGTGGCAGGCACTCCGTCCCTTGTGGTCGCGGGTGAGGACGGCCGTGCGTCCGATCGTCATCATCCGCGTGTTGCCGAAGTCGCGCGCGATCGCCTCCTTCACCGCGTTCTCGACGCAGGTCATCTGCATGGGAGGCAGGAGGACGCCGTCGGGCAGTTGGGGAAGGCCCTCGGCCCGCCCGCTGATGCCGACGAACTCCTCGACGTGCGCGTACCACGGAGCGAGGTCCGAGTAGCGGATCGGCCAGTCGACCGCGATCCCGTCGCGGGCGTTGGCCTCGAAGTCGAGGTCGCTGAGGCGATACGACTGCCGCGCCCACATGATCGAGCGCCCGCCGACCTGGCGCCCCCGGATCCACAGGAAGGGCTTCTCGTCGGGCGTCGTGTACGGGTTCTCAACGTCGTTGACGAAGAACTTCCGGCCCATCTCGTCGCAGGCGTAGCACTCGCGTTGCACGGGTTGCTCGGCAGCGAGCGCCTTGCGGTCGTTCCAGCCGCGGTACGGCATGCGGTACGGGGGCACGTGTTCGGTGTAGTCCCGTTCGGGAACGATCATGGGACCGGCCTCGAGTACCAGCGTGCGGAGGCCGAGTTCGGTGAGTTCCTTCGCCGCCCAGCCGCCGGTGATCCCCGAGCCGACGACGATCGCGTCCCAGACCTCCTGCCGGCCGCTCACGGCTGACCCCCGGGGCGGCCCTCGCCGGTCCCGTACTGGTCGAGGAGGACGCACCCCTCGAAGGCGCCGGGGATGATCCGGTAGCCCAGCGAGCGGAGGCCGGGCCGGGATGTGAAGTAGCCGGCGAGCGTGAAGCGCTTCATGTCGTAGAAGAAGGTCTGCGTCTCGTCGATCGCGGGGTCCCGGCGACGGCGGTCCAGATCCTCGTCCATCCGCGCCACGAGTTCGGCCTGCCGGGCGGGCGTGCAGTCGGCGAAGGCGGCGCCGTGGGCCGACCGGGCGAGGGGATCCACCTCGTCCAGGCCGGCGAGGAAACGGTCGCGGTCCGACGCGTCCAGCCACCCGGTCAGGAGGGCATCGACGAATGCGGTAACGCCCGCCTCGCTCGCGCCGGGCGTGTCCGTCCGGGGGATGATGGTCTCGGCGAGCGCCGTCACCGTCCGCGCCTGCGCGGGCGTGAGCGTCGCGGGCGGCGCGCCGCCGACCGGGCCGGCCACCGACCGGATGCGCTGCCCCAGCGCCAGGGCCTCCGCCACCGCGCTCCCCGGCGCAAGCAGCGGCGCGCCCGCGGCCACACCGATGATCTCGAGAGCCCTGCGCCGTTTCACAGTCGGTCCTCCCGGCCGGCATCGACGCGCGCGGGCGGCGGGGGTGCCGCCGCGCTCCGCCAACATAGGCCGAGGCGCCCCCTGCGCGAGACCGTTCGACGGACCGCGCGGTTCGACGCCGACCGTGGGGCGCGACATATTGCGCGTATGGACAGACGCCGATTCGTACGGAACTCGCTCGGAGCCGGACTCCTCCTCACGCACGCCGGACGCGCAACGGCCGCCGGCGCCCGGACGCGCCCGGAGGCCGGAGCCCGGTCGGACGCCCGAACTCTGCCGGACGCTTGGGGGCTCCAACTCTACACGGTGCGGTCGCTAATGGCGCGCGATGTCGAACGGACGCTCGCCGCCGTCGCCCGCATCGGCTACGGCGAGGTGGAGTTCGCCGGCTACTTCGGCCGCTCGCCGGCCGAGATCCGGACCGCGCTGGAAGCGGAAGGCCTCACCGCCCCCGCCGCTCACCTGTCGCTCGAGGAACTCCGGTCGAGCTTCGATGAGGCCGCCGACGCGGCGGCGGAGATCGGACACAGGTATCTCGTCCTGCCCTTCCTCGGGGGGGCCGAGCGGCCCGGAGGCGACGGCGCCACCGGATCGGCTCTCGTCGACGGATACCGGCGGCTCGCGGACGAATTCAACCAGCTCGGGGCACGGTGCCGCGAGGCCGGGCTCGTCTTCGGCTATCACAACCACGACTTCGAACTGGAAGAGGTGAACGGCCTCCGTCTCCTCGACGTGATGATCGAGAACACGGACCCCGAACTCGTCTGCTACGAGCTCGATTTCTACTGGCTCGTGCACGGCGGCGCCGACCCGTTCGACTACTTCTCCCGCTACCCCGGCCGCTTCGACCTCTGCCACGTGAAGGACCGGACCGCGGACGGCGAGATGGCGGACGTGGGCGCGGGAGAGATCGACTTCGAGGCGATCTTCGAGCGCGCCGACGAAGCGGGACTCATCCACTACTTCGTCGAGCACGACGCGCCCGGCGATCCGATGGGGTCGGTGCGCGCGAGCTACGAGCACCTCGCGTCGTTCGGTGGCTGACGGATCCGGGCCCGGGAGCGAAAGGCCGGTCAGCCGCCGCGATGCCCTGCGCGCGACGGGCGCCGCCTCCCTCGGGATCCTCGTCGGCGGCGCCGCGAACCCCGCATCCGCGCTCGCCGGCGGGGCGCGAGGCCCGGGTCGCGACGCGCACGCCGCGCGCCGATCCGCCAACGCCATCACGCAGTCCGTCGCGCGTTGGTGCTTCGAGGAGATCCCGCTCGTCCCCTTCTGCGAGGGCGTGGCCGACATGGGCCTCACCGCGATGGATCTGCTCACGGTCGGGGAATGGCCCGTCGCGCACGACCACGGCCTCACCGTCTCGTGCGGCGACGTGGCCGCCGGGACGATCGAGGACGGCCTTAACGAGACTGAAAACCATGCGGGCATCATCGAGGCCTTCGAACGCCACATCCCGCACGCCGCGCGCGTCTCGGTCCCCAACGTGATCTGCTTCTTCGGCAACCGCCGCGGGATGGAGAACGGCGTCGGCATCGAGAACTCCATCCGCTGCCTCGAGGCGTGCGCCCCGATCGCCGAATCCGAGGACGTCACGATCCTCGTCGAAGTCCTCAACTCGAAAGCCGGCGGACACGTCGACTACATCGGCGACCGCATGGACTACGCGCTCGAGATCATCCGGGCCGTCGACTCGCCCCGCGTGAAGATCCTGTACGACATCTATCACATGCAGATCATGGAAGGGGACATCATCCGCACGCTGACGGATGCGAGCCCCTGGATCGGCCACTACCACACCGGCGGGGTCCCGGGGCGGGCCGAGATCGACGACACGCAGGAACTGAACTATCCCCCGATCGTGCGGGCGATCGCGGACACGGGTTTCGAGGGCTTCATGGCCCACGAGTTCATCCCGCGGAGCGGCGACCCCCTGCGCTCGCTGCGCGAAGCCGTGGAGCTGTGCGCCGTCCAGTAGCCAGCACCGACTGCCGCTTCCCCAGCCACAGCGCGATCACCAGCCAAAGTCCCGCCAGCGGGACCATCGTCAGCGCCAGAGCCGAGCTTCCCAGCCCGAGCGCGCGCAGTCCGGCGAAGGACCACACGCCGATCTGGTCGCCCGCCCGGTAGACGAAGAGGTCGTTGAAGTTCTTCGCCTTGTACTTGTCCCTTCGCGGGAGGACGGTGTAGAGCACCTCTCTCGTCGGCACCGCCAGCGCGAAGTTCCCGGCCCTCCGAAGGATCTGGAACACGACGAACACCGCAAAGACGGGCGCCGCCCCCAGCGCCAGGAAGCCGAGGATGCTGATCACCGGCAATATCCCGAGCGCCAGGCGCACGCCGAGCCACTTCAGGATGCGGCCCGTGAGAAAGAGCTGGGTGAAGAGGGTGAGCACATTCACCGAGAGGTCGATCTGCGCGAAGACCGAGGTCCGTTCCGCACTCGTCGCGAAGGTGCGGGAGATGATGTCCGCCTGGATGTTGTAGAGGAAGGTGGAACCGATCGTGAAGAGCAGCATGAAGGCGCCGATCCCCAGCAGGTAGGGCGACGCCAGGACCCGCCGGATCCCTTCCAACGCCGAACCTCCGATCACCGCCTCCGACGCCTCTCCGCCCGAAGCGTCCCGACCGGCGCCCGCCCCCCCACCCGCCGCCGAGAGCGTCGCGCAGCGCGAATCGAGCGCCTTGAGGCAGAGCACCGCGCCCTCGAGCAGCAGCACGGAGAACAGGAGCAGCGTGGCCGGCGACAGAAATCCCACGAGGAAGGCCGTGATCGACGAGCCGACGATCCCCCCCACGGTTCCGCCGACCCCGATGAGGCCGAAGAGCCGCCGGCTCTGGCGCTCCCGGAAGATGTCGGTCATGAACGACCAGAAGACGGAGACCACGAACAGGTTGAAGACGCTGATCCAGACGAAGAAGGTCCGGCCGACCCATACCGATGCGACGCCGTCGGCCACGACGCTCAGCAGCACGAAGTAGACGAGCAGGTTCACCATGAAGAAGCGGTACGTGACGGTCACGAACCGGCGGCGGGTCCACCGCGACACGACCGCGGCGAAGATCGGGTGCACGAGAAGCATGGCCGTCAGCGTACCCGTGAAGAGCCAGGGGATGTTCTCGACCCCGCCCGCCACGGCCATCTCCTCGCGGATGGGCCGGATCACATAGTACGCGGAGAGAATGAAGAAGAAGTAGAGGGCCGACAGGAGGACGAGCCGGCCCTCTTCGGGACGGGCGCCCGTCAGCCGTGCCGCGACCGTGCGCGGCTCGCTCTCCGGGGGTGGGGTCATGCGGAGGAAGCTCCGGGGTGGCGCTTCATTGTGGCTCTGCTTGCCGGTCGATGGAAAAAGGGATTCTCTTCAGAGAACCTCGGAACCTAACGGCGGGAGCGAACGTGGCCAGCTTGCAGGAAGTGATCTTCAACTTCTCGAGACGAGTCCTCAACATGAGGCGGGGCGAATTCGGTCTCGCGATGATGTCCGCGCTCTTCTTCTTCCTCGTCCTCTGCGGCTACTTCTTCCTCCGTCCCGTGCGGGAGGCGATGGGCGTCGCCCGCGGGATGGACGAACTGCGCTGGCTCTTCGCCGTGACGTCGCTGGCCTCCCTGTTCGCGGTCGTCGTCTTCGGGGGCGTCGTCGCGCGGACGAACCGGCGGCGCTTCATCCCGATCGCGTACCTGTTCGTCATTGCCTGCCTGATCGGCTTCGCGACGCTCCTCATCCAGGACGTGCGGACGGGCGGCGGGCTCATCGGCACGGATGCGGAGACCGGTCTCGCGCGCGGTGTCGGCTACACCTTCTACGTGTGGCTGAGCGTCATCAACCTCTTCTCGACCAGCGTGTTCTGGGCCTTCATGGTCGATGTATTCGACGTCGACCAGGGGAAGAGGATGTTCCCCTTCATCGGGATCGGCGGGACGCTGGGGGCGTTCCTCGGGGGCCGCGGCGCCGACTTCGTCAGCGGCCTTACCGAGAGCGCGTATCTGCCTGCCGGCCTCATGCTGATCGGCGCCGGGTGCTTCGCGCTGGCGATCGCCGTCATGCTCACCCTCGACCGGATCGCCGGGGCGTCGGACCTTTCCCGGCTCGGATCGGGCCCGGCGGGCGGACCGGCGGCGGCGGACGGCGGGGCGGCGGACGGCGGCGCGGCGGGAACCGAAGGCGGGCGGCGCGGTGAGGGGGGCACCCGGATCGGAGGCGGATCCCTGGAAGGGCTGCGGGCCGTGTTCACCTCGCCGTACCTGCTCGGGGTCGGGCTGTGGGTCGTGTTCATGGCCGTGTCGAACACGCTGATCTACTTCACGCAGGCGAACGTCATCCTCGGGGCGACGGACACCTTCAGCCAGCGCGTCGGGAGCTTCGCCGACTTCGACTCGCTGGCGCAGCTCGCCACGCTGCTGACGCAGATTTTCGTGACGACGCACCTGATCCGGAAGCTGGGCGTGGGCTGGACGCTCGCCATCCTGCCGGTCGTGACGGTGCTCGGGTTCATCGTGCTCGCCGTGTGGCCCATTTACGGCGTGATGCTGATCTTCCAGGCCGTCCACCGCGCGACGCGCTACGCCGTGTCCCGGCCGTCCCGCGAGACGCTGTTCTCGGTCGTCCCGCCGGCGGAGAAGTACAAGGGGAAACCGATCGTCGATGTCTTCCTCTATCGCGGCGGCGACCTCGCCGGAGCGGGCATCGACGGCCTCTTCGCGATGCTCGGATTGGGGCTGGCCTGGGTAGCCATGTCCACGGCGCCGCTGGCCGGCATGTGGATCGCGCTCTCCATCGGGCTCGGTCACGCGCAGGCGCGACGCATCTCTTCCTGAGCCGCCCGTGCTGCCCGACGATCTCTTCGGCCCCGGTTCTCCGCTGCGCGTCATCGGCCACCGGGGGGCGGCGGCGTTCGCGCCCGAGAACACGCTCCCGTCCTTCGAGCACGCGCTACGCGTGGGGGCCGACGCGGTGGAACTCGACCTCCACCGGAGCGCGGACGGCCGCCTCATGGTCATCCACGATCCGGGCCTCGACCGCCTCACCGAGGGGACGGGTCCGGTGGAGGAGCGGACGCTCGACGAGCTGCGCGGCTTCGACGCCGGATACCGCTTCACGACGGACCGCGGGAAGACGTTCCCCTTCCGGGGGACGGGGGTCGGCATCCCCACCCTCGAGGAAGTGCTCGAGATTTTGGTGGATATGCCTGTGATCGCGGAAATCAAGTCGGCGGCCGCGGGGCACGAACTGGGCGCGTGGCTGCAGCGGAGCCGGAATCGCGCGGACCGCGAGCGGATCCTGGTCGGCGGCTTCGAGCGCCGGGAAGTGGAGCCCGCGAGCCGGCACGCGCGCTGGCACTGCGCCTACCAGGACGAACTCCGCACGTACGTCCTTCTCGGCAAGGTGGGCCTCGGTCGCCGGTTCGCCCCCGCCGGTTGTGCGGCCGCCATGCTGCCGGAACGGCAGGGCGCGCTGCGCATCGTCACGCCGCGCTTCGTTCGGCGCGCCCACGCCGACGGCATGGGGGTCTTCGTCTGGACCGTGAACCGCTCCGACGACATGCGGCGCCTCCTGGACTGGGGCGTGGACGGGCTCGTGAGCGACGCCCCGGGGCGGGCCCGCCGGATCCTGGACGAGCGGGAGATGGAGGGAGATGCCGGAGCCTGAAGCGCGGCCGCGCACGATCCTCCACGTGGACATGGATGCTTTCTATGCAGCGGTCGAGATCCGCGAGGACCCGTCGCTGCGCGGGAAGCCGGTCATCATCGGGTCCGCCCCGCGCAAGGGCCGCGGCCGGGGCGTCGTCTCCACGGCGAACTACGAGGCCCGGCGCTACGGGATCCACTCCGCGATGCCGATCTCGCAGGCGTGGCGCCGCTGCCCCGACGGCGCCTACGTGCGCCCGCGCATCGGCTTCTACGCGGAGATCTCCGGGCGAATCTTCGACATCTTCCGCTCCTTCACGGACCAGGTGGAAACGCTCTCGCTGGACGAGGCCTTCCTCGACGTGACCGCGAGCCGGCGGCTGTTCGGGACGGGACCGGAGATCGCGGCGCGGATCCGGCAGCGGATCGCCGAGGAGGAGCGGCTCACGGCCTCCGTCGGCGTCGCTTCGAACAAGTACGTGGCGAAGGTGGCGAGCGACCTCAGGAAGCCGGACGCGCTCGTCGTCGTACCGCCGGGCACCGAACGCGAGTTCCTGGCGCCGCTCTCCGTGTCGCGACTCTGGGGGGCCGGGCCGAAGGTGCAGACGCGCCTGGCCCGGCTCGGTCTCCGGACGATCGGGGATGTGGCGCGCAACGAACCCGGGTTCCTCGAGGCTTCCCTGGGCCGGAAGCTGGGGCGGCGTCTGCACGAACTCGCGACCGGCCTCGACGTGCGGAGGGTCGACCCGCGGCCGGGGAGAAAATCGCTCGGCAAGGAAGTGACCTTCCCGGAGGACGTCGAGGACCGCGCCCGGGTGGAGCGGACGCTGCTCGCCCTCTGCGAGGGGGTCGCGCGCGCGCTGCGCAGGAAGGGGATCGCGGGGCGCACGGTGCAGTTGAAGCTGCGCTGGGACGGCTTCGAGACGCACACGCGCCAGCGGACGCTTGAGCGGCCGGCGGACATGACGGAGGTCATCTGGCCCGTCGCCCGGGAGCTGTTCCGGGAGGCCGACGATCCCCGCCGCCTGGTCCGGCTCGTTGGGGTCAGCCTCTCCGGCTTCGACCATCCCGATGGCGCGCAACTCGGGCTCCTGGATGACCTCGACGACGACCCGGCGACCTCCGGCGGTGAGAGCCGCCGCCGGCTGGCGAAGACGATGGACACCGTGGCGGACCGCTTCGGCCGGGACGCGCTGAAGCGGGCCGCCCTTCTCGACTCGAACGAACGAGGCACATAGCGATGCAGGTATTCCCGATTCCGCCGGCCTCCGGGCGCGGCATCCTCTGGTTCTTCATCGTCATGATGGTCGTGCTCGGCGCCGTGACGCTGATGATGGGATGGGCGGCCTGGTCCACCCGGAACAGCCGGGCCGAAGTCTCGCCCTCGGGGCTGAAGCTCGTGGGAGACCTCTGGGGCCGGACGATCTCCCTCGACCGTCTCGAACTCGACGGGGCGCGCGTCGTTGATCTCCGCGGCGAACCCGACCTCGTCCCGCGCCGGCGCACGATGGGGACGGCGCTCGGAGACTACTCCGCGGGATGGTTCCGGCTCCGCAGCGGGGAGAAGGCGCTCCTCTACCTCACGGACCGGCGACGGGTGGTGTACATTCCCACGCTCGACGGGTACTCGCTCCTCCTGAGCCAGAGCGACCCCCGACGCTTTCTGGACGCCCTGCACGGCGCGGCCGACAGCACGGCCGGCGACGCGACCGGGGCCCCGGCCGGAAACACCGACGAAGCCACCGAAGGAGAGTGACGACGGATGCTCCCCACACGGGATGAAGCGCTCGCGATCGTCCACGAATACACCGGGAGTCCCGGGCTCCGGCGCCACATGCTGGCGGTCGAGGCCGCCATGCGCGCTTACGCGAGGAAGTACGGCGAGGACGAGGATCGCTGGGGCGTGGCGGGACTGCTGCACGACTTCGACTACGAGCGCTGGCCCAACCACGATCACGCGCCCGATTCGGAGCACCCCTCGACCGGCGTCGCCATCCTCCGCGAGAAGGGCGTGGACGAAGACATCCTCGAGACGATCATGGCCCACGCGGACTACACGGATGTCGAGGCGACGACGCTGATGTCGAAGACGCTCCGGGCCGTGGACGAACTCACCGGGTTCATCACCGCCTGTGCCCTGGTGCGGCCGACGCGGCTCGCCGGCATGAAGACCCGATCCGTGAGAAAGAAGATGAAGGACAAGGCGTTCGCCGCCGCCGTGAGCCGCGACGAAATGATCGAGAATTGCGCTGAACTCGGCGAAGACATGGGCGAACACATCGCCTTCGTCATCGCCGCCATGCAGCTTGCGGCGGAAGATCTCGGCCTGAACGGCCCCGCCGCG
This sequence comes from Gemmatimonadota bacterium, assembly GCA_022825725.1. GTDB lineage: Bacteria > Gemmatimonadota > Gemmatimonadetes > Palauibacterales > Palauibacteraceae > Palauibacter. The sequence goes on from JAJDWE010000041.1 coordinate 66,406, forward strand.
GGCTGAACCGCCGTGAAGAACGCCGCCCGATTCGGAGGTGCCCGAGCATGACCACGACGACGATCGTCATGATGATCCTCATCCTCGGCTTCGTCTGGGGAGGACTCGCCGTCCTCGCGTCGGTCGCCTGGCGCAAGGAAGGCGCCAAGCGAGGCGGGGGGAGCTAGCCGCCCACCATGGGCCGCCCGCAAATGAGGGAGAGCCGCCGCGGGGGACGGACCCTCCTCGTGACGCTGGCCGCGCTGGCGGTCGGGTCGTGCTTCCTTCCCATCCCGCGCGCGATGCGCCCGCCGGAAGCGGTCGTCTCCGACTCGGCGGCCGCGGAGGCCGCGCGACAGGACTCGATCGCGAGGGCAGAGCAGGCCGCAGCCGCCCGACGCGACTCCATCCTCGCTGCGGAGCGAGAGGCCGCACGACAGGATTCGATCGCGAGGGCAGAGCGGGAGGCCGCGCGACAGGACTCGATCGCGAGGGTCGCCGCGCGCCGGGACTCCATCCTCGCCGCGGAGCGGGAGGCCGCGCGACAGGACTCGCTGGAGGCGGCCCGGCGCGACTCCCTGGTCGCGGCCGCCCGGCGCGACTCGATCGCCAGCATCGAGGCGGCCCGGGCCGCGGCCGCCGCGGAGTTGGCGGAGTTGCGCGAATCGGGCCCCGTGTTCGTCCCCCACGATGAGGCGCCCCGCCTCGTGTGGGACACCGAGGCCGAGGCCGCGCTGGCCACAACGCTGCTGCCCGTGATCCGCGGCGAGAGGCTCGACCCGAACATCTCGGCCTCCATCTGGCTTCTCGTGCGGACCGATGGAAGGGTCGAGGCGACCGCGATCCAGGTCTCTTCCGGCGACGGCGCCTTCGACGCGGCGGCCGTGCGGGCGGCGCGCGGACTGCTCTTCGCCCCCGCCCTCCGCGGCGGACGCGTGGCGCCCGTCTGGGTCCTGCGCGAAATCTCGCTCCTCATGCGGTAGCCGCGATCTTTTCCCCCCCGCCGCCGGGGGCTGCGATCCGCCGTCCGACCGAATAGCTTGCGCGCCCGATGCCACGCCGCGACGACATCTCCTCGATTCTTCTCATAGGCTCCGGCCCGATCGTGATCGGCCAGGCCTGCGAGTTCGACTACTCCGGGACGCAGGCCTGCCGGGCGCTCCGCGAGGAGGGATATCGAGTCATCCTCGTGAACTCGAATCCCGCCACGATCATGACGGACCCGGACATCGCCGACGCGACCTACATCGAGCCGCTGACGGCCGATTGGGTCGCGCGAGTCATCGAGGCGGAGAAGCCCGACGCGCTCATCCCGACGATGGGCGGCCAGACGGCGCTCAACGTCGCGCTCGAACTCGCCGAACGCGGAGTCCTCGACGAGCACGGGGTGGAGTTGATCGGCGCCGATGTCCGGGCGATCCAGCTCGCCGAGGACCGCGAGCAGTTCGCCGAAGCGATGGAGCGGATCGGCCTCGCGCTGCCCCCCGGCGGCTTCGCCCGCTCGCTCGACGAGGCGCTCGAGCTCGTCGAGGACACGGGATTCCCCGCCATCATCCGGCCGTCCTTCACCCTCGGCGGCACCGGCGGCAGCACCGCCTACAACCGCGAGGAGTTCGAGGACCTCGTCCGTTCCGGCATCCGCTCCTCGCCGATCGGAGAGGTGCTCATCGACAAGAGCATCATCGGCTGGAAGGAGTTCGAACTCGAGGTGATGCGGGACCGGGCGGACAACGTCGTCATCGTCTGTTCGATCGAGAACTTCGACGCCATGGGCGTTCACACGGGCGACTCGATCACCGTCGCGCCGGCGCTCACCCTCTCGGACCGCGAGTACCAGGCGATGCGGGACGCGGCGATCGCCTGCATCCGCGAGATCGGCGTGGACGCGGGCGGCTGCAACATCCAGTTCGCCGTGCACCCGACGACCGGCGAGATGCTCGTCATCGAGATGAACCCGCGGGTGTCCCGGAGTTCGGCGCTCGCGTCGAAGGCGACCGGCTTCCCGATCGCCCGCATCGGCGCCAAGCTCGCCGTCGGCTACCGCCTCGACGAGATCCCGAACGCGATCACGCAGGTGACCCCTTCCTGCTTCGAGCCGGTGCTCGACTACATGGTCGTGAAGATCCCGCGCTTCGCGTTCGAGAAGTTCCCGAAGGCCGACGCTACGCTCGGCGTGCAGATGAAGGCCGTGGGCGAGGTGATGGCGATCGGCCGCACGTTCCAGCAGGCGTGGCTGAAGGGCTTCCGCGCGCTCGAGAACGGGCGGTCGGGGTGGCTGCCGGACCCGGACCCGGACGCGGACCGCCTCGAGGACGACGCCGTCGACACGGTGCGGGCCGCGATCCGCACCGCGACGCCCGAACGCCCCTTCCAGCTCTACCGCGCCTTCCAGGCGGGCCTCTCCGTGGACGAGATCAACCGGATCACGGGCATCGACCCCTGGTTCCTCTCCCAACTCGAGGAACTCGTGCGCGAAGGCCAGGCCTTCGCGGCGGCCGGGGAGGTCACGCCCGGCGACGTCGAACGGTTGAAGCGCATCGGCTTCGGCGACGCGGAGCTGGGACAGTTGCGCGGGATTCCGGAAGCCGAGGTGCGCGAGGTGCGCCAGGCCGCCCGACTCCGGCCCGTCTACAAGACGGTCGACACCTGCGCGGGCGAATTTCCCGCCGCCACGCCGTACCTCTATTCGACCTACGAGGACGAGAACGAATCCGAGCGGTCGGACCGGCGGAAGATCATCATCCTCGGCAGCGGCCCGAACCGCATCGGACAGGGCATCGAGTTCGACTACTGCTGCGTTTCGGCGTCGCTCGCGCTGCGCGACGAAGGGTTCGAGACGATCATGATCAACTCGAATCCCGAGACCGTCTCCACCGACTTCGACATCTCGAACAAGCTCTACTTCGAGCCGCTCACGGTCGAAGACGTGCTCGCGATCGTCGAGCGGGAAGAGCCGGAGGGCGTCATCGTCCAGTTCGGGGGACAGACGCCGCTGACGATCGCGCGCAAGCTCGAGCAACTCGGCGTCCCCATCCTCGGGACGAGCGTGGAGTCGATCGACCGCACCGAGGACCGCCGCCGCTTCGACGAACTCTGCCGTGAACTCGGCGTTCCGATGCCGCCGGGCGGGACCGCGACGAGCATCGAGCAGGCGCTGGAGATCGCGGAGGAGATCGGGTATCCCGTGCTCGTCCGCCCCAGCTACGTGCTCGGCGGCCGCGCGATGGAGATCGTCTACGACCCGGTCTCGCTGCGGGAGTACTTCGCGCGCGCGGTGCAGGCATCGCCCGAACATCCCGTGCTCCTCGACCGGTTCCTCGAGGACGCATGGGAAGCGGATGTCGACGCGGTGTGCGACGGGGAGACCGTCCTGATCGGCGGGATCATGGAGCACATCGAGGAGGCGGGCATCCACTCGGGCGACTCGGCCTGCGTCCTGCCGCCCTACCTCCTGAGAGACGTCGACATGGAGGCCATGCGCCGCTTCACGCGGGACTTCGCTCGCGCGCTGGACGTCCGCGGCCTCATCAACGTGCAGTTCGCCGTGCACGAGAAGACGGTCTACGTGCTCGAGGTGAATCCGCGCGCGAGCCGCACGGTGCCGTTCGTCAGCAAGGCGACCGGGGTCCCGCTCGCGCGGGTCGCCGCGCGGGTGCTCGCCGGCGTGAAGCTCGCCGATCTCGGACTCGGGGACGAACTCGTCCCGCACCAGGTCTCTGTGAAGGAAGCGGTGCTCCCCTTCGACAAGATCCCGGATGCGGACACCGTGCTCGGGCCGGAGATGCGTTCGACGGGGGAGGTCATGGGATACGCGGACAGCTTCGGGCTCGCGTTCGCGAAGTCGCAGATCTCCGTCTACCAGGGGCTGCCGACGGAAGGGGCCGTCGCGATCACCGTGCACGACCAGGACAAGCCGAACATGGTGCCGGTCGCGCGCCGCTTCCACGAACTCGGCTTCACGGTCCTCGCCACGGAGGGGACGGCGAGGTACCTGCGCGGCCGCGGCGTTCCGTGCGAGCGCATCCTCAAGGTGCACGAGGGGCGTCCGAACCTCCTCGACCGCATCGTCTCGGGCGAGGTGCAACTCCTCCTCAACACCCCGCTCGGCAAACACGCCCAGTACGACGACTACATGATCCGCCGCGCCGCGGTCTCCCGCCGCGTGCCCTACACGACAACGCTCTCCGCGGCATCCGCGGCCGCCGACGCGATCATCGCCCTCCGCCACCGCCGGCACACGGTCCACAGCCTCCAGGCGCGGGATGTCGCCGAAGCGGAAGAGGACCGGCTCACGAGGACCGCCGGCTCCGTCTGACGTTCCCGCGGGAACGCCTCGCCGGGCCGACATTTGCATTCAAGCGGTGAATCCGTTGTGAGGATTGAACTTACGAGAATTGCAGCCCGGATTCCCGCTGCTTGGCTCCCGCCAAGTCGTAACCTCGACCTCAACGCCTCCGGCGGGCTTCCAGCGCGTTCCTAAGCTGTCTTTCGTCGGCCTTCTGATAGCACCGGAGCACCGTCTTGGCTGTCTTCCAGCCGCCGAGTTGGCAGAGCACCTTGAGCGGCTGACTCATGAGATCGGAGGCAAACTTCCGCCTCAGCGAGTGCCAGCCCCGACCGGGCTTCGACTCCAATCCCGCGAGCCTCTCGGCCCTGCTCCACCAACCTTGGGTCAGCGCGCAACTCATGCAGGCGGAGGGGTTCCTCGGCGCGGGTAGGATCGGCGCATCTCCCGATCCGGGGTTGATCCTTCGCGCTTCCACCAGAGCGGACAGCGCCTCGGCCGTCAGGGGCGTACGGTGTTCGTAGTCCGACTTGTCGTGTTCCGCGCGCCAGAGGACGGTCGCGCCGTCGAAGTCGATGTCGTCCCACCGAAGCTGGCGGATGGCACCGATCCGGTGCCCGGTTTCGTGCGCGAGCACGAGCGCGACGCGGAACCGCCAGTCCATTTGGCCGGACACCTTCAGAAGCGCCCGGTACTCGTTACCGGCGAGGACGACCCGCTTCGGATTCTTCTCGGTGGGTGTCCTCAGGCCCTTGAGCGGGTTCGATTCGAGCAGCAGGCGCCCCTGTTCGTCCCTCGACTTCCCGGCCCAGTTGAAGACCGCGATCAGGAACTTCAGGTTGTACTGGATGGTCCGGTCCGAGACGGGCCTTCCGCTCGGGCCGATCCTGCCCGCCCGGCGCTCCCGGATGAACCGGTCCCAATCCCGTTGCGACAGCGTCGCGGGATCGCGCTCGCGTCCGAACAGCCCAAGGAACATCCGGGTTGCGGCCCGATCGTGCCGCTGCGAATGCTCGCCCTTGGTGGGCGTCACCTCTTCGCCGTAGATGTCAAAAAGCCGTTCCAGGGTGAGCGGCTCCGGCTCGGCTTCCTTCTTGCCGTTGGGCGCGTCGATGAAGCCTGCGGCGAACTGATCCGCCTGCCTCTTCGCGCGTCGCCAGTCGCGGTGTCCCAGCGACCGACTCCGCCTGCGTCCGTTCTCCCGCCACTCGATCTGGAAGTTGCCGGTCTTCGGGTCGGGGAAGATCCTGACCCGGTTCCGGCCCCATTCTCCGGCGCCGTAGGAGCGCCGACTTCGTTTCGTGCGTGCCATCATTCGATTCCTCTCGGTGATGGACCGCACGATCTGCGCGAAGGAAAGATCGCGGCATCGGGGCTTCTCCGCCAGTCGCGGTCGGGGTGGATGCGTTACCTTTCCGAGGCAGTCGCGACGCGTGCGAACCGCTTTTGCAGCGAGGGCACGGTCACGGCTTGCGGGACGGCCGCTGACGCGGTTTCATACTTGGCCCCGCGTTTGCGGGGTTTCGGAGGAGCAAGATGTGTTAACGTTTCACGTTAACCTCTGGCCGGGGGGGATGCCCCCGGACCCGCAGGACATTACGCGCGCTCCACGGAGGCGGCCCGGCATGGAACCGTCTCCGGTGTGCTGGACCCTCGCCTTCGAGGCCCATCTGCCCGGTGGCCTCGTCATCCAGCTTCGGGGCGTCAGGGATGACTTCCCGGCCTGGACCCGTCGTGGCCACGCTTCGCATGTCCCTGAAGGAAGCTGCCGAGGGGCTTTGCCCCCTCGACCCCCAAGAGGCCCGGCGCCGATGCACGCAAGATCGCGGGCGAGGGGGTGCGCCGGTATGGCCGATCGCCGACCGCCGCCGGACGGCCATCGGGGCGATTGAGGGACGTGGTTTCGGAGGCGGCCACCGCCCTCCTCCGCATCGACGCCGGCGCGGAAAGCCAAGGGGTCTAAGGGGAGCGGAGCCTCCCCTTGCCAGACCGCCGTGTTCAACACGGCGTGGGCTGGCTTGTCTCCCATAATCATGCAGATTCCCGCGTGATTTGCATGACCGGGTCACGGGGAAGGCCCGGGCTGTTGAGCGCCCGCAGAGGCGAGCGGAGCGAGCCGGAGCGGGCGCTCAACAGGGACGGTGGTCGGATCGATGGGCTGGCTGGCCGCAAGGGGCCGTTCGTAAGTGTGGTCGCCACCGTCCTTCCCAATGTCCTGAATGGATACACGAGCATCGAGGCTCGCATGACAAGCACAGGAGAAGGGAAGAACACATGAGCAGCATCCTCCGCACCGTCGGGATCGACATCTCCAAGGACTGGCTCG
>JAJDWE010000067.1 GCA_022825725.1 Gemmatimonadota bacterium
CGCGCAGCGGCACGACAGAACCGCGATGAAGATGTTCCTCGGGCTCTACGGACGGAACCGCGACCCGGAAACCCTCTCGCAGAGGGATTGGGACCGGTTCATACTCGCACGGCGCTCGGGCAGGATCGGACCGAGCGGAAAGCCCGTGTCGAATCGCATGATCGAATGCGATCTGAGGTTCCTGATCGCCGTCTTCAACTGGGCCGCCAAGTCCAAGGACGAACGGGGCCGTCCGCTCCTCGTCGCGAACCCGTTCAGGGGACTCAAGATCCCCACCGAGAAGAACCCCGTCCGGGTCGTTCTCTCCGAGGCCGAGTACCAAGCGCTCTTGAAGGTGTCCCGCAAGATCGACTGGCGGTTCCGCGTCGCGCTCGTGCTCGCGCACGGAAACGGGCCACCGCATCGGGGCCGTCCGGCAACTCCGGTGGAAGGACATCGACTTCGAGGGCAGCACCATCCGGTGGCGCGCCGAGCACGGTCGCGGCTTTGGAACTGGCGCGGCGAAGCAATCACAAGGGTGGAAACGCCCCCGTCATGCCGTCGCCGAGTGACCCCTCGGCCTGCATGAAAAGCTCGCTGGTCCGCGCCTGGTGGGAGAGGGCCGAAGCGCTCGCCGGACTGGAGCGCAAGCGGGGGCGCGGCTGGCATTCGCTCAGGCGCAAATTCGCCTCCGATCTCATGCACCAGCCGCTCAAGGTGCTCTGCGAACTCGGAGGCTGGAAGTCCGCCAAGACCGTGCTCCGCTGTTATCAGCAGGCCGACGAGGCGCAACTCAGGACCGCGCTCGAAAGCCGCCGCCGAGTCGGAGCCTGATACCCAACGGCGGGAACCAATCGCCGGGAATCCAACCCGCTGATCCCCTAACCTCAACGAATCAAAACAGTTAGCAATCTCGTTGCGCAAGCTGGGACATCGGCGCACTCCGGTTGGGGTTCGGGGCGACGGGAACGGCGGAAACATACCCCGTCCCGTCTTCCGCGCCACGCCGCGCACCTTTCCATGCCAATTTGGCACCCCGCGCCGGCCAACGGCTCCGGCGAGTGCCATTTTGTCGGAAAAGACGGCGTACAGGCGGGCCGCCGCGCGGCACGGCGCTTGCAACTCCATTCGTGTTCGCGGGCGTGCCGGAAATCGCGGCGCGGGACCCGCGCGACTCGAAACCCGATGGAAGAACAACCGGACAAGGAAAACCAATGGGCAAGATCATCGGAATCGATCTCGGGACGACGAACTCGGTCGTCGCCGTAATGGAAGGTGGAGATCCCGTCGTCATCCCGAGCGCGGAGGGCGCGCGCACTACGCCCTCGGTGGTCGCCTTCACCAAGGAGGGAGAGCGGCTCGTCGGGCAGGTCGCGAAGCGGCAGGCCGTCACGAACCCGCTCAACACCGTCGCCTCGATCAAGCGCTTCATGGGCCGCAAGCGGTCCGAGGTGGGCGAGGAGATGAAGCTCGTCACCTACGACATCCAGGGCGACAACCAGGACCGCGTTCAGGTGCGGATTGCGCACGCGGACAAGACCTTCACGCCGCCCGAACTCTCGGCCATGGTGCTGCAGAAGATGAAGCAGACGGCCGAGGACTACCTGGGACAGGAAGTGACCGAGGCCGTGATCACGGTCCCGGCCTACTTCAACGACGCCCAGCGGCAGGCGACGAAGGACGCGGGCCGCGTGGCCGGCCTCACGGTCCGCCGGATCATCAACGAGCCGACGGCGGCGGCGCTCGCCTACGGCCTCGACAAGAAGTCGGACGAGAAGATCGCCGTGTTCGATCTCGGTGGCGGCACCTACGACATCTCCGTGCTCGAACTCGGGGACGGCGTGTTCGAGGTGAAGGCCACCAACGGCGACACGCATCTCGGCGGCGACGACTTCGACCAGCGCCTCATCAACTGGCTCGTGGACGAGTTCAAGAAGGACCAGGGGATCGATCTCTCGGCCGACCCGATGGCCCTGCAGCGCCTCAAGGAGGCGGCGGAGAAGGCGAAGATCGAACTCAGCTCCACGATGCAGACGGACATCAATCTCCCCTTCATCACCGCCGACGCGTCCGGGCCCAAGCACCTCAACCTCGCCCTCACGCGGGCGAAGTTCGAGCAGCTGGTGGACGACCTGATCCAGCGCACGATTCCGCCGATGGAGAAGGCGCTGGCGGACGCCGGTCTCTCGGTCGACGAGATCGACGAGGTCATTCTCGTCGGCGGCTCGACCCGGATCCCCAAGATCCAGGACGTCGTGAAGGATTTCTTCGGGCAGGACCCGCACAAGGGCGTGAACCCGGACGAGGTCGTGGGCATCGGGGCCGCGATCCAGGGCGGCGTGCTCGGAGGCGACGTGAAGGACGTCCTCCTCCTCGACGTCACCCCCCTCTCGCTCGGGATCGAGACGCTGGGCGGCGTCATGACGTCGCTCATCGAGCGCAACACGACGATCCCCACGAAGAAGTCGGAGATCTTCTCGACCGCGGAGGACAACCAGAACACGGTCGACATCCACGTGCTTCAGGGCGAGCGGAAGATGGCGAGCGGCAACAAGACGATCGGCCGCTTCCAGCTCACGGGCATCCCGCCCGCGCCGCGCGGCGTGCCCCAGGTCGAGGTCACCTTCGACATCGACGCGAACGGCATCCTGCACGTGAGCGCCAGGGACAAGGCGACGGGCAAGGAGCAGAAGATCCGCATCGAGGCATCGTCGGGGCTCTCCGACTCCGAGATCGAGAGCATGGTGAGGGACGCGGAGTCGCATGCGGCGGAGGACCAGGAGCGTCGCGAGACCGTCGAGGCCCGCAACCGGCTCGATTCCCTCGTGTACCAGACGGAGAAGAACCTCGAGGACTGGAAGGAGTCGCTCGACGACGCGGACCGGTCGGCGATCGAGGAGACGCTGGAGCGGGGGCGGGCCGCGCTCAAGCAGGACGACACCGAGGAGGTGGCCGCGGCGAGCACCGCCATCCAGGAAGCGGTCGGCGCGGCGGCGCAGAAGATGTACGCCGCGGCCGGGATGGGGGCCGACGCCTCGCCGGGCGACATGCCGGGCGACGGTGATGAAGAGGCCGAGGTCGAGGTGGAGGCGGACGACGCCGGTGAAGAGGAGGTCGTCGAGGCGGATTACGAGATCGTCGAGGAGTCCGACGACAAATAGCCCTCCGGCACGGCCTGGCACCGCGCGACCCGGGGTCCGTTCCACGGGCAACCCCGGGTCGCGCGCCGTTCATCCCATGGTTCGGCGTTCCTGTGTGGTGTCCGCACCACACCTGGTGACGGATGGCGTCTCGTCGCCGTCATTGGTGCGGGAGTTGAAGGAACGCCAATCGGGTCTGCTATATTGGGTTCTTCGGCCGTGGAGTCGCGGCTGGTGATGAGGGAGACAGAGTGATGAGCGAATCGTTGCGTACTCGACTGAATCTGCTGATCGCCACGGCGATCGCGTTCGCGTTCGGCGTGGGGCTGGCTTCGGTGCTGGACCTGACCCCGGTTTCGATCGCGGCGGACACGGACAGCGATCCGGGATGGGTGATCGGAGCCCCCTCGGGCGCCGCAGTGACGATGGAGGACGGCTTCTCCGAAGTGGCCAGGCGCGTGGCTCCCGCCGTCGTGACCATCTACCTCACGGCCGTCCGGGAGGTGAGCACGGCCGACTTCCCCCCCGGTTTCGAGTTCCCCCCCGGTTTCGAGTTCCCCCCTGGCTTCGAATTCCCGCCCGGCGTCCGACCGCCCTCCGGCGATGAGCCCCCAACCGACGATGCGCCGCCCGAGGCCGACCCGCCCGTGCGAAGGGACTCCTGGAGCGGATCCGGGTTCATCGTCTCCGAGGATGGCTATGTGGTCACGAACAATCACGTGGTGGCGGGCGCCGAACGTATCGACATCGAACTCCACGACGGACGGGTCTTCGAGGACGTGGAGCTGGTGGGGCGAGATCCGCAGACGGACGTCGCGCTGCTTCGCCTCGAGGGGGACGGCATCTCCGTCCTGCCGATCGGCTCCAGCGACGAGACGGGGGTCGGGGAGTGGGTGCTCGCCATCGGGAGCCCCGGTTTCCGCACGCAGACGGGGCCGCTCCTCTCCTCGGTGACCGCGGGAATCGTCTCCGCCAAGGGGCGAAACATCCGAATCCTTCAGAACCGCTCCCCGCTCGCGATCGAGGACTTCATTCAAACCGACGCGGTCATCAACCGGGGCAACTCGGGCGGTCCGCTCGTGAATGCCGCGGGGGAGGTGATCGGCATCAACACCGCGATTCTCTCGACGTCCGGGAACTACCAGGGGTACGGTTTCGCCGTGCCGATCGAACTCGCGCGGGAGGTCGTCGACGATCTCATCGAGTTCGGCGAGGTCCGCCGGGCCCTCATCGGCGTCTCGATCACGGACGTCAACGCAGCGGACGCCGCCTTCTACGGTCTCGATCGAGTCGGGGGAGCGAAGATCCAGACGTTTTCCTTCGATGACAGTCCCGCGCGGCTGGCCGGACTCGAAGGCGGAGACGTCATCGTGGGCGTGGCGGGACAACCCGTCTCCGGCGTGTCGGAACTGCAGCGGCGGATCCGCGCTTTCGAGCCGGGGGAGACGGTGGAACTGGACGTGGTACGCCGCGCCACCCTGGAGCGCGACCAGGCGCGCGTCCGTCTCATCCCGGCGGAGAGCGACCTGCCTCCCCGGATCGCGGCGCGCCCCGAGGCGCCCGAACCGACGGGTGACGTCCTCGGCCTCGAGGTTCGGGATGACGCGCAACTGGAAGCGCGGGACCGTGACCGCTATCGGGTCGATCCCAGGTTCACGGGCGTCATCATCGTCGACGCCGATTCGCGGGGCGCGGTGGGACGGGCGGGCATCCTTCCCGGCGCGCTCATCGTCGACATCAACGGCGAGGAGGTCCGCACGCGGGCCGACTACGAGCGAATCATCTCCGGACTCGGATCCGGGGACGCCGTGAGCCTGCAGTTCAGCTTCCGCACGCCTGATGGGGGCCGGCAGAGCCAGTTCCGGAGCGTCGTGATCCCGGAGCGTTGAACGGCCGGGGCCGAACGGGCGGGGGCGGGCGCTTGCTTGCCCCTGCCCCAGTCGGTCCCGAGATTCCCGCCCGATCCGGCGCCGCGCCGGGCCGAGCGGAGTCGCGCGAAAGTGGCGGAACTGGCAGACGCGCCAGCCTTAGGAGCTGGTGGCCCTTGGCCGTGGGGGTTCGAATCCCCCCTTTCGCACTTCGCCACTCGAGGGCAGCAGGGCACGAGCGGGAGCCATACCGACCTTGACCGCAGCCGATTCACAAGCCACCGCGACGGATCCGTTCGACATCGCGATGAAGCGGGAGAACGACTACCTGCGCCGTCTCGACGTGTCCGTGGACCCCGCACAGGTGGCGGCGGCCCGTCGCCGGGAAGCCGCCAGACTCCGGAAGACGACCCGCATCAAGGGATTCCGGAAGGGGAAGGTCCCGGTGCGGATCATCGAGGAACGCTACGGGCCCCTCATCGACGAACGGACGGTCGATGCGCTCGTCAACCGGGCGTACCGGAACGCCGTTCGGCGGCACGATCTCTCCACCATCGGGGAACCCGTGGTGAGCGAACTGGATTACCGGCCGGGGGAGCGCCTCTCCTTCCGCATCGACGTGGAGGTGATGCCGGTGGTCGAACTCGCGCGGACCGGAGGGTTCCGGGTCAAGCGGCGCGAGGTGGCCGTCGAGGACGCGGATGTCGATGAGGTCATCGAGAACATCCGCAAGGAAAACGCCGTGCTCCAGCCCGTGGACCGGGCGCCGCGGAGCGGGGATGTCGTCGCCGTGGCCATCAGGGAACACGAGGGAGGCGACGGCGCCGAGGAGAAACCGTACCGGTTCGAGTTGGGCGCGGGCTACGCGATTCCGGACGTGGAAGACGCGATCCTCGCGCTGGCGCCCGGCGAGGAAGGCACGTTCACGGTCTCCTACCCGGAGGACTTCGGGGCCGCGGAACTCGCGGGAACCACCCGCTCGCTGCAGATCCGCCTCGACGAGGTCCGTGCCAGCGAGCTTCCGGAACTTACGGACGAGTTCGCGAGCGAGATCGGAAATTTCGGGACGCTGGCGGACCTTCGTGAAGCGGTCGAAAAGGAACTCCTGGCGCGGGGTGAACGTCAGGCGGACGAGGAGGTCGGCGAACGACTCCTCGACGCGGTGATCGAAGCCAACGCCTTCGAGGTGCCGCCGAGTCTCACGTCGCGTTATCTTGACCGGGTGATCGACGCCCCCGAGGGAGCGGATCCCGAGCAGGTCGAGGAGGCCCGCGAGTCCGTGACCCCCCAGGTGGAGCGTCAGATAAAGCGGGATCTGGTGCTCGAACGGCTCATCGAGGATCAGGGACTTGATCTGTCGAGCGAGGAGTTCGACGAGCGCCTGTCGGAACTGGGGAAGGCGAGGGGCAAGAGCCTGGTGGAAACACGCCGGCAGCTCGCGAAGGAGAAACAGCTCGACCCGCTCCGCCGCCGCTTTGCCATCGACAAGGCGTTCCGATTTCTGATCGACGGCTCGGATGTGAGCTGATGGACTTCGCAAACCACGTGAGGGACTGACTTGAGCACGATATTCGCACCGTACGTCATCGAACGGTCGAGCCGCGGGGAACGCACGTACGACATCTTCTCGCGTCTCCTCATGGACCGGATCGTCTTCCTCGGAGCTCCGATCAACGACGATGTGGCGAACGTGGTGATCGCCCAGTTGCTCTTCCTTGAGGCGGACAACCCGGAGCGCGAGATCAACATCTACATCAACTCGCCGGGGGGGAGCGTCCAGGCGGGACTCGCGATCTACGACACGATGCAGTTCCTGAACGCCCCGGTGGCGACGATGTGCATGGGGATGGCGGCGTCGATGGGAGCGTTCCTGCTCGCCGCCGGTACGCCCGGCAGGCGGCGCTCTCTGCCGAACGCGCGGATCATGATCCACCAGCCTTCCGGCGGCTCCTACGGGACGGCGGCGGACATCGAGATCCAGGCGAAGGAAATCCTCAACGCCCGCGAGCGGCTGAACGGGATCCTCGCCGAACACACCGGGCAGGACCTCGATCGGATCGCCGAGGATGTCGACCGCGACCGCTTCATGTCCCCCGAGGAAGCGCGGGACTACGGGCTCATCGACCTCGTGGTCGCGCGCGAGGCGGAGGTCGACGGCAAGAACGGCCGACGCGGCCCCGCCGTGGCAGAGTAGCGCCGGAGCAACCCGAGGGACCGAGGGGAGGCGACGATGCCGAGCGACAAGCACCTGCGCTGCTCCTTCTGCGGCAAGTCCAAGGACGCCGTCCAGAAGTTCATCTCCGGACCCAACGTCTATATCTGCAACGAGTGCATCGCGCTCTGTAACGAAATCCTCGCCGAGGAAGAGGAGCGCGAACAGGGCGGGCGCTTCACGGAGATCCCGACGCCGGCGGAGATCAAGGCGACGCTCGACGAGTACGTGATCGGCCAGGAGATGGCGAAGAAGACGCTCTCGGTCGCCGTCTACAATCACTACAAGCGGATCAACCACCGCAGCCTCGTCGACGACGTCGAGATCGAGAAGTCGAACATCATGCTGCTCGGCCCCACCGGAGTGGGCAAGACGCTGCTCGCGCAGACGCTGGCGCGGATTCTCCAGGTCCCGTTCACGATCGCGGACGCGACGACGCTCACCGAGGCGGGGTATGTGGGGGAGGACGTCGAGAACATCCTCGTCCGGCTCCTGCAGGCGGGCGAATACAACGTGGCGGAGTGCGAGCGCGGCATCGTCTACATCGACGAGATCGACAAGATCGCGCGCAAATCGGACAACCCGTCGATCACGCGCGATGTCTCCGGCGAGGGCGTCCAGCAGGCGCTGCTCAAGATCCTCGAGGGGACGGTGGCGTCCGTGCCGCCCCAGGGCGGGCGCAAGCATCCGCAGCAGGAGTACATCCAGATCGACACGCGGAATATCCTCTTCATCTGCGGCGGCGCTTTCGATGGGCTCGAGGAGATCATCCAGGAACGGCAGGGACGTCGGCAGATCGGCTTCCGGGATGACTTCATCGCGGGAGGGGTCGCGCCGAACGACGAGGAGAACCTCCTCGCCTGCGTCGAACCCGAGGACATGCTCCGCTACGGGCTCATCCCGGAACTCGTCGGGCGGTTGCCGGTGCTCGTTGCGCTGCACGACCTCGACGAGGATGCGCTGGTTGAGATCCTGCAGCGTCCGAAGAATGCGCTGCTCAAGCAGTACACGAAGATGTTCGAACTCGAGGGCGTGGGCCTCACGCTCGACCCGGAGGCGTTGCGCGCGATCGCGCGCAAGACGATCGACCGCGGGACGGGCGCCCGCGGACTGAGAGCCGTGATGGAATCCATCATGCTCGACGTGATGTTCGACCTGCCGGGACGCATGGACATCCGCGAGGTCGTCGTTACGCGGGAAACCGTCGAGGAGAGCAACCAGCCGCTCCTCATCCTCGAGCCCGGGGCCAAGCGCAGGGAAGCGTAGCGGGACGGTGCCGCCGACGGACCGGGGCGTCGCGCGTGTCAGGACGGTGGAGTTTGTCGGCGCCATCGGGGCGGCCGGCCAGAAGCCGCCGCGCGACGTCCCCCAGATCGCGATCGCCGGGCGCTCGAACGTCGGGAAGTCCTCGCTGCTCAACCGGCTCGTGGGGCGGAAGAGCCTCGCGCAAACCTCGAAGCAGCCGGGGCGCACGCGCGAGATCAACTTCTTCCTCGTCGACGACCGCTACATGCTCGTCGATCTGCCGGGCTACGGGTTCGCGAAGGCGCCGAAGACCGTGCGGAAGAAGTGGGGACGGCTGATCGACGGATACCTGCGCCGGACGCCGAAGCTGCTCGGGCTCGTGCTGCTCGTGGACGCACGCCGCGGACTCACCGACGAAGATGAGCGGATGATCGAGTTCCTGGGGGCGACGGGGACGCCGACGCTTTTCGCACTCACGAAGACGGACAAGCTGAACCGGTCCGCGCGCCGGCGGGCAACGAAGAAGCTGCGCGAGGCGCTCGATCTCGATGCGGATCACCTGGTCGAGACGTCGGCCCGCACCGGCGCCGGCGTCGACACGCTGGGAGAGAGCATCGCCGCCCTCATCGCCGAGGCGGCGCCCGGCTAGTCGATCCGACTCGCCGTACGCCTACCTGCGGGAGTATCGCATCCCCGACGAGATCGCGATGTCGGATGGCAGCTCGCCGGGTACCCGCGACGAGGAACGGTGAGACATGCGAACCACGAACTACAACCGGAAGTTCAGCGCCTTCGCCAGCGGCGTCGTCGATCGTTTCTCGCAGCGCGCCACGCTCAGGCCCCTCCCGGAGAACGTCCGCCTCGACGGCAGGGTGTGCCTCGTCACGGGGGCCAACCGGGGGCTCGGCAGGGCGGTGGCCGTCGACCTGGCGAAACGCGGCGGGGAGCTGCTCATGGCCTGCCGGAGCGGTCATCCCGATGCCGGAGAGGACGTCAAACGGCTCACCGGTTCCAATGCGGTCGACATGCTGCACGTGGATCTGGCCGACCTCGACTCCGTACACGCGCTGTGCGACCGCCTCGAACGCGAGCGCCGCCGGGTGGACATCCTCGTCCTGAACGCCGGCGTGATGCCGGCGAAGGCACGCAGATCGGCCCAGGGTTACGAGTTGATGTTCGCGGTTCACTTCCTGGCCAACCGCGTAATGATCGACCGACTCCTGGCGGACGGCACGATTCGACCCGCCGGCCCTGATGGCGAAACTCCCAGAATCGTCTTCATCGTGTCCGAAACGCACCGGGCCGCCGAGTCGATCAACTTCGGCGAGTTCGGCGGATTCACCGACTACGGTCTGAAGGACGGCTTGAAGTATTATGCGTTGAGCAAACTGCACCTGTGCACCTACGCGCAGGAGCTGTCGCGCCGGCTGAACCCGGAAGGAGAGGTGAGGATCGCCGTGAACTCGCTGTGCCCGGGGGCGGTCAACTCCGACCTGATGCGGGAAGCGCCGTGGTTCCTGAAACTCCTGCTCCAACCGGCGAAACGCCTGCTGTTCGCGGCGCCCGGCCAGGCGGTGGCGCCCGTGGTCCATGCGTGCTGCGCGGAGGACATGGGTCGGCGCAGCGGGGTCTATCTGCACCTGATGCGGGAGAAGGAGATGTCCGCGCCGGCCATGGACCCCTCGGCGGGAGCGCGACTGTGGCGGGAGAGCGAGGCGCTGCTGGCGCGACATCCGCGAGCGGGCGAAGAGGGTCCGCGCGGGCTCGCCACGGGTGAATCGGAGTGAAATCGCAGCGGAAGGGCGTCGCCTTGTTCACGGGGCATGTGAGTTCGGAACCCGTGGAGATCGACGCGCCGATCGAACGGGCGTGGGAGATCCTGGCCGACTTCGAGCGCTATGGCGAATGGAATCCATTCACGCCCTCGGTCGCCACGGACTTCGAGGTCGGCTCGCCGGTCGAACTGTACGTCAGGATGGGACCCTGGAGACTGAAGCAGGTCGAACGGGTCGAGGCCGTCGAACCGCCTCACCTCATCGCATGGAGCACGACGATGGGCCACCGCTTTCTGATCTCGGCCCTGCGGGAGCAGCGTCTCGAGGCGGTGGGCAATGGACGCTGCCGATACCGCACGACGGACGATTTTTCGGGCCTCCTCATCCCCCTCGTGATGCTGTTCTTCGGAGGGTTCGTGCGCCGAGGCTTCAACGACGTCGCACGAGGGCTGAAGGCCCGGGCGGAGACCGGTTCGGCGGAGTGACGACGTCCCGCGCCGGCCGGGAGACGACGCTGGCGACCTGCGGCTGCTAGTGTTCGATGCCGTACTTCCGGATCTTGCGGTAGATCGTGCGCTCGCCGATGCCCAGGGCCTCGGCGGCCCTGCGCCGGTTGCCTCCGGATTGGCGGAGCACGGCGATGATCGCCTCGCGCTCGATCTCCTCCATCGTCATCCCGGGCCGGATCGCGATCATGTCCGCGTCCTCCGGGTCCGGGCTCTCCTTCGCCGGTGAGACGACCTCGGTCCCGGTCGCATCGATCGCGTCGACCGCGTCGGTGATGTCGATCGCGATCGCGTCCTCGATGTCGTCCCCCGCGCCGCCCCGGGAGGGAGCCGGGCGGAGTTGGCGGGCGCCCAGCCTGTAGGCCTCGAACTCCCGTTTGAGGTCATCGATGTCCACCTTGAGGTCGACGAGCGTGCGGAAGACGAACGCGAGCTGCGGCGAGCTCGGGATGGACCCGGCGCCTGCGTCGACCACAGGCGCGATGTGCGCGGGGGAGGGCACGAGGCTCACGCCGCCGGATCGGATCTCGGGCGGGATGTCCTCCGGACGAATGACGGAGCCGGGCGCGAGCACGACCATGGACTCGATCAGGTTGCGGAGCTCACGAACGTTCCCCGGCCAGTCGTAGTCGAGGAGGATCTGGAGCGCTTCCGGGGCGAGTCCGCGGAACTCCCGGTCGTGCTGGCGGCTGAACTCCGAGATGAAGCGGCGGATGAGGACGGGGATATCGCGGCGCCGCTCCCGGAGCGGGGGGACGTGGACGCTGAGGACGTTCAGGCGGTAGTACAGGTCGCGGCGGAACTCCCCCGTCTCGACGGCCTGCCTGAGGTCGCGGTTCGTGGCGGCGACGACGCGCACGCTGACCTGGATTTCGTGGTCCCCGCCCACCCTCATGAAGCGGCGGCTCTCGAGAATCCTCAGGAGCCGCGTCTGGGTGGGGAGCGGCATCTCGGCGATCTCGTCGAGGAGAAGCGTGCCGCCATCGGCGAGTTCGAACATCCCCCGCCGCAGCGAGGTCGCTCCGGTGAAGGCCCCCTTTTCGTGCCCGAACAGTTCGGATTCGAGCAGCGACTCGGGGAGGGCGGCGCAGTTCACCGCGATGAAGGCCCTGGCGCGCCTCGGGGAGAGCCGGTGGAAGGCGCGCGCCACGAGTTCCTTGCCGGTTCCGCTCTCGCCGGTGAGGAGCACGGTGCTCATCACCGGGGCGATCATGTGCACCCGCTCGAGGATCTCGCGCACGGCTTCGGTGCGCCCGATGATCCCCGTCTTTCGCTGGAGGTCGTAGCGGTCGAGGTGCGTCTGCAGAACGACCCGCATCTCGTCGGGATCGACGGGAAGTGAGAGCGCCTCGTCGAGATCGAAGGACCGAGCCAGTTGCCGGCGCGCGTCGGGGTGGGTCTCCTCCGTGAATCCGAGCACGGGGGGGCGCGGGATCTCCGCCTCGAACAGGCCGCGCATCGCGGCGGCGCGCGATTCGTCGGGAGGGCCCGTGAGGACCAGCGCGACCTCGGCCGCCCCGCCCAGTCGTCCCTCGAGTTCGCGCACGGATTCCACGAACTCGACGTCGTGCCCATCAGCCTGCGCTGCCTGGCGGACGGCGATGGCGGCCTCGACCTCGCGCCCGTCGACGAAGACGCGCGCCATCAGCCGCCGGGAGACGCGTGCACGGTATCGCCGCGCAGCAGGTCGACGGCGTGGTCGACCACCGGCTCGAGTGCGGCGAGGCCTTCGGAGACGCCCTGCGAACTCCCCGGCAGATTGACGATGAGCGTCTCGCCGCGAATGCCGGCCAGCCCGCGGCCAAGCGCGGCATACGGCGTCGCCTCGGCACCGATGCGACGCAGCATTTCGGCGATGCCCGGCGCCTCACGCTCCAGGACGGTGCGCGTTGCCTCCGGGGTCACGTCGCGCGGGGCAAGCCCGGTACCGCCAGTCGTGAGGACGACATCGACTCCCTGTACATCGCACCAGTGCAGGAGCCGCGAGGCAATAGCCTCGTTCTCGTCGGGCACGACGTCCGCGCCGGCGAGCGAGTACGCGCGCCCTCTGATCCACGTCTTGATGAGGTCCCCGGGTCCATCTTCCCGCTCTCCGGCGAACACGGCGTCGGACACCGTCACGATCGCGATCCGCGGCGCGATGCGGTGCAGCGAGCCGCGCGGGTAGAAGGGCGGTCGCACGACCTCGGCCGCGATGCCCTTCCCGCGGATCATGATCTCGACCGCATCGCCGATGCCGGCCTCGACCGGCAGGTACGCGGTGGCAATCCCATGACCCATCGAGGGGCTCACGGTGCCGCTGCGCACCCTCCCGACGGTCTCGCCGTTGAAGCACACGTCGTAGCCCGCCCTCGGGAATCCCCGCTCGAGCAGTCGCAGGAAACGGAGCTTGCGGGTGAGGCCCTCGGCACGCTGCGCCGCAAGCGCTTCCCCGCCCATGAAGTCGCCCTTTGCGTGCTTCACGAGCCACCCGAGACCGGCCTCGAGCGCGGTCGTTTCGTCGTCCACGTCGTTGCCGTAGAGCGCGTACCCCATCTCGAGCCGGAGTGAATCCCGGGCCCCCAGACCCGTGGGGACGGCGCCGGCCTCGACGAGCGCCCGCCACGTCGGCACCGCGTACTCGTTGGGCAGGTAGAGTTCGAATCCGATCTCGCCCGTGTACCCTGTCCGGCTGATGACGCAGGGTGCGCCAGCCACCTCGCCGTGCGCGAACCGGTAGTACTCGATATCCGCCAGCGCGTACTCGGTCAGCGGCTCCAGCATCACCTCGGCCAAGGGCCCCTGGAGGGCGAGGAGGGCGATCTCATCGCTCTCGTCCGCCATCTCCACGTCGAAGTCCTGCGCGAGCCCGCCGAGATGCGCCCAATCCTTCGCCATGTTGGCGGCGTTCACGACGAGTCGATAATCCGCCTCGCCCATGCAGTAGACGATGAGGTCGTCGATCACGCCGCCGGTGGCGTGGCACATCGCGCTGTACTGCGCGTCTCCCGGCTCCAGGCCCGAAGGATCGTTCGTCGTCGCGTAGGCCACGAACGCCTGTGCGTCTTCGCCGCGCACGCGGAACTCTCCCATGTGGGAGACGTCGAACAGGCCCGCCTTCTCGCGCACGGCGCGGTGTTCGGCCCGGATGCCGGTCGGATACTGGACGGGCATCGCGTAGCCGGCGAAGGGGACGATCTTCCCGCCCAGCCGGACGTGTTCTTCGAATAGCGGGGTCTCTTTCAGGTCCTTCACGCTGCGGCTCCCATGAGCATGGTGAGGATCGCCTTCTGCGAGTGGAGCCGGTTCTCCGCCTCGTCCCACACACGCGACGCCGGCCCGTCGATGACTTCGGCGGCGACTTCCTCGCCGCGGTGGGCGGGCAGGCAGTGGAGAAAGATCGCATCGTCTGCGGCCCGGGCCATGACCTCCGCACCCACATGGTATCCCTCGAAGGCCCGCGCGCGTTCCGCGGCTTCTTCCTCCTGTCCCATCGAGGCCCAGACATCCGTCGTCACGACGTTCGCCCCCTCGGCCGCCTCTGCGGGCGCCCGGAAGAGATCGACCTGCGTCGCACGTCCCGCGGCGGCGAGGATCGCGGAGTCCGGATCGTAGCCCTCGGGGCAGGCGAGACGGAGCCGGAAGCCGAGCTTCGCCGCCGCGTTCAACCACGAGTTCGCGACGTTGTTGCCGTCGCCGATCCAGGCGACGGTCCGTCCGGAGAGGTCGGGGCCGAACTCGGCGCGCGCGGTCTGCAGGTCCGCCATGATCTGGCACGGGTGCAGCAGATCCGTGAGTCCGTTGATGACGGGAATGGAACCGTGCTCGGCCAGCGCCTCGACATCGGACTGCGCGAACGTCCGGATCATGATCCCGTGCACGAAGCGCGACAGGACCCGGGCCGTATCGGAGAGCGGTTCCCCGCGCCCGATCTGGATGTCGCGCGAGGACAGGAAGAGCGCCTGCCCGCCCAGTTGGTGCGTCCCCACCTGGAAGGAAACCCGGGTGCGGGTCGAACTCTTGGTGAAGATCATGGCGAGCGTCTTCCCGGTGAGGGGACGGCCCGCCGCATCGGGATCGGCCTTGAGGCGGTCGGCGAGGTCGAGGGCCTCGCGCAGGCGCTCGGGCGACCAGTCGGCGATCGAGAGAAAGTGTCGGGTCCGGTCCATGGCTTCGTGAGTCCTCGGCTCTCCGTTCAGAGGATATATCGTCTCAGATCTTCGTCGTCCGCGATGCGCGACAGCCGATCCCGCACGAAGGCCGCATCGACGCTGATCGTCTCGTTCGCCCGCGCTTCCGGCAGATCGAAGAGGATCTTCTCCAGGAGCGTGCTCAGCACGGTATGGAGACGCCGGGCGCCGATGTTCTCCGTCCTCTCGTTCACATGGCTGGCGATGCGTGCGATCTCGCGGACCGCGCTCTCCTCGAACTCGAGCCGGGCGGACTCGGTCTCCACGAGTGCCTGGTACTG
Organism: Gemmatimonadota bacterium; assembly: GCA_022825725.1. Lineage (GTDB taxonomy): Bacteria > Gemmatimonadota > Gemmatimonadetes > Palauibacterales > Palauibacteraceae > Palauibacter. The sequence continues at coordinate 15,176 of JAJDWE010000067.1, forward strand.
CGCGAGGAGGGCGTAGCGGGGTTCCTGGAGGATGCGCGTGAACGCCTCGGCGTCCAGACTCTCGAGTTCCACGCGGATCGGGAAGCGGCCCTGGAGTTCGGGGATCAGATCCGAGGGCTTCGCGATGTGGAAGGCCCCGGCCGCGATGAACAGGATGTGGTCCGTGCGGACCATCCCGTGCCGCGTCTTGACCGTGGATCCCTCGACGATGGGCAGGAGGTCGCGCTGCACGCCCTCGCGTGAAACGTCGGGTCCGGTGCCGCCGTGCTTGCCGGCGACCTTGTCGATCTCGTCGAGGAAGACGATCCCCATGCTCTCGGTTCGGCGGAGCGCCTGCTCCGTGACCTCCTCCATGTCCACGAGGTTCGCAAGTTCCTCGGAGCGGAGGATCCGGCGGGCATCCGCGACCGTGACCCGGCGGCGGCGTGTCTTCTTCGGCAGCACCCCCTTGAGGACTTCCCCGACATTGAAGTCCACGTCCATGCCGCCCCCCACATCGAGCATCGGGATCGAGCTGTCGCTGACCTCGACCTCGACTTCCCGCTCATCGAGCATGCCGTCGCGCAGGAGGCCGCGGAGCTTCTCTCGCGTGCGCTGCTTGCGCTGCTCGGAAGGCTCATCGGAGCGGGTCTCGGATGCCTGTCCCGCGAGCGACACGACGAACTGCCGCTGCGCGCCCCCGCCGGAACCCGCGGCGGGCTCACCCTCCGCCACGGGAGGGAGAAGCAGGTCGAGGAGGCGTTCCTCGACCCGCCGGTCGGCGATCTCTCCGTGCCGGGCCTCCTGCTCCTCACGAACGAGCTTGATCGCGATCTCGAGGAGGTCGCGGATCATCGATTCCACATCGCGGCCGACGTAGCCCACTTCGGTGAACTTCGAGGCCTCGACCTTTATGAACGGAGCCCCAGCGAGCCGCGAGAGGCGGCGGGCAATCTCGGTCTTCCCGACGCCGGTCGGGCCGATGAGGATGATGTTGTTGGGGAGGATCTCCTCCCGCATCCCCTCGTCGACGTTCTGCCGGCGCCAGCGGTTGCGGAGCGCGATCGCAACGGCCTTCTTCGCTTCGTCCTGTCCGATGATGTACTGGTCGAGTTCCTCGACGATCTGTCGCGGGGTGAGGGCCGCCGCGATGCCGGGGTCGCCGGGATCCGGGGCGGGGCTGATGTCGGGGCGGTGCGTCACCTGTCCGCCATCGCTCGTCGTCATGGCTCGTTCCCGTTGCTGTCGGCGCTGCCCGAAAGCTCGAGCACCGTGATCTCCCGGTTCGTGTACACGCAGATCTCCGCCGCGATCTCGAGGGCCTGCCGCGCCACGTCCGCGGCCGGCAGATCCGTCCGGCGAGCGAGGGCCCGCGCGGCAGCGAGCGCATGCGGCCCTCCGGAACCGAGCGCGAGAATGCCGTCGTCCGGTTCGATGACTTCTCCCGTGCCGGCGATCAGCAGGCTCGTCTCCCGGTCGGCGACAGCGAGCAGCGCCTCGAGCCGCCGAAGATAACGGTCGCTCCGCCACTCCTTCGCGAGTTCCACCGCCGCGCGGGTAAGGTGCCTTGGGTAGCGTTCGAGTTGCGCCTCGAACTTCTCGAACAGGGTGAGCGCATCGGCGACGCCGCCGGCGAAGCCCGCGAGGATCCGGCCATCGCGCATCGTGCGGAGCTTGCTCGCCTTCGCCTTGACGACGGTTTCTCCCATGGTCACCTGGCCGTCACCGGCCATCGCGACCTCCCCCCCGACCCGAACGCAGAGGATCGTCGTGGCTCGTATCATTCTCTTCATTCTCCTCCGCGCGGATGGGCCCGGGAGTGTACGCGCTTGAGGCGGTCCACGGATGTGTGCGTGTAGATCCGGGTCGTGCTCAGGCTCGCGTGCCCCAACATCTCCTTCACCGAGACGAGGTCCGCCCCCCGGTCGAGAAGGTGGGTCGCGAAGGAGTGGCGCAGCGAATGAGTGGTCAGCCGCTCGCCGTCCGCGACCCGCGCGAGTTGGGCCGTCACGTCGCGCTGGATCTGCCGCCGCGAGAGGCGGGTGCCGCGAACGGAGAGGAACGCGGCGCGGGAGTCGCCCTCCCCGCGCTTCCCGAAATAGGCGCCGAGCGCCTCCGAGGCGCGCCGGCCGAGAGGGACGACGCGCTCCTTCCCGCCCTTGCCGCGAGCGCGAACCTGCCCCGTGTGGCGGTCCACGGCGGTCACGTCCAGGCCGTGCACCTCCGCCAGCCTGAGCCCGCACGAGTACAGCAACTCGAGGAGGGCCCAGCGCCGGAGCGCCACCGCGGATCCGTCCCGCCGCGCCGCCTCGCCGGCGGAGTCGAGCAGTTCGCGGGCGTCCTCTTCGCTCAGAAAGGAGGGCAGCGTCCGGTCCTTCCGCGGCGTGCGGATCAGCAGTGCCGGGCTGGACTCCACGCGGTCCGTACGCTGGAGGAAGGCAAAGAAGGCGCGCACGGCGGCGAGCTTGCGGGCGATCGAGGAACGTTTCAGCGGGCGCCTTGGGCGGCGCGTCCGGCCGCCCAACTCGAGGGCCCCCATGAAGGATCGGATGTCCACGCGATCCACCTCCGCCCAACCCCAGTCGTCCCGCCCCCGGTGCTCGTTCATGAAGGTCTCGAACTGATCGAGGTCGCGGCGGTAGGCGGATACTGTGCGAGGGGACAGCCGACGCTCCGCACGGGCGTAGCGAAGGAAATCGTCGACCCATGCACTCCGGGCTCGCGCTCGCGCATCGGCGGGCGCGGACGTTCGGGTCATTTTCTCGACGACTTCCTGCGGGGGCCGCCGCGCCGCCCCCCCGGCTTCCTGGTCGCGTCGCGCTCCTTCCGCTTCTTCAACAGGTCCAGCGCCACATCCATCGTGACCTCGTCGGGTTCCGTCCCCTTCGGCAGCGAAGCGTTCGTCTTGCCGTGCTTCACGTAGGGACCGTAGCGACCCTTGTAGATCGCGATCGACTCGCCGTCATCCGGGTGCGGGCCGACCTCCCGCAGCGGCGTGGCGCTCGCCCGGCGGCCCCGCGTCTTGGGCGCGGAGAGCAGCTCCATGGCGCGCTCGAAGGTCATCTCGAGCGGATCGTCGTTCTCCGTCAGCGAGCGATAGTCCCGCTGGTGGACGACGTACGGGCCGTAGCGCCCGATTCCCACCTTCACCGGGTCGCCGCTCTCCGGGTGCGGGCCCAGCGGGGCCGGCATGGCAAGCAGCTTGAGCGCGGTCGCCAGCGACACATCTTCGGACCGAAGGTTCTTCGGGAGGGACGCGCGTTTCGGCTTCTTCCCATCCGTCCTCTCGCCTCGCTGTACGTAGGGGCCGAAGCGCCCCTCCATGAGGTAGATGTCCTCTCCGGAATCGGGGTCCTCCCCGAGACGATCCGGACCTTCCGCCCGTTTCCGGAGGAGATCGATCGCCTGCTCCTCGCTGAGGTCGGCCGGGGCCACATCGTCGGGGAGGGACGCGGTGAGCCGGTCGCCGTTGCTCTCGAGTTCGAGGAAGGGCCCGTAGCGGCCGATCCGCACGCGGGGAGTGAGGTCCTGGAGTTGCACGGTCGAGGCCTCGCGCGGGTCGATGGCCGCTTCGCGCTCCGCGAGACGCGCCTCGAGACCCTCTCCTCCGCTGTAGAACTTCCCGAGGTAGGCGCGCCAGTCCACGTTGCCGCGAGCGATTTCGTCCAGCGCCTCCTCCATCTCGGACGTGAACCCGGTGTCGACGAGGTTCGGGAAGTGATCCTCCAGGAGACCGGTCACCGCGAAGGCGATGAACGTGGGGACGAGTTGCTTGCTCTGCCGCACCGCGTACCCTCGGTCGACGACGGTCGAGATGATGGCGGCGTACGTGGATGGACGCCCGATTCCATCCGCCTCCAGCTCCTTCACGAGCGCCGCATCCGTGAAGCGGGGGGGCGGCTTCGTCTCGTGCTTCCGACTTTCCAGCTTGCGGTTCTCGAGCGTCTGGCCTTCCCGCATGTCGGGGAGAACCGTTTCCTGGTTCTCCAGGGCCGCGTCCGGGTCGTCCGATCCTTCGACGTAGGCGCGGAAGAATCCGGGGAACTCGATGACCTTCCCCGCGGCGCGGAAGCGTGCCTCCTCGGCATCCACCTGCACGGTCAGGTGCCGCAGCCGGGCATCCGCCATCTGCGTGGCGACGGCGCGTCTCCAGATCAGTTCGTAGAGCGCCTTCTGCCGGCCGGTGAGTCCGAGTTCATCGGCCGTCCGCATGTCCGTGCCGGCTGGGCGAATCGCCTCGTGGGCCTCCTGCGCCGAGCGGGACTTCGTCTTGTAGCGCCGCGGGGCCGGGCTCAGGTATTCCTTGCCGTACCGGGTCGCCACGCGGCTTCGAATCGCCGTGATTGCGGCTTCGGAGAGGGTGACGGAATCCGTCCTCATGTAGGTGATGCGGCCGGCCTCGTAGAGCGCCTGGGCGATCCGCATCGTCTCCCGGGCCCCGAGGTTCAGCTTGCGGTTGGCCTCCTGCTGGAGGGTCGCCGTCGTGAACGGAGGATACGGACTCCGCTTCGATCGCTTCTCCTGCAGGCTGACGACCGTGAAGGTGGCATCGGACAACCGCGCGCGGAGCGCTTCGGCACGTTCCCGGTCCAGCAGGACGACCTTGCGACCGGACTTGAGGGCGCCGGTGCGCTCATCGAAGTCCCGCCCTCTCGCGATCGCCACCCCGTCGAGCGCGGCCAGATCAGCCGTGAAGGCGCCTCCGTCCGCCGCGAGGTGGGCGCGCAGCCGCCACCATGCGCCGCTCCGGAAGGCGCGCCGCTCCCGTTCGCGCTCCACGAGCAGGCGGACGGCCACCGACTGCACGCGGCCCGCGGAGAGTCCGGGCCTGATCTTCTTCCACAGGAGCGGGGAGACCCTGTACCCGACGAGACGATCCAGAATCCTGCGGGCCTGCTGGGCTTCGATGCGGGGGAGGTCGATCTCTCCCGGCCGATCGAGCGCCTCGAGCACGGCACTCTTCGTGATCTCGTTGAACGTGATGCGGTGGAAGCGCTCCCGAAGCGACCGCTTCCGCGCGGTCAGGGCCTCCACGATGTGGTAGGCGATCGCCTCGCCCTCCCGGTCGGGGTCCGTGGCGAGAAGAATGGAATCCGCTTTCGCCGCCGCAGCGCGCAGCTTCCGGAGGACGGGTTCCTTTCCCTCGATCGTGACGTACTCCGGTTCGAACCCCTTTTCGACGTCGACGCCGAGGCCGCTCCTGGGGAGGTCCCGGACGTGCCCGACGGATGCCTGCACGCTGAAGCCGGCCCCGAGGTACGACTCCAGGGTGCGGGCCTTTGCGGGTGACTCCACGATGACGAGATTCACGGGCGGTCTCTCAATTCTCCTGTTGTCCTTCCGTTCGTCCTTCCCTGTCCGCCGGTGGACGGGCGGCAAGACGTCGCAGACTGCTCAGCGCTACCTCCACGACTTCTTCCGGTTTTCGTCCGTCCGTCTCCAGCACCAGTTCGGCCTCCGAGTAGGCGGCCTCCCGCGCCGCGAGCAGCGCGGCGAGCGCGGCCGCGGGATCCGGTCCGGCCAGCAGCGGCCGGGCTTCGGCACCCTCCCGGGAGAGGCGATGGATCGCGGTCTCGGGGCGAACGCGCAACCAGACGCGCACGCGGCCGCCGGAGGTGCGGTCGATGTCCCGGCGCGCCATCCACCCGCCCCCGGTCGCCACGACGACATCCGTTTCCCGCGCGGCCCGGGACGCGGCCCGGGCCTCGAGCCGTCGGAACCCGGCTTCCCCGCCGTCGCGAAACAGGCGAGGGATCGTCGCCCCCGCCAGCTCCTCGACTTCGCTGTCGAGATCCACATAGCGATACCCCAACCGCCGCGCGAGAAGGGGACCTATAGTGCTCTTTCCCGCACCGGACAGGCCAACGAGCCAGATCCTTCGGGGCACGCTCGACACGTCACGTCCCGATCCGGGCGAGATAGCTCTCCACATTGGACCGCATCTCCGCCAGGCTGTCGCCGCCGAACTTCTCGATCCACGCGTCCGCCAGCACCAGCGCCATCATCGCCTCCCCCACGACTCCGGCGGCCGGCACCGAGCACACATCGCTGCGCTCGAGGAACGCCTTGGCGGGTTCTCCGGTCCGGGTGTCCACGCTGTCCAGGGGGCGGCGCAGCGAACTGAGCGGCTTCATCGCCACGCGCGCGACGATGTCGCCTCCCGTCGACATCCCCCCTTCCAGACCTCCCGCGTTGTTCCGCCGCCGCGCGTAGCCTCCGCTCTCTCGACGCGCCGGATCCCGTTCGATCTCGTCGTGTACATCGGACCCGCGGAGGCGCGCGGCTTCGAATCCCATCCCGATCTCGACGCCCTTCATCGCGTGGATCGACATCATCGCGCCGCCGATCCGGCCGCCCAGGCGGGTCTCCCACGTGACGTGACTCCCGAGGCCCACCGGCACGCCGCGAGCGACGACCTCGAACACGCCTCCCAGCGAGTCGCCGGCGCGGCGGGCGGCATCGATCGCGTCGATCATCGCGGCGGTCGCATCCGGGTCGATGCAGCGCACGGGCGAGGCGTCGGCCACGGAGAGAAGATCGTCCGGCAGCGGCAGCTCCGGCGGCAGCTCCACCGGACCGATCGACACCACGTGACTCTCGACACGGACGCCGAACTCGCCGAGCAGCCGCTTGGCGACGGCCCCCGCGGCGACGCGGGCGGCCGTCTCCCGCGCGCTCGCCCGCTCGAGGATGTCGCGCGCGTCCGTCCGCCCGTACTTGAGCATCCCCGCGAGGTCGGCGTGTCCCGGCCGCGGCAGGTACGCCCGGCGCAGGAGTTCGTCGTCGTCCACCTCCGGCGCCTCGACCGCCATCGCCACGCCCCAGTTTCTGAAGTCGCGGTTGGGGATCCGGACCGCGACCGGAGACCCCAGCGTCTCCCCGAGACGCACGCCGCCGAAGATCTCGCCCTCATCCTTCTCGATCTTCATGCGGCCCCCGCGCCCGTGCCCGCCCTGCCGGCGCGCGAGTTCCCGCGCGACATCTTCGGGCTCGAGCGCCAATCCGGCGGGGATCCCCTCCAGCACGGCGACCACGGCGGGGCCGTGCGTTTCGCCTGCCGTGGTCAGCCTCAAACATCTCAACATTCTGTCAGCATCGCGTGGATTCTCTCCTCATCGAACGGCCGTTCCAACGGCGGGAAAAGGATGCGCCGAGGCTGGAGCCGCAACTACGGCCCCCTCCAGGACCCTCCAGGGAGAGGCCGAATGATGTGGGGAGTGACGAGGATGATGAGGTCCTGCTTCACTTCGTTCTCCTTCGTGCTGCTGAACAGGGCCCCGAGCAGTGGAAGGCTCATGAGGCCGGGAATGCCGCTCCGACTCCGACTCACTTCGCTCAGCGTGAGTCCTCCGATGACGGCCGTCTCCCCATCTTCAAGCAGAAGGGTCGTCTCTCCGATCTGTTTCTCGAACACGAAACCCACATCCGACAGACCGAGCTTCAGGCCGGACCGCTCCGCCATCAGCTCCAGGCGGATCTGGTTGTTGTTCGTCACGTGCGGGACGACATCCAGAATGATCCCCGTGTCCTGGAAGTCGACGTTGACGCGCGCGGACTCGGTCTGGGCTCCCGGTTCCAGGACCCGGATCGGGGTGCGTTCGCCCACCTGGATCCTTGCATGCGCGTGGTCCACGACCCGGATGGAGGGCGCCGCCTGCAAGTCCGACAGCTGGTGGGACTCGAGCGCTTCGAGGAACGAGAAGAGCGAAAACTCGCCGAACGCCACGGCCGTCAGGATCTGGAGCGCCGGGCCGATCGGGCGATCGTTCGCGTTCGCCAGCGCCGCGACCGCCGTGCCTCCCAGGCTCACGAGCGTTTCGTTCGTCCGCCTGACGAACCCCTCGTCGACCGTACCATCGCCGTCCACGTCGACGAGTTGGGGCGGCGAGTTGGCGTCGGGCGCCGCGATGAGATCGTTGATGCCCTGCTCCACGAAACCACCGTCGCGCTTCTTGAGGTCGTACACGATCCCCAGTTGCTGTACGTCCGTCCGATCGACGAACACGATCTTCGCCTCGATCGCGACCTGGGGGAGACGCCGGTCCAGTGCCGCGATGATCGTGTCCATCCGCGCGACGACGGATGGTGCGTCAGTCACGATGACGGTGTTGCTGCCGGAGAACGACACCACCTGGCCGCGGTCGGGCGTGGCCAGATGCCGGAGCGTCTCCGCCACCGAATCCGCCCGCGCATAGTTGACCCGGATCACGCGCGTTTCGCTGAGCAGTTGATCCCGCGCCTGGAGGTTCTCCAGCCAGTCGACGACGATGATCCCGCTCTCGGTCCTGTGCCAGCCGAGGTTCTGCGCGGACAGGATCGCGTTCAGCGCCACATCCCACGGCTGGTCCCGGATGTCGATGCCTCGCACGACGACGGACGCGACCTCGCCGTTCGGAACAACCGAAATGTCCGCGAACTCCGAGAAACCGGCGAGGACGTCGAGCATGCTGGCGCTGTCGTACACGACGGAGATCCGCGGCAGGACCTGCTCGGGGAGCTGGGGCGGCCGGAGAGTGTCCGGCGTTCCCGGGACCTCGGCTGTCGCGACGGCGTCGGCAGTCGACCAGGGAGGGAAAGGCGGCCCGGGATTCAGGAAGGTCACGCGAACCGCACCGGAGTCCGCGGCTACGTGGTAGGCGGTTTCCCGCTGGAGGTCGAATACGAGCCGCACCGTCTCGGGCCGGAATTGGGTTGAACGCATGCCGAGAACTCCGCCACGGTCGATTCGATCGTAGTGGCGGCGCGCGAGTCCCCGGTCCACACCGTCAATGTCCAGAAGCAGCCGCGGAGGATTGGCGAGCATCATGTGGCGGGGCGTGACCCCTCCACCGACGACCACCGTGATCTCGGTTTCCGTCCCCTCGGACGCGATCCTCACTTCCCGCATCTCGGTTGGGGACGCCGTCGCGACCGCCGCGGCGAACGCGAGAAAGGCCCCGGAGATCATCCGCATGGCCCCCGTTCACGCCTTGCCCGCAGCGTCTCCTGACGGCTGACCCCGAAGCTCGTGATCACGAAGTCCACCTCCTCCATGCGAATTCGCACGACGCGGGCCGCGCCGATGGTGTCGCGTTCCCGGGCTCGATACCGCCGGCCCGTCGATCGATCGGTCAGGATCGCTACGCTTCCCAGTTGTGGGTGGTACAGCACGCCGGCCAGCGTCAGGTCTCCGAAACGGGGCCCCGCCTGTGTATCGAGGTGAAGCGGCTGGAACGGGTCGCGTCGGTCGAAGGCAGGGTAGGTGAAGACCTCCCGCTCGTAGATCGGCGGCGGCCGTGTCTGCGCCGCGACCTCCAATGGCCCGGCCTGGAACGCCGCGGCGAGCGCGACGGCGAAAATCAAGCGGATCATCCTTCCTCCGGCGAAGCGCGGTCCTCCGGCGGAAGCACGAAGCTCTCGAGGCTGAAGCGCGCGTGAACGAGTTGCCGCCCCGAGTTGGTGATCCGGGAGGGTACGATCTCTTCGACCTCGGGCCGGACGATTCGGGCGAAGCCGGCGATTCGCGTCAGGAGCGTCCCGACATCGTGGTACGCCCCCTCCACCTGGAGCGCCCATTGTTGCCGCACGAAGTAGCCGGTGGAGTCGGTCACGGGATCGGCGGGGAGGGCGTGGACGAGTTCGAGACCGAGCGACTGCGTTTCGGCCGCGATGGCTTCGTAGATGGCCTCGACTTCACCCTCGCGCGGAACGAGCCGTTTCAGCACGGCGAGTTGCCGCTCACCGAGCACGAGACGCTCACGTATCGCGTCCAGGTCGCCTGCAGGCAGCTCGGCGAGGGCGTTGGCCCGCTCCGCCTGCTCGACCCGCGCCGCCAGCTCGGCCAGTTCCGCCCTGCGTGGGTTCGCGAAGTACAGATGGAAGGCCGTCCCGCAGCCGAGCAGGAGTACGAGCCCGAGCACGCGGTACTGCGCGCGGGAATCCCTCGGCAGCACGGTCAAGTGGGTTCTACCCGCCGAAAGGCGGACGCAGGGGCGAACCGAAGGACGAGGGTGAAGGCCTGCCGGGAGACCTGATCGGGGTCGGACCCCTGCTGCTGGCTGCCGACGATCTTCACATCGGCGATGTAGTCCGAGGTCCCCAGGCTGCGGACGAATTCCGTGATCGCGAGTGGATTGCCCGCGACGCCCTGGAGCTCGACGGCGAGGTCGGGCGGCGGCGACAGTTGTCGCATGGAAATCAGCCACGCCGGCGGCGGGAGTGCGCGGCTGATCTCATCCATCATGTGCGGCCACGCGAACCGGTCGCGGTCCAGTTGTTCCACCAGGGCGACGCGCTCCCGGATTTCGCGGGACCGCTCCGACAGACTGTCGCTTGCGGCCCGGAGTTCGGCGAGCCGCGCCGAGTCCGCCATGACCGCTTCAAGACGCGTTCGGAGTTCGAGGGCTTCGGCCCGTTGCGACCACCACAGGGCGACGGTGCCCGGCGGGATGGTCAGTGCCGAAATCAGCAGGGCGATACCCCAAACGTCGATGGGGAAACCGCCTTCGGTGTGCCGGTTCGTCGCAACCCCTTGCCGAGGGCGCAGAGATTCGGGCAGGAGATTGATCTCGATCATGGTCGCACCCGCGCCTCCACGTTCAGCCGCCCCGGGCCGGCGACCGAAGTGCCAGCCCGACCGGGAGCATGAGCATCGGCGCCACCGAGCCCAGATCCGTTCGATCCGCAACATCGGAAGCGACTTCGATGCGTTCGAACGCACTCGCGAGGCGCGTTTCCACACCGGTTGATTCCGCGAGGATTTCGACCAGTCCGGACGCCGCGGCTCCTCCCCCGCACAGGTATACGCGTGCGATCCCCGGTCCCGTCTCGACGAGCGCCCCCGTCCGGTCGATGCCGCGCGCGATCCGGCGGGCGCACTCCTCCAGTTCGTCCGCGGCCGGGGCACCGACGGCCAGTTCGCGGGTCAGCAGGGGAAGTCCGTTCCGGAGCAGGTGAATGGCGGTCGAATGGGCCCCGATGTCGGCCAGCACGGTCACGTCCTTCATCGCGGCCGGATAATTCGCCTTGAACGCGTTGCGAAGGGCCAGGACCTCCACGTCGACGATCGTCGGGTTCAGGTCCGCCCGTCGCAGGACCGCGACGCGTGCCTCGATGACATCGCGCTTCGCCGCCGCCAGCAGCACGGTCATCGTCGTGCCATCTCCGTTCGGATCGATGATCGCGAAGTCCAGTTCCGCGTTCTTCATGTCGAAGGGGACGTGCTGCTCCGCCTCCCACGGCATCACGGCGCGGGCCTCCGCTTCATCCATCCGGTCGATTTCGATCACCTTGCTCAGGACATCGCGTCCACCGATGCCGATGGTCACATTACGGGGCTTGATTCGCTCCCGCTTGAACAGCGCGGAAAGCGTGTCGGCGACGCGCTCCGGATCCCTGATCGTCCCGCCGCGCACGGTGTCCGGCGCGGTCGGGACGGTCGCGAGCCCTGTGAGGCGTGGCCCGCTCTCGCCATGGTCGATCACCACGGCCTTGCTGAAGCCGCTGCCGATGTCGACTCCGACGGTCGTCTTCCGGCGCCGCAATCCGAATCTCCTCATGGCTCAGTTGCGGAGCGACATCGCGTAGACGACCCGCCGACCCGCCGCACGTCCGTTTCGGCCGACCGCCGCACCGATCAGCCGGACTTCGCGTACGCGGGAGAGGTCGCCGGACGCTACGCGGGCCTGAATGGCACCGCTCGACAACCGGTATTCGAACGCGGCGCCGGACTCGAGCGGGGACACGAACTCTTGGCCGTTGCGCCGGATGGACACCCTTCCCGATTCGGAATCGGATGCGTGGATCGCGTAGGTGAGCCGCCCATAGACGCGAGCGAGCGAGCCGGACGCGGGCATCGCCGCGAAGCCTCCGCTCCAGCCGCTCGTGCGGCGAAACCACCGGGTCGACACCCGATTCGCCCGATCCGCTCCGGCCGCCCGGCAAGCGGTCTCCGCTGCCGTCGAGACACTGGAGGCGGGCGTGAATCCGTCCGCGTAGACCCAGGCCGCCCGGTACGGCCCGGAAAGCGCCGTGCCGCGCCACCCGGACTGGAGATTCGCGGCGGTGGAATCGTAGGCGAAGAGATCGATGGAGCCGCCGCTCACCGTGTCGCATACGACCGCCTTCAAGACGTCCACGCGGACAGATACCGTGTCGGGCGTCGCAAGGAGCAGGTCCCCCGGCCCGGCACCGCGGATCTCCGCTCCCATCCCGTCGGACAGCGCGCGTGCAATCTGCGAGGCCTGGATGGCATCCTCGTTACGCAGGTGGAAGCGGCTCTGGCTCGCCAGCAGTCCTATGACCAGGCCGATGAGCAGACCGGCGCCTGTCAGCGCGACGAGCATCTCTGCCAGCGTGAACCCCTCCTCGCCGCGGACTCCGGCGGGCGCGAGACGGCGTGTGAGGCTCATGGCGCGGCGGGCAGCGGGCGGGGCCGCGAGAGAACGATCTCGAGTTCCGCCTCCGTCGCCGGCGGCAGCGACACCGTCACGCGGGCGTGCTTGAGCCGCGACGACCGTGCGGTCACGGTCCGCGACACGCCGAATCGACGTCCGCCGATATCGACAGCGCCCGTGTGGGAGGCCGCGGCAGGATATCCGGCCCGGACAAGCGACTCCACGGCGGTTCGACCCGCGAGGGCGTGCTCCGTGTCCCACGCCGCCCGGAGCGCCTGCGAACGGATCCCGAGCACCACGCCCGCCGCTCCGAGCACCCCGACGGACGTCACGACGATGGCCATCAGGACCTCGACCAGACTGAAGCCGGCGGTTTTCAATGTTCAAAAGGTACCGGGCGAACCCGGCCCACGAAGTTCGACACCAGCCGAATGCCCCGGTTGCCGCGATACAGGTAGACGCTGCCGGGGGATCCGTGTCCCCGCGCATTGAAGCGGAGAGTGGAGGGCTGCAGCCGCGCCGAGTCGAGCCGGCCGAGAGTGTGCCTCCCGAGGTCGACGCGAGACAGCAATGAACCCCCTTGCCGCGATACCTCGAGCCGGGTCCCCGCAAGCGTCACCGCGGTCGGCGCATGGGTCGCCATGGCGTGTAGACGTGCCAGCGCGAGTTGAGACTCCGCCACCCGGGCGGCTCGCGTCAGGCTGAAACGGTCGAGGGGTTTGCGAGAGATGATGAAGGCCGCGGCCAGGCCTGTGACCGCCAGCGCGACCGCGACCTCCACCAGACTGAACCCACTCCGCCCTGTATGGGATCCACGCAATCTACCTGATCCGTCTTGCTGCACGGGGTGCTCCCTTTCGTGAACGAGCGTTGGCAACTCTTTCCGTAAGGATCGTGCCCCGCATCAACGGCGCATCAACCGGTGTCGCGCGACGCGACACTAGCAACTGGTGGCCTCGATGATCTGTCCGACGGCTCCCGAGGCGTTCGCGGACGAGGAATTGACGCACCACGTGTTCGGCGAGGATGCGTGTTTCGCCGTGATCTGGTAGCCGTCGGTATAGGCGGTCACCGCCACCGTGATGTTCGTGCTTGCCTGAAAATCCCGTGTCCCGTCGCCATCCAGGTCCGCCCCTCCGCCGGCGGCCACGCTAACCGCGGCATACGCCTGGTTGTTGAAGAAGTACGCTTCCTCCGCCGTCATCATGTTGCGAAGATCGCTCTGCGCGGCGGCATCGAACGCCTTTTCCTTCGTACTTGTGAACTGCGGAATCGCGATAGCCGCGAGAATGCCGATGATGACGACCACGATCAGCAGCTCGATCAGCGTGAACCCCTCTGTACCACTCTTCGTCGTTCTCCTCATCCCTCTCCTCACTTCCGCCCGGGGTTGGATCTTCGGCAGCACCTCCGGTGGGGCTGCGCGGGCCGCGGTTCCGGCGGCGCGCCGGCGACCGCGGACGGTTACCCCATAATTAGACGTCGCCCAGCAACGGGGTCTCAACGTCCCAGTCCGGCGGTTCATCGAAGCCCGTGGCCGCACGTATTCGGCCACGCCGCACCGACAGCGTCAGCGAATGCACCCGCCCGGCGCCATCGCACAGCGGCCGGCGGGTGTCCTCCGTCCCGGCCGATGGCTCGGCAGGCGGCAACCCCAGCGCGCGCAACGCCTCCGGCACGGTGTCGAACCCCTCCGCGAAGGCGGCGGTCCACGACCGGACGAGTGCCGGACCGCCAGCCCCGCCCGGCCTGGCTCGCAGACGCAACGTCCAGTCCGGAGCCTCGAAGCGCAGCCACCGGTCCTCCCCGGCGCGCCGATCCGTCTCCGGGCGTCCGTACCGTTCGAAGGCCGCATCGACCGACTGACCGAGAAGATCCCGCACGCAGGGAGCCGTCCCGCCTTGGATCGAATCTTCGTCGTTTGTGCTTGTGGACATGCGGCAAGAAGAGGAACGAGGTGACACCCCGCAAGCCGGGAGGGTCGTGCATCCCGCAGCGTCCACCGCGACGTCACTGGATGGCGTTGATGAGTTCGAAGATGGGGAGGTACATGGCGATGATCATCCCACCGACGAGACCTCCGAGGACCACGATGAGAACGGGCTCCAATATCCTCAGCAGACTCTCGGCGCCGGCATCGACTTCGTCGTCGTAGAAGTCGGCGATCCGGGCCAGCATCCCATCGAGATCTCCTGTCTCTTCTCCGACGTGGATCATTCGGGCCACCATGGGTGGGAAGGCCCGGGTTTCGCGCAGTGGCCGGGCAATGGAGTCACCCCGCCGGATCGCGACCCGACTCGCCTGTATCGCATCCTGGATCACGCGGTTCCCCGCCGTGCGCGCCGTGATCTCGAGTCCCTCCAGAATCGGAACGCCCGACGAGAGCAGCGTTCCCAGGGTCCGTGTGACGCGGGACACCGCGGCCTTCCGGATCAGCGAACCGAGAACCGGCAGTTGCAGAAGCGTTCGGTCGAAGTGCCGCCGGCCCGCGTCGGTGGCGATCCAGCGGCGCAGCATCAGGACCGCGCCGCCCGCCACGGCCAGCAGCGCCCACCACCAGTTTTGGACCATCCCCGAGAGACCGATGACCACGCGGAGCACCGGAGGTCTGAATCTTGGCAGGAAATCTTCTAACTACATACAGGACTGCACGATCTGCGTTTCCTGCCGTTGTCCTGGACCTTACTGGACTGTTCCGCCAAAGCGGGAAAATCGGAGGTGAATGGCGGGACTCCCGCCTCGGCACCGTATCCTCACCGAAGGTCTCGAACGCCTGCCTTGCCCATGTTTGCCGAGGCATTTGCAAACGGTCTCGCATCCTGCTGTGACCGTGTGACTTACGGAATTCGGCGATCCCGTTACCGCCGTTTGGTTCCCGCCGTTTGGATTATCGGGTGTCAACCTCGCGGCGGCGGCTGTCCAGAGCCGT
>JAJDWE010000043.1 GCA_022825725.1 Gemmatimonadota bacterium
CGCGCAGCGGCACGACAGAACCGCGATGAAGATGTTCCTCGGGCTCTACGGACGGAACCGCGACCCGGAAACCCTCTCGCAGAGGGATTGGGACCGGTTCATACTCGCACGGCGCTCGGGCAGGATCGGACCGAGCGGAAAACCCGTGTCGAATCGCATGATCGAATGCGATCTGAGGTTTCTGATCGCCGTCTTCAACTGGGCCGCCAAGTCCAAGGACGAACGGGGCCGTCCGCTCCTCGTCGCGAACCCGTTCAGGGGCCTCAGGATCCCCACCGAGAAGAACCCCGTCCGGGTCGTTCTCTCCGAGGCCGAGTACCAAGCGCTCATGAAGGTGTCCCGCAAGATCGACTGGCGGTTCCGCGTCGCGCTCGTGCTCGCGCACGAAACGGGCCACCGCATCGGGGCCGTCCGGCAACTCCGGTGGCACGATATCGACTTCGAGGGCAGCACCATCCGGTGGCGCGCCGAGCACGAAAAGACCGGGTACGAACACCGCACGCCCGTGACCGCCGAGGCGGTCGCGGCTCTCGAACTGGCGCGGCGGCGCAATGACAAGGGTGGAAACGCCCCGGTCATGCCCTCGCCGAGGGACCCCTCGGCCTGCATCAAAAGCTCGCTGGTCCGCGCCTGGTGGGAGAGGGCCGAAGCGCTCGCCGGACTGGAGCGCAAGCGCGGGCGCGGCTGGCATTCGCTCAGGCGTAAATTCGCTTCCGATCTCATGCATCAGCCGCTCAAGGTGCTCTGCGAACTCGGAGGCTGGAAGTCCGCCAAGACCGTGCTCCGCTGTTATCAGCAGGCCGACGAGGCGCAACTCAGGACCGCGCTCGAAAGCCGCCGCCGAGTCGGAGCCTGATCCCAACGGCGGGAACCAATCGTCGGGAATCCGACCCGATGATCCCATAACCTCAACGAATCAAAACAGTTAGCAATCTCGTTGCGCAAGCTGGGACATCGACGAATCGACGCCCGAGGTGCCGGGCGGCCGCATCGGTCGCTATCCGGATGGGCGGCTGAACGGCGAACTCGTCGACCGCGCCAAGGACCTCGTGACGCTGCCGCCCGCGGCGCCGCCCGACCCGGCGGCCGTCCTCGACGAGATGGCCGAGGAGTACGCCGCGCTCAACTCCCGCGGCCTGACCAGCATCCGTTACCCGGGCGGCCCTCCCGAGCAGTACCGGGCCATCGAGCAGCTGCGGGACCAGGGCCGCCTGACCCTGCGCGTGAACTACGTCCTCCGCGCCCCTCGCGGGGCGAACGCACAGCCGCTCGCCGACGCCCTC
The DNA here is from genome assembly GCA_022825725.1 of Gemmatimonadota bacterium. Lineage (GTDB taxonomy): Bacteria > Gemmatimonadota > Gemmatimonadetes > Palauibacterales > Palauibacteraceae > Palauibacter. The sequence continues at coordinate 1,284 of JAJDWE010000043.1, forward strand.
GCAACCTGGCCGGAGATGGGTGAGGGCGACGACTGGCTCCGCGTCGGCGGCGTGAAGCTCGGCGTGGACGGCGGCTTCGAGGGCGGTCTCATGCGCGAGCCGTACGAGGAACCCTGGGGTGAGGGCGGCACCTTCCGCGGCCTGCAGACCGTGCCGACCGAGCGCTTCATCGAAAACGTCCGCGAACTTCACCGTCGGGGATGGCGAGTGGCGACGCACGCGGTGGGCGACGCGGCGATCGACCTCGTCCTCGACGGCTACGAAGCCGCGAACGCCGATGCGCCGATCGACGGTCTCCGCTGGGTCATCGAACACGGATTCCTCCCGCGCGACGACCACTTCCCGCGCATGCGGGCGCTCGGACTCTCCGTGACGGCGCAGAACCACCTCTACGTGGCGGCGCCGAGCCTCGTGAAGTACTGGGGCGCGCAGCGCGCCGCCTGGACCACGCCCGTGCGCGCCTATCTCGACGCCGGGATTCCGGTGTCGCTGGGCACGGATTCCCCCGTCGTCCCCTGGGATCCGTGGTGGATGCTGCACCACTTCACGACGCGCGGCACGATCAGCGCCGGCGTGCTCGACCCATCACAGAGCATCACGCGGGAGGAAGCGCTGGAGGCGGTGACGCGAAGCTACGCGCACCTCACCTTCGAGGAGGAGGAGAAGGGGACGCTCGAGGTCGGGATGGCCGCCGACCTCGTCGTGACGGCGGACCATGTGCTGGAGTGCGAGGACCCATGCCTGGAATCCATGCAGGTCGATCTGACCGTCGTGGGCGGCCGGATCGTGTACGAGCGATGACCGCTCGCGTCCGCCGGATCTGCCTTCTCGCCGGGGCCGGCCTCCTCGTCTCGGGAGCCGCGGGCCCCGCGGGGGAGGGCGCGCCTTCCCCGCCGCATGACAGCGATGCCCGCTTCGTGGTCAAACTCGAGTGGCCGCGCGAGAACATCGCCCGCACGCTCGGCGTCGCCCGCTCGGAACTCGGCATGTACGGCCGCGGGAACCCCTTCCAGACGCGCGACATCGGCGACCGGACGTGCGTCGTCGGCCCCCTCTTCGCCCTCGACATCGACGACGGGTTCGCGTTCGACATCGATGAGCCCGTCGACCTCGTGGTCACCTACGCGCCGGAGTTCACAGGGCCGTTCAGCGTCGGGTTCAACGACAACGGCGGCGACGGGATCGGCGAATCGGCCACCGTCGAACCGGAGTCCGCGTCCGGCTCCACGCTCGCCACGGCCCGGGTGACGCTCGAGCGCGCCCGCTTCGCCGCGCACGGGATCCGCGACACGGACCTCGCGATCGGCGGCCCGGAGGGGATCGCCCTGTGCGACATCGAGATCGTGCGCAGCCACGCCACGCCCGTCCCGGCCGGGTACGGCACGCTGCGCCTCACGGTCGAGGATGCCGCGAGCGGGCGTTCGGTCCCCGCGCGGTTCGGCCTCTACGATGAGACCGGCCGCGCCCCGCTCCCCTCCGAACGCTCCGTCCTCGTGCATCGGTTCGTTGACGAGGTCCGGCTCCTGTGGGTGAACCCGCGCACGTGGTGGCCCTCCGAGCACCGCCTCGCCTTCTACGTCGACGGGGAGTACGAGGCCCGGCTCCCGGCCGGGAGCTACGAACTCGTCGCGACGCGGGGTCCCGAGTACCGCGGTTACGAACGCACGGTCGAGGTGCGCGCGGATGAAACGATCGATCTCACCGTCTCACTCGAGCGCTACGCGGACCTCCCCGCTGCGGGCTGGTATTCCGGCGACTCCCACGTTCACATCGCGCGCGAGCACACGGAGGACGATGCCGTGTGGGCGCAGATCGCCGCCGAGGACATCCACGTCGCGAACCTGCTCGAGATGGGGAACATCGCCGTCACCCATTTCAAGCAGCCGGCGTGGGGCGAGGCCGGACAGTACGTGCGCGAGGGCCACGCGCTCGTGTCCGGGCAGGAGGATCCGCGCACTGTCCACCGCGGACACACGATCCACCACAACCTCCAGCGCCCCATCCGCCAGGACCCCGGGTCCTACTTCCTCTATCACAGGGTGTTCGAGGCGTCGCATGCCCAGGGCGGAATCTCCGGCTACGCACACATGGGCCAACTCTTCAACGCCGAGCGGGGACTGGCGCTCGACGTGCCGTTCGACCTCGTCGACTTCATCGAGGTGCTCCAGGGCGGGCGCCTGTACGACGACATCTGGTACAGCTTTCTCAACCTGGGCTTCAACGTCCGCCCGATCGCGGGTGCCGACTACCCGTACTTCGGGCCTGCGCTGCCGGGGGTCGAGCGGACCTACGTGAAGCTGGACGGGCCGTTCGCCCCGAGCGAGTGGTACAACGCCTACCGTTCCGGCCGCACGTACGTGAGCAACGGGCCCTTCCTCGATTTCCGGGTGAACGGGCGGGAGATGGGCTCCGAGCTTCGCGTCGCGCGTGGGGAGAGCCTCGAGGTCGTGGCCGAGGCGTCCCTCAACCCCGACATCGACGGATTGAACCGGTTGGAACTCGTCGTCCACGGAGAGGTCGTCGCGAGCGTGACCCGATCGGCCGGGGACGCCGACAGGCTGCGCCTCGCCACGCGCATCGAGGCGGACGAGAGCCTGTGGGTGGCGGTGCGCGCGTATGGCGACCGCGACGGGGCGCGCGACATGACCGTCGCGCACAGCGCCCCCGTGTTCGTGGTCGTGGACGACGAACCCTGGTGGAAGCTGGAAGCCGTACCGGAACTCGTCGCCCGCCACCGGGCCAAGCTGCAGGAAATGCTCGACGAGCCGATCCGGCCCGCCGGCGATCTCGAATACTGGGAGACGACGCGGCTTCTGGAAGAGGAATGGGAGCAGCAGCGCCTCCGCCTCGAACCGCGCGTGGAGGAGGCCGACGCCCTCTACCAGTCCCTCCTCGACAGCGCCCGCGCCGTCGCGCCCGCCCGCTAACGCAGCGTCTTGCCACGGACTGCTAGTCTGTCGCGCTCCAGCCCGGTGGCTTCACCAGTACCCTCAGCTTGTTCCCGACGCCCCTCGTCCGGACGATCGTCACGATCAAGCGCTGGATCCCGTGGAGGAACACGGTGATGGGATTGTTCGAGTTGATCGGCTGCCTGACGCCGTACTCCACCGGCTCGACCTCCGGCTCAAAGGTCCCGAACATGCGATCCCAGATGATGAGCATGCCCGCGTAGTTCTTGTCGCAGTACTGCCGGTTCGAGCCGTGGTGCACCCTGTGGTGGGACGGTGTGTTGAAGAGGAACTCGACCGGTCGCGGCAGCTTCCGGATCGCCTCCGTGTGCAGGATCGCCTGGAACTGTTGGACGAGAACCTCCGACAGCAGCACCAGGATCGGATGATATCCCAGCATGACGATGGGGAAGGAGAAGAGGAGCGGGAACACCGCGTCCAGGGGGCCGAAGCGGTAGGCCACCGACATGTTGAAGTGGGGCGAGCTGTGGTGCACGGTGTGCGTGGCCCAGCCGACCCCGATCCTGTGCATCATGCGGTGATCCCAGTAGTACATGAGATCGGCCAGCAGGACACACGTCACGATCGTGACCCAGTTCAGCGACAGGTGGGTCAGGCTGAAGTTCGCGTAGATCCAGAAGTAGAGCTTCGTGACGAAGAGGATGCCGAGCGCGTACTCGATGGCCACGAAACAGACGAAGGTGATGACGTTCGCCACCGAGTCGCCGATGACGTCGAAGCTCAGGCGCTTGAGGAAGGCGTAGCGAACGAGTTCGAGGAAGAAGAAGGGAATGATCACGTAGACCAGGCTGAGATCGTTCAACACATGGAACCAGCCCATGACCGAATCCCAGTTGAGCGCTTCCGTGATGGCCTCCATCATGGCTCCCGACGTTCCAGCGGTACCCGGATCTGATCGTCCGCCGGATCGTCCGCTCCGACCCCACGAGCCGCGCCTTCGAACTGGAACCGCGTCTGCTCCGCCGCCTCGTCGAACGCCCGTGAGTCTTCTTCGGAACTCGCCAGGCGCGCCGCCCCGACAAAGGCGACGACGATGATCGCGGTCGTCAGGATCTGTGCCGGAAACGGCAGTCGATCAGGCCTGGTCGGCATGGCGATCCTCCCTGGCCCCCTCGGCTGACAGCCCGCTCGCGATGGTCTCCCAGACGAGATCCTGGGCCTGAACCACGCCAAGTTCCCCATCGCCGACGGCTCGGCACGCGGCCCATATCAGGCCATCGATACTTGCCACCACCCACGCGGTGGGGAGATCGGGCCGAATGAAGCCTTCCCGCTTGGCGGCTCCAACCAGATCCGCCAACTCGGACATCTGCCGCTGGTAGGCTTCGACGATCTCCGGCTCGTCGTACAGCTCGGCGGCCGAGTCCAGGAAACGAAACGACTCGCCGGCGCCGACAACGGCCTGCGTGATCAGCCTCAGGGCATCGGTGGCGGTGCGCGCATCCGCCGCGGCGAGCCGGGTTGCCCTGTCCGTCTCGTCGATGGCTCGACTGGCCAGCGCCTTGAGCAGCCCCGCACGGCTCTCGAAGTGACGGAAGACCGTCGCTCGCCCGACCCGCGCTTCGACCGCGATCTGGTCGAGTGAGGCGTTCGGATTCCGCGACAGCGTCGCGCCGGCCGCCTCGAGGATCCGTTCTCTTGTCGCCAGCGCCATTGGGATACGCTTTCATCTTGAATGAGACTTTATAGTCTCGTTCCCTTCGCTTCCGTTGTCAAACCCCGGAACCGGCGGGGTGCCCTCCAGCGGCAGGCGCATGCGCGCGTATCGGTTTTCTCCGTACGTTGGCGAGAGGCACGGATGCCCGGCACGTCACCAGGAGGACCCCATGCGCCGTCCCACTCGTCTCGCTCTCAGCTTCGTTCTGTCTCTCGCCGCTCTGGCACCGGCCGTCGGGTCCGAGATCCGGGCGCAGAGCCGTTCGCCCATCGACTCGGAGACCCGCTGGACGCTGTCCGCCGTGGGAGACGTGATCATGAACCGCCGCACGGCGCCGTTCGATCATCCCGGCGATCCGGGCTTCCACGACCTCGCCAACATCATCCGCGCGACCGATGCCGCCTTCCTGAACCTCGAGCAGTCCGTCTTCCGCCTGCAGGAGTTCACCGGCTGGCCGGCGGCAGAGAACGGCGGGAACTACGAGGTGGGTTCGCCGGAGACGCTGAAGGACCTCGTGGACATGGGGTTCAACCTCTACAACCGGGCGAACAACCACTCGACGGACTACGGGGTCGAGGGGATGCGCCTCACGAACCGGATGATGGACGAGTGGGGGCTCATCCACTCGGGAACGGGCGAGAACCTCGGTTGGGCGAGCCGCCCAGGGTATCTCGAGACGCCGAAGGGCCGGATCGCGCTCATCGGGATGGCGTCTACCTTCACGCCGATGTCGCGCGCCGGGAAGGCGGGGCCGACCGTGCAGGGACGGCCGGGGCTGAACCCGCTACGGCTGAGCACGCGCTACGAGGGATCGCCGGAGACGATGGCCGCGCTGCGGGACGTGGCCCGGCGGCAGGGCGCGGACGTGTCGGACAACGAGGACGCCCCGGTTCGCGTGTTCGGTTCCACGGTGTTCCCCGGGGACGAGGACCGAGCGACCGTCTCCCTGAACGACGAGGACCGCGAGCGGGTGCTCCATGAAGTGCGCAACGCGACGGACCAGGCCGACTACGTCGTCGTGAACAGCCACTCGCACGAGCCCGGCAACGCCTTCGTTACGGCGCCGGCGTGGATGGAGGAGTTCGCGCGGCAGACGATCGACGCAGGGGCGGTCACCTTCATCATCCACGGCCCGCACCAGTTGCGCGGCGTGGAGATCTACAAGGGTCGGCCGATCTTCTACTCGCTCGCGAACTTCATCTTCCAGAACGAGACGATCGACCCCATGCCCTCCGACCAGCGCGACCGCTACGGGATCCCGCTCGACCGGCTCGCCTCGGAGATCTACGACACGCGCTTCCAGGTGGACGAAGACGGGAACCCGACGACGGGTTTCCCCATCGGGTCCGAGTGGTACGAGAGCGTGGTCCCGGTCGCGACCTTCGAGGGAGAAGAGGTGGTCGAGATCATCTTCCACCCCATCGAACTGAGCTGGAAGGCGCCGCGGGGCCGGCGAGGCACCCCCCGGATCGCGCCGGAGGAACTGGGCCGGCAGATCATCGAGCACCTCGCCGAGCTGTCGCGCCCCTACGGAACCGAGATCGTCTACGAAAACGGCGTAGGCATCTGGCGACGCTAGCTCACAGCCGGTCGATCCGATCTTCTGCCAAGGCCTGGGAGAGGCTCGTCGACAGTTCCACGGGTTGGCCGTGGGGGGTGTGGCGATAGGCGTCGGCCCACGCCTCCTTGCGGTCGTCCAGCGCCGTGGACGTGCTCAGCCGGCGGTCCACCACGAGCCGTTCGAGGGCGGCGACCCAGTGGTGGTAGTACTGCGAGCCGTCGTCCGGCTCGCCGCGCGCCTCCGCCGCCGCGAGTTCGTCGGCGAGCGTGCCGGCCCACTCCTTCCAGGTGAAATGGCCCTCCTCGGAGAGCTTCACCGCGAGCGCGAAGGCCTGCGCCTGCCACGGCGCCTCGAACACCGGGCCGTCGTCGTCGGCGGGCAGCGGAGGGAGCGCCGCGAGACGTTCCGCGTCGACGCGTTCGGAGGGGTCGCCTCCCGTGTCGGTCCTCACGCGGGCTCCAGGTAATCTTCCCACAGGTCGGCGTATACCGCCTCCCTCGCGCCGCCTCGCTCGCCCCACAGTTCCCGGGCCTCGAAGCGCACCGAGTAGACGTGCTGCGGTCGGCGGTCGGCGGGACGCCGTCCGTCTTCGTCCGTGTCCTGCAGCGCGTAGACGCCGTAGTCCTCGACCACCGTCCCGCGCCGCCCGCGCACGTAGCGCGGCTGCCGGGTGTGGCCGCGCGGGTGGAGGTTCCGCGCGCGCACCCGATCGTTCGGTCCGAAGCGCGCGGGCACGTCCATGTCGAGGAGTCCCGCCCCCGGCGCTCCGGTGTTCGAGGCCGGGAGGAGTTCCGGCCGGGGCGCCCCGGGATCCGGATAGCCGGTCTCCAGTTCGGTCTCGGAGATGAGGCCGCTCACGAGCAGCCGCGTCGTCATCATCCGGAACCAGCGCTCGTAGTAGGACATGCTGAGGTATTCGGCCGGCGGGATGCTCTCGAGCGTGTAGCGGAAGTTGGGCCATTCGCGGCCCCGGCCCCACCGCCCGACCGCCCTCGTGAGCGCGTAGACCCGCCCCTCCCAGCGGTGGTGAAAGACGGGTTCGTTCTCCTCGGGCTCGATCGGGCCGAAGCCGTCCATGCCGCCCATGTCGTGGATCGTGTTCACGCGTCGCCTCCCGGTTCGCCTCCGGATGGCGTTTCGACCCGGGCCACGCCGATCATCGAATCCCGGGTCACGATCTCCACCAGTTCTTCCTCGGTCATGCCCTCAGTGCCCGCGGGCCGCTCGGGGAGCACGAGATAGCGGATCTCCGCCGTGCTGTCCCAGACGCGGACCTCGACGTCCTCGGGGAGGTCGAGGCCGAACTCGCTCAGGACCTCGCGCGGTTCGATCACCGCCCGCGCCCGGAAGGGGGCGGATTTGTACCACACGGGGGGCAGGCCCAGCGTCGGCCACGGATAGCACGAGCAGAGGGTGCAGACGACGAGATTGTGCACCTCCGGCGTGTTCGCGACCACCTTCATGTGCTCGCCCTGTCCGCCGAGGTGGCCGAGTTCGCCGATCGCCGCGGTCCCATCCGCGAGGAGACGTTCGCGGTACGCGGAGTCGACCCAGGCCCTGGCGACGACCTCGGCTCCGTTCCGCGGGCCGATCCGGTTCTCGTACGTGTCGACGATCTCGTCCAGCGCCGCCGAGTCCACCATCCCCTTCTCCACGAGGACGGACTCCAGCGCCCGCACCCGGAGCGCGATGTCCGGCGGCACGTCCTGGTGGTCGTGATCGTGGTCGTGACTGTGGCTGTGGGTCTCCGTCTCGTCGGCCATCAGCTTCCCCGGGGCGGCGAACGCGGCGGCACCCACCGCCGCATCCCTGATGAACCCGCGCCGGCCGACCGGCCGCCCTTCCGATTCGTCCATACGCACTCCTTGTTGCGTTCATGGTGTTCACGGGCTGCCGCGTGGCGCAACCTGTCCGCCGTTTTGGCACGGCGGGCCGCCGCGCGTGCGGGATTGCGCGGCCCGAGCCGTCCACGCACCCTTCGCGCATGACCGTCTCCTACGAGAACTCCAAGGCCGTCTTCGACGGGATCAAGGCCGCCGGCATCCGCAGCATCTCCGCCCTGCCGGAGACCTGGCTCGGTCTCCTCCTGCAGCGCGCCGAGGACGATCCCGAGGTCGATCTCATCCAGGTCGCCAAGGAGGAGGAGGCGGTCGGAATCGCGGCCGGGGCGTACTTCGCCGGCGAACCGCACATCCTGCTGATGCAGAACCACGGCTTTTTCGGGGCGATGAACGGGATCATCTCCCTCGCCCAGCTCTATTCCGTCCCGCTCTGCATGCTCATCGCGGTCCGCGGCCACTGGGGCGAGCCGTACCCGTGGCACACTCGTGGCGGGATCGTGACGGAGGGTTTGCTTCAGGCGCTCAACATCCCCTACCACCACGCGAGAGATCCGGCGCTCGTCGCGAAGGAGATCGCCGAGGCGTACACGCTTTCGCAGAGCTCGCTCTCGCCGGTCGCGCTGCTGCTGACGCGCGATCTCATGGAAGTCTGATGTCGAGCGGGAGCGGCTGATGCGACGCGCGGACTGCCTGGAACTGATCTATCCCGAGATCGAGGACAAGCTCGTCGTCACGATCATGGGCGCGTGCGCCCAGGAGCTGTACGACCTCGGCCACCGCGAGAACTTCTTCTACCTGCAGCACGCGATGGGGCTTGCCTCGTCGATCGGCCTCGGCCTCGCGAACCACCTGCCGCACGAGAAGGTGATCGTGCTGGACGGGGATGGATCGACGCTGATGAACCTCGGCACCTTCACCACCCTCGCGCGCTACCGGCCCCGGAACCTCCTCCACATCATCTTCGACAACGGGAGCCTCCTCTCGACGGGAGGGTTCGAGTCCCACACGACGTCGGGCGTCACGGATCTCGCCGCGATCGCGCGCGGGGCGGGGATCGAGCACGCGGTGGCCGTGGATTCGCCGATGGCGTTCGGGGAGGCGTTCGTCGAGGCGATGGAGCGGGACGACCTCGGCGTGATCGTCGCCAGGGTCGACGCCGTGGGCCCCGACAACTACGGGATGGACTTTGCCCTGCCCGAGAACGCCTTCCGCTTCAAGCGCTGCGTCCAGCAGCGCCGCGCCGCCACGGGCTGGACGCCCCCTCTACAGCCGGGACACGCCAGCGGCGCCTAGCCTTCACACCTGCTAGTGCGCCTCGGCGGACACGCGAGCGATGACTTCCCGCACCCGGTCGCGGAAGGCGTGCGCCCGCTCCATCACCTCGGCTTCGTCGACCGTGAGCACTCGGCCGTCCCTGACGATGACGCGCCCGTTCACGAGGACCGTGGAGACGTCGCTCCCCCGCGCCGTGTACACGAGATGGGAATAGACGTTGTAGAGGGGCGTGAGCCCCGCGCGCCGAGTGTCGAGCAGGACGATGTCGGCACGCTTGCCGGGCTCGAGCGAGCCGACGCGGTCGTGGAGGTTGAGCGCGCGGGCGCCGCCCATCGTGGCCATGCGGAAGACCGTTTCGGCAGGCAGCGCCGTCGGATCGGCGTTCGTGAACTTGTGGAGCTTGGCGGCCGTGTCCATCTCGTCGAAGAGGTCGAGATCGTTGTTGCTCGCCGGGCCGTCGGTGCCGAGCCCCACGGGGATGCCGGCGGCCAGCAGTTCCACCACCGGCGCCGCCCGCGGAATCCCCAGCTTGAGGTTGCTCTGCGGGTTGTGCGAGATCCCGGCGCCCCCGGCCGCGATGCGTTCGATGTCCTCGTCCGATAGGTAGATGGAGTGGGCGAGCACCGTCCCCGGTCGGAGTGCGCCGATGGACTCGAGCGCCTCCACTACGCCCATCCCGGTCAGTTCCGTCGCCGTCGCGAACTCGCTCGCATCTTCGGCCGTGTGGATCTGAAACGGAGCGCCGTGGTCGATGGCCAACCGCACGGCGGCGCGCACGTCGTCGAGGGACGTCGTGTAGAGCGAGTGTGCGGCTGTTCCCGCGACCAGCGTGGGATGGTCGCGATACGTCTCCATGAACTCTGCGGCGTCCGCCAGCGTCGCCGCCGGCGAGGCGAAATCGGGGGCCGGGAAGCCGATGACATGCGGGCCCATGACGGCGCGGATGCCCGCATCGATGACCGCGCGCGCCGCGTCATCCCGGAAGTAGTACATGTCCGCGAACGTCGTCGTCCCGCTTTTCAACATCTCGACGGACGAGAGCAACGTGCCCCAGTAGACGAACTCGGGATCGACCAGTTCGGCCTCGGCGGGGAAGATGTGCTCGTTCAGCCACGTCATCAGCGGCATGTCGTCGGCGAGCCCGCGGAGGAGCGACATGGCGGCGTGGCCGTGGGTGTTGACGAGTCCGGGGATCACGAGATGTCCCGTCGCGTCCAGGATCGGCACGCCGGCGGGGCGGGGGGCATCACCGTCGAGGATGGCGGAGATCCGGTCCGCCTCGACAAGTACCGCACCCCCCTCGAAGACGGTGCCCGCCTCGTCCATGACGACGACCGTGCCGCCGTCGATCAGGAGCCGCCCGTCCTCCGCGGCCGTGCCGTTGGGATCGGAACCGGCGGAGCACGCGGACAGGAGTACGCCGGCGAGGAGAAGCCCCCCGCCGATCCGCGCGGCGGTCTGTGTGACCGCGTGTGACAAAGGCTAACCGTCCTGCGGCTGCGGGACGATCCGGATGTAGGGGAGGGGCTGCTCCCATCCCTCCGGGAACCGCTTCCGTGCTTCCTCGTCGGTGACCGCCGGGGCGATGATCACGTCGTCGCCCTGCTCCCAGTTCGCCGGCGTGGCCAACTGCTTCTCGGCCGTGAGCTGGCACGAGTCCAGGAGCCGGAGGATCTCGGCGAAGTTGCGGCCCGTGCTCATCGGATAGGTGAGCGTGGCCTTGATCTTCTTGTCCGGGCCGATCACGAAGACCGAGCGCGCCGTGGCGTTGTCCATCGGCGTCCGACCCTCGGACGTATCTCCCGCGTCGGCCGGCAGCATGTCGTACGCCTTTACGATCTCGAGCTTCGGGTCGCCGATCAGTGGGTAGCCCACGGCGTGTCCCTGCGAGGCCTCGATGTCCTTCGACCAGGCCTCGTGATCGCTCACGCCGTCGACGCTGATCCCGATGATCTTGCAGTTGCGCGCAGCGAACGCGTCCTGAAGGGCGGCCACCGCCCCCAGTTCCGTCGTGCACACGGGCGTGAAGTCCTTCGGATGTGAGAAGAGGAGGGCCCAACCGTCTCCGATCCAGTCGTGGAAGCGGATTCTGCCCTGCGTCGTATCCGCCGTGAAGTCCGGCACCGTGTCGTTGATGCGAAGCGTCATTCGTTCCCCCGGAGTTGAGCCGTCACCGTCACCGCCGCAGTCGGGGGCAATGATCGGCACTTTCGGCTACGGGGACAACGCCGGTAGCGTCACACGTCCGCTATGGCCGAATCGTCGTCGATCCCTGCATGTTCTCTCGACGTGTCTGGAAGACGGAAAGTGAAGACCCCGGAGGGTTCGGAATGAGGATCGGACGCCGCGTCCTGCTTACGACCGCCTTGCTCACCATCGCCATCGTCGCGACGGCGCGGGCGCACACGATGTATCTGAAGCTGGAGAGCTTCTTCCTGGAGCCGCACTCCACCAACGTCGTTGCGCTGTTCAACGGTGATTTTGACGAGAGCGAGAACCACATCACGCGCGATCGCATGCTGGACGTCAGCATCGTGGGACCGGATGGAGTCGTGCACCCGCCGGCCGAGGCGTGGCGCGACACGGCGATGTTCCACTGGCACGCGGACAGCGTCGACACGGCGCTGCTCACCTTCGAGACGGGCTCGGCCGGGACCTACACGATCGGCGTGTCGACGGGTGCGCGCGTGATCCCGCTCACGGGGGTGGAGTTCACCGAATACCTGGTTCACGAGGGCCTGGTGGACGAGATCGCTGAGCGCGAAGCGGCGGGCAAGACGAACGACGACGCGGCCGAACGCTACAGCAAGCACGTGAAGGCGATCGTCCAGGTGGGCGACGACCGGAGCGGCGAGTGGGAGAAGGAACTCGGCTATCCGGTGGAGATCATCCCGCTACAGAACCCCTACGATCTCGTCGTCGGCGACGAGCTCCAGGTGCGCTTCCTCCGCGCGGGCGAGCCGGTCGAGAACGCGCTCCTGTACGCCAACTACGAATTCAACCCCCACTCGCACGACGATACCGGCGGACACATCGAGGCGGTCGAGGCTCGCACCGACGCGGATGGCGTCGCCACGATCCCGCTCGTCGGCGGCGGGCGATGGTACATCCGGACGATCCACATGGTGGAAACGCCGTCGGAGGCTGACGTCGACTACGAGTCGAACTGGGCCACGCTCACGTTCCAGATTCGGGGCGGGTAGACAAAGCCGCGCCCGGGATCCGGCTGAGGGGCGCCGCCGGCTGGCGGGCTGCTAGTAGCCGCGCTCCCGGTTGACCACGGCGAGGAGCTGCTCTCCGGCCGCGAAACGGCGCAGGTTCTCGCGGAAGAGGATCCACATCCGCTCCATGTGACCGTCGGAGTCGCCGCCCAGGTGCGGCGTGATGAGGACGTTCGGCATACCCCATAGCGGATGATCGGTCGGGAGCGGCTCCGGTTCGGTGACGTCGAGGCCGGCGCCGCCGATCCTTCCCTCCCGCAGCGCGTTCGTCAGCGCTTCCGTATCCGTCGTCCGACCGCGGCCGAGCGTGATGTAGAGAGCGGTCGGCTTCGTCGCCTGGAAGAAGGCTTCGCCGATGAGGCCGTCCGTCTCCGGCGTAAGCGGCAGCGCGTTCACGATGACGTCCGCCTCGGGCACGAGATCCAGGAGTTCCGACGAAAGCCCGACTCTCTCCACGAAATCGGGGCCTTCACGGCTGCTGTTCCGCGTGGCGACGACCCGCATGCCGATCCCGTGCGCGATGCGGGCGGTTTCCGTCCCGATCCCGCCGAGGCCGATGACGAGCATCGTGCGGCCCCGGAGTTCGAGCAGTTCGCTCCCCTCGCCGCGGTAGGGCGAGGGCCCGGTGAGGGGCCGGATGTCCCAGCGTCGCTCGCGCTGCAGGTCGAGCGCCGTATGGAAGCGGCGGGCCAGCATGAGCGCCATGCCGAGCGCGTGCTCCGCGCCGCCGGGGGCGAAGATCCGCTGGGCGTTCGTGATGACGAGGTCCTCCGCATCGGAGAGCCCGGGGATCGCGAGGTAGCGTTCGACGCCCGCTGAGGAGAGCTGCACCCAGCGGAGCCGGTCGCCGGCGGCGAGGATGTCCGCGTTCAGCACGCCGAGGACCGCGTCGGCGTCGTGCGCTTCGGCCGCCGCGGCCTGCCCGTCTCCGACGACGACGAGGTCCACGCCCGGGGCGACCTCCGCGAGTTCGGCCGTGCGGCCGGGCCACAGATCGGCGACGACGACTTTCACGGGCGCCTTCCAGTCAGGAGAGGATCGATCGGGCGACGGGCCCGGACGCAGGCCGAGCACCCCGGCCGGGGCGCGCTCCGCTTCGGCCGTGCCCTCCGGCGGACGATCGGCGGCGCAGCCCGCGATCGCCAGCGCGGCGAGCAGCGAATACAGGCGGCCCGGCGAGTGCGCTACGGGTTCCCCCCCATCCGCTCCTGGTAGCGCGCGCCGCTCAGCACGTTGAACATCGCGTAGTTGCCCTCGTGGCACGCGTACTCGTAGAGCAGATGGTCGAAGCGCTTGAAGGGGACCTGACCGCCCCAGGGGCTCGTGTACACCGCGGGATCGTCGATCGTGAACTCGTAGAGGATCGTCTCCTCGTCCACACGCGTGAAGCGCTCGGTGACCTTCCGGTCCTTCGAGGGCGGTACCCCCCGGAACGCATGCTCGGGGTTCAGGTTCGTCGTCTCGACGACGAGCGTTCCGTCCTCCCACCAGCCGACCGAGCTTCCGAACCACGGGGTCACGTGGTCCGGTGCGGGCCGGCTCTCGAGTTGCTCCTGCGGGTCGCGGATGGGGATGATCCGCGCGTCATGCACCATCTCGGCCATGATCACGACGAAGTCCTCGTTCTGCGCGATCGTGTAGCTGTTGTTGTACCAGTAGTTGGGGAGCATCGGCGGCCCGGCGCTCGATCCGAACGATACGATGCACCGTTCCGCGAGCGGCCGAAGCTCGGGGTGGTCGTACTGGCCGAACCCGGCGCGGAGCTCAGCCGCCTCCTCCAGGCGCCGGCGGGCCTCCGGCGTAAGGTCTGGAATCCGTCCATCCGGCGGGTCGGTGACGAGGGAACTGCGCGGCTCGCCGTGCACGATCGCCACGCGTTCGCCCGGCTCGCGGTAGAACTCGTCATAGCACGTCGTGGCTCCGTCGATGCACACCCGGTGCTCGCCCCCCGGCGGCAGCGGCCGGTCCGGATCCACGGGTGCCGTCCGTTCGGCGACGGTCTCCGCCTGCCCACCCTCTATGGCGGCGACTTCGTCCGGGCTCAGCACGGGCCCCCTGCCTTCGGGGCGCTCGAAGGGGGTCAGCGTCTGGTTGGTCCAGTTCCCCTGCAGGTCGGGATGGCCGTGGGCGGTGAGCGGGGGCTCCCAGTCGCCGGACGTGGTCTGCGTGCGGGCCGCGTCGGGCTGAACGAGTACGGCGGCAGCAGCCGCGAGCCCGAGGACGCCGATCGCGACATAGGTGAAGGGGCGCGCGGCGGGGTGATCCACGTTCATCGTTCCTCCTCGGTGCCGGCAGCGGAATCGGCCGTACCGCCAATCTGCGGTTCCGGACCCGGGAGCGCGAGACGTGAAACGCGAAAGGGCCCGGAAGACCGGGCCCTTTCGTGGAGCAATCAGGCGTGACCGCGTGGGAGTCAGAGACCTCCGCCGCGACGCCGCGCCGTGCGCCCCGTCGAGCTTCCCCCGCTCGAGCGGCCTCCCGAGGTACCGACCGACGCGGTCCCCCTCGACGACCCGGTGGACCCGGCTCCGACTCCGGAACTTCCGCTGCTGTAGCCCCGCCCGCTGATCACCCGGCCGCCGACCGACGCGGCCCCTCTCGGCGCGCTGAAGGACCCGGCTCCGACTCTGGAACTTCCGCTGCTGTAGCCCCGCCCGCTGATCACCCGGCCGCCGCTGTTTTCGCGTCCGGTGCGGACGATCACCGGGCCGTAGCCATACCCGTATCCGTACCCGTATCCGTAGCCGCCATAGAAGGGGTATCCGTATCCGAAGCCGAAGGGCGAGTAGCCGTATCTGGACCAGCCGAAGCGGCCGTAGTAGGGAGACCCCCAGCCGTAGATCGGGTCGTAGTATCCGCCGACGCCGCCCCAGGCCCGTTCGCCGCCGCCGCCGCCCGTGGACACCGCGAAGCGCTCCGGATAGCTCCGTGCGACCATCATGTCGATGACGCCCTCCGACACGCCGGCATCGGCGAGTTGGACGAGCCGGTCGGCGTCGATTTCGAGCGGCGTCTCGTGTTCGACGATCCAGGCCTCCACGGCCTCGGGATCCACGTGAGCCTGCGCCTCGATGATGTCGTCGACCGAATACCGCCCGGACGCCGCGAGTCGCAGCGAGCGCACGGCCATACTCCGGTCGGCCGCGATCTCGCCCAGGCCGACGGCCTCGGCCTGACTCTGCGTGGCCAGCCGGTATCGCGTCACCCACGTCACCTTCTCGCCGCCGACCGTGACGACCCGTGCATCGATCCAGGCGTCGGACGAGATCATCGCGAACATTCCGCTCGACGATCGATCGACCCCGCCCTCGCAGGCCTGGTCCACGTCCATGAACACCCGGCCCGGGCGGGAGGCGAAGACCGCGCGGCGCGATCCGCTGCAGCCCTCCCGGGTGGCCTCGTGCGGCTGTCCATCCGTCCGCACGATCTCCCGGGCCGCGATCTCGCCGTCTTCCACCGCGATCATCTCGACGCCGGCCTCTTCGGCGCTCGGCTGGAAGCAGAGCAGCGATTCGGGCGCGTCCGCGGTCGTCGACGTACGAACGGGCTGCCAGCAACCCATCCAGGCGAGCCAGCGTTCGTCCATCTCCTGCGCCGCCGCGGTCGCCAGCGGCCCGGCCGCGAGCATCATGCCCGCCGCCACGAAGAGAGCGGAGCCGATTCCAGCAGTTCGCTGTTTCGTCATGTGATCATACCTCGAGGTTTTACAGCCGTACCGAGAAGCCGAACGCGGCGCGAAGTCCGTTCAGGTCGATGCTGTCGAACCCGATGAAGCTCCCGCCCATATCCGCGCTGGCCCAAGAATAACGGGCTTCGGCGGTCAAAATCCACCGCAGCCCGAGCGAGTAGTCGAATCCGGCCGTCAAGTAGGCGAGCGCGGATCCGTCGCTGGAGGAGAAGTAGTCGTAAAAGATGTCCAGCGTTTCGTAGTCGACGAACTCGCCTTCCTGCTCGAATTCGTACCACATGAAGCCGACGCCGCCTCCGACGAAGGGAACGAACTTGCCCGGAATCCAGGCGAGATCGCTGATCCGCCGTCCCCTCTCCGTGAGGTAGGCCTTCAGGCCGACCGTGAACGGTACGCGGCGAAAATCCGTCGTCTGCAGGATCGGCAGGTCGTCCGTGCCGATGAACTCGCGGGACTCGGAGTCGATCTGGCTGTTCTCGTACCCGAGGCCCAGCGCAAGATCGATGCGGTCGGAGAGCCGGACGCCGAGGTCGGCGCCGAGCGCCACCGCATTGAAATCCCTCTTCTCGACGGTGAGTTCTTCGCGCGTGAAATCGAAGATCTCGCTGTCCGCGCGGGGTACGGCGTACCCGATTCGGGCGCCGAGGGTGATGAAAGGACGGCCGAACAGAAAATCCTGCGCCGCGAGGGCCTCGGCCGCCCAGGCTCCCCCGATGACGACGAGGACGGCCGCCATCGAGGACTGTCTGAATCGGTACTTCACGTTGCCTCCTTCAAGGCGCCTGAGCGAAACCTTCGCTCGCGCCGACCGGGTTTTCGGTGTGCCACCCCTAACACGAAGCAATCCCCGGACGGGTCACATCTTCACCGACCACCCGCCCGCCAACGCTCCGACGGCGCCGGCGCGCCCCCGGTCTTGCCCCCGCAGATCTGCTAGCGGTTTGTCACGACCACCGGCGTTTCCTGCTGCACCTCGCCGCCGTCCCCGTCCTGCGCCGTGACCGTGATCGTCGTGGCCCCCACTGTCACGCCGACCACCGTGAGCGCGTTGCCCGAAACCACTCCCACCGCCACCAGGGGGTTCGCGGTCGTGACACTGAACGTCAGGTCGTCGCCCTCCGGGTCGCTGAAGTACTGCGAAAGGTCGATCTGGTGCACCTGCCCCGTCGTCAGCCTGAGCGCCGGGAGCTGTTGCGCGGCGACCGGCGGCTGGTTCGGCACGGTGATCACGAAATTCTGCAAGGCTTCACCGCCGGCCTGATCGCGAGCGAAGAGGAACCCGCCCGCCTGGCCGGTCCCGACCCCGACCACGGTCATCCTGCTGCCCGCGACGGAGACGCCGGCCACGAGCGCGTTCGACGTCCCCGCGCCGTACAGGAGCGGATCGCCGTCCGGATCCTGGAAGAAGCCCGACACGTCCACAATCACATGGTCGCCGGCCGCCACCGTCACCGGCGGCACGACGCCCACCGCGACCGGCGCTTCGTTCGCGGGCGTGGGCTCCATCGTGTCCTCGCTCTCGATGCATGCCCCCGCGACGAGTACGGACAACGCCAAGGCGACGCAGACGCCCGCGCGTCCGGAATTCAACTGTTCACGCAGCATTTTTCTTTTCTTCCTTAGGCTCTTGAGAAGGGTTCAGCCCCTCCGGCCCGAGTGGCCGTCAGGGCAGGGCCATCGCCGCAAGTCCGTCGGCCAGCTGAATGATCACATACTGCTTTCCGTCGTGGACCCAGCTCGACATCCCGTAGCGCGTGTTGCCGGGCAATTCCACCTGGCCCACGCGCTCGCCGGTCCGCTTGTCGATCGCGAACAGGTGCGGCGTCCCATCGCTCGTCTGTCCAGACGCAAGAAGGAGCGTCGGAGTTGCAACCATGGCGGAGTGGCCGCGCCGGCCCTGGTTCGGATTCACGTCCGCTCCCTGCAGCATCGGATGGTCGCGGATCACCGCCTGCTGCCGCTCCGGCGCGTCGCCGTGCGGGATCATCCACAGGTGTTCGCCCGTGTTCACGTCGATCGCCGTGATCCGCCCGACCGGTCCCTTCCAGATCCTCAGCCCTTCGACCGTCGCCTGGTCCACCGTGTTCTCCGTCACGACGCCCGTCGCGCGGGAGAACTCGGAGTGCGTGACGCCCGTCTGCTCCGGCCCGTCGAGTTCGGATTCGATGCCCGGAGCCACCATCACCGGCGAGCATCCGCTCGTCGACGTGACGAAGACGACCCCGTTCACCGGGTCGGCGGCGGGCGGACCCGTGATGTTCGCGCCCCCGCCCCCACCGGGGCAGAAGAGCGCCGGCCCCTCGCCTTCCGGATTCCCGACGTGTGTCGGCGGGTTGAAAAGCGGCACGAAGAGATCGTTCTCCCGCGCGTACTCGAGCGCCATCTCGCGCAGTTCCGGCGTGTAGTCGATGAGGTCCTGCTCCGTGCGGCCCTGCAGGTCGTAGGGCAGGGGCCATGTCGGGTGCGGCTGGGTTTCGGAGAGCTTCTCGCCCGGCACCTTCGACGGCGGAACCGGCCGCTCCTCGATGGGCCAGATCGGCTCGCCCGTCTCGCGGTCGAGCGCATAGAGCCACGACTGCTTCGTCGCCTGGAAGACGCCCTTGATCGGCCGTCCGTCCACGACGACGTCCATCAGGATGGGAGCGGTCGGCGTGTCGTAGTTCCAGATGTCGTGGTGCACGAACTGGAAGTGCCAGCGGCGCTCTCCCGTCTCCACGTCGAGCGCGACGATGCTCGTGCTGAAGAGGTTGTCGCCGGGGTGGAAACCGCCGTAGTAGTCGATCGTGGCGCCGTTCGTGACGAGGTAGACGAGTCCAAGCTCCGGGTCCGCCGAGAGCGGCGCCCACGGAGAGACGTCACCCGTCCACTGCCATGCGTCGTTCTCCCACGTCTCGTGTCCGAACTCCCCCGGCCGCGGGATGACGTGGAACTTCCACTTGAAGTCCCCCGTGCGGGCGTCGTAGGCCAGGATGTCGCCCGGTACCATCTCCTTCCGGGTCTGGTTGTATCCCTGTTCGGCGGAATTGCCGACGACGACCACGCCGTTCACGACGATGGGGGGAGAGGACGCGGTGATGTACCCGATCTCGAGCGGCATCCCCTGATCCGGGTCGTACTCCTGGTTCAGGTTTTCCCACGGCCCCCATCCCTCGATGAGGTCCTTCACGAGGTCCACCGTCCCGGAGGACGGGAATCCCGGCAGCGGCACCGGCTCGCCCCAGTTCTCCAGCGGTCGGCCGGTGTCCGCGTCGAGCGCGTAGAGGAAGAACCCGGGACTGATGATGTAGACGACGCCGCGTCCATCGACCTCGGCGTAGGCGACGCCCTTGCCGTACGCCTTTCGCATCGAGTACTCGTGCCGCCAGGTCATGGGTTCGGCGAAGCTCCACAGGAGTCTTCCGGTGGAGGGGTCCAGGGCGACGACATGCCGGTTCTCGCCCGTCACCGTGATCATCTTTCCGTCGACGTAGGACGGCGTGGCCCGCGCCGTGCTCGGCCCGAAGCTCGAAGCATCCCAGCGCCACGCGACCTCGAGGCTCTCGAAATTGGAGGCATCGATCTGCGTCGCCGGCGTGTAGCGGGTGTGCCAGGCGTCGCCGCCCAGGTAGGTCCACGCGGCGCCCTCCACGCCCGGGCCCTGCGCCGCGGCGGAGGCGACCGCGATGGCTCCGAAGAGAAGGGGGAGAAGAAGGGTGCTGCTCGGCCGCCAGCTCCAATGGTTCTTCATCATCCGTCCGCTCTCGCTGTTCTCGCTTCAGCAGTTCGCCGTCCGGTGTCCGGCAAGGATAACACTCCATCGTGGACGCGCGTTTCCCGGGACGCAACGGCTCCTTGCATGCAGGCGACGTTTCTTCGCACTGTATCTGGGAGTTAAAGAGGAGTCGCTGGAAGCGGCAGCGGGAGCAGTGCCATCTGCAGGAGGAGGCCTCATGCGTGGATCGCATCGTTACTCGAGCCATGCCTGGTCGCATGCAACGGTCCTGGCCATCGTCATCATGCCCCTGGCCCTGGGTCTTACGTTCGGGGACCTCGCCGGACAGGGACCGGCGGCGAACGGCGTGAGCGGCGCCGACGGGGCGGAGGTCGACGTCACATTCTCGAGGGACGTCGCTCCGATCCTGCAGGCGAACTGCCAGATCTGCCATCGGCCGGGGTCCGTGGGTCCGATGTCGCTCCTCACCTACCGTGACACGCGCCGCTGGGCTTCGCGCATGAAGGATCTCGTCTCGAAGCGGCTCATGCCGCCCTTCCACCTCGACACGGGCATCGGGATCCAGGACATCAAGGATGACTGGCGCCTGAGCGAGGAGGACATCGAGACGGTCGTCGCGTGGGCGGACTCCGGAGCGCCGGAGGGCGACCCGGCCGACATGCCGCCCCCGATCGAATGGCCGAGCGAGCAGAAGTGGCAGCTCGAGGATCTCATCGGCCCGCCCGATCACGTGATCAAGTCGAAGCCGTTCGACGTGCCGGCCGAGGGCGGCGACACCTGGTGGCGGCCGCGGGTGCCGACGGGCCTCGAAGAGGACCGCTGGGTGAGGGCGTTCGAGACGCGCCCCTCGTTCCCGGCCGGGCGCCAGGTCCTCCACCACGCGATCCCCCGCCTTCTGCGGCTCGGCGAAGACGGGGAGTATCAGCGCTTCCAGAGTCTCTCCGAGTACGC
The DNA here is from genome assembly GCA_022825725.1 of Gemmatimonadota bacterium. Lineage (GTDB taxonomy): Bacteria > Gemmatimonadota > Gemmatimonadetes > Palauibacterales > Palauibacteraceae > Palauibacter. Next base: position 22,159 of record JAJDWE010000043.1, read on the forward strand.
CATGGGCAAGGTCGGCGAACTCGTGCCGGGCGATGCCGGCCGCCTCCTGAAGGCGAACGACATGATCGAGTGGGACGCCCACTACTATCCCATGGGATACGACGTCCCCGGCGACCAGGTCGAACTCGGGATCTGGTTCCACGAGGAGGGCTACGAGCCGGAGTTCCAGCAGGACCTGCGCCTCTATCCCCTCAGGGGCGACATCGCGCTCGCGCCGGGGGGCACCGCGATGACGCAGGGGTTCATGCGCTGGGACCACCCGGTGAGGCTCGACAGCTTCCAGCCGCACGGGCACGTCCACCTGCACGCGATGTCGATCCAGGCGCTCTACCCCAACGGCAGGCTCGAGCTGATCAGCATGGTGACGGACTTCGACGCCCGCTGGCATCACAGCTACATCTACGAGGATGACGTCGCCCCGCTGCTCCCGCCCGGGACGGTCCTCGTCATGACCGGGTGGTACGACAACACGGCGGAGAACGAACTGACGCCGGACCCCGAAATCTGGTACGCCCGCGGCGACCGTACCGGGGACGAGATGTCGCACGCGTGGCTCGCCGTGACGCACCTCACGGAGGAAGGCTACCAGCGGCTGGTCGAGGAGCGTGAGAAGAAGCTCGCGACCGACGACGACAACGACGACAGCAACGACAACAACTGACCTGCAACTGAGACGGAACATGCGGATCGCACATATCGCGGCCGTCCTGGTCGCCGCGCAGGTGGCGCCGGCCTCCCTGATCGGGGGGCCGGCATCCGTTCACGCCCAGCAGGTGCAGCGGCTGCCGCTCGCGCCCATCCCGGCGAGGGGGGAGCCGGTGGCTCCCTTCTTCGAGGGCTGGTACCGGAACGACGACGGCTCCTTCACCTTCTCGTTCGGCTACTTCAACCTGAACCGGGAGGAAGTCCTCGACGTCCCGCTCGGCGCGGAGAACCACATCGAGCCGCGCGAGTTCGACGGGATGCAGCCGACGCACTTTCCGGTCCGGCCCCGCCGCGACAGGGGCGTGTTTTCCGTCACCGTGCCGTCGAGCTGGGAGGACGGCGAGCAGCGCGTCGTGTGGACGATCACGGCGAACGGGATCACCTACTCGGTGCCGGCGCGCGTCTTCGCTCCGGCGCTGCAGCTCGACTACGGGCCGCGGGCCATGGGGTCGGTGCCGCCGCTCGTCCGCTTCGACCCCGAGGGGGAGGCGGGCCAGCACGTTCAGGGCGCGTGGGGCGAGCCGCGCAGCGCGAAGGTGGGCGAACCGCTCACGCTCCAGTTGTGGACCGAGGAGGTCTCCGTCCGCGACCCGGAGGACCTGGTGAACCAGGAGGTCGACGTGGAGGTGACCTGGTTCAAGCACCAGGGCCCCGCCGCGGCGGTGGAGTTCGAGCCGTGGCAGATCATCGTGGCGGGCGGGGCCGGCGAGGCGACGACCGCCGCCACGTTCCGCGAGCCGGGCGAGTACATCCTGCGGGCGCGCGTCGACAACTGGGACGCGAACGACAGTTCCGGCGGAAACCAGTGCTGCTGGAGCAACGCCTACGTCCGGGTGACCGTCACCCCCTGACCGCCTGACAGGAGGCGCCATGGCGGACTCGACACGCCGCGCGCGGGCCGTCGTCGTGCCCGCCGGCCGCGCGCTCCCGCCGCTTCGGCTGGCCGCGCTCGCCGCGATCGCCGTCTGCGTGGCGGCGTGCGAGACGTATCCCCCTCCGCCCGAGACGGTCCGGATCCCCGTCGTCGACACGCTGCACGGCGTCGAGTTCACGGACGACTACCGGTGGCTCGAGGACCAGGAGAGCCCCGAGACCCGCGCCTGGATCGACGAGCAGAACGCCTACGCGGAACTCATCGTTGGCGACTCGCCGCTGCGCGCCGGTCTCGAGGGGCGGCTCCGCGAGCTGATGGACGCGCCCGGGGCGATCTTCCCCCGGCGGGCGGGCGACTACGAGTACTTCTCCTTCCGGAAACCGGGCCGCGAGGTGGGCGCGATCTACCGCCGGCCGGCGCCCGACGAACCCGACGGACTCCCGGTGGATCCCGAAGGCGAGTTCGAGGTCGTCATCGACCCCCTCGATCTCCGCGACGACGCCACGACGAGCGTGAGCATCGTCGACTTCTCGCCCGACGGCCGTCTCATGATCTACGCCATCCGGGACGGGGGCCGGGACGAGCGGGAGTACCGCGTCCGCGACGTCGAGAGCGGCGAGGACCTGCCCGACCGCCTGCCGACCTACCTGTACGGCAACGTCTCCTTCGATCCGGAAGGGGACGGCTTCCATTACAGCCGCCGGTCGCGGGAGACGGGCGCCCGGATCCGCTACCACCGGCTGGGGACGGACATCGAGGAGGACGAGGAGCTGTTCGGGGAAGGGCACGGTCCCGAGCGGTTCGTGGGGTTCTCGCAGGGGGGTGACGGCCGCTGGCACGTCTACACCGTGCAGCACGGTTGGGCGCGGACGGACGTCTACCTGCACGACCTCCGTGCCGGGACGGCGCCCGCGCCGCTCATCGTCGGCGCGCCCGCCCGCTTCGGCACCCGATTCGTCGACGACGAACTCTACCTGCTCACGAACCTGGACGCGCCCAGGAACCGGATTCTCGCGGTGGACCTGGAGAACCCGGATCCCGATCCGTCGCGGTGGCGGGAGGTGCTGCCCGAGGGGGAGGATCTCCTGACCGGGTACCGGTTCATCGGCGACGACCTTTACGCCGACTACCTGCGCGACGTGAGCAGCCGAATCGTGCGCTACGGGCCAGACGGCGCGGTGAAGGGCGAGATGCCGATCCCGCCGCACCACGTGGCGACGCTGCGCTCGCACGGAGACGAAGGAAACGCGGCCCTTCTTACGCTGACGTCGCTCCTCACCCCCTCCACCATCCTCAAGCTGGACCTCGAGACGATGGAGACGGAGGAGTGGCGGCCGTCATCCGTCCCCTTCGAGGGTTCGGAGTACGAACTGAAGCAGGTGTGGTATGCGTCGGCGGACGGGACGCGGGCCCCGATGTACATCGCCCACCGCCGGGGACTCGACCTGGACGGGCAGGCGCCCGCGCTCCTGTACGGGTACGGCGGCTTCAACGTGAACCTGCTGCCCCGCTTCGACGCCCGCGCCGCGGCGTGGCTCGAGCAGGGCGGGGTGTACGCGATGGCGACGCTCCGGGGCGGCGGCGAGTTCGGCGAGGAGTGGCACCGGGCGGGCATGCTTGAAAACAAGCCAAACGTGTTCGCCGACTTCATCGCGGCAGCGGAGTGGCTGGTCGAGAACGGCTACACGAACCCGGACCGGCTCGCGATCCGGGGCGGAAGCAACGGCGGCCTCCTCGTCGCCGCCTCACTCACGAAGCGACCGGACCTCTTCCGGGCCGTCTACTGCGGGCTGCCCGACCTCGACATGGTCCGTTTCTACCAGTTCACCGACACGAACAACATGCCGGCGCTGCTGGAATACGGGAACGCGGCCGTGGCCGAGGAGTTCGAGGTGCTGCGGACCTTCTCCCCGTACCAGAACGTCCGTGACGGCGTGGACTACCCGGCGGTCATGCTCACCCAGGGCGACCTCGACACCCGCGTGCCCCCGCTGCAGGCCCGCAAGATGGCCGCGCGCCTGCAGGCCGCCTCGAGCTCCGGGCTGCCGGTGATCCTCGACTACGACCCGCGCACGGGCCACGCGGGCGGCCGCTCCTTCACCCGCAACGTCCGCAACGCGGCGATGGAACTCGCCTTCCTCCTCCAGCAACTCGGAGCGTCCTGACACCACTCGTCCGCAGGGTTGCGCCCATCCTTCGACCCGGGATCCCATCCGGGTCGTGGCTTGGGATTCCGTGTGTTGATACCTTGATGATATCAAAGCGATATCGTGGACTTCATGCGAGAGAATCCGACCATGCCGAATCTGGCTCTCCGTGGGATACCCACCGACTTGCATCGCGAACTCAAGGAGGCCGCGATCCGCAACCACCGAAGCCTGAACGGAGAGATCATTGCCCGACTAACGGCTTCGGTGCGTCCCGAGCCTCTGGATGTCGAAGCACTCCTCCATCAGATAGCACGCCGACACGAGACCTTGGGGACCGTCGATCTGAGCCCTGAGAACGTACGACGGCTGCGTGACGAGGGTCGGAGATGATCGTCGTCGACACCAATGTCATGGTGAATCTTGTCTTCGGGGGAGCGGAAGGTGCCGGCGCCGCCGACCTCCTGAGAAGAGATCCGGAATGGGCCGCTCCGGTCATCTTGCTGAGCGAGTTGCGGAACGCCCTGCTCGGCGTCGTGCGTCGCGGTGCCGCGACGTCCGAACAGGTCAAGGCGATGGGTGACAATGCGGTGCAGGTACTCGGAAGCAGAATTGCCGACGTCCCCGGCGGGATGGTGATCGACATTGCTCTCGAGTGCGGCCTCACGGCGTACGATGCCGAGTTCGTCGCCGTCGCGCGTACTCTGGGTATCCGACTGGTCACTCTTGACCGCGAGATCCTGCGTGGCGCACCCGATGTAGCCGTCGCCCTCTGAAGCAGTCCGCCCCGACGTTCAGGTCGCGGGGATGCGGCGGAAGAGGCGGAACACGAGCACCCCGGCCGTGGCGTACATCACGGCGCCGAGCAGGAAGGGCGCGCCGGGGAGCTGGAACGGCGCGGCGGCTGACGTGAAGTAGCTGAACAGGCCAGCGGTGAAGATCAGGGGGCTCGCGATGCTCGTCAGGCTCATGAGCGACTGGAGGCCTCCCTGGACCTTCCCCTGGTCCTGCGGTTCCACCGCGCCCGCCACGAGGCTCTGGAGCGCGGGGCCCGCGACGCCGCCGATTGAGCCGAAGATGATGAACGCGATGAGCATCCACCCCTGCGTGGCGAGGCCGTAGCCCAGGTAGGTGATCGTGCCCAGCACGAGTCCGCCGAGAACCGCCCGGCGCTCCCCGATGCGCCTGATGACGGGCTGAACGAGTCCTCCCTGCACGATCGCCGCCATGAGTCCCACCAGTGCCAGCGACAGTCCGTTCGCGAGTTCGTCCCACCCGAACTTGTGCCCCGTGTAGAGGACCCACACGGTCTCGAGGCCGCGCTGCGCGAGGACAATGAACACGAAGGACACCGCGAGGCCTGCCACCAGAGGGTATGAACGCAGCACATCGAGGCTCCCGACCGGATTGGCCTTCCTCCAGCTGAAGGCGTCGCGCTTCTCCGGCGGCAGCGATTCGGGAAGGACGAAGATGCCGTAGAGCGCGTTCAGCAGGGCGAGTCCCGCCGCCGCGAAAAAGGGAAGCCGCAGGCCGATGCCGCCCAGAACGCCCCCGATGGCGGGGCCGAAGATGAAGCCGAGGCCGAAGGCGACGCCGATGAGGCCGAAGTTCCGGGCCCGCACTTCCGGCTCGGACACGTCGGCGACGTAGGCGTTGGCCGCGGTGATGCTCGCGCCCATCACGCCCGCGACGAGGCGGCCGGCGAAGAGCCAGCCGATGGAGGGTGCGAACCCCATGATGATGTAGTCGATCCCGAGGCCGAAGAGGGCCATCAGGATGACGGGCCGGCGCCCGACCCGGTCCGAGAGCGACCCCAGGATGGGAGCGAAGAAGAACTGGGTGACGGCGTACGTCGCGGCGAGGACGCCGAACCAGCGCCCCGCCTGCGCCGTGCTTCCTCCCGTGAACTCCTTGATGAGTTCGGGGAGGATGGGGACGATGATCCCGATCCCCAGCACGTCGATGAAGACGGTGATGAAGATGAAGACCATCGCCGCCTGTCGGCCCCGCCCCGGTATTTTCACCCGTCCTCCACGCGATCGTTAGCCGGCACGCCGCCAACGCGCTGGCGGGTCGCGTAAGGTGGCGGGGATGGCGGGTCAGTTCCAGCCGCAGCCAGGCGGCGGCGGCCGGACCGTCCTCCGGCTAGCTGGCGTGCCGCCGGCGGAGGGCGTCGCGCCTCTGGCGGTAGTTCGCGTATACCCGTTCGCCGTCGCGGCCGACGCGGCCGGCCCGAGGATTGGAGAACCCTGTCAGGTGCACCGTGGTCTCCTCCACGACAAGCGCGCCCCCCATGGCGCGGTCGGCGACGATCCCCACATCGCGCCCAAGACCGACCGCGGGGTGGTCATCGAAGGATCCCGCGCGCAGGCGGTCGAGAAAATCCCGCGCCGCGGAGGCAGGCGCCGCCTTGTCCCCCTCCGTGCGCCGTTCCAGCGCGTCGACGCCGTAGCTTCGCACGAGCCTGGGGAGGAACGCGGCGAGGGTGGCGTGACGGTCGAAGAGGTCCAATCCGTAGCTGCCGCCCGCCACCGAAAAGATGGCGCCGAGTTGATCCGGAGCGGCCTCCACCTCCCGTACGTAGTCGTCCAGCGCCTTCGCGTGACGCTCGAAGATTTCGCTCATCGCTCCGGTCTCCGATGGGGCGTCCATCGCCACGGCCTTGTCGTCGATCGAGCTCCACACCCGGCCCTGGTCGGAGCGCCGCGTCCCTTCGCTGCGCATCGAGTGCTGCACGCTCGCGTATCGTTCAGCACGGCCGCTCGCGAAATGCATCCGGTCCGTCACCTGGAACCCCGGGCTGTCATAGGACCAGCGGCCCTGCTCCACGCAGGAGACGGGGATGATCGTCGTCTTCCCGGCGGGGAGCAGCAGCGTGAGGTTGGCGACCCGGTTCTGCTTGGCGCCGACGAGTTCCTCGCCGTCCACGATGAGCGCGGGACGGTCGGCCCGGTTTTCCACCTCGAGGTCGGGGACGCTGCCCCCCAGGGACACCTCGCGCACGGTGATCCGATCCTCGCGAAGCCCCTCTCCCAGCAGCAGGTAATCGAGATCCGACGTCTCTCGGGAAAGCAGGGGGAACACGGTGAGTCCGCCGCAGAAGGCCGGTTCGCCGATCTCGAGGCCGGCGATGGCGGTCGTGATCTGGTTCATCTCTCCACTCCTTGATATTGTCAGTGTTGATACTCTGTTGACAGTACGCGGGAGGTTCGGGGAAGTCAACGGTTGCCGTCGGTAAACGACAGTAGATGTCACTTATAGGCTGGAGCAGCGGAAACGACATGCGCAGTTACACGGCGCGGGAGTTGGAAGAGGAGACGGGTTTCAGCCGACGCACGATCGCCTACTACGTGCAGGTCGGACTGCTTCCGCGTGTCGGCCGGAGGGGGCCTAAGACCCGTTATCCGAAGCTCGTGCGGGATCGCCTCCTCTTCATTCGACGGGTCCGCGAGGCGGAGGGGGCGGGGAGGGTGCCCGCGACCCCGCTCCGCGAGATCGGCGCCGTGTTTGAGGGATCATCGCCGGAGCTGATCGCGGGCGTCGCGGATGGCCGGATCGCCGTGACCGCCGATCTCCTCTCCGCCCGGTCCGCCGGCCCGGAGTCGTCGCCACCAACGTTGGATGTAGCGGAATGGCACGAGGCGGCGGTCGCCTTCGCCGCCCCGCGGGCGCGGCATGCGTCTCTCGAGGACAGGGTGATGATGGTACGGGAGGCGGGGCCGGACTGGCCTCGCGAGGCAGCGGCTCCCCCCGACGATTCGGAGTTCGACGAATCGGAGTTGGCCGCCTTGCTGGCCGTTCTCCGGGAGCTCGCCGGCCGCGGCGACATCTCCCCGGGCGAAGTGGAAACGTGGTCCCGGATCGAGATTGCGTCCGGCGTCGCGCTCTCGGTCCGCGGTGTCGCCGACGAAAACGCCGCCGTGCTCGAAGCGGTCGCGCGCCGGCTCCGCGAACGGCTGGCGGATCGGTTCGGCGACTGACGGGCTGCTAGGACTCGATGTCGTAGAAGCTCTCGACCGGGGGCGGGGTCGCCGGGACGGGATCGCCTTCGAGGGCGTCGCGCATGGCGGGCGACCGTGGGGCGGCGGCGACCCCGCCGAGCCCGGACGGATGGTCCGCCATGGCCGCGAAGAGCCGGCCCGCGCGATCGAGCCGTGTCGTGATTTCTTCCTCGAGCGGTTCCAGACTCCAGTCGCCGCGCTCCATCACGTGTCCGAGCGCGATCCCGTCCGAACGCGGAAGGACCCCGATGCGGCCGCCGCCCGGCACGCTGCCTTCGAGGCTGTAGTCGATCTCGGGCTGCGGGGCGAGGAAGGTGAGTTGACCCTTGATGGGAGTCATCGTCTCGTCCCCGAACAGCGAGTGGGAGCCGAGACCGGTGCAGTTGGCGATGAGCGGTTCGTCGAGCGACATGAGGTCGCGGGGCGTCTCGAAGTCGCGGATCCGCACGCGTCCGCCGAAGAGGAGGAACTCCTCCATCAACCGGTCGAGATAGATCGACGGCTCGATGCGGAGGGTCGGCCTGCGGAGGGCATAGGTGCCGGGAAAGGGGTGCTCTCCCGGCTGCAGCACGGTGGCGCCCACATCGACGTCCGGGTCGAGGCCGCTCTCGGTCTCGTCGAGTCCGGAATCTTCCGCCCGCCGACCGGCAAGGCGGTTCGTCCAGGAATACGTCGTCATCCACGACACGCCGCGCCCGGCTCCGGCCAACAGTTGCATCTGCTCGTAGGAGGCGCGGACGGCCCGGTCGAACTGGGCGTCGAAGGCCGGAGTCCGTTCCGGCGCCGACACGAGGTTGGAGAGCGGCGAGAACCCGGCGTAGGCCATGTTCGATGTCGTGTCGGGCGGGAGTGCGCGCGCATGGATCGTCACGTCGAACCCGCGGCGCTGGAGCTGCCGTGCGGTGGCGAGGCCGACGGCGCCGGCTCCGATGACGGCGGCTTGCCGCGAAGGATGAGGTTCGGCCACTTCGGACACGAGCAGCCCCGTCCCCCAGGAAAGGGAAATTCCCGCGCCGCCGTGGCCGTAGTTGTGGATGACGGTCTTCTCGTCCAGCCGTTCCGCGGCCACGCGGAAACCGGCGGGTCGAAAGGGTCTGAGACCCACGGTGGTTCGGATGACGCGGTCCTGCGCCACGCGGACGAGGGGGAGGCTCGAGGCGGCGGGGCCCGGAGAAAAACGGCGCCACGCGGGGGAGCACGCGCCGAGGCTCGAGCCCAGCGTCGCGATCCCCACGGTCTTGATCATCGTTCGACGTTGCACGCAATAAGACTGACGCCAAAAACCCGGATCGGCCAGAGAGTGCGTCGGACGTTCCCGCGGGAACGCGCGGAGGGATGAAATGCACGGAAGAACGATAGAAACGCCGGACGATATCGCCGAGGGCCTCGAGGCGCTGGTGAGGATCGACGGCCGGCTTGCGGAGGTGATCGAGCGGGCGGGGCCCGTGCCGCTGCGGCGAAGGACCCCGGGCTTCGAGGGTCTCGCCCGGACCATCGTTGCGCAGATGGTCTCGAAGGCGGCGGCCGCCGCGATCTGGGAGCGGCTCGTGGAAGAAGCGGCGGGCTGCGATCCCGAACGGGTTGCGGGGCTTTCCGATGCGCAGTGCCGCCGGATCGGCCTGTCCCGTTCCAAGGAGCTGACGCTGAAACGCGCGGCGGAGGCTGTCGTGAGCGGCCGTCTCGATCCCGAAGCGCTGTGCCTCATGCCCGCCGAGGAATCCATCGCGGCCATGACGGCCCTCAAGGGGATCGGGGTGTGGACGGCCGAGGTCTATCTCCTCTTCTGCGCCGGCCACACCGACGTCTTCCCGGCGGGCGATCTTGCGCTGCGAAGCGCGGCGGGACGTGCCCTCGGCCTCGAGAAACGGCCCGACGAGAAGGCGCTCCGCGAGATCGCCCGCCGCTGGCGACCCTGGCGGAGCGTGGCCGCGCGCCTGCTCTGGGAGTACTACTCGGCGGAGATCCGGCGAGACGCGATTCCGGTGGGTTCGCGCGGCTAGCTGACGCAGGCATTGCTGCGGGCCGCTAGATCGTTTCGAGGTTTCCGGCTCGTACCCAGCCGACCTTGCCGTCCTCCAGCACGATCTCGAGCCAGTCGCTCGATCTTCGGTCGATCCGGACGACGGCTCCCTCGTGAATCGTGAACAACTGCAGTGAAGGATCGTCGGAGGGCGCGCTCTGGACGGCGGCCTCCGTCTGCAGGATCACGCCCCGCTCCGCGCGCCCGATACCGAACTCGCGGATCAGGAGGTTCGTGCCGACGACGAAGGTGAGCGCGGCGGCGGCCACGGCGGCGTGCCGGGTCCAGTACGGCGGTCCGGTGGAGAGGAGTCGATAGAGCAGGATGGACGCCAGCCCGAGGTAGCCCAGCGCGAGGATCGCGATGAGCCAGCCGCGCGGCACGAGTTGTACCGCCCACCTGACGACGCGGGGTACCCAGAATCCGGGAAGCGGCGTGATCTGGTCGGCGGTCAGGGAGCGCGCGAGTTCGAGGTTCGTGCGCACGCTCTCATCGCGGGGAAGAGCGACCCTGGCGCGCTCGTAGAAGAGGATCGCCCGGCCCAGCTCCCCGAGCCTGAAGTAGGCGTTGCCGATGTTGTAGTGGAGTTCACCGCTCTCGAACCCGTCCTCGTACAGTCCGAGCCAGGCATCGAGGGCGCCCTCGTGGTCTCCTGTCTGGTAGAGGCTGTTCCCCGCCTGGAATCGATCCGCGGGGGCCGGGGCGGGCGCGGCTTCCTGCAGCGCGGCGAGTCCGGTCGCGAAGGCCGGAGCGGTCGCCGAGGCTGGAGCGAGCATTGGCGCGAGCGCGAGCGCCACGGCCGCGAGCCCGGCGATTGCGAGCCCGTGTCGACGCCCGGCGGGCCGGCGGGCCGTCATCCGAGGTCTCCCGCGAGGGCGGACAGCACGGACTCGGCGCGGGCCAGAAAGGCCCTGCGTTCCTCGACCTCGGCGCCGACCGGGGCGAACCGCTGCCGGTCGCAGGCCTCGAGGGCCGCGAAGTACTCCTCGACGGTGGGCTCGCGGGCGCCGCGGCGGAGCAGGGCGGTGCGGAGGTCGGCGCGGATCATCCCGGCGGCGGAAGTGTCGAGCTTGTCGGCGACGAACCCCTCCAGCGCCTGGGCCGTCTCGGCGTAGAAGGCCCGCGCATCGTCGCCTCCCGCGAGCCCTGCGGCCCGGGCGAGGCGCTTCTTCGCCACGCGGGCGGCCCGGCGGTCGCGGGCGTAGGCCTGGTCGCCGGCGAGCCGGTCGCGGCGCCGACGCAGCCCGGCCGCGCCCGCCACCATGCCGACGGGCGCAAGCGCGACGATCCAGAACCATGCCTGGTCGAACAGCGTCTCACCCCGGCGGCGGAAGCGCGGCGTATCGGTCCGGATGAAACGGATGTCCGAGCGCAACGCCTCGACGGAGCCGCGCGCGCGTGCTCCCGGCAGCGCGTCCTCGACCGCCCGGCCCGTGACCCGCAGCTCGACCGGCGCCGCCGAAGCGATCTCGTAGCGGTCGGCCGCGGTGTCGTAGTACCCCAGGTCCACGCCCGGTATCGTCAGCATCCCAGGCGCCCGGGGGATGAGGACGTACTCCCAGGTCCGCGTCCCCGAGACGCCCGCGTCGGTGGTTCGCAGGCGATCCGACACCTCCGGCGGAAAGGCCTCCACCGTCGGCGGGAAAGCGAGTTCCGGCGGCGCGAGCGCCTTCAGGTTGCCGGAACCCGACACCTCCACGCGCAGCGTGACCGCCTCGTTCGCGGCCAGGCTGTCCCGGTCCACGGCACTCCCGACCGCCAGATCCCCCACGAGGCCCGTGAAGCCCGCGGGCCGTCCCTCGGCGGGGAGGGGGAGCACTTCGATCTCGACCGGACGGGAAGCGGCGCCCGCCGTCACGACGTCCCCGAACAGGGCACTGCGGTTGAGGAACCCTCCGAACACATCATCGAACGGATCGCGCGAACGCCGCTGCACGCGGACCTGCGCCTCGATCGCGAGCGGTTCGAGCGTCTTCGGGCCCGGTCCCGTCGGATACAGCGCCACCTTCCGGATCACGGCGGTCGCGTACGCGACCCCGTCCCGCACGACCTGCTCGACCTGCGGCTGTTGCGGGAGTTCGAACTCCTCGACCCAGAAGCCCGCCGTGCCGGGAAGTCGCGTGACCCCGTACGAACTCACGTTGACGCGCGTGAAGAGTCGGTATTCGACGATGACCGGCTCGTTCTCGCGCACGCGGGGCTTGTTCGGCTCGGCGACCACGAAGAGGTCGTTCGGGCTGATGGTCCCCGGATCGGAAGGCTGCCCCGCGGGCGCTTCCCCCGCTCCCGGCGCCGGCTGGGGGGCCGACGACACGCGCAGGCTCAGCGGTTCCGTCGTCAGCGTCTCTCCGCCCGCCTCCACCGACACCGGTCCGATCTCGAACGTCCCCTCCGTTGTCGCCTGGAAGCGGTACTGCACCGTGAGCGAGACCGTCGTGCGGCCGTTCACGATCCGGACCGAACTCTGTGTCCCGCTGCTCAGGAAGGCGGCGAAGGCGCCCATCTCGGGAAGGGCCGGGTCCTGGTCGAAGCGCTGGACGCCTTCCAGCACGACGTTGAGCGTGAAGGTCTGCCCGACCCCGACCTCCCCGCGGTCGAGGTGCGCCGAGGCGGTGACATCCTGCCCCCAAAGCGTACCCGGAGCGAGAAGGATGCCCGCAAGGCAGCCGAGCGCGGCGACCACGGACGGGCGCCCGCGGCGGGCGGGGAGTCGAACGGGCCGCATCACCAGTCTCTGCGCGGCCTCGTGCCGCGCGCCGGCGTGCGCGGCTGGCGGTTCACCTCGTCCTGATCCTCCCGGATCGCGTCCAGCAGTCGTTCCGCCTCCTCTCTCGTCATCTCTCCGGGTGGAGGCGTGCCCTCCTGCGGCTCCGGTTCCGGTTCGTCCGGATTCTGCTCGGGGTCCTCCTCGGGGTTCGGCTGGTTCCGCGGATCCTGGTTCGGGTCCTGTTGAGGCTGATCCTGCGGGTCCTGTTCGGGGTTCTGGTCCTGCTCGCCGCCCTGCGGTTGCTGCTCGCTCTCGTCCTCGTTCTCCTCGTTCTCGCCGTCGCCCTGCTGCTGTTGCTGTTGCTCCTGCATCTGTTCGAGCACGCGCTCGAGGTTGTGTTTGGCGTCGGCGTCCGCCGGGTTGGTCCGCAGCGCCTGCTTGAAGGCCTCCAGACTTTCGGGGAGCGCCCCCTGCCGGTAGAGCGTGTTCCCGAGGTTGTACCAGGCGGCCGACGCCAACTCCGGGTCTCCGCTCTCCACCGCGGCGCGGAAGGACTCCAGCGCGGACTCGTAGTCCTCGCCCTGATAGAGCGCGTTCCCATCGTTGAACCGGATGACGGGGGAGTCGGGGGCCTCGAGGAGCGCCTCGAGATACTTCTCGTGCGCCTCGGCGAAGCGTCCCTCCTCATAGAGGCGGTTCCCGTCGCGCGTCTCCGCGCGTCCCGCCTGCCCGCGCGCCTCGGCGGGCACCCAGGCCGCGAGGGCCGCGATGGCCATGGGCAGCCACAGTCGCCGGCTGCCGCCGCGCGTCGTACTCACGAGAACCTCCCTCTCCAGACCCTCACCGTCTTCTTCCGGTCCGTCCACAGGCCTTCCACGAACAATAGGAGAATCGCCGCTCCGAGGAATATCTGGAACTGCTCCTCGTACCGGGTGACCTCGCGCGCGTCGATCTCCCGTCCGCCCAGCTCAGCCACCTCCTCAATGAGCGCCGTCAGCTCGCTCGCTTCGGGTGTGCTGCGGTAGAGCTGTCCGCCCGTTCGCGTCGCGATCTGCCTCAACGTCGTCTCGTCGAGCCGGGTCGTGACGACGGCCCCCGCTTCGTCGCGCTTGAACCCGGCCGGCCTGCCCGCCGCGTCGTACTCGGGAATCGGGACGCCGTCCGTCGAACCGACGCCGACCGTATGGATCGTCACCCCGGCCTCGAGCGCCCGATCCACGGCCGGCCCGATGCCCCCCTCGTGGTCTTCCCCGTCGGTCACGACGATGATGATGCGCTCCTCCACCGGCGCGTCGGAGAAGGCGTCGAGCGCGAGTTCGAGCGCGGCCCCGAGGTCCGTCCCCTGCACGGGCACGAGGTCCGTGTCCATCGCGTTGAGGAAGAGGCGCGCGGCCCCGTAGTCGGAGGTCAGCGGGCTCTGGACGAAGGCCTGGCCCGCAAAGGCGATGAGACCGATGCGGTCTCCGTCCAGCCGTTCGATGAGGCGCTGGATCTCGAGCTTCGAGCGCTGCAGGCGGTTGGGGGCGAGGTCCTCCGCCAGCATCGAAGTGGAGAGGTCGAGGGCGACGACGATGTCCATCCCCTCGCGGCGGACGGTCTCCACGCGCGAGCCGAACTGCGGGCGGGCGACGGCGACGACGGAAAGGCCGAGCACGGCGAGGAGTCCGACAGCCTTCCACGCCCGGGCCCGCGGGTTCACGCTCCGGCTCAGCTGGCGGACGAGCGCGAGGTCGCCGAAGCGCGCCAGCGCTCGCCGCCGCTGCGCCGCCCCGCGCCACATCAGTCCGGCGACGAGCGGGATGAGCGCCAGCCCGAAGAGCGCCGTGACGAACCCGAAGCGGAACACGATCTCGCCTCCCCCGCGCTACGGCAGTCGCCGCAGGACCGTCTGCGCGAGCCCGATCTCGAGCAGCAGCAGTCCGAGTCCCGCCGCTAGCGGGAAATGGAAGAGTTCGCCGTACCGGGTGAAGCTCTGCACGTCGATCTCGGTCGTCTCGAGGGCGTCGATTTCCTCGTAGATGCGTTCGAGACTCTCGCGATCCGTCGCCCGGAAGTACCGTCCTCCGGTGACTTCCGCGACCTCCGCGAGGGTGGGTTCGTCGACGTCCACCGGAATCGATACGAGGCGCCGCCCGAAGACGGGATCATCGACGGGAACCGGGGCCGTCCCCCGCGAACCGGCTCCGATCGTATAGACCCTGACCCCCAGGGCCCGGGCCATTTGGGCGGCGGTCGCCGGATCGATCTCGCCGCGGTTGTTTCGGCCGTCGGTCAGGAGGACGATGATCCGCGATTCGGCCTGGCTGGATTCGAGCCGCTTGAGCGCGGTCGCGAGTCCGAGTCCGATCGCGGTCCCGTCCTCGACCATCCCCACCTCCAGTTCGGCCATGACCGTGGAGACGGCCGGGTGATCGATCGTGAGCGGGGCCTGGGTGAACGCCTGTCCCGCAAACACGACGAGTCCGATGCGGTCGTTGCGCCGTCGCTCGACGAAGTCCGCCGCGACCTCCCTGGCGGCCTCCAGGCGGTTGGGCGCCAGATCCTGCGCGAGCATGGAACTGGAGATGTCGAGGGCCATGACGATGTCGACGCCCTCGGTCGACACGTCCTCGCTCGTCGAGGCGGATTGGGGGCGGGCGAAGGCGACGATGAGCGCGCTGAGGGCGAGAAGTCGCAGCGCCAGCGGCACATGGCGCAGGCGGCCCGTGCGCTCGGCCCCCGCGTGGCGAAGGAGCGCAAAGTCCGGGTAGCGCAGGGCACCGGCCTTCCGTCCTCCCTTCGCCAGGTGCCGGTAGGCGAGTGCCGGGACGAGGAGGAGCAGGAGCAGGAGAAACGCGGGATCCGCGAACCGGTGGATCATCGAACGGCCGCCCCGGTCGTCCGCTCCACCAGCGTGCGCGCGTCGGCGAGAGTGATCCGGCACGCCGCGTCAGCGGGCCGCGACTTCGCGAACTTCACGAGGTCGCAGGCGTCCAGGAAGCGCTCGAAGGCCGTGCGAATCCCGGGGTCCACGCCGGCATGTCCCAGGCTCGAGATCACGTCCGGCGTGACCATCTCCAGCGCCCAGATCCGATAGCGCCCCTCGACGTACTCGCGGATGATCCGGGACACCTCGACGTGGTAAAGCTTGATCTCGCCGCGCTCCAGGAGAGGAGACGCCTCGAGCCGGTCCAGCGCCTCGATCGCGACCTCGTGCGGCGGCCGGTCCGGGGCGGGCGGCCCGGAATCCGCCCGGGCCGGGGTGCGACGCCGCCGGCGCCCCCACCAATACCCCAGAGCACCGAGTGTCAGGGCGAGCAGGAACCACGGCCACAGGAGCAGCCAGTTGCGGGCAATCGCGCGCGGACCCTTCACGTCGCGGATGTCCCCGCTCTCGTCGAGCCCGACCGTGGTCACGCCGATGACAACCGGATCGGTGGAGACGGTGGCCGTCCCCTCGCCTCCGTCCGTGAGTTCCAGAGTGAAGGATGGGATCTCGAGTTCCCCTAGCTCGAAGGCGGTCACGTGAAGCACCGCCGCGGTCCGGGCGCCGTCCGCCGAGACTTCGGACGGGTCCACCTCGAGCGCCAGCGCCTCGAAGGGGCCCAGCGAGAGGGAATCGGTCCAGCGCACCGCGAGGTCCGCCGGGTGTTCGACGGAGAGCCGCAGCGCGAGCGGATCGCCCACGTGAATCTCCGTCGTGTCGGGCTCGATCGTGACCCGCGGCGATTGCCCCCGGAGCTCCCCGACCGCTCCGACCGCTGCCAGAGCCCCGCCCGCCAGCAGGAGGCCCACGATCGCGGCGCGCCGGTACCCGCCCCCCGATCCGCGATTCATATGCGCCGTCCCCGCTCCTCGAAGAAGCGCATCAGCGGCCGCAGGTAGGGGCGCCCGGGACTGAGGTCCACGACGTCGACCTTGCTGCGCCGGAACGTCCGGTCCTGTCCCGCCCGCGCCTCCTCCCCGCGGCTCGCGAACGCGGCACGGAAATCCCGGTTCGAAGTGTCGACGACGAGCCGTTCTCCCGTCTCCGCGTCTTCGAGTTCCACGAGGCCGATGGGCGGCAGTTCCGACTCCCGCCGGTCCCTCACCCGGAGGGCGACGACGTCGTGCCGTCGGCCCGCGACCCCGAGCGCCTTCTCGAAGGGTTTCGAGACGAAGTCGGAGACGACGAAGACCACGGCGCGCCGCCGGATGATGCGGGAGAGGTATTCGAGCGCCGCGCCGAGGTCCGTCGCCCGGCCCGCGGGCTCGTGGTAGAGCATCTCGCGCAGCACGCGCAGGACGTGCCGCCGGCCCTTCCGCGGCGGGACGAACTTCTCGACGCGGTCGCTGAAGATGATGAGCCCGACCTTGTCGTTGTTCTTGATCGCGCTGAAGGCGAGCAGGGAGCACACCTCGACGGCGAGGTCTCCCTTCATGCGCTCCCGCGTGCCGAAATTCCCGGACGCGCTCACGTCGACGAGGAGCATCACCGTGAGTTCGCGCTCTTCCTCGAAGATCTTGACGTGGGGCGTTCCGGTGCGGGCGGTGACGTTCCAGTCGATCGTCCGGATGTCGTCGCCGTAGTCGTACTCGCGGACCTCCGCGAAGTTGATGCCGCGTCCCTTGAACACGGAGTGGTATTCGCCCGAGAACACCTGGTCCACGAGCCCCCGCGTCGTGATCTCGATGCGGCGGACCTTCCTCAGGATCTCCCGCGGAATCATCCCTCGATCCCTCCGGCCTACGGGACCTCGACGCTGTCGAGGATCCGGTTCACGACGTCTTCGCTCGTGACTTCCTCGGCTTCGGCCTCGTAGGTGACGAGCACGCGGTGCCGCAGGACGTCGAGGGCGACGGAACGCACATCCTCCGGCGTCACGTAGCCCCGGTGCCGCAGGAAGGCGTGTGCCCGCGCCGTGCGCGCGAGGCAGATGCTGGCCCGTGGCGACGCGCCGTAGGCGATGAGGTCGGCGAGGTCTTCGAGCCCGTGGTCGGCGGGCGCGCGGGAGGCGAAGACGAGTTCCACGATGTACCGCTCGACTTGCCGGTCCATGTAGATGAGGTCGACGGCGCCGCGCGCCCGGAGGATCTCGTCCGGCGTGACGACCGTCTGCGGCTCGGGCGCGGACCCCACGCCCATGCGCCGCATGATTTCCAGTTCTTCCTCCTTGTCGGGATACCCGATGGAGAGCTTGAGCATGAAGCGGTCCACCTGCGCCTCGGGGAGCGGGTAAGTCCCCTCCTGCTCGATCGGATTCTGCGTCGCGAGGACGAGGAACGGGTCGTCGAGGGCGAAGGTCTCGTCCCCGATCGTGACCGTCCGTTCCTGCATCGCCTCCAGGAGCGCGGACTGGACCTTGGCGGGCGATCGGTTGATCTCGTCGGCGAGGATGATGTTGGAGAAGATCGGACCCTTCCGGGTCTGGAACTCGCTCCGCTTGGGGTCGAAGATCAGCGTTCCGGTGAGGTCGGCCGGAAGGAGGTCCGGTGTGAACTGGATCCTCTGGAAGCCGGTATCGATCGCCTGTGCGAGCGTCCGCACCGTGAGGGTCTTCGCCAGTCCCGGCACGCCTTCCATGAGCACGTGCCCGTCGGCGAGCAGGCCGATGAGGAGCCGCTCGACCATGGTTCGCTGCCCCACGATCACGCGTCCCACCTCGTCGACCAGCCGCTCCACGAAGGCGCTCTGCTCGCGGATTCTCTCCTGTATCGCTTCGATGTCGTGACTCACCGCGGTGCGTTCCTCTCCTCTCGAATCGTTTCTCCGAATGGTTTCGCGCGAAGGTCTCGAACAGCCCTGGATGCTCAACGCCGAAGGGGATCGGCGTTTGAAAGACATTTTATCGTTTTTGGGCGTTGCCCGAAGGGCTTCCGGCGGACGCGCGTTGACGCGGGCCGCGGCGGCGGGCACCGTGAATCCAGACACTCAGCCGCGGAGTGCCAACCGGGAGCGCCGAATGTACGACACGCCGGAGCCGGGACCGGAACCCAGGGGCGTCCACCGTCGCGACCTCCTCCGCTGGCTTGCCGCCAGCCCCCTGCTTACCGCCTTCGCCGGCTGCGACCTGGGCCTGGTCGGGCGCGCCCTGGCGCAGGAGGCGCCGGCACGATCGCTGGACGACCTCGTCGGGGCCGCGCAGGAGGCCCTCGACGTCTTCGACCTCGAGAGGGTGGCCGCGCAGACGGTCCCGACGGCGCACTGGGGCTACATCAAGACGGGCGTCGACGGGGAGGAAACGCAGGCGAACAACCGGGCCTCGCTGGATCGGATCTACCTCCGCGCGCGCCGACTCGTCGATGTCTCGAACCTCGACATGCGCGTCTCGATCTTCGGGCGGGAGTGGCCGACGCCGCTCATGATCGCGCCGGCGGGGAGTCAGGTCGGCTTCCACCGCGATGGCGAACTCGCGACCGCGCGGGCGGCCGCGGCCCGCAACCACCTGCAGACGCTCTCATCGGTGAGTTCCACGGGGGTCGAAGCGGTGAACGAGGCGCGGGGGGAGCCGGTCTGGTATCAGCTCTACGCGCCCCGTCACTGGAACGCGACCGTCGCGCTCGTGAACCGTGTTCGCGAAGCCGGCTGCCCCGTCATCGTGCTCACGGTCGACCTCCTCGGCGGGAGCAACCGCCTCACGCTGGAGCGCTACCGGCGAATCGACGACCGCAACTGCGAGAGCTGTCACCGGAGCGGCGGGCGGGCGGACCCCGTGAAGCCGATGTACGAAGGGCTGCCCCAGGGGCCGCCGGACAGCGGCGGACCGACGATGACCTGGGACTACATCCGCCGGCTGCGCGACATCACCGACCAGCGGATCGTCGTAAAGGGGCTCGTGACCCGCGAGGACGCGGAACTCGCTCTGGAACACGGCGTGGACGGGATATGGGTCTCGAACCACGGCGGTCGGGCGGAGGGCAGCGGACGCGCGACGATCGACGCGCTTCCCGAAGTCGCGGAGGTGGCCGGCGGCGAGGTGCCGATCATCGTCGACGGCGGCTTCCGCCGCGGGACGGACATCTTCAAGGGGATCGCACGGGGGGCGACCGCCGTCGCGATCGGGCGTCCCTACCTGTGGGGGCTCGGGGCCTTCGGCCAGGCGGGCGTCGAACGGGTACTCGAGATTCTGATCGAGGAACTGCGGATCACGATGGGCGCCGCCGGGACGCCGTCACTCGCCGACATCGGCCCCCGTTCCATCGGCGTCGACTGACCGGGACACGGCGTCGTTGTTGGCCGACGGGTTCGTCAGACTATTCCCAGGAAGCGCAGGATGAACCCGATCGTGAGGGGAATGATGGGGAGCAGGGTCACGCCGACGGCGATGGTCACGCCCGCCCGAAAGAAGAGGGGACCGGTCGGAAGGAGCCGTCTGCCGAACAGCTTCTCGAGCGCGATCTCGGCCACGGGACCCAGCGAGTAGCACACGTTCGCCCACACGGCCCACCAGATCACCGCGCGAACCAGATCGACCGGTTGAAGCGTCGCGACGACCGCCGTGAGCGCCGCGCCGAACGTCAGCGTCACGAGTCCGGTGGCGCCGACGATGAGGTTGTAGGGAAGGCGGCGTTTCTCCCACCAGCCGATGATGGCGCCGACGCGACGCTCCGCCGGCTCGGGGTAGAGGAAATCGGCGAGGAAGGTGCCTCCCGGGACGATGCCCCGGGCCAACTCGGCGGCCGGAGCGGGATCTGTCAGGGTGTCGTGGCTCGTCACGGGCTCACTTCGCGGGACCTGCTCGATTCGACGTGGTCACACGGTCATACGGTTCCGCGCGCTCGGGGTTCCGCTCCGTTCGCTCCGGGGGCCGTCGGCGACCCCCGGAGCTTTCCGCGAAAGGCGTCGGTCAGCGCAGCGAAGCCGTGAGGTCGCGGATCGCGTCGGCGAGCAGCGCCAGGCGCCGGGCATCTCCCGGTCCCGCCGCGTTCTCGGCGCGACGCGCGTCTTCGTCCAGTTCGGCGGCGACCGCGTTCAACTCATCGAGCGTGGCGTTCCGGTCGGCGCCGGACTGGCTCTCCGCCATGTCGAGCAGCGACGCCACGCGCTCTCCGCGCTCGGTGTTGATGCCGCTGCTGCGCTGCATCTGTACCAGGTACGAGCGCGCGACCGCGAAGCTCGCGGGCCAGTCGAACCGCTCCTGGTTCTGTACGTTGGAGTCGCCGACCATCACCGACATCGCGGCATCGATCTCCGCCTGGGACAGGTGCTCGCTGGCAGCGAGCTGGAACACGTCCACGCCCCGCGCGATTTCCGCGCCGTAGATCGAACCGTTGTGCCAGTACGCCGACCAGTAGCCGCCGCTCAGCATCTCCACCGCGTCCAGAGGGCCGCGGTCGAAGTAGGCGATCTCGAACGGGTTCTCCGGATCCGTGAAGTCGAAGATCGAGAGGCCGCCCTGGTACCAGCCCTGCACCATGATGTCGCGGCCCGGCACCGGGATCATGGAACCGTTGTGGGCGACGCAGTTCTCCTGCTCCGTCTGCGGCACCGGCAGCTTGTAATAGCCCGCCAGCTCCATCTTGCGGTCGCGGATCGTGAAGATCGCGTTGGCGCCCCACGTCTCCGGATCGGAACCGCGGCAGCGGGGCGCTCCGCCTCCGCCCCACTCGTCGGTGAAGACGATCGCCGTACCGTCGTTGTTGAAGGTCGCCGAATGCCAGTAGGCGAAGTTGGGATCGACGACCTGGTCGATGCGGACCGGATTCTCGGGGTCGGAGATGTCCAGCAGGATGCCGTTCCCGGAACAGGCTCCGGCCGCGAGTCCCAGATCCGAGCGCACCGTGATGTCGTGGCACTGGTTCGTGAGACGGGACGCCTGCGTGCCTTCGCCGTGGTCGCCTCCCGCCCACAGACCCGCGATCTCCCCCGTCTCGGGGTCGGCGAAGATGCGCGGCATGTTGACGACTTCGGCATTCTCCGGCGCATCCACCGGCACTTCGATGATCTCGATCCGGAACAGCGCCGTGTCCTCGTCCTCATCGGCGGGCAAGCCGGAGCAGCCCTCGAGTTCGCTGCCCGAACGGACGCGTCCCGTCCCCGAAACGTAAATGTAGACGTGGGAGTCGTCGCCGGGGTCGGTGACGAGCGTGTGCGTGTGAGAGCCGCGGCACGTCTGCACGGTCTTCACCTGCCGGGGATTCCCGATATCGGAGATGTCGAAGATGCGGATCCCCTGCAGGCGCACGGTGCTGACGCTGTCCTGGACCCCCTCCGTGCCGCAGTCGAGACGGGCCGAGGCCTGCTGGACCGACATGAAGAGAAGGTTCTCGTGCACGCTGACGTCACCCTGTCCGCCGGGGCACACGACCGCGACGACGAGTTCGGGCTCAGCGGGATCCGACGCGTCGAACACCTGGAAGCCCCAGTAGCTGCCCTGGAAGACGAGGTCGCCCTGGAACGCGATGTCCGAGTTCGTCGGCCCGCGTCCTCCGGCCTCGTCGGTCAGGAACGGATCGGGCTTCGGGAGGCTGACGAGCCGCGCCAGGTTGTTGATCGCCATGCCGGCATCGTGGAGGCCCGGCGCGAGTCCGATGCGCGGATCGTCCGGGTCCCACTCCCAGACGGCCTCCGGGGGCGGAGGCGGTGGGTCCTGTGCCGCAACGCTCCCTGGACCCGCCAGCAAACCGAACGCGATGGCCGGCAACAGGGCCGCCGGACCGCTCTGCCGAAGCAACGTCAAGATCTTTCCGCGTGACATCTTCCTACCTCCGGTGAATCTCGTGAATCGTCGGGGAATCGTCAGGGAATCCTGTTCAGCATGTCGCGCATGCGCAGGATCTCCATGTCCTGGTCCGCGTCCACATCCGCCGCGAACCGAAATATCTCCGTCTCCTGGCCTCCGCCCGGACTCCCGAACAGCTCGGCCACCATCGTCAGGGCGCCCTGATGATGCTTGATCATCCCTTCCAGGAAGAGCCGGTCGAACCCGGAGCCGCGTGCGGCAGCGAGGGCGTCCATCTCCTCGCGGGACAGCATCCCCGGCATGAGTTCGCCTTCGCCGAGTCCGTGTGCGTGACCGGCCCCCATCATCGGAGCCGTCTCGCCGCGGCGCTCGAGCCAGCGCGTCATCCACGCGATCTCGTCCCGCTGGGAGATCTCGATCCGGCGTCCGAGCAGGAGCAGTCCCTCGTGCTCCGTCCGCTCCGGGATGAGCGCGGCCATCTCCAGCGCCTGGGCATGGTGCGGGATCATCCCCTGCATGAAGCGCACGTCCGCCGGGGTGTGCGTGACGTGCTCGAGGGATGCGGCTTCCTCCACGGTCAGGACGCGCGTGGCCTCGCCGGGCGCGCCGGGCTGGACCGTCCGCATCTCCCCCTCGCCCGCCTCGCCGCCGCACGCGGCAAGCGCCAGGCACAGGAGCCCGATCCCGTGCCTGAATCTCATTCCCGCGCCTTTCGTCCGTCGGTCGCTAAGCATCGTCCTCCGTCGCGAGTTGGGCCTTCGCCGCCCGCACCATCTCGCGCACGTCGGCCAGCAGCTGCTTCGCGTCGTAGATGATGCCGTCCTTGATCGTGTACTTGATGCCGCCGATGCGCTCGGTCTCGCCGGTCTCGTCGTTGAGCTTCAGCGCGCCGGTTCCGTACAGGACCTTGAGGTTCTGAAGCGGGTTCTCCTCGACGACGACGAAATCGGCCTTGAGCCCGGCGCGGATCATCCCGAAGTCGGGCGGGAGCCCCTTGGGGTCGTTCAGCTCCTGCGCCCCGTGCAGCGTGGCCGAGCGGATGACCTCCACCGGGTGGAACCCGGCCTCGCGCAGCAGTTCGAACTCCCGGATGTAGTCGAAGCCGTACAGCTTGTAGATGAAGCCCGAGTCCGAGCCCGTCGTCACCCGGCCGCCGCGGTTCTTGTACTCGTTGAGGAACTGCATCCACACCTTGTAGAAGTTCCGCCACGCGACCTCATCCTCGCTCGTCCAGTAGAACCAGTACGAGCCGTGTGCGGCGCGGCTCGGTTGATAGAAGTCCCACTGGCTGGGGAGCGTGTACTCCTCGTGCCAGTCCGCGTTGCGGGCCGCCATCACGTCCCGGCTCGCCTCGTAGATCGTCATCGTCGGATCGATCCCGAAGCCGAGTTCGAGGAAGCGCTCCTGGAGCGCGTTCCAGCTCTCCGAGCCGGGGCCGTCGACCTGATCCCAGAGCCGGGCCACGTGGCCGAAGCGGTGCTGCTCGTTCTGGTAGTTGTAGTCGAGCGGCCAGTCCTGGACGCTGTAGTCGGACAGCATCGACTCGAACAGGCCGTAGTAGTGGGTCATCATGTCGAGCCCGATCTCGGCCGCATCGAGCGCGGTCATCCGCCCCACGCCCATCTGGCCGAGGTGGGCCACGGTGCCGAGCCCGTGCTGGCGCGCCTCGTCGATGAGCGCCTCCATGACGGGCGGGTCGAACGACCCCAGCTTGAGGCCGTCGATCTTCTGCCCCTCGACCTCCTGCGCCGCGGCCCAGCGCACCCACTCGCGCGCCCTTTCCGGCGTATTCACCCCGCCCTGGCCCCAGGCCTCGCCGGGCCGCGCGTAGGTGTACATGCGCGGGGCGACGATCTCGTTGCGCGCCGCCTTCGCCTTCTCCTCAAGCGACCACATCATCGGTCCGTGGCCCACGCCGCGGGAGGTCGTGATCCCGTGCGCCATCCACAGCTTGTAGACGTACTCCGGCTGCGACGCCTTGGGGACGCCGCCCGTGTGCGCATGCATGTCGACGAAGCCGGGCATGACGAAGTGCCCGGAGAGGTCGATCTCGTGCACGTTCGCGCCGGAGTCGCCCTCGATCTCCAGCTCGGGCCGGCGATCCTCGTTGATGTCGAGTCCCGGGTAGCCGACGGTGCTGACGGAGACGATGCGGTCGCCCTCGATGACGATGTCCATCGGGCCCTGAGGCGGCGCGCCCGTGCCATCGATAATCGTGACGCCGCGGAGAATCAGGCGGTCGTAGGGACCGTCGCCCTCGTCGTCGCCGCGCGGAGTCGTTTCCGGGCGTCCGTCCTGCGCGAGCACAGATCCCGCGCCGAGGAGGAAGACCCCGGCCGCCACCAGCAGCCCGTAATGCCGTTTCGTTCTCATCTTCTCTCCATGGTCGATGCGGCGAACCCTCACGTCACGGCCGCCGCCACTTCGGAAATATTGCTCTTGCGGAGCAGCTTGATCCTGAACTCGGTGAACTCGCCCGGTTCGCTCTCCACCTCGAGTTCGCCGCCGTGGCCGACGACGATGTCGCGGGAGATCGACAATCCGAGCCCGGTTCCCTGCGTCCCCGATTTCGTCGTGAAGAACGGTTCGAAGATCTTCTTGACGATCGAGTCCGGGATACCGGTGCCGTTGTCCCGGATCGACACCATCACGTGGTCTTCGTAGCCCCTGGTCCTGAGGGACACGGTGGGGGAATAATCGCCGTCGTCGTCCTGCTCCTTGCGGGCGGCGGTCGCGTGACAGGCGTTGGTCACGATGTTCAGAAAGACCCGGCTCAGATCGCGGGCGATGCCGGTGACCTCGCCGGCTTCCTCGTCGAAGTCGCGGTCGATCGTCACGTTGAACGAGGAGTCCGTGCCGCGCAGGCCGTGGTAGGCGAGCTTCGCGTACTCATCGAGCAGCAGGTTGACGTCGATGGTTTCCGCGTCGCCCGCGTCCTCCCGCGAGTGCGCGAGCATCCCCTCGACGATGCGGTCGGCCCGGCCTCCGTGTTCCCGAACCTTGGTCACATTCATGTCGAGGTCGCCGAGGACCTCCTCGATGAAGTCGCGATCCAGCTCCGTCTTTCCCTCGGCGACCTCCTTCAGCTCCTCCTGCAGTTCCTCGATCAGTTCCTTCGAGAGAACCGAGAAGTTGTTCACGAAGTTGAGCGGATTGCGGATCTCGTGGGCGATCCCCGCCGTGAGGGCGCCGAGCGATGCCAGCTTCTCCTGCGTGATGACCTGTTGCTGCGTGCGCTGGAGATCGTCGAGCGTCTGCTCGAGCGCCTCGTTCTTCGTCTGGACCTCCTGCGCCAGCTTCTCGACCAGGTTCAGCCGCTGCACCTCGAGGGCGTGCTTCCGGAAGACCTCCAGCGCCTGCGCCATGTCGGTGACCTCGTCGTTGCCCTCAACTTCCACTTTCACTTCGAGGTCGCCCTCGGACATGCGCCGCGTCGTCTCGAACAGGCTGCTCAATCGAACGATGAGGGAGCGGCCGAACGTCTTCCAGGCGATGCGCGCCGCGCCGATCGTGAACAGGATCACGGCGAGGAGGAACCAGAACCCCAGCCGGACGAGGAACGCGGAGCGATTCGCCGCGTCCCGGGCGGTGTCCTCGACGCGTTCCATGAGCGATCGGACCCCAATGTCGAGTTCCGCCGTCGTCTGCCGGTTGCGCTCGAGCAACTCCTCGGCCCGGCCGATCTCCTCGAGTTCCCGCCGCCGCGTCTGGAAGATGCCCGTGGAACCTCCGTACAGCTCGCTGGGGACGCTCACGGCGTCGGCCAGCGTCTCCCTCAGGAGCGGACGGATCCGGGGCAGCGTCGCCCGCACGTCGCGGAGGGCGGTTTCCACGCGCCCCTGGTTGGCGAGCAGCAACTCCGCATCCGTCTCGGTGAAGGCCTGCTGGATGAGCGTGATCGCCTGGTTCTGCGACGCCTTGAAGCTCAGGAGGCCGTAAAGCTGCTCGGTTTCGTCGAGTGCCTGGCGCTGGGACACCGGCGCCGGAACGTCCGTCAGCTCGCGAAGCCCCGTGCGGATGAAGAAATACTGATCGTCGATCGCCTCCTCGAGCACCGACTGCAGACGAAGTCCGGTTTCCTCGACGACGGCTCCCATTTCCGCGAGTGACGCGTTGTAGGCCATCCGGTTGTTGACCGACTCGTAGATCTCGTTGATGTTCGCCACCAGGTCTTCGGCCAGACCCGCGACATCCGCATCCATTCCCGCCCCGCCGCCGACCTCGCCGACCCAGAACTGGAGGCTGTCCTGCTCCAGCAGGACGGCGGCCCGGACATCCGCGAGCGTCGCAGGGTCGGCGGCCGAAAGGAGTTGAGGGGATGCGCGCAGGAGCGCCTCGCTGTGCTGCGTCACGCGGTGGCCCGCGAGGAGCGAAGGGATCTGCTCCTGCGTGACCTCGCTCTGACTCCGCTCCACGATGGTCATCAGGAGGAGCGCGAGGAGGATGGCGCTGATCGTCAGCAGCACGCCGCCGCCCAGTCCGACGACGATCTGGCTGCCGATGCCGAATCGGCCGCCGGTCGCCAGCCGGGCCCGTTCGCCGAACCCGCCGGGGAGCCGGGCAAGGGCCCACTCGAAGGCGCGGTGGATGCGCTCGTCGCTCTGTTTCACCGGAGGACCCGCGGCACTCACCGGGAGAGCCGGGTCACGGGAACGAACTCGCCCTCTCGAATCACGGTCAGAAACACGAGGTCCGATCCCTGGTTGTCTTCCACTCCGTATTCGACCGTGAAGCCGCCGAGGTCGATGGGGCCGGATTCTGTCAGCGTGGCGAGGAAGGATTCCCGCGTGGGCGGAACATCCGGATCTCCGGCTGCCAGCGCCTCCACGACCAGCCGTCCGGCCAGATAGCCCTCCAGAGATACGAAGCCCGGCCGGGCCGACGGGTCGACCGCCCGCAGCGCGGCCTGGTAGCGCGCCACCACGGGCACGCTCGGATCGCGCGGGAAGGGCACGACCTGCGTCACGACGACGCCATCTCCGGCGCGCCCCAGCTCGTCGAGAAGGGCGTAGCTGCCGACGAAGGAAATGTTCACGAACAGGGCGTCGAGACCCATCTTCCTGGCCCACCTGATGAAGTGCGCCACGGGGATGTACGCGCCGATGATGATGACGGCTTGGGGGTTGCCGGCCTGGATGTCGAGAAGCCCGCGCTTCACGGCCCGCGTGTTCCGCATGTAGGGGGCCTCGCTGACGAGTTCCATGCCGCGCGCGTCCATCGCGCTGCGGACGCCCGTCAGCCCGGCCAGCCCGTAGTTGTCGTCCTGGTAGAAGACCGCGATGCGTTCGAAGCCGAGGTCCCGCACGAGGCGGTCCACCATTTCCTCCGTTTCCTGACCGTAGGATGCGCGCAGGTTGACGACGTAGCGCTGGTCCGGGCGCCTCAGGAGGCCCGCGCCCGTGAAGGCTCCGATGTAGGGAACGCCGGCGTCGCTCGCGCCGGGCTCCGCGGCGCTCGAGGTCGGCGTGCCGACGGCGCCGATGAGGCCGAACACGCCGTGCTCGATGAGTTCCTGCGTGTTGGCGACGGCGGGTTCGGGTTCGTAGCCGTCGTCGCGGACGATGAGGCGAAGGGCGCGCCCGTGCACGCCGCCCTCTCGATTGGCTTCCTCGAACGCGGCCCGAATGCCCAGGTGCATGTTGCGGCCCAGTTCCCCCGCGGGCCCCTCGAGGGCCGCGGACTGGCCGAAGACGATGGAGTCCGCGTAGACGCCCTCGGTCGCGGACTCACCCTGCTGCGACACGACGGGGCCGGGCATGAGGCCGGCCGCCAGGACGGCAGCGAGCGCGAACAACCGGCGCCGCATCAGGTCAGGTCCCCAGGTATCGAAGCGTGAGGCATGTGATGTCGTCGGACTGGTCCGCCTCGCCCGCATGTTCCTGCACCGCCCGGATCACGTGGCGGTTGATGTCCTCCGCGGACGATCCGCCGCATTCGCTCAGAAGCTCCGCGAGCTCCTTTTCTCCGAGTTCGACGCCGTCCTCGTCCATCGCCTCCGTCACGCCGTCGGTGTAGAAGAACACGGCATCGCCCGGCTCCAGCGTGATCGAGCCTCTCGGGAAGTCGACCCCTGACATGATTCCGAGGACGAGTCCGGGATCGGAGACGATCTGCTCGACCTCTCCCGAAGCCTTGATGAGGAACGGAAGATTGTGCCCCGCGTTCGCGAACGTGGCGTGACCGTTCGCGGGATTGAAGTTGGCGTAGAAGAGGGTCACGAACATCGACTCCTCGTTCTCGTTGATGAGCAGCTGGTTCACCTCGTCGAGACAGATCGAGGGGTCGGCCTCGCCGATCGCTGTCCCCTTGAGCAGCGTGCGGCTCACCATCATGAAGAAGGCCGCCGGGACGCCCTTGCCCGAGACATCGGCCACGACGATCGCCATGTGGTCTTCCTCGAGGCGGAAGAAGTCGTAGAAATCCCCTCCTACCTCGCGGGCCGGCGTCATCCAGGCATGAAGCTCGTAGCGCGGATCGGTCGGGTAGTTCGTCGGCAGAATCGACTCCTGCATCCGCGCCGCCACGCCCAGTTCCTGGCGCAGCGCCACCAGCGCGTCGCGGTCGCGAAGCGCGGCTCGCATGATCGCGAGGTGTTCGAGGGTCTTGGCGATGGTGGTTTCGAGATCCCCGAAGTCGATCGGCTTGGTGACGAAGTCGAACGCACCGCGGTTCATGGCGGTGCGGATGTTCTTCATGTCCCCGTAGGCCGTGACCATGACGGCGCGAAGGTCCCGGTCGAGTTCGCCCAGCTGCGCCAGCAGGGTGAGGCCGTCCATCTCGGGCATGTTGATGTCGGAGAGCACCACATCGACATCGTCGTGTTCATCGAGCCGCGCGAGGGCCTCGACCCCGTTCTGGGCGAAGACCAGCGTGAATTCGCCCGAGCGGATCCGGCGCCGGAACTTCTGCCGGAGGAGCAGCTCCAGATCGGGTTCGTCGTCTACTACCAGGATCTTCGGCATCGAGGCCTCGGTTGAGGTGAATCGTCGGTCATGGGTTCCTGCCCTTGTCCGAAACCGCGTCCAGTCGTCATCGTCCTTGTCGATTTGCGCGGGGGGCCCGGCGCAACGTGCGGGAATCTCCACAACCGGGGACCGGCCGCGCAATATGTCAAACCTCGGGAGCGTGCGTAGTTTCGGCGCCGAAGGCGCCCGGAACAGCGAGTGGGCAGCCAGCCACCAGAGCCTACAGGACCAACAGGAGCGGAACGGGAGTGCGGATCGCCGTCAAGCCGGACCCGAGCGAACCACGTCGCGTGGTGGACGAGGTCGAGCGCTTCTGCCTCGAGCGCGCGCTTTCGCAGGACATCATCTTCCGTTTTCAGCTCTCGCTGGACGAGCTCCTGACGAACATCATCTCCTACGGATTCGAAGGAACGACGGAGGATCCGGTCATCACGGTGGACATTCGCCTCGGGGACGCCGACATTGAGATCACGATTCGGGACAACGGCCAGCCCTTCAACCCGCTTGAGGACGCGGAGATTCCCGACATAAGCCTTGCGGCGGAAGATCGTCCCATCGGGGGGCTTGGCATCCACCTTACGAAGTCTTTTATTGACACGCTTGCATATGAGCGGGTCGAGGGTTTCAACTGCCTTACCCTGACGCAGCCGCTGGGGGCTGCCGGAAGCGAGGAATCGCCAGATGAACATTGAGACCAGCTATTCCGGAGATACCGCCGTAGGCGTGGTCAGCGGGCGCGTAGACTCCAGCAACGCCAAGGATTTTGATGGTGAACTCTCCGGCATCATCGACGGGGGGGCCACCAACCTGGTCCTGGACTGCGGGAGCCTGCGCTACATCAGCAGTGCCGGCCTGCGGGCGTTGCTGATCGCCATCCGCAAGACCAACCAGGCCGGCGGAGGGCTCGCCCTGTGCCACGTGCCGGAAAATATCCTCGAGGTGCTGGAGGTCAGCGGCTTCGTGCGCTTGACCAAGGTCTTCGAGACGGTCGAAGAGGCTCAGGCGAGCTTCAAGTAGGAAGACCAAAAAAAGGGGGGCGCACCGGGTCGACGGCGCGCCCCCCGAGCCATCGCGGCCCGCCCGGGCCCGATCAGAAGAACGCGAACGCCTGGACCTTCAAGGACCAGTCCGACCGGCCGCCCGAGCTGTAGAAATCCACGTTCGTGGAGATCCCGTTTCGACCCGTGAAGTAGACCATGACGCCGGGCGTGATCACCGTACCGGTGACCTTCTCCGGATGCTCCGCGCCGGAATCGACCCAGCTTACCCGGAGCATCGGCTCGATTCCGGAGAACTGCGACTCCGGCGCCATCGGCACGTACCAGAAGGCCATGAACTGGAAGGCGGAGAACTTCGCGTCGTCGTTCAGCCTCCAGTTGCGACCCTGCAGGACGTTGGCGATCAGGTGGGGACCGCCGAGCCACGTGCCGAGTTCCACCTCGGCTCCGATGGCCGGGACGCCCATCGTCTCCCCGTGGCTGTTCAGCGTCTCGTCGAGGGCGAAGTAGGCGGACACCCGCGTTTCCCCCCCGGTCGGGAAGAGGGAGAGCTGGCCCGACGCCGACTTCCCGGTGTTCACGTCCTTGTTCCCGATCCCCTCGCCGTTGGTGAGCGTGAAGCGGTAGCCGAACAGCTCGCTCACGCGCCCCTGCGCGAGGATGCCGGGCTCGTAGTTGTCCAGGCCCAGCACGTCGGTGAGGCGGCCGTAGGTGCACACGCCGCCGACGCCGGGGCAGTGATCCACGCCCGTGACCCTGGCGTCTCGTTCGATGACCGGGAGCCAGGAGTTCGGCACCAGCCAGAAATACGACATCCCCTTCTTGAACTGCCCCAGCTGGATCTCGAGCGCCTCGCTCGGCGTGAGTTCCAGGTAGGCTTCGAGAACCGCTGCGCCGTCAATGTTGAACTGGGCCCTGGCTCCGACGAGGTCGTTGAGCTGCCCGTCGATCGTCACCCACGCGCGGCGGATGAAGAAGGACGAAGGCTGCTCGTCAACGCTTGAAGCCTCGTACTGGGCCTGGACTCGGGCGCCCACCGTGACGGTGGAGCCGCCACGCGCCCGGATTTCCTGGGCAAGGAGGGGGTGGACTGCCGAAAGCGTCAGTCCCAGCCCGAATGCGGCGACCACTCCAATGGAGCGTTTCCACATGATGATATGCCCTCTCGTCGAAGATTCCGGTGCAGTCGGGTCACTCCCGAAGATAATCGGCTGCCGCCGTTCGGCTACCGGCCCACCGAACCCGTTGCGCGACGCCGGGAACGGACGCAACCTAAACCCGGAGTCGCGAAGGGCCATGCTCGAGCCGAAAACCTGCTGAAGGAGGAGCCGCCGTGAGCATCCATCAGGTACGCTGGTCCCGCCGGTTCGCGGCGGGAAGGAATCTCGCAGCCGCGCTGCTCTCCGGCGCGTGCCTCCTCCTGGCGCCGGCCGTCCTCGCCGCGCAGGACGGTGGTGGAGATCTCGGGTTCGTCCTCAACACGTATTCGTTCCTCGTCTGGGGCGTGCTCGTGATGTGGATGTGCGCGGGTTTCACGATGCTCGAGGCGGGTTCGGTCCGGTCGAAGAGCGCTTCGATGATCTGCATGAAGAACATCGGGCTCTACTCGATCGCGGGCCTCGCCTACTACGTCATCGGCTACAACCTCATGTACGTCGATGTCGGGAGCGGGATCGGGTCGATCAGCTTCTTCTACGGTCCGTCCGCGGATGAAGTGGCGCTCATCGGCGGGAACGAAGGCGCAGCCGGCGCCGTGGCGGAGAACGGCTACTCCGTGATGTCGGACTGGTTCTTCCAGATGGTCTTCGTCGCCACGACCGCCTCGATCGTCTCCGGCGCGCTGGCCGAGCGGGTCAAGCTCTGGACCTTCTTCGTCTTCGTGGGCGTGCTCACCGCGATCATCTACCCCATCGTCGGCGCATGGACGTGGGGCGGCGGCTGGCTCGGACAGATGGGCTTCACGGACTTCGCCGGCTCGACGATCGTGCACTCGACCGGCGGCTGGGCGGCGCTCGCCGGCGCGCTCGTCGTGGGTCCGCGCTGGGGCAAGTACCGCAAGGACGGCTCCATTCAGCCGACCCCCCCGTCGAACATCCCCGCGGTCACGCTGGGCGTGTTCATCCTCTGGATGGGCTGGTTCGGCTTCAACGGCGGCTCCGAACTCGCCCTTTCGGGCGTCGTCAACGCGGTGTCGATGAGCAACATCCTCGTGAACACGAACCTCGCCGCGGCGGCCGGCGTCATCACGGCGCTCTGCCTGTCCCGGTCCATCCTCGGCCGGGTCGACCTCTTCGCCACGCTCAACGGGGCGATCTCCGGCATGGTGGCGATCACGGCCGGGCCGAACATCACGAACTCGCTGTGGGCGATCCTGATCGGCGCCGTCGGCTCCCTCCTGTGCATGCTCGGACTGAAGCTGCTGGAGGTGCGGCGGGTCGACGATGTGGTCGGGGCGGTGCCCGCGCACCTGTTCGCCGGAATCTGGGGCACGCTCGCCACCTGCATCGCGGCCGGCGGCGACCCCGTCGTGCAGTTGACCGGCATCGTGGCCGTCGGCGCGTTCGCCTTCTCCGTTTCCTGGATCCTCTGGATGGTGCTGGACCGGGTGATGGGGGTTCGCGTGTCGCGGAGCGTCGAGAGCATCGGCCAGGACGCGGCGGAACTCGGGATCGATGCCTATCCCGAATTCGTCCTCATGGTGGATCCCGACGCCGACGACGACTACCGCGACGCGGACTGAGCGTCCCCCGCACGCGAACCGCGCGATGTCGGCGGTGAAGTTTGTCGATCACGGCTATGCCGACCCGGACCCCGCCATCTCGGCGGGGTCCGGGCCTTTCCGCCATTACGAACTGGATTCCGCGTTTCACGACGAGTTGTTTCACGAGGACGGTACTCCCCGGGCGCGGGCGCGCCGACTCGGAGCCGCCCTCTCCCGGATCCCCCCCGAGGATCTCGAGCGGCTCCAGGACGGCGTGTACCGCCGTTTCGTCCATGAGGGGATCACGTTCACGGTCCTCGGCGTCGAGGATGTCTCGGAGCAGATCATCCCCATCGACTGCGTGCCGCGCCTCATCACGGCCGAGGAGTGGGATCACATCGAGCGGGGGCTGAAGCAGCGCCTCACGGCCCTCAACCTGTTCCTCCACGACGTCTACCACGACGGGAAGTCGCTGCGGGATGGCATCGTCCCCCTCGACCTCGTGCTCGGCTGTCCCCAGTACCGTATCGAGATGCGGGGGATGAAGGTGCCGCACGACGTGTACGTTGCCGTGTGCGGGACGGACATCGTGCGGGCGGGCGACACCTTCGCGGTGCTGGAGGACAATCTCCGGGTCCCGTCGGGCGTCTCCTACATGCTCGCCTGCCGCACGGCGATGAAATGGGCCTTCCCGTATCTGTATCGAGCGTACGGGGTCCGCGAGGTGGCGGACTATCCGGAGCGCCTCTACTCGACGATCGCGTCGCTATCGCTGACCGCGGACACGCCCCGCATGGCGGTGCTGACGCCGGGCCGATACAACTCCGCCTACTACGAGCACGCGTTTCTCGCCGGCGAGATGGGCGTCGACCTCGTGGAGGGGCGGGATCTCGTGGTGCACGACGCGACGCTGTACGCCCGCACGGCCGCGGGTCTGCGCCGGATCGACGTGCTCTACCGGCGAATCGATGACGATTTTCTGGATCCGGTCGCCTTCCGGGAAGACTCCGTGCTCGGGGCCGCCGGTCTCTTCCACGCGTACCGCGCCGGGAACCTCGTGCTCGCCAATGCGCCGGGCACGGGCGTGGCGGACGACAAGGCGTTGTATGCCTACGTCCCGCGCCTCATCCGCTATTTCCTGGATGAAGAGCCGATTCTGGCCAACGTGGAAACCCACCTCTGCCGAGAGCCGGACGGCCTCGCCTACACGCTCGACAACCTCGAGGAACTCGTCGTGAAGGAGGTCGGCGGGTCGGGCGGCTACGGGATGCTCGTGGGCCCGCATGCGACGGAGGCCGAGCGGAGGGCGTTCGCCGAGCACCTGCGCAGCGATCCGGCGAACTACATCTCGCAGCCGGTGCTGCCCCTTTCGCGGGCGGGCTGTTTCGTGGACGGACGCCTGGAGCCTCGCCACGTGGACCTGCGCCCCTTCGTTCTCCAGGGGAGGGACGAGCAGCACGTGGTTCCCGGGGGCCTGTGCCGCGTCGCGCTGCGCAAGGGAAGCCTCGTCGTGAACTCCAGCCAGGGCGGAGGCTGCAAGGACCTGTGGATCCTGCGTGAGTAGCGGCCGGGAGAGGGGCGCCGGACGATGCTAGCCCGGATGGCGGCGAACTTCTACTGGCTCGGGCGCTATGCGGAACGGACCGAGAACACGGCCCGTCTGCTCGAGTATCAGCTGACCCGGCTCGTGGATACGGATGCCGACGAACTCGCCCTCGGGTGGCGCGTCGTGTACCGGGCGCTGAGCCAGTCCCCTCCGCACGCGCCGGCAGATGTGGACGAAGCCGAGGCCTTCCTCATCGCGGATGCCTACACGTTGACTGGCGGCCTCGTCGAGGACACGACGAACCCGGCATCGATGATTTCGTGCTGGGGGATGGCGCGGGAGAACGCCAGGGAGATCCGGCCCCGGCTGCCCCTGCCCGTGTGGGTTTGCCTGAACCAGGGGTTCCTCTGGCTCCAGGAGACCGAGTTCGCCGACGCCTGGGGCGAAGGTCCCGCGGCGCTGGTGAGCCGGGCGATCGACCGGCTCCGCCTCCTCGCGGGAGTCGTGGACGCCAACATGGCGCGTGACGATGCATGGCGGTTCCTCGAAATCGGCCGTTACGTGGAGCGGCTGCAGCAGCAGGTCGTGCTGCTCGACATGTGGGATCGGATCGCGCGGCCGGACGGTGATGGCCTGGTCCTTTCCTGGGCCGACTTGCTCCGCGTGTGCGGCGCCTTCGAACCCTACCGCCGGGATCGGTCGCTCACCCTGCGGCGCAGCTCCGTGCTCGGGTTTCTGCTGCGGAACCCCGAGGTCTCCCGTTCCGTGCGCTACGCGACCGACCGTATCGGATCCGCGCTGCGGGGAATCGACCCGGCCGGTGGACGTCCGCCGCTCGCCCCCCCGCACCGCATGGTGCTCCGCATGGCGGCGGCCCTCGAGCTCGACCCGGGCGAGGAGGAACCCCCACCCGATGGGGCGTCCGCGGAGGTCTTCGAGTCTCTGACGCGCGACAGCCGGACGCTGCACAGCCTCGTCCAGGCCTCGTACGTCGACTACCCGGTGGCCGCGGGGCTCCCATCATGATCGCGCGCTACACCATCGAACACGCGATCGAGTTCGTCTACAGCGCGCCGGTGACGGTGTCCGTCATGACGCTTTACCTGCACCCCGCGCAGGACCGAAGGCAGGTCGTGCGCGGGTTCACGCTCGAGACCGACCCGTCCGGCTCCGTATTCGAATTCGAAGGACCCTTTCACAATCGGGGCCACTTCTTCGATCGCCCCGGAAAGCACCGCCGTCTCTCGATCGTCGGACGTTCGACGGTGGAGGTGGGTCCGATACCGGAGACGCCCTCCGAGGTCGGGGAAGACGCGTGGGCCCGGCTCGGCGCCGCGACGAGCGCTCCCGAACTCGGGCTGATGCTGCAGCCGAGCCGTTTCGTCCGCTCCTCGCCGCTCCTCGCCGACTTCATCGGCAGCTGCGGCATCGAACGCGGGGACGATCCGCTGGCGACCGCCACGGCTCTGGGGAGCCGGCTCCACGAGTCGTTTGATTATATTCCAGGTACGACCGCCGTGGATTCGCCGATCGAGCGCATCCTCGAGAGCCGCGAAGGCGTGTGCCAGGACTACGCTCACGTCATGGCGTCGATCCTGCGGGGCTGGGGGATCCCGACGCGTTACGTGTCGGGCTATCTGGGTCCGGACGGCGGAAACGGCGGTGGCGCGGCGACGGGAGAGAGCCACGCCTGGGTCGAGAGCTGGTTCCCGGGCCTGGGATGGGTCGGCTTCGATCCGACCAACGACACACAATGCGACGAGCGCCATGTGCGGGTCGCGGTGGGGCGCGACTATGCCGACGTTCCGCCGACTCGCGGCGTCTTCCGGGGTTCCGCGGAGTCCATGCTTCGCACCCGGGTCACCATAGAAAGAGGAGGAGAATCGTGCCCGTGATCCGCGTTGATTCGTTCCGGTTCCGGGGGCTCCGGCTCGTTGTTGCCGTTGCCGCCCTCTTCGCCTTCGCGGTCCCCGCACAGGGCCAGTCCGTCTCCATCGGGGCCGACGTCGTGAGCCGCTATGTCTGGCGCGGCGTCGACTTCGGAGAATCCATGGCCGTGCAGCCGGCGATCACCTTCGGGACCGGAGGGCTCGAATTCGGCGCGTGGGGTTCGTACTCCATCTCCGCATCGGGCGCCTCGGCCAACGAGAACGATCTCTGGGCGACCTACACCGTGACGGCCGAGTCCGGCCTCTCCGTCGCGGTCGGAATCACCGACTACTACTTCCCTTCGCCCGGCGCGGACGCTGGCTTCGGGGCCGGCGCGGCCCACACGGTGGAGTTGTCGCTCGGCTTCTCGGGTCCCGAGACCTTCCCGATCTCGCTCTTCGGAGGCATGCTTACCGAGAGCAGCGTGCTGTACGCGGAGGTGGGCGTGCCCTTTGCGATTACCGGAGCGGATGTCGAACTGCAGCTGCACATGGGTTTCGTGGGCGGCGAGAGCGATTTCTACGGCACCGACGAGGCGGCCCTGGTCAACCTGGGGGTCACGGCGAGCAAGGACCTCGCGATCACCGAAACCTTCGCCGTGCCGGTGAGCGTCGCGTACATCCTGAACCCCGATCAGGATCGCGCGCACCTGGTGTTCGGCTTCAGCATCGCGCCCTGAGTAAGCGATGACGCGCCCGGGAGTGCCGCGTGTGAGGAAATTGATGCGGGCCGCCCCGCTCCTGCTTTTTTCCGCCTGTTCGCTGGCTCCGGGGCCGTCCCTTCCGGAGCCCGTGGCGGAGATGCCGGACGGTTTCTCGGCCCGGTTGCAGCCGGGGGCATACGAGCCGCTGGAGTGGTGGACGACGTTTCGGGATCCGGTGCTCGACGCCGTCGTCGATTCCGTGCTCGCCTCCAACTTCGACCTCGCCGCGGGCGTTGCGCGCGTCCAGCAGGCTCGCGCCAGGGCGCGCATCGCGCGGGCCGACCTCTTCCCGAGCGTGGGGGCGAGCGGAACCGTCGCCGACACCGACACGCCGACGGACGCCGGCATCGGCGCGCAGATTCAGGCCCTCGGGCTCGGCGGTCCGGGGGATTCGATCGCGGGGTTCGCGTTTCCCGACAGAATCGAGCTGACGACGTATTCCGTGAGCGCGGATTTCGCCTACGAGCTGGATTTCTGGGGACGCGCCCGCAACGACGCGCGGGCCGCCGGGTCGGAGTATCTGGCCTCGGAGTCGGATTTCCACGCGGCGCGGATCGGCATCCTCGCCGAGACCATCACCACGTACTTCGACATCGTCAGCCTGCGGCGGCAGACCGAACTGGCCCGCGAGGCGGTGGGGGTGCTGCTCGAACGCGAGTCGCTGGCTTCGACGAGCTACGATCGCGGCCTGATCGATTCCTGGACGCTGTCCCAGGTTCGCCAGGATCTCAGGAACACGCAGGCAGGGCTGCCACAACTCGAGACGCAGCTCACAAGCGCCGAAGCCCGCCTGGCCGTGCTGCTGGGCGGCTATCGGGAGGATGTCGAAGCGATTCTGCCCGACGCCCTCGCGCCGCAGCTGGCGGCGGATCCCGTCCCCGCCGGGGTTCCGGCGGACCTCCTGTTCCAGCGGCCCGACGTAAGGGCGGCGGGCCAGCGGCTCGACGCGGCCCGCTACAGCATCGGCGCGCGCCGGGCGCAACTGCTTCCGTCGCTCTCGCTGTCCGGTTCCATCGGGCTGGCAAGCGCGGACGCGGGCGAACTCTTCAACGCGCAGCAATGGTTCACGAATCTGATCACGAACCTCACCGCGCCCATCTTCCAGGCGGGTCGGCTCCGGAACAATCTCGCGCTTGCCGAGGGCCTCTTCGATGAGGCGGCCGCCGCCTACGGACGGACGGTGGTTACAGCGGTGAACGAAGTCGAAACCACGCTCGCCGGTTTCGAGAACGAGACCCGGCGGCACGCGTTCCTCGCTTCCCAGCGCGACGAGGCGCTGGCTACGATGGAACTGCAGTCGCAGCGGTACGAGTCGGGCGTCGTGGGCTATACGGACTACCTTGACGCCCTGCGCACGCTCCTGAACGTCGAGGCGGCGCTGGCGGGTGCGACACGGGATCTGGCCCTGGCGAGGCTGGCCGTCCATCGGGCGCTGGGAGGCGCCTGGGCGTCGCCCGAGGCGGTCCCCGAGCCGCGCATGGTCCCGACATCCGGGAACAGCGAAGAGGCCGACCTCTTCGACCCCAACTACCTCGGGACCTACTCGATCATCGGACGCGATCCCGCGACCGGTGAACTGGGGATGGGCGTGCAGTCGAAAGCGTTCGGGGCGGGAAACCGCGCGATGCACGCGAAGGGCGGACTCGTGATCATCGCCCACCAGGCCGCCGCGAACCCCATGTACGGGGCGATCGGCATCCAGCTCCTCCAGGCCGGCTACTCGCCCGAGGAGGCCCTCGAGATGATGGTGGGGAGCGACGAGGGCCGGGATCGCCGCCAGGTCGCGATCCTCGACCAGCAGGGACGGACGGCCGCCTGGACCGGCACCGGCGCGAGCGACTGGAAGGGCCACCGGTGCGGCGTGAACTACTGTGCGCAGGGGAACATCCTCACGGGGCCCGAGGTCGTCGACGCGATGGCGGCCTCGTTCGAATCGTCCACCGGCCCGCTGGCGGAACGGCTCATGGATGCGCTCGACGCCGCGCAGGCGGCGGGCGGCGACGCGCGCGGCATGCAGTCCGGTGCCATCCTCGTCGTGGCCCCGCGGGTCAACGGCGGCTACAGCGACCGCGTCGTCGACATCCGCGTGGACGACCACGACGAACCGCTTGCCGAACTGCGCCGAGTCCTCGACATGTACCGTTCGGGTCAGATGCTGCGCGAAGCCTCGCGGATGAGGCGGGACGGAGATTTGCAGGGCGCCCTGGCGATGGCGCGCGAAGCCTCGGCCAGGTCGCCGGAGAACGACAACGCGTGGGTCACGCTGGCCGCGCTCCTGCTTGACGGCGGAAGCGAAGACGACGCGTTCGACGCCCTGGAGCGGGCGGTGGAACTCAATCCCGGACGACGGCGCACCCTGCCGGATGCGGGCGACTTCGAGCGCGTGCGCGAGGATCCACGCTTCCTGAGGCTCATCGGCCGCTAGAGGCGGTAGCCCCCACGCCCGCGCCGGACCGGGTCCCGCCGGGGACTGCTAGTGGTGGTTGGACTCCTCGTAGTGGCGCGCCAGCGCGTCGCCCCCGAAGTCGTTCTCCAGGTCCCGCCACACCGAGTGGACGTGGTTCGCATCGTTCTGCGTGTTGTCGTACTCGATCAGGAAGACCGGGGCGTGGACCCGGTAGTAGTGTCCCTCGCCGGGTTCGAGGGATCCTGCCCAGGCGAAATGGATGTCGCCCGCCGGAATCTCGTTCTCGACCCGCATCCTCCAGTCGGAGTCCGTCGCCGTGTTCCCGGCGTACTCATGCACGATCTCGAACAGGATCGCGCGCTGCTCCGCGGTCATGGCGTCGGCGGCGAGGCCCTCGAACGCGCCGAGCCGGGCCTCGCGGGCGTTCCCGGTGAGGATGTCGCTGGGGGCCTCGGCGGCGATGGTCGCCCGCTCGCGCTGGTCCGGCGTGAAGCTCCGCATCAGCGCCCGGGCCAGGTCCTCCTCCCGCCCCAGGGGCCGCCAGCCCGCCTTCGGACCCGATGGCACGCGGGCCGGGTTCGCGCCCATGAACGCGGGTCCCGTCACCGTGAGCCGGCCCGAAGGCGATGCGAAGTTGAGGGAGAGGTGATGTCCCTCGAACCGCCATGCCCACGGCCCTTCCGACGACGGGTCGCCGAAGATCGCGACATAGTAGTTCTCCGGGTTCCGGCGCTCGGGGCGCCCTTCCAGGAGTCCGAGGATTCGCTCCAGTTCGATGATCGCGCTGGCCTTCAGAAAGCCCTGGCTGCTCATGGCGGCCTGAAGGAGGTCGTGGGCGGCGCCGCGCTGCTCCGTCGTCATGTCGGCGAGCGGCAGTCCGTTCCGCGACCTCGGGACGAAGTGCCAGTTGAAACGCTCCTCGTCCTCCAGGGAGAAGAGCGCTTTTTCCCGTCCCGCCTCGTCGAGCAGGGCGACGAAGGCCTGAGCGGCGGAGGCCGCGTCCATCTTCGCGCCGGCTTCTCCTCCGGCCGCAAGCGCGAGTCCGGCCGCGGGGACGAGCAGGCAAGCCCCCCACGTGACCCGTCCCGCCGTCCGATTCCTGATCTTCATCGTTCCTCCTCCGCTCAACACAGCCGCGGCCGCATGCACTCGCGGATTCGCGCCGCCGGCTTCAAGTTGATCGACCCCGACCGGGGGCCGATCACCATTCCATATTCCGAAGAACAAGGCAGAATCGCCAGATGATCGCGGGTTCCAACGGCGCGGAGGGCGACGGTCGCAGCCAGGGCATGCACGTCGAGTTCGAGGGCGTGAGCAAGAGTTACGACGGCCACACGCTGGTGGTGGACGATCTCAATCTCGGCATCGGCAAGGGTGAGTTCGTGACGCTGCTCGGCCCTTCGGGTTCGGGGAAGACGACGATCCTGATGATGCTCGCGGGCTTTCAGCCGGCGACATCCGGCGCGATCCGCATCGGCGGCCGCTCCGTCCAGGACCTTCCGCCCCGCAAGCGCGGGATCGGGATGGTGTTTCAGAACTATGCGCTCTTTCCGCACATGACCGTGGGCGCGAACCTCGCGTTTCCGCTGGAAGTGCGAGGCATCCCCGAGGATCGGCGCCGCGAGCGCGTCACGCGGGCGCTCGACCTCGTCCGCCTCGGCGGCCTCGAGGACCGGCGGCCGGGCCAGCTTTCGGGCGGCCAGCAGCAGCGCGTGGCCATCGCGCGGGCCCTCGTGTTCGAACCCGAACTCGTGTTGATGGACGAGCCGCTCGGCGCCCTGGACCGCAGCCTGCGCGAGGAGATGCAGTACGAGATCCGTTCCATCCACCAGAGGCTGGGGGTGACCGTCGTCTACGTCACCCACGACCAGCAGGAGGCGATGGTGATGTCCGACCGAATCGCCGTCCTCAACGGCGGCCGGATCGAGCAGATTGCGGGAGCGGAAGGGCTCTACGAGGAGCCGGAGCGCGCCTTCGTGGCCCGCTTCATCGGCGAGAACAACCGGCTGCACGGCGAGGTGCTGCTCGTAGAGGATGACCTGTGCGAGGTGGACGTCGGGGGCGAGCGGATCCGGGCCTTCCGGATCGCCCCGTGCGGAGTCGGCGACACGGTCACGCTCTCGATCCGCCCCGAGCGGATCGCGATCAAGCCCCAGAAGGATCTGTACCACAACGAGGTCGACGCCGTCGTCGAAGACATGACTTTCCTCGGCGACCACCTGCGCGTCCGGCTGGCCGCCTGCGGGCGCCGGGATGTCGTGGCCAAGATCCCGAACATCGTAGGGCACGGCGCCATGATGGTGGGCGACCCCATCCGCATCGGCTGGACCGTCAACGACTGCCGCGCGCTGGACTTCGAAGGGGAAGAGGAGATCGCATGAAGAGGAGATCTGTAATCCACACGTCGCGCAATGTGGCGCTCGTTGCCCTCGCGGTCGCACCGGCGTTGACGCTCGGTTGCGGACCGCAGGCTCCGGAGGGTCCGGCGATCACGGCCGTTTCCTGGGGAGGCTCCTACGGCCGGGCGTATCGCGGAGGCATCCAGGTCCCGTTCACGGAGGAAACGGGCATTCGCGTGGACATGGAGGACTACAACGGCGGTCTGGCACAGATACGGGCGCAGGTCGATGTCGGCGCTGTCCACTGGGACGTCGTCGACCTCGAAATGGCCGATGCGATGCGAGGCTGCGACGAGGGCCTTCTGGAACCGATCGACATCGATATGCTGCCGCCGGCTCCGGATGGGACGTCCGCACGAGACGACTTCTACCTGGAGATGCAGGGTCCATGCGGGGCCGGGATGCTGTTCTATTCCACGGTTTACGCGTACAACGCCGACCTCTTCCCCGATGAGAAGCCCGCGACGATGGCGGATTTCTTCGACCTGGAGAGGTTCCCGGGGCGCCGCGGCATGCGTCGTGTGCCGCAGGTCAACCTCGAGTTCGCCCTCATCGCCGATGGCGTGCCCCTCGACGAGGTCTATGCCGTCCTGCGCACACCGGAGGGGCTGGACCGGGCCTTCGAAAAGCTCGACACGATCTCGGACCAGGTCATCTGGTGGGAGGCGGGCGCCCAGCCGCCACAGATGCTCGCGGACGGCGAAGTCGTGATGAGCACGGCCTACAACGGCCGCATCTTCAACGCGCAGGTGCTCGAGGAGCAGCCGTTCACGATCGTTTGGGACGGCCAGCTGCTCGACTACGGCCAGTTGAGCATCGTGGCGGGGACGCCGCGACTGGAGGATGCGCTCCGCTTCCTGCGTTTCGCGACGACGGGAGAATCGCTCGCGGCGGTCGCGCGCCGGATCTCCTACGGTCCGGCCCGGCGGTCGGGTGAACCGCTCGTCACCACGCACCTGGCGACCGGCGTCGAAATGGCGCCCCACATGCCCACCAGTCCCGAAAACGCCGCGCACGCCCTGCGAAACGACTGGGAATTCTGGGTGGACAATCAGGACGCGCTGAACGAGCGCTTCAGCGCTTGGCTGACCCGTGCGAACTGACGGGGCGACGACCTCCCTGGCGCGGGCGTCGGCGTACACGGCCCTGCTCGCGGCGTGTGTCGTCGGCCCGGCGGCGGCTCAGTCGATCACGGCCGTCTCCTACGGGGGCTCGTATCAGAAGGCGAGCACCGATGCGTGGTACGAACCCTTCGCCGCGGCCACCGGCATCCGCGTGGACGTCGAGGACTTCAACGGCGGTCTGGCGCAGATCCGGGCCCAGGTCGAAGTGGGCAACGTCTACTGGGACGTCGTGGACCTCAACGCTTCGGACGTCACGCTTGCCTGCGACGAGGGTCTGCTCGAGTACGTCGATCCGGAGACGCTCCCCCCCGGACCGGGTGGCACGCCCGCCGAGGAGGACTTCATCTCCGGCACCCTCTCCGATTGCGGGGT
The DNA here is from genome assembly GCA_022825725.1 of Gemmatimonadota bacterium. Classification (GTDB taxonomy): domain Bacteria; phylum Gemmatimonadota; class Gemmatimonadetes; order Palauibacterales; family Palauibacteraceae; genus Palauibacter. The sequence continues at coordinate 65,398 of JAJDWE010000043.1, forward strand.
GGGGAACGTCGTCTGGTCCACGATCTACGCATACGACGCCAACCGCTTCCCCGGCGCACGGCCGGAGACGATCGCGGACTTCTTCGATCTCGAGAAGTTCCCCGGGCGCCGCGGGATGCGCCGCGTGCCCATGGCCAACCTCGAATTCGCCCTCCTGGCGGACGGGGTGCCGGCCGAGGACGTGTACGCTGTTCTGGGCACGCCCGAGGGGCTGGGCCGCGCCTTCGACAAGCTGGATACGATCAAGGACCAGGTCGTCTGGTGGGAAGCGGGCGCGCAGCCGCCGCAGATGCTGGCCGACGGCGAGGTCGTGATGAGCACGGCCTACAACGGCCGCATCTTCAACGCGCAGGTGCTCGAGGGACAGTCCTTCGTCATCGTCTGGGACGGGCAGCTCCTGGACATCAACCAGCTGGCCATCGTCGCGGGCACGCCGAGGCTTGACGAAGCGATGCGGCTCGTGAGCTTCGCGAGCACCGCGGAAGCGCTCGCCGATCTCGGCCGTAGGATCTCGTACGGTCCCGCGCGGGAATCGGCCGGGCCGCTCATCACCACTCATCTGGAGACCGGCGTGGAGATGGGCCCGCACCTGCCGACGCATCCCTCCAACATGGCGCGCGCGCTGCGGAGGGACTGGACCTGGTGGGTCGACAACCAGGATGAGCTGAACGAGCGTTTCAGCGCCTGGCTGGCCCGGTGACGGGATGACCGGGTGACGGCGCGCCGGCAACGCACGGTCGCGAGGGTCGGTCCGGGCCGCCGGGACCGGCTTCGGGCGATGGGACTCGTTCTGCCGCTTCTGATCTTCCTGGGCGTCACCTTCCTGGCGCCGCTGGGGACGATGCTCGTGAGGAGCGTCTACGATCCGGTCGTCGCGGACGCCCTGCCCGCGACGCTCACGGCGTTGCGCGAGTGGGACGGCGAAGGGCTCCCTCCGGAGGCGGCGTACGAGGCGGCCGCCGGGGAGATCGGCGCCGCGCGGGAGGCGAGGACGCTGGGACAGGTCGCGAGCCGGGCAAACCGACTCCAGAGCGGGCTGCGCGGCGTGTTCACGCGGACCGGCCGGGATCTGCGGGAGGTGGCGGAGGGTCCGTGGCGAGACGCGATGGCCGCCATCGATTCCGCCTGGGTCGAGCCGGGCACCTGGCATGCGATCCGCGCGGCCGGCGAGCGCATCACGGCCCGCCACTACCTCAACGCGCTGGACATGCAGCGGCTGGCGGACGGTTCCGTCGCACGGCAGCCGGAGGAGCGGCGCATCTACCTGCCGCTCCTGTGGCGCACGCTGCTCGTGAGCCTGGCGATCACCGTCTTCTGCCTCGTCCTCGGCTATCCGATCGCTCATCTCATCGCGCACGCGCGGCCGCGCCGGGCCGGCCTCCTCCTCGCTCTCGTCCTCGTTCCCTTCTGGACCTCGCTCCTCGTGCGGACGACCTCGTGGATCGTCCTTCTCCAGACGCAGGGCGTGGTCAACGACCTGCTGGTCGCGATCGGACTCATCGGGGACGACGGCCGGTTGTCGATGGTTTACAACATGACGGGCACGCTCGTGGCCATGACCCACGTCCTGCTGCCCTTCATGGTGCTGCCGCTGTACTCGGTCATGCGGTCGATTCCGCCCCTGCACATGCGGGCCGCCGCCTCGATGGGCGCCACGCCCGCCCAGGCGTTCCGCCGCGTCTACTGGCCCCAGACGCTGCCCGGCGTGGGCGCGGGCTCGCTCCTCGTCTTCATCCTCGCGATCGGCTACTACATCACGCCGGCGCTCGTCGGCGGGAGCAGCGGCCAGCTGATCTCGAACATGGTGGCCTACCACATGCAGACGTCGCTGAACTGGGGGCTCGCGGCGGCGCTCGGCGCGCTCCTGCTGGTGGGTGTGCTCGTCCTCTACCTGCTCTACGACCGGCTGGTGGGTGTCGAGCGCATGAGTCTCGGCTGATGGAGGACGGAGGACCGTGACTGTGATCGGGGCCCGCGTCGGCCGCATCGGCTACCTCGCCTTCTGCACGTGCGTCTTCATCTTCCTCGTGGCGCCGATCATCGTGATCGTGCCGCTCAGCTTCAACGCGGAACCCTATTTCACCTTCACCGAGGGCATGCTCCGCCTCGATCCCGAAGCGTGGTCGCTGCGGTGGTATCGCGAGATCGTGGAGAACGAGGCGTGGACGCGCGGCCTTGTGAACAGTCTGGTGATCGGCGTCTCCGCCACCCTGCTCGCGACGGCGCTCGGCACGCTGGCCGCGCTCGGGCTGTCGAGCCCCGCCATGCCGGCGCGCCGCTTCATCACCGGTCTCCTGATCTCGCCCATGGTCACGCCGGTGATCATCGCCGCGGCGGGGATGTTCTTCTTCTACACGAACCTCGGACTGGCCCAGACGCACCTGGGGCTGATCCTGGCCCACGCGACGCTGGGCCTGCCCTTCGTCGTGATCACGGTCGTCGCCACGCTGTCGGCCTTCGACCGCAACCTCACGCGGGCCGCGGCCAGCCTCGGCGCCGGGCCCGTGCGCACCTTCCGCACCGTGCAACTGCCGCTGATCGCGCCCGGCGTGATCTCGGGAGCCCTGTTCGCCTTCGCCACGTCGTTCGACGAAGTGGTCGTCGTCCTCTTCATGGGCGGGTTGGACCAGCGGACGATCCCGCGCCAGATGTGGGCGGGGATCCGCGAACAGATCAGCCCCGCGATCCTCGCGGTCGCCACCTTCCTGATCGTGTTCGCGCTCGCGCTCCTGTTTACCGTCGAATGGCTCCGCCGCCGGGCGTCCTAGCAGCCCGTGGCAAAGGCCGCGCTACGAACCGCCCCCCTCGAGCGCGAGGTTCACGAGTTCGCGGAAACGCTCGAGGCGGGTCCCGCGGTTGTCGCCGCGCGGCGTCTGCGTGAACACGAGACCGATGATCTCGCGGTCGGGGTCGAGCCACGCGTTCGTGCCGTCCGATCCTCCGTGGCCGTACGTGCCGTCGGCGAGCCGCCAGCCGTATCCGTAGTAGCTCGCCTCGTCCCCCTCGCCGCCGATGTGGATCTTCGGTGACGTCATGAGTTCGACGGATTCCGGCGTCAGGATCTCGGCCCCATCGTAGGTGCCGCCGTTAAGGAACATCTGCGAGAACACCGCATAGTCCCACGCCGAGGAGATCATGCCGCCCGAGGCACGAGCGAAGGGAAAGGCCACCGGGCCTCCGGGCGTGCCGCCGGGAGTCCAGTCCCCGTCGGGTCCGCGCTGGTAGTAGACCGAGCCCATGCGATCCACCTTCCCGCCCACCTCGTGCGCGGCGTGATGATTGTAGCTGTCCGCCATCCCGAGCGGTCGGTAGACCGTCTCCATGAGCCGGTCCTCCAGCAGTTGGCCGGAGGCGATCTCCACGAGCGCGCCGAGCGTGTTGTACCCCGGATTGTTGTAGGAATACGTCTCGCCCGGCGTCACCTCCGCTCCGATCGCGCCGAAGCGGGCCGATTCGCTCTGCAGCGTCGGATTCTCGCCCAGCGGCTGCAGGAAGAGGGTGGGGATCCGGAGCCCGCTGCTGTGGGACAGGAGGTGTCCGACCGTGATGAACCCCGCGCGGTAGTTGTCCCACTCGGGGATGTATTCCCGGACGAGGTCGTCGTAGGAGAGCTTGCCCTCTTCGACGAGTTGCGCGACCGCGGCGGCCACGACGGGCTTGGTGTTCGAGGCCATGCGGAACATCGAGTTCCGCTCCATGGGCAGCCCGCGCTCCTTGTCGCGCATGCCGACCGCCTCGTGGAGGACGATCTTTCCCTTGCGGGCGACCAGGAGGACGGCGCCGACGATGTCTCCGCGCTCGACCGCCTCGTGGTACAGTCCGAGAGCGCCCTCGAGGACGGCGCGGGACATCCCGACCTCCTCCGGCTCGCCGTAGGAAAGCGTGCGCGCCTCCTGCGCCGCCAGAGCCGGGGCGGACCACGTCGCGCCCGCGAGGATCGTCGAGGGCAGGATGATCGCCAGGAAGAGCCACCGAGCGGCAGGGATGCCGCGAACTCGCCGCGAAACCTTCATCAGTCCTCCGGAAGCAGAAGAAAAACGGGCCGACAGGGGACCCGCCCGTTGAACGCTAACGCGGTGCACGAACGTGAACCAGATCGGGACCGACCTTGCCCCCCGGCGCTCGACACGGGCATCTGGTGTGGTGTCTGGGCGGACCGCGAGCCACCGAGCGTGCCGAGGCGCCGCGTCCTGCGGCGGCGGGACCGCCCGGCGATTCCCGAAAACGGAGGGGTTGCAGACCATCATCGTCTATCTGAACGGAGACTATCTCCCCGTCGGCGAGGCGCGGGTCTCGGTGAACGACCGGGGCTTCCTGTTCGCGGACGCGGTCTACGAGGCGATCCCGGCGTACATGGGCCGCTGTTTCCTGCGCGAACGCCACCTGGCCCGGCTCGCCCGGGGTCTCGGCACGCTCCGGATCGAGGCGGATGTGGCTCCCCTCGCCGGCGTGGGTGACGAACTCATCGCGCGGAACGACCTCGTCGCCGCCGAGTTCTCCGTCTTCTACATGCAGGTGACGCGCGGCGCCGCCCCCCGTACGCACGCATTCCCGAAGGAGGCGGTCGCGCCCACCGTCTACGCCTTCGCGAAGGAACTCGTCCGCACGACGCCCGATCGGTGGGAGCGGGGCTTCGGCGCCATCACGCTGCCCGAGCAGCGCTGGGCCCGCGCCGACATCAAGACGACCGGCCTCCTGCCCAACGTCCTCGCGCAGCAGGCCGCGGTGGAGGCGGACGTCGAGGACGCGATCTTCATCCGCGAGGGGATGGTTCAGGAGGGAACGCACAACAACGTGTTCGCGGTCCTCGGCGGGGAGGTGACGACGGCCCCGGCCACGAACCACATCCTGCACGGCGTCACCCGCGCGTTCACGCTCGAACTGTGCGCCGGACTGGGCATCCCCGCCCGGGAACGCGCCTTCACGGTGGACGAACTCCGGGACGCCGACGAGATCTTCTTCACGGGGACCACGACGGAGGTGCGGCCGACCGTGGAACTTGACGGCCGGCCCGTGGGAAGCGGCCGCCCGGGCGAGATCACCCGGGCGCTGTCGGAAGCCTACCGGCGAGCCGTCGCCCCCGGCTGAGCCCCGTCGCGCGACGGGGCCGCCCGGGGACACGACACTAGCGCGTCTCGACCGGCTCCATGCGGAGGATCGCCGTCCTTTCGCTCCCCCGGCTGTCGATCGCGAGGTAGATGAGCCCGTCCGGCCCCTGCCGGACATCGCGGATGCGCCCGAAGCCCTGCACGAGCGTCTCCTCGCGCACGACCTGCTGACCGTCGAGCGTGAGGCGCGCCAACTGCTGGCCGGCGAGCCCGCCCGCGAGCAGGTTCCCCTTCCAGTGCGGGAAGCGGTCGCCCGTATAGAAGAGCAGTCCCGAGACCGCGATCGACGGCACCCAGAAGTGCTCCGGCGGCTCCATCCCCTCCTTGTGGGTCCCCTCGTGGATCGCGCTGCCCGAGCGGTAGTTGACGCCGTAGCCGACGACCGGCCAGCCGTAGTTGAGCCCCGGCTCGATGAGGTTGAGTTCATCGCCGCCCTGGGGACCGTGCTCCGTGGCCCAGAGGTCACCCGTCTCCGGGTTCAGGGCCATCCCCTGCTGGTTGCGGTGCCCGTAGCTCCAGATCTCGGGTTGTACGTCGGGATCGCCGATGAACGGATTATCCTCCGGGATCGTGCCGTCCTCGTAGACCCGGCTCACGGTGCCGTGGTGGTTCGAGGGGTCCTGCGCGGGGTGTGCGTAGAGGTCGCCGCGCGCCGGAGCCTGGCGTTCCCCGACCGTGATGAACAGGTGTCCCTGTCCGTCGAACACGAGACGCGATCCGTAGTGGCCGCGTCCTTCGGAGACCGCGACGAAGATCTCCTCGATGTCGGTGAGTGCCCCGCTCTCGTACCGTCCGCGGATGACCGCCGTCGTCCCTCGCTCCGTCTCGTTCGGCTGCGAGAAACTCAGGTAGAGGAGCCGGTTGCTCTCGAAGTCGGGGTGGGGCACGACGTCCATGAGTCCGCCCTGTCCCTCCGAAATCACCTCGGGCACGCCGGTGACCGGCTCCGGCAGGAGCATGCCGTCGCGGACGACGCGCAGCGTGCCCGCCTTCTCGGTCACGAGCATCTCGCCGTCCGGCAGGAACGCGATCGACCACGGCTGCATCAGCCCCTCCACTACGGGGACGAGCCGGTAGTCGTGGTATGCCGACTGCATCACCTCCTGGCCCAAAGCCGGAGTCGCGGTCGACAGAAAAAGCCCGGCGGCGAAGATCGCCAGTGGGGTCCGCTTGATCATCTCATCTCCAGGGAAAATCATATCGTTCATCTCGTGGTTCATGCGTTGGCGAAGCCCAAAAAAACTGCGGCGGGTGCCCCTTGAACAGCAAGGCTCGGCGGCGGCGCCGAGCCTCGCGCGCACCGGCGGCATCCACACGTGTGAACACGCACGGGCGCGGCAACGTTTCCGGTCCGATGAGCGGCTTCGGGCCTCAAGTCCGGTTCCGTTGCCGACTTCGGTCCGATATGTGTTAGATTAAACCACGATCGTCGAGATCCTACGAGGGAGAAAACGGGTTGATTAGTGACTCACGAAGCAGTCCGACCGACGCGGGGGCGTCCTCGCTGAGTCTGCCGGAAGAGTTGCTGCTGGCGCTGCTGGACGAAGAGAGCGGCTTTTTTCGTCAGGTGCCCGGCTGGAACCTGAACTGCGCCATGGTCGGCGCGGTGCTGGGTGAACTGTCGCTGCGCGGTCGCATCGACACCGATCTGACGTCGCTGATTCTGTTCGATTCGACCGACACCGGTCGTCCGGCGCTCGACCCGATCTTGCGGGAGATCGCGACCGAAACGAAACAGCACAGTGTCCCCTACTGGGTTGAGCGGCTCGCTCCGCAGGCCGAGTCGGTGATTTCCCATGCGCTGGACCGGCTCGTTCGGCGACAGGTTCTCGACCGCCACCCGGGCGATTTCTATACGTTCACCAAGCGGCAGCGGTCGGGCGATACACCGCTGGAAGAAGACCACCTGGCGGGCGAGTTCGTAAAGGCCCGGCTGACCAGGATCATCTTCGCGGATGAGATTCCCGAGCCGCGCGACGTGATTATCACTGGTCTCGTCAACGCCTGTAACGTGTTCCATCACATGTTTCAGATCGACGAGGAGGCGGAAGAGCGGATCAAGTTCGTCAGCCAAATGGACCTGATCGGCCGAGCGATTGCGGCAGCGGTGACCGAGAGTATCGTCGCGCCCACGCTTCGCCGGCCCTCGCTGACCAAGCCGATCCCGGCCGTGTCCCTGCGTGACCTGGTGTTCAACCGCGAGCTGCGGGAGGGGAGGCTGCCGGCAGGGTTCGCCGGTTTGGCCGAAAAGTACGGTCCGGTGTTCGAGCTCCGACTCCCGTTCCGCCAGAACATGATTGTCCTGGCGGGGTTGAAGACGAATCAATGGGCCCATCGCATGGGGCGGGTGTTCCTGCGGTCGAAGGAGTATTTCGAGGGCGTCGACAAGGCGTATGGCGTGTCGCGCTCTATGCACTCGACTGACGGTGCGGATCACTTTCGCTTTCGCAAGTCGCTGCAGCCCGCGTACTCTCGCAGGACTTTGACCAGGCGTCTGGACGAGGTCTTTGATCTGGCCCGCACGCACATGGCGAGTTGGGACGTGGGTGCCACCATGCCGGTGCAGGCGATGCTGCGGCCATTGCTGAACGCACAGTCATCGCCGCTCCTGGCCAGCATTGACACCCAGGCCGAGATTGCCGACGCGCTCGAATACAAGGTACGGGTGCTCAACGTAGGCATCGTCAAGACGATGCCGCGTTTCATGCTCAACACCCTGCCGATGCGCCGCCGGGCGAAGGCCACGCAACGGATCATAGACCGTATGCAGAATACACATACGGCCACGCAGCGGGTCGGGATGCCCAAGGATGTGGTGGACGCGTACCTGGCCCTGCACGCGTCTGATCCCCAGTTCCTGCCCGAGTCGGACCTGTCGCTGCCGCTGGGGGCGATCTTGATGACCGCCATGTACATGGGCGACCAGGTCGGCTTTGCCCTTTACTGGTTGCTGCAGAATCCCGAGTTGTACGAGCGGGTCACGGCCGAAGCGGATGCGTTGTGGGCCGAGGGCGATCCCGGTGAGGATGACTTGAGTCCGGACCGGATCGACGTGACCCGGCGAGTGCTGATGGAGACTCTGCGGATGTCGCCGATCACGGTCATGTCGATGCGCACGGTGATGAACACCTGCGTGGTGGAGGGTTACGAATTACCGGTCGGGACGCAGCTCCTGATCGCGCAGGCGGCCACACACTACCTGGAAGAGGCGTTTCCCGATCCGTGGACGTTCGACATCGACCGCTACGCGCCCCCTCGAAACGAGCATCGCGGCGGCGGCTACGCGCCTTTCGGGCTGGGCACGCACTCATGTCTCGGGCGCCGCTGGGCCCACATGCACATGGCGATCAACCTGCTGATGCTCACGCATCACTTCAGGATCGAGTTGGCCCGCCCCTTCAAGCGGATGCCCATGGATCCGTTGCCCTCGCAGTCGCCCAGCAACCGAATCAAGTTCAGGCTCGCTGAGCAGCGGCACGAAATCCGAGTCTGAGTTCGCTGCGCCCGCTCCTCAAGCGCCTGATCCGGTCGACGATTCGCGAACCGCGTCCTTCGCAGTGAAGTCATCCGACGGCGGACGACCTCGCACCGTACGCGTGATCACCGGGGCGAGCGGGCAGATCGGCGGGGTGTTGACGCAGGCTCTTGCCGACAAGTACGGGCCCCGTCAGGTCCGTGCGCTCTTTCGGGAGCGTCGAGGGACGGCGGCGGATCTCGACATCGAGTGGGTCAAGGGAGACCTGCTCGACAAGGAATCGCTGATCGCCGCCTTCGAGGGCGCCGAAAGCGTGTTCCATTTGGCCGCGCTGGTCTCGATCGGTGCCGTCAGGGCGCAGGAATTCCATCGCACGAACGTCCTGGGCACCCGCAATGTCGTGGAAGCGGCCCTCGAATGTGGGGTGAGACGCCTGGTTCACGTTTCCTCGATCCACGCTTACGACCAGCACCCGCTGGACGAGGTGCTTGACGAGAGCCGCGGTCCCGCGGACAGCCTGCGCGCCGCGCCGTACGACCGTTCGAAAGCCGCCGGCGAAGTGGAAGTCCGCCGTGGCATCGACCGCGGCCTGAACGCCGTGATCCTTAATCCGACGAGCGTGATCGGCCCCTGGGACGGTGCGCCGTCACCCATGGGGCAGGTACTGCTCGACCTCCACGGCAGGCGACTTCCCGCGCTGATCGCAGGTGGCTACGACTGGGTCGATGTGCGCGATGTCGTGGCGGCCACGATGGCCGCGGAGACAGAGGCGAGATGTGGCGAGAACTACCTCCTCTCCGGTCACTGGCACACCGTGCGCGAACTGGCGGAGCTTTCCCAGCAGGCGACCGGGGTAGCCGCACCCCGCCTCCAGTTCCCGATATTCGCCGCCCGGTTATGGGCACCCTGCCAGGTCGTCCTGGATCGGTGCCGGGGACGTCGTCCGCTCTACACGCCAGCATCCGTCCGCGTCATGGCCAATGCCAACCGACGGATATCCAGCGCCAAGGCGCAGGCGGAACTCGGGTTCCACCCGCGCTCGCTCGCTGAATCGGTCAGAGACACGTACCGCTGGTTCGACGAACACGGCATGCTGCGGGAAGGGGCGTGACATGGTCGAAGAACGTCTGCACGGGATGCTGATCTGGGCTGTCCTCGCGATAGTGCCCCTGACGTTCCTCTACCTGCTCCGCAGGCCCGCGCCCGACGGGCGCCACGACGCCGACGCGGGCGGGGGGCGTGACATTTCCGCCCGGCTCGCAGGGATCATCAAGGAAC